>NZ_JBFUME010000011.1:0-263578 GCF_054049535.1 Aeromicrobium sp. P5_D10
AAGATCCATGAGTTCAACCCGGAGACGGGTGTGGAGAATCTGATTCCGGACTTCAACGGTGTGCCGGAGTTGTTGGCGCAGGTGTTCGAGTCACGTCCTGAGGTGTTGGCGCACAATGTGGAGACCGTGCCCCGGATCTTCAAACGGATCCGTCCGGCGTTCACATATGAACGGTCGTTGGATGTCATCACCCAGGCCCGTGATTTCGGTTTGGTCACCAAGTCGAACCTGATCTTGGGTATGGGTGAGACTCGTGAAGAGATCTCCCAGGCACTGACCGATTTGCATGCGGCGGGTTGTGATCTGATCACGATCACCCAGTATCTGCGACCCTCGAAGCTGCATCACCCGGTCGACCGGTGGGTCAAGCCCGAAGAGTTCGTCGAACTCGCAGCCGAAGCAGAACAGATCGGCTTCGCCGGAGTCATGTCCGGACCCCTGGTCCGTTCCTCCTACCGCGCCGGCAGCCTCTACAAACAAGCCATCGCCTCAGGACGCGGCACAAAGTCGGCGGTCTGATGGCGCTCAGCGTGTTCGACCTCTACTCGATCGGTATCGGGCCGTCGAGTTCGCACACCGTGGGTCCGATGCGAGCTGCTCGCATGTTCGCCTGCGCCCTGACCGACGACGAAATCGACCGGACGCAACGGGTTGTGGTCGAGCTCTACGGATCCCTGGGCGCGACGGGCCGTGGGCACGGCTCGGAGAAGGCGGTGATGCTGGGACTCGAAGGTGAAGACCCGGCGACGGTCGATATCGCTGCTGGTGAGGCGCGGGTCGACGCGATCCGTACGGACGGTCTGATCCGGATCGCCGGCGTGCGAACCATCCGGTTTGATCCGAAAGAGGATCTGATCCTCCACCACCTCAGATCTCTTCCGCAGCACCCCAATGGGATGACGATCGAGGCCCGGGGCGCGGGGGACGCTCAGATCGTCAAGCGGACCTATTTCTCAGTAGGTGGCGGCTTCGTGGTCGAGGAGACAGTCGGCGACGCACCGCAGCTTGCCGAGGACGACACTCACGTGCCATATCCGTTCAGTACCAGCGCCGAGCTGCTCGGACACTGCGCGGCACAAAGGTTGTCGATCAGCGACGTCATGATGCGAAATGAGCTCGTCTGGCGTACTGAGGACGAAGTTCGCGCGGGTCTGTTGGAGATCTGGGACGTCATGCAGGAGTGCGTCAGAGCCGGCGTCGTCCACGAAGGTGTGCTGCCTGGTGGCTTGAAGGTCCTGCGGCGAGCACCTGCACTGCACCAGACCTTGGTCCGCAAGGAACAGGCGGGCGTCCCGCCCGACACGATCGATTGGCTCAATCTGTTCGCGCTGGCGGTCAATGAGGAGAACGCGGCCGGCGGCAGGATCGTCACTGCGCCGACCAACGGGGCAGCAGGCATCATCCCGTCGGTCCTGCACCACTACACGCGGTTCGTGCCGGGGGCGAGCGATGAGGGCGTCGTCCGATTCATGCTGACCGCGGCCGCGATCGGGATCCTCATCAAGACCAACGCCTCGATCTCGGGCGCCGAAATGGGCTGTCAGGGGGAGGTGGGTTCGGCCTGTTCGATGGCGGCCGCCGGACTGTGTGAGGTGCTGGGCGGCACCCCGGCCCAGGTGGAGAACGCGGCAGAGATGGGTATCGAGCACAACCTGGGACTGACCTGCGATCCGATCGGCGGGCTCGTGCAGATTCCGTGCATCGAGCGCAATGCCATCGCGTCGGTCAAGGCGCTCAATGCCGCGCAACTGTCGCTTCACGGCGACGGAATCCACAAGGTCAGCCTCGATCAGGTCATCGACACGATGCGCGAGACCGGGATGGACATGTCGACCAAGTACAAGGAGACATCGCGTGGGGGACTGGCGGTCAACGTCGTCGAATGCTGACCGTCAGGATCCCAGGTATCGGCCGGCCATCCGTATCGTGCCCGGACCATCAGGCACGGTGCGGGCGGTGCAGGTTCCCGAGGAGGCGTCGCACGTCGTGACTTCGGTGCCGTCTACGCGCATCAGGCGTCCGTCGGGCGTCCAGCCATAGGTTCGGGCGTGACCGGGCAGGGTGATGCGTCGACCCGTGTCGACATTCGTCACGTGGACGACTGGATTGTCGATCACCTCGCCACCGACTCCGCTGTAGACCTCGGTGACACGACCCGAGTCGTCGACACCCATCGTCGTGTTGGTCGTCAGCACGAAGCGACCGTCGGGGGAGAGCTCATTGATGGCCCAGGGGTGCTCCGCAGCAGATTCGTCGGACTCGTCGATCGCCGCGAGATCGGTCGTGGATCGCAATGCGGTCGAGTCGCCCAGCCGGTACGTCACATCGCCAAGCTCGCCGCCGAGGGCCCGTCCGCCACCGGTGGTCGGGAGCTGTCCGACCGGCACATCGGCTGCTCGCTCGCCGGTTCGCCAGTTGACGACTTGCTGGAACTTGTCGACGCCGAGGACCACGAAGTCACCCGTGAGTCCGATCGGGGGGACATCCCATCCGGCCCAGGTGTAGGGCGCATCGAATGGCCGAGTCGCCAACTCGCGTCCGGTGGAGGCCTCGACGACGTGGATGAGGTAGCCGGAGCCCTTCTTGGTCAGGTAGGCGAAGCGATCTGCCTGAGCATCCGTTCCCGGTACGACTTTGCCCGGAAGGTTCAGCGGACGTGCCGAACCGTCGGTTCCGACGTAGACGTAGTCGCGCTTCACGTCGCCGGCCTCGTCGTTCGTCACACCGGCGACCACGCCGTCGGCTGTGTAGTACATGAGTTGGATCGTGACGCCGAGATCGACCGCATAGTCGGGGTCGCTGAACCACAGGGTGTCGCCGCGTGAGAATGCTCCACCAGTGCGGTAGGCGGCCGAGACGAGGTCGACATCGCCGGCCGCGATGCTGGTGCTGACCTCCCATTGCTTCTCAGCGTCGTCCCGGTTCGCTCCGAGGACGATTGCGGTGCCTGCGAGCGCGCCGACTGCTAGCGTCGCGATGGTCCGCCGAGCGACGGAGCGACGGCGGTGCACTCGGCGTCCCCGGCGGATCACATCAGCCAGGTCCAGATCGGGCACTGGTTCGGCGGCGGCCTGGCTGCGGATCTGGTCGATCAACTGATCAGTCATGGAGGCTTCCTTCGGGAACGAGGTGGGCGTGTGAGCGAAGCGCCGCAAGGGCAGCTGAGGTCTGGCTCTTGACGGTGCCGGTGGTGACGTTCAGGAGATCGGCGGTCTCTTGGACTGACAAGTCGTCGAGGAATCGCAGTGCGACGACGGATCGTTGGCCTAGCGGCAGGGTCTGCAGGATGTCGGCCAAGGTGATCTGATCGACCAGTGCGGAGGAGTGGTCGTCTCCGGGCATACCCTCTTCGGTTGCCATGCTGGTGGTGTTCTCGTGTGTCCACGAATGTTTGCGGAACCAGTCACGGGCAACGTTCACCATGATCTGCCGGGTGAAGGCGTGCGCCTTGTCGGTTTCGCGGAGCTTCGGCCAGGCGATGTAGGCCTTCACCAGAGCTGACTGCACGAGATCTTCGGCGAGGTGACGGTCTCCCATGATCATGACCGCCGTGCGGTACAGCTGTGGCCAGACGGTTTTGGCGAACTCGCTGTATTCCGCCTCGCTGGTCTGGCGCACGCTGGCTCCTTGGTCGGTGAAGACGCTGTCACACAATAGACGCGATGGCCGGGCCGTTTGGTTGGCTTGGGATGAGACACGCTCCCCGAATGTCGCAGGATCGGCCCGTTCGATCGGGCCGAATCGATACGATGCGAGCGTGACGAGCGACGCGGATAACGGCGGCAGGCTCACGTTCCGAACCGTGTACGGCGGTCCGGATGTGGCACTCGAATATGCCGAGGAGCTGACCCGGCTCAAGATCGAATTGCGGGAGCTCTCGTTTCCTTACGACTTCGACATGTCCTCCACATCGGCGGAGACGTCTCGTCGACGGACGGCCCGACAGGCCTCTACGCGCCGCGGGTTTCGGTCGCCAAACGGTCGGCGACGGCGCAGATCCGTATCGGCGCGGACGACATCCTGACCGCGTCGGACTGTCGTGGCTTTCTGCGGCGGACGATCCATGAGGCCGTGCGGCAGATGATCGAACGTGTCGCCGCCAAGGACAAGTCCGTCGACGTGGACGTCGAGTCGGGCAAGATCGCGTTCCTCGCGGTCTCATAGGATCTGAACATGTCGGTGTTCCTCGGGCCATCCCTGCCCGATCTCGCGGACGGCGGGCGTGTGGGTGGAGCTCCTCCACTGGAAATCGAGTCACATCCCCTCATGCGGACCCATCGTTACGTGCTGACTTTGCCTGTCGGGTGCGCGCCGTGGAATGACGGTGTCGAGGTGTCTGTGCTGCTTCGCCAGAATTTCGACATCGGCGATGACGATCTCGTGTATCCGGGCATGGCGATGCGCGCACTCGTGCACAAACCCTCGTCTCGCGGCAATCGGAGTGATCTCGGGTGGCCGGGGCTGCGGTCCGTCGGGCTCAGCAGGTTGCCGGATGACGACGGCACGACCCCACTGGTGAGGATCGACGTTGAACCGGTCCTGATCCAGAACGAACCGAGCTACGCCAACGCGGTGCGCGCAGACGGCCATCATTTCCTCTTCCAGGTGGACGAGGAGGGGTGGCCGGTCCACGGTGAATTGGAGGATGTCATCGCCGAGTATCTGTGGGGATATGGCTCGGTCTACTTCTACGGAACCCCTGGACCGGATGGCGTCGTGCGTGACGTCGTTGCCGGATTCATCGACCTGTGAGGAGCCCGGTGAAGTATCCCGAAGCCGCAACGCTGCGCCGTCGCTGGACCGCTGAAACGCTCGCGGCCCTGCAGACACAGGTGGTGGAGCAATCGCGCATCGTCAAAGGGCCGCATCGGTTTGAGAGCGATTGGGCCGACACCGACGAGGGGCGGACCGACTTGCGTGGGCTCGCCGTGGGACGAGAGGGCATACAGTTCCGGTTCCTCAGCCTCTCCCGGGTCGATTTTCAGCACGCGAAAGGACGGCTGTCGTTCTTCGAGTGCGAGCTCGTGGACTGCAGATTCGATGCGGTCTCCCTCTCGGCGCAACCGCACTTCGATCGCGGCTTCGAGCGGTGCAGCTTCCGCGATGCGTCGGTTCGGGGGCTGGCGCTCGGCAGACACCTCGTGGATTGCGACTTCACGGGTGCCGATGCCCGGAAGCTGCGTTCCCTGCCGAACACGCGATTCGAACGGTGCGTTTTCGACAGCGTGGATCTCTCCGGTGCCGAGTTCGCCGATACGACGTTTGTCGACTGCAGCTTCGTCGACGCCGAGTTCTCCGCCACCAGCAGCTTGACCCGTTGCACGCTCATCGGCACCACCATCGACCCTGGCCCCGCACGACTCACCGGAGTGACCATCGACGGGCAAGCGGTTTCGGACCAATGGACTGGCGAGACAGAGGCATCGGCGGCGTTCGACAGTTACGCGAAGCGCTATGCCGCGGCAAGCGACGCCGACGACTGGCCGCTCGAGCCCGACTCATGACGACCGGGGTCGAAGTAGTGACCTACGACGGTCTTCCTGCGGCCGCCGGGGGAGCGCATTCGCTGCGGACGAAGAAACCCGACGTGGCTTGGGCCAAGGTCCACGAGTTCGTCACCGCGTGTGCGCGTCCGATGTCCACGCCGAGATTGACGTTCGAAGTGTGGTCTGGCGGGCCGGCGGATGTCACCGAACGACTGACGGCTTACGCATCTGAGCACCTGGGCGGCGCCCGCAGTCGTGCGGAGAAGCACACCGAGTGGGGAGTGAGGGCAGATGCGGTCGACGCCACCCTCGCAGTCCTTGCCGACGCCGGTCCTGATGCCGTGACGCAATATGGGCAGCCGATCGCGTCGCTGGTGTGGAGTGCCGAGGTGCTGCTCATCGACCCGGCTACCGACGCCCCCTACCAGGGAATCGGTCCTGACGACTTCGGGAGATTCGCAGTGGACGGATATGGGCGTCGACTCGGCCTATCAGGGGTGCGCGCCATGATCGGAACGACAGCGTCATCCCTATCGCTGTGGATCAATCTGCCCGGCGATGACCGCTTGTCGGCCGCAGCGTCGCATCTCCAGGATCATTTGCCGTTCCGGCTGTCTGCCAGGCATTGGCGCCGGTGGGTTCTCGCGCGCGATGGCAGCTCATATCGGGCGAAGAAGATCCCGTCCCCGCTCGCGGGATGACCGGGTCGAGAGGCTGGTCAGAGTCGCACCGCAGGCAGCGACTCGAAGTCGCGTAGGTCTGGTCCGAAGAGTGCCATGGCGCGGTCACGGATGCGTGGCAGCGCCTCGTCGAGATTCGCGCCGAGCAGATGCAGCGAGTTCAGAGATCGTGATTCCCAGACCGCGAACTCGCCGTCTGCATGGCGCGCGGCGGTGTCCCAGAGCAAGGCGTCACCGTTCTCGCTCCAGCCGAAGACTTCCAGTGACTTCGCGAGGGGCCAGGTGCCGTCGGGTTCGATCATCCAGTCGAAGTCTTCGACTTGACCGTCCTCGTATGCGGTGCGGAACCGGGATGTGAGGTGAGCTGACCGCCCCTGCCACCCGTCTGCGTATCCCGGTAGAACAGGGGGATAGATGAGCCAGAGCCCGAACGACCGTCCCCAACCTGCGCGTTGGACAAACGCTCGATAGGACGCCGGGAACCCTCCGCCGTCGGCGAAACGGAAGCTGTCAAGCGTCACGAGGTCGATGTGTTCGTCGGACATGCGACCGAGGTTAGCGACAGCGAGATCAGGCTGGCTCGCGGCGTGAGCAAGGTCAGCTGACCGGCGATGCTGCCGGCTCGATGCGGTGGCGTCGGGTGAAGATGACGATGCCGGTCACGACGTAAGCAAGGATCGCGGCGAAAGAACCGAGATAGGGCGACTGGTCCACCAGGATCACAGTCCCGGTGAGTAGCGAGAAGTCGAACAATCCGTGGATGACGGAGTTCAGGGCGTTGGATCCTGTGCGTCGGCGGATGAGGTAGAAGAAGTAGCCCGCGAAGCTGACGATGACAGCTTGAGGGATCGCGCTGACGCCGCTGCTGATCGCATTGGAAAGGTGCACGAGCCCGAACACGACGCTCGACCAGAGCGCGACTTTGCCCTCGGAGAGCCCATGTTCGCGCAAAGTCGTGACTCCCAGACCGCGGAACATTCCCTCCTCACCCCAGCCGACGAGTTGGGTGGCGATGAACAGCAAGACGATGAAGCTGCCTGTTTTGTCCGAGAGCGCGCCGTAGTCGGTCGCCACGAGGATGCACACCACGAAGATCACGGGAACGATCAAGACCCACTTCTGAACCGGACGGTCGTCACGCATGACCGGTCTCAACCGTCCGAGGACCGCCACGGTCGTGTAGACGAAGATCAGCGCCGCCGACAGAGGCACGATCAGCACCCAGATCACAACCCCATTGGTGGCGATTGCGTCACCCTCGACATCGGCGACCCTCTTGCCGATCAGGCCGCCGACTTGGATGATCGCGAGGTAGACGATCACGATCGCCGCGAACCACCAGTAGGGGATCGGGCGATGTGTCGTCGTGTCGGTCCGTCCGCTCATGCTCGCGTCCCCTCAGTAGCGATCGCAATCGAGGAGTAAGCATGGCACGCCAGGGCACCTCGGCAATATTTGTCTGCGGTGGTCTAAGTGTGGGATCCCACGTTGATCACCCGACCAGCCGAATCGCGGTAGAAGAATCTGGTCACGCCCCACGGCTCGTCCGTCAGCGGATGGACGATGTCGACACCGGCTGCCAGCGCCCGGTCATGTGCGGCGCGTACGTCGTCGACGAAGACCGACACGTCTGGATTGACGGGGGCACTGGCATCCGTACTCATCAGACTCAGCTGATGGCCGTGATCATCGGCGAGCGTAACGATCCAGCCGTGGTCCATGACTACTTCCAACTCGAGGATCTCGCTGTGTTGTCGCGCGGCCTCGTGGATATCCGCGACGGCGAGGTTAGGCACGATGCGTTGGATGCTCATAGGGGTAGCCAACGCAGCCGATGACGTCGAGTCAAGCGGACGGCGACGGCCGCACTGCCACAATGAGACCTGCGGCAGCGGTCCGCCATGACTTCCAGGAACGAGCGGACTTCCTTGCTGAACACTCTGCACCCCGACGTTGCTCTGGCCCTGCAGCACCGTGTCAATCACGGCGCAGTGCTCGGTGCGATTCGCCCGGACATCGAGAACGCCGAGTACGGCGGTGTCGTGGTCGTCCTCGACGGGATCCCCGTGCGCGCTCGTGTGGGAAAGGCCACGCCTACCAAAGTGGGTCATTTCGTGACGGTGTGGCGGCGGAACGAGGACGGTGTGCCGGAGCCGTTTCGGGACGACGATGGCGTCAGCGGACTGCTTGTCGTGGTTCGCGGGAACGGGCAAGTCGGTGCGTTCTCATGTCCTACTGCGGTTCTGCGTGAGAGAGGCATCGTGTCAGGGCGCGGATCGGCGGGGAAGCGGGGTTTTCGTCTCTATGCGCCGTGGATTCAGGTATCGAGTGCGCAGGCTCGCCGTACGCAGGAGTGGCAGACCCAGTATTTCCAGATGTTGTGAGCCGGACGGCCGAACCATGCGTACGCTGCGCAGATGAGCACAGCGCAGACAGCAGCCAGGATCGTTCTCGGCTCCGTGATGGTCGGTGCGGGGATACTGCATCTGACGACCCAGCGTGAGGAGTTCCAGGCGCAGGTGCCTGAGTGGTTCCCGATCGACACGGACGTCACGGTGCTCGCGTCCGGCGGGGTCGAGATCGCTCTCGGAGCGGCGTTCGTCGCGGCGCCTCGGCACCGCAGGCTGATCGGGGGGCTGTTGGCAGCCTTCTTCGTGGCGATCTTTCCCGGCAACATCGCTCAGTACGTCGAGGGCACCGACGCCTTTGGCCTGGACACCGACTCCAAACGATTCGTCCGGCTGTTCTTCCAGCCGCTGCTGGTGTTGTGGGCCCTGTTCGGCGGCGGTTGGCTGCGGCGCCGGGATAAGTTCGAAAGCGAGTCGCAGTCCCGGATCGATCGATAGGATTCGGGCATGTCTCCTTTCGCGCGAGTGGTCAGTGTTGTTGGGGGCACGGCGGCTGTGATCGTTGCAGGCACGGCCGGCTCGGCTTTCGCCGCGCAATCTCTCCAGGAATGCATGGATCAGGCCGAGAACCATGGTGGCGAACCGCCAGTGTGCACCGAGGTTGATGGCGGATGGGTCGCGAGTTGGCCGGATGAGGTGTCCGAATTCGACGGTGGGACCGAGGCCTTCGTCATCTTGTTCGTGCTCGCGATAGTGGCCAGCATTGCGATCTTGCTGTGGAAGGTCGGGACCGCCCGTCGGTTGGCGACCCAGTCAGGCATGGACCCGTCACTCGCGACGCAGATGACGCTGCTGACTGACAACGGGTTGGAGAGCACTTATCTCGCCGCCAGTCTTCGCGAGCCGCTGGCAGCATCGAAGTCCCCAGCGGCAGAGCAAACAACCGCAGCCAAGCGTCTGGGGGAGCTGAAGGTGTTGCTCGACGACGGACTGATCACGCAGGCGGAGTACGACGAGCAGCGGCGTAGCATCATCGACGCGATCTGATGGTGCTGTTAGTTGCTGTAGCGGCACGACGCAAACCCGAACAGGGAACGTCCTGGTGCTGAGGCAAAATCTGGATTTGTTCTCGATTCAGCCGGTTGAAGTGATCCTGAACGGCGAAAGCTACTGGTTGGCGTACCTGATCAACAATGGCGACGGGACTGATCAAGTTCTTTTGGACGCCGATGGCTGTGTCGTCACCGGCCGAGACATGCTCGGCCTAGAGATCGAACTGAGAAGCCGTGGCCTAGCGGTGTCTCCCGAGAGTCGCGAAACTGTAGTGACGATTCTCTTGGACGGTCTTATACCTATTCCAAGAGAGCAACTGTCCCCAGAGATCGCCAGGGTGCTCTGGGATGGCTGGAGCTTCATAGATGACGTGTGTCTGACGATTGGTCGCCCGCTGGGCTTTCAAGGGCAGATCGCACGCCGGACCTTGGACAAGCTCTTCTGGGGAATAAATCTTCAAGAGGTCATACCGCCCGGGGTCACATATACGCCCGTGGTATCGGCAAAGGAACAGGCCAAGTGGCAGCAGATCATCATGGCAGGGCGCGGACGGCTTGAGTCCGCATTGAGGTCGTCACGGGAATAGTCCTACATCGATTGTGGACAACTCCGCGCACCACCAAACTCGACGACGGCCTACTGAGGCGCCCCTGACCTCGCTCGGCAGGAGAACTCTGCCCATTTAAGTCTTCGCAAGTCGGTCACAGCAAGTCGCTGAGACGGTCCTTGATTGATTCCTCTACGGCCCCGGTGACTGCGATCTCGATCTGCTTCTCGAGGTCGTCCTGGTTGTCCAGATTGGCGAGCAGGTCCGGCAGGTCGAGGTCGTTGATCGCCCGGGTGAGGACATCGTCGGTCTTCAGCACCTTGTTGATCGCCGAATCAGGGATGGCACGGATTGCCTTCTCGAGCAGACCGTTGAGGTTCGCCGATTCGAGCGCCTCATCGACCAGCTCTGAGGCCCGAGGCAATGTCCCGTCGGCCTTCATCTTGCCGACAGCCGACAGTAAGCCGGCGCGCAGAGCGTCGACTTCGGTGTCGTCGCGCGCACCGGACTGCGCGATCTCCAACGTCAGCGCTTCGCGGCTGACCCCCAGGCTGCAGGCGGCGCCGTCGATTCCGAGCAGCACGAGACGTTCGGCGAGACCGTTGATGCCGTCAGCTCGTGACGTGACAGCTCGCTCGGCGCATGCGTCGGCGGATCGTAAGGGCTCGTACTTCCCACCGCCGTTGGCGAGTTGCACCCCGATCACGCCGATAACGAGGATCAGCGCGGCGACCGGAAGACCGACCCAGCGTGGCGCGTTCACAGTGTCTCCCGTCTGCGGGGCCAGACCACGGTGAAGAGGGCCAAGAGGGCAAGGCCTGCTCCGATGAGGAAGGAGTCGCGGAATGCCCAGGTCGCGGCGCGTTCCAGTTGCCCGTTCAGCTCGTGTTCGAGTTGCTTGGCGGCGTCGCGCTCTTCGGGATCCAGGTCGAGCGAAGCGAAGGCCGGACGCAGATTGGGTACCTGCCCCTGTTGATTCGACAACTCCTTACCGAGGGCTTGGGCCACCGCGATCTTGTCTTGAGGCGCCAAGGGAGCATCGAGTACCAAAGACGTGATGGCTTGCTGAGCCGGCTCTTGAGCGTCTCTGAGATCAGCGGTGAACACCGGTGTGAGGATCGCCAGACCGACAACGACGCCCACGTGGCGTGCGCCGATCGTCCACCCTGCGTGGTGAGCTCGTGGCAGCCGCATCTGCATGGCCTGGGAGGTGAGCTGGTCGACTGTCAGCCCGAGGCCGAGGCCCACCAGCGCTTGGGGTGCGATGCTCCAAGCCAGATTGGCCGAGGGCGGGATGGCGAGGCCGAGTAGTCCACCGGCCACGAGGAAGCAACCGACCGCGACTTCGATCTGGGCAGGCGGGCGGAACAGGCGCGCGAGCGGACGTGCGGCCAAGGCCGCGATCGGCACGACCGACACGGTGATGGCTGCGGCTGCAGGCGAGCGGCCCCAGCCCTCCACGAGAAGCAGCACCAACAGGAACAGTGCCGCAGTGAGGGCGGCCGACATCAGTGCGAGGGTCAGATTGGGGCGGATGGCCGGACGGTGGCGATCTGTCTCAGGCATCGGAGCTGCACGCACGGCAAGAGCCGCCGGGACTGCCAGAGCGGCGAATGGCACCTGCACCACGAAAATGGCCTGCCACGAGATGGCCTGAGTGAGCAGCCCGCCCGCGACGGGTCCGGCTGCAGTGCCGATCACACCGGCCGTGACCCAGGTCGCGACGCCGCGACGATCGCCGTACTCCGCGACCAACTGCTCGAGGCAACCGACCAGAGCCAAAGCTCCGCCGATCGCCTGAACGCATCGGGCGATGATCAGTATCTCGATCGAGTCCGCCATGGCGCACCAGGCCGAGGCGCCCGCGAACACCGCGATACCGGTAGCGCTGAAGATGTGCGGCTGTGCCCGCGAATAGAGCGCAGCTGCGGGAACTGCTGCCAGACCCAGCACGAGGTTGTAGGCGATCAGCACCCACGCGACCTGCCCCACGGATGCGTCGAGGTTCACCAGGATGTCGGGCAGGGCGAGGGTCACGACCGCGGAATCCGCGAGCACCATCGCCACGGTCACAGCGAGCAGGGGAGCTACGGCACGACGCACCCGGTCATCATCGCACCTGGAGCGAGAGGTCGACCGACTCGGCAAGATAAGGCGCGGCAGCATGGCTGCTCCTCGACACATGAGCCGTAGTCTGGGCGCATGCGTTGGTGGTCCGATCAGATCCTTCCCCGATTCGTGGACCGTGCGTTGTCCACGGGATCAGTCATGAAGGCGCGGCAACGTGTATGCGCGCAGTTGAGCGGCCGAGTGCTGGAGATCGGTTTCGGGTCTGGGCTCAATATCGAGAAGTACCCCGACAGCGTCGAGTCGGTTTCGGCCGTCGAACCGTCCGACGAAGCCTGGCGTATGTCGCAGGAACGGCGGGCTGTGTCGAGCGTGCCGGTCATCCGTTCCGGCCTGGACGGTCAGCGGCTCGAGGAGCCGGACGAGTCATTCGACAACGTGCTGCTGACGTTCACGATGTGCACGATCCCCAAGATCGACCTGGCATTGCGCGAGGCTCATCGGGTACTCCGCCCTGGCGGTTCGCTGGTGTTCCTGGAACACGGGCTGGCCCCAGACGACGGTGTCGCACGCTGGCAACGTCGGCTCGAACCGCTGCAGAAGACGCTCGGCGGCGGATGCCACCTCACCCGGGACGTCCCCGCACTGCTCGTCGCTGCGGGATTCGAGGTGGCGGAGCTCGACCAGCGCTACATGCCAGGACCCAAGCTCAGCCGGCCGTGGATCTTCGTGTCTTCGGGTCGCGCCATCCGCCCCTGACCTCGCTTGATCGGTTTCGCGACGTGAGACCCCGCACGACGGGCAGACTAGGGTGCCATGAGGCGGATCCTGATCGCGATACCGGTGGTGCTGCTGCTCCTGGTCGGCAGTGCGTACATCGCCACAACCATCATGAAGGTCCCGCCGCCGCACACCTTGCTGAAGATTTCGAGCTCGGCGCCGTCGAAGTGGGGCGAGTACTTTCCTTCCCGCACGATCGAGGCAGGTCAGTCACGCAGACTGGTGACCGCTCCGGAGCCGCTGCCTGAGAAGGTGCCGTGGAAGGGCTCGCAGATCTCGTTCGACGAGTTCCTGAAGAAGACGCACACGAATTCATTCGTGGTGTTGCAGGACGGCAAGCTCGCCAGCGAGTGGTACCGCGACGGCTTCGACAGTTCGACCCGGCAGTCATCGTTCTCGATGGCCAAATCGCTGGTCTCGTTGCTGGTCGGGCAGGCCATCGATCGCGGCGAGCTGTCGGAGAATGATCGGCTGGTAGATCTGCTGCCTGATTTCGTGACCGGCGAGGACTTCGACAAGATCACGGTGAGACATCTTCTCGACATGACCGCAGGCATCGACGTTTCAGAGGTCTACAACGAGTATTGGCCGTTCACCGGCACCTCGCGGATGTTCCTGACCCGTGATCTGCCCGGATTCGTCAAAGATCACCGGACGGTCGACTATGAACCCGGTACCAAGGCCGATTATCGCAGCGTCGACACCGAAGTGCTGGGCCTCATCCTTGCGAAGGTCACAGGCAAGGATCTGTCGCAACTGCTGTCTGAAGGCATCTGGAAACCCATGGGCGCCGAGCGGTCGGCCACGTGGAGTCTCGACCACGACGGCGGGCATGAGAAGGCCTTTGCTGCCGTCAATGCCACGGCCCGCGACTACGCCAGGGTGGGGCAATTGGTTCTGGACGCCGGACGCGTCGGTGATCAACAAGTGCTGCCGGTGGCGTGGGTCGACCGCATCGCGACGCCTGCGCCGCTGACGATCGACGACTGGGGTTACTCCGCCCAGTGGTGGCATCCGTCGGGTGGAGTCGGTGTCGACTTCTCCGCCATCGGCATCTACGGCCAATACACGTACGTCAATCCGGACACGAAGACCGTCATCGTCAAGCTCAGCGACCACGGCACCGAGCAGGACGAGCAGGAGACGTTCGAGGTGTTCCGGGCGATGGTGGCTGACCGACAAAACGGATAGGCACCCCGAGTTGGTGTGAAGGTGCCAGGTGTTCGTGTCAGGTTGGCATCTCGTTGGTCGATGGTTCTTCTGGTTTCGAGACGGTTCGAGCGAGCTCCGGGTTTGTTCCCGGAGCTCGCCCAATGACCGGCGCGGAGACGGAGAACCAACAGTGAGTAGTACAGCCAGACGCGGGTGGCGGACAGTCACCGGCGCGACCATCGTGGGCCTGACCGTGAGCGGGGTGGTGGCCATGGCGCCGCCCGCCGTTGCGGAATCGGCATCTGTGGTGGTGGACGGTATGAACCTCGACCGCAGTGGCAGTGCCGTGGTCAATCAAGTCGAGCGTGAAGAGATCGCACCGGGACTCGTCCACGTCAAGTGGGAACGACTCGGTCCTGACGGCTGGCAGCAGATCAACGTGCTCAAGGCCAAGTTGTCCGATTCGACGGTGAAGATGCGCTATCTGACACCGAAAACGGTGGCAGGTAAGGGTGGCACGGTCACCGAAATGACGGAAGACAACGGCGCGATCGCCGGAGTTAACCTCGACCGGTTCGATATCAACAACTCCGCAGCGGCGGCGGGCTGGGGGATCCAGGACGGCAAGATCATCAAGTCCGGCAACCCTGATGCCTCCGCCTCGATCGGCATGACCCGCGACGGACTGGGTGCGCTGGTGAACCTGGCATTGGTCGGTTCAGCGAAGTTCGCCGACGACACCGCAGTGACGATCACCGGTGTCAACGTTTCGTCGGCGCCGACCAACGGCGTCTCTCTCTACAACGCGCAGTGGGGTGACTTTTCGCGCGCGCGTACCCTCAACTCCCCGGCTGCGGGCGTCGAAGTCGTCGTGGGTTCGGACGGCAGAGTGGTGTCGGTCGACGACACGGTCGGCGAGGGGACGCTCGCTGCAGGCCACCAAGCCCTGGTCGCAGCCGACTCGAGTCCTGCCGCCGTCAAATTCCGCCAGCTCGGTGCAGGGGATCGGCTGACCATCGACTACGGCGTGAATGAGGCGAACCTCGACATCGAGCAGGCCGGTGGTGCCTGGCACCCCTTGGTGACGGACGGAAAGACAGTTGCGTTCGATGCCTCCCAGGACTACTTCTCCGGGCTCAACCCGCGCACCATGATCGGCTTCAGCGAGGATCGGCGCACCGCCTACTTCGCGGTCGTCGACGGTCGCACGGCTGTTGCGAAGGGCATGGGCTTTGGTGAAATGGGCCGCCTGATGCTCGATCTCGGCGCGGACGATGCGATCAACGCCGACGGAGGCGGGTCGAGTCAGATGAACCTACGTCGCGCTGGCAGCGAAAAGACCACCATCACCAACTCTCCTTCCGACGGCTATGAGCGTCACGACGGCGATGGGATGGGGTTGGCGCTGGCGCAGCAGGGCTCCGGTGAATTGGAAGGCTACTCCGTGGAGCCCCGGGCGCAGGGCGATGACGCTGATCGGGTTTTCACCGGCTTTCAACGCACTCTGATCGGTCGCGGATATGACGAAACTCGTTCTCCCGTCAAGCAGGACCCCACATCGTGGTCGAGCGGTGATCGTCGTACCGCGACGGTCAAGGACGGCATCGTCCTCGGGCAGGAGCAGGGCACTGTCAACGTCCGCGCCGGCCGCGGTGTCGCCGTCGGCGCGACCAAGGTGCAGGTTCTCGGTCGTCCTACGCAGTTGACCGTCGACCACAGCGTCGTCAACTTGGAGCGCAAGGGTTCGAGCAAGCTGTTGTCGATCACGGGTCGAGACAGCCAGGGCTTCACGGCTCCTGTGGAACCCGCAGACCTCAAGGTGGACAACCCCAATCCCGGCGCGTTCTCGGTTGAGCCGACACCTGACGGGCAGTTCCTGGTCACGGCAACCGGCGACGAAGGCACTGGCACGGTGACGTTCCGCAATGGCAACCTGACCGCCGAGGTCGCGGTCGCAGTACCGCTCGAAGTGCGGCTCATCGACGACTTCTCCGACACGAGCGGCTGGACGACTGCCCAGGATCGGGCCCCGACAGGTGGTATGACGGCAGGCGAGGGCCATGACGGCGCTCCCAGCATCAAGCTCGATTACAACTTCACCGAGTCCACGGGCACACGCGGTCGCTACGCCGTCGCCCCAGGTGCGGTTGCGGGCGGTTCGGGCGGGATCGACATTCCAGGTCGGCCGCAGAAGCTCTCGGTCTGGATCAAGGGCGATGGCAATGGCGCGCTCCTACGCCTCCAGGTCATGCAATCCAATGGGGTGCGCAACTGGATCGACGGAGCGGACGAGGTGACTGGCGAGCCGACTTCTCTGTACGCGACCTGGACCGGTTGGGAGCGCAAGGACTTTGTGGTGCCGAGCTCATTTGAGTTCCCGCTGAAGCTTGAGCGGATCAGAATCCTGGAGACTGTCGCGGCCAAGCAGTATGTCGGCTCGATGGAATTTTCCAAGATCTATGCCTATCTGCCGCCCGACGGCGTCAAGGCGCCGGCGAGCGAACGGATCGAAGACCCGGTCGTGACCACGACTGGCGGCACGTCCGAAGAGCCGCTGCGCGTTGCGGTGATGTCGGATGCACAGTTCGTGGCACGTGATCCCGACAGCGGCGCGGTGGCGGGTGCACGCGATGCCCTGAGGGAGATCGTGGCTGCCAAGCCGGACGCGTTGGTGATCAACGGCGACTTCGTCGACGAGGCGTCGAAGGCAGATTTCGACCTGGCTCGCGACATCCTCGACGAGGAGCTGGCCGACGCCGATTTCCCCTGGTACTACGTGCCGGGCAACCACGAAATCATGGGCGGTCCGATCAGCAACTTCTCCGATGAGTTCGGGGCGACGAATCACGATTTCAAGTTGAAGAACACCCGGTTCATCACACTGAACTCCTCGACCGGAAAGCTTGCCACTTCGTTCAGTCAGGTTCGAGATCTTCGTACGCAGCTCGATGAGGCGGCCGACGACCCCCAGGTCACCGGTGTCGTGTTGTTCTCACATCATCCGATCGACGACCCGCTGCCGACCAAGGGCAGCCAGCTCACCGACCGCAAGGAAGCGGCGATGCTGGAAGACTGGCTGACCGGGTTCAGAGCTGAATCAGGTAAGTCGGTCGCATTCGTCGGTTCGCACGTCGGAGTGTTCCATGCCGAGACGGTTGACGGGGTGCCCCATCTGGTCAACGGCAACTCCGGCAAGGGTCCTGCCTCGACTCCGGCTCAAGGTGGCTTCACCGGGTGGACGATGCTCGGCATCGACCCGGTTGAGGGACGCTGGCAGGATTCGGAGACTCTCGGCTCGCAGTGGTTGAGCGCAGAGGTCAACGCTCGTGTCGACGAGCTCAAGGTGGCCAAGCCGACCAAGGTACTCAAGGTCGGCGAGGTTTTCGACACCGAGCCGAAGGTCACCCAGGACGACACCCAGCCATTCGATCTGGCCTACCCGGTCAGCTCGCGGTGGACAGGATCTGCTGGCGTTTTCATCGGTTCGGTCGACGATGCCCCTGCGGGCAGCATTGCCGCACTCGACCCGGAGACTCAGCAGCTGACGGCGTTGCGCGCCGGTTCAGGAACGGCCGAACTGGCGGTCAATGACGGTTCGGCGACGGTCGACTTCTCCGTCACGGGCGGCGAAATCGCTTTGGACGGCCAAGCCGTGTACGGCGCGAAACTGGCAGCCAAGCTCGGTCCATGGGCCGACGGCGCTGATGTCAAGTATCAGTGGCTGCGTGGCAGCACCCCGATTGCGGGGGCGACCCAAGCAACCCGCGAGGTCGACGTCGCCGATATCGGGCAGCCTCTGACGGTTCAGGCAACTGTCTCCGGCGATGGCCGGGCCACGGTGACGGTCACCGCTGCAACGCAAGGTGCGGTCGCACCGGCAAGCCAGCAGGCACCCACGGTGGGCCTGACCGGTGACCCCGTGGTGGGTGCCGGACTACGTGCACACATGGGTGAGTGGCTTGCTGGAACCACGCTCACGTACCAATGGCTGCGTCATGGTGTGCCGATCGACGGTGCTCGTTCCAGCAGCTATCTGGTGGATGATGCCGACCTCGGCGCGCAGATCCAGGTGGTCGTGACCGGGCACCTGGACGGCTATGCCGACGCTCAGGTGACGAGCGAGGCGAGCGCGACGGTCACCCGGCCGACGACTCCGCCTGATCCAGAGCCGGTTCCCGAAGTCGTGGACTCGGCGGTACCGGTCATCTCGGGTGCAGCCAGGGTCGGGGTACGACTACGAGCTGTGGCCAGCCGTTGGGAGGCGGGCGCATCGTTCAGCTACCAGTGGCTGCGATCGGGCAGGCCGATCGTCGGTGCGACCGGTTCGGCGTACACGCCGACCGCCGCGGATCACGGCAGGCAACTCGCGGTCCGGGTACTGGGGGCGAAGGCCGGCAAGGTCGCCGTCAGCCGCGACAGCACGGTCACCGCGAAGGTGCGGCCGGGCAAACTTGCCACGAGCAAGCCGGTACTGCGTGGCAAGGCGGCGAAGGGCAAGGTGCTCCGGGTTGCCACCGGAAAGTGGAATGGCGCCAAGCTGACGTACCGGTGGTACCGCGGCACCAAGCTGGTGCGAGTCACGTCCAGGCCGAGCTTCAAGTTGGGCAAGGCCGACGTCGGCAAGCGGATCCGCGTCACGGTGAAGGGTACGAAGGCCGGCTACGAGACTGCCCAGCGCACCTCGAAGCGCAGTGCCAAGGTACGCCGCTGAGGTGAAAGGCGGTGTCGTGCGGGTCGGCTCTCTCGGGGGCCGGCCCGCACGAACGGCTTCAGGGTCCGCTCCTGCCCACAGCACCTCGAGTCAAGGCGCCGATCGGGCCCCTGTCAGTGGTCACTGGCAGGCTGGTTTGAGCCAGAAGGAGCGGTGCACAGGCTCTTGTGAAGGGGCTTCGGAGCCTCAGCGGGATTGCAGCCTTGGCGGACTGGCCCCTCTCGACGAGGTGCTCGCGCTGGCTCGGCCTGACGTCGACCTGCCATGCTGACGCGGTGACGAGCGAGAAGCGCAGTGGTCCCGTACGCCGATGGGCGCGTGCGCGTCCGAGCGACGTCGTCGACGTCTTCGTATACGTCGTGGTGCTCAACCTTGCAGTGGAGTACGTCCCTGCGGTGATCAGCGAGGGATTCACGCTCTCGCTACTGACGGCGGTGCTGCTCAAGGTCTCCCTCGAGGTGGTGCTCGCGGTGAAGGAACGGCTCAAGATCCGCCTGCTCGCGGCGACGACGAGGCGCGGCAAGATCGGTTCGGCGTTGCTGATCTGGTTGGTTGCCGCCGGGAGTAAGTTCATCGTCCTCGAACTCGTCAATCTGGCCTTCGGCGAGTCGGTCAGCCTTGGTGGTTTCTGGTCGGTCAGCGGTTTGATCGCGACCCTTCTGCTGTCGCGGGCGGCAGTTCGGCGTCTGCTCGATTGAGCACGCTCAAAATCAAGGAAGAAGATATGCGTGATGTAGAAGTGCGCCCGTGCCTGGGCGTCGAGGAGTTCCCCGCGCTGGTGGCGATCTGGCGAAGTGCCGTAGAAGCGACGCACGGCTTCTTGACGCAAGCCGACCGCCAGGAGATCGAGGACCAGTTGCCTTCGGCCTATCTGCCCAGCGTCGAGTTGACAGTCGCCGTCGTCGGCGGACGACCTGTCGGATTTGCCGGAACCGCACAGGAGAACCTGGAGATGCTGTTCGTGGACGACACGTTCCGTGGTCGGGGGATCGGTTCCGTACTGCTCGATCACGTCGTGCGTAAACAGGGGGTACTCGCGGTGCAGGTCAACGAGCAGAATCCTGACGCCACCGGGTTCTACGTCCACAAGGGGTTCGAGATCGTGGGTCGCAGCGAGGTGGACGAGGCGGGACGTCCGTACCCGCTGCTGCGGCTCCGGCGCGGCTAAACTCGTCGGATGCACCGCATCTTCACGACGAGCTTCGCGTCGGTCTATCCCCATTACGTGACGAAGGTCGAGAAGAAAGGGCGCACGAAAGCCGAACTGGATCGTGTCATCGAATGGCTGACCGGTTTCGACGCGACCCGGTTGGACGCCCATCTGGCCGCGGAGACGACGTTCGAGGACTTCTTCGCGGACGCGCAGCTCAACCCGAACGCGAAACTGATCACCGGCGTGGTGTGCGGGGTGCGGGTCGAGGAAGTCGAGGACCCGTTGATGCAGAAGATCCGCTACCTCGACAAACTCGTCGATGAGTTGGCGAAGGGCAAGACGATCGAGAAGGTCCTGCGCGCATGATGCAGCCGGAGGGCTTCGCGGCCGAAGAAGCAGTTCTGATCCACACCGATGGCGGCTGCAAGCCCAATCCTGGTCCCGGCGGATGGGGAGCCGTGCTGCGGCACGGAACCCATGTGCGGCAGATGTACGGCGCCGAACCGTCGGCGACGACCAATAACCGCATGGAGCTGACCGCCCCCATCATGGCGCTGGAAGCCTTGACCCGTCCGGTCCTGGTTCATCTGCACACCGACAGCACGTACGTCCGCGGCGGTATCACGCAATGGATGGCCGGCTGGGAGCGCAATGGCTGGCGGACGTCCGCCAAGCAGCCGGTCAAGAACGTCGACCTGTGGCAGCGACTCAAGAAGGCCTGCGAACGCCACCAGGTCGAGTGGTTCTGGGTCAAGGGCCACTCGGGAGTCCCCGACAATGAGCTGGCCGACCAGCTGGCGACCAAAGGAATGTTGGAGGCACTCACCGGCGGGTCGGCGCTCTAGCTCGGACGTCGACGTGGCCCGTGACGGTCAGCGGTCTTCGAGCGCCTCGGTGAGCAGCGCGACGAGTGCCTCGAGTTGGATATCGGCCGACGACGAGATCTCCTGATCGGAGCCGTCGAGCGCCCGGGCAGCCAGGCTGGCCTTACTGTCGATCAGCTCGGCGATCTTGCCGTCGATCGTCTGCGCGGCGATGATGCGCCATGCCGTGACGGGCTCGGCCTGACCGATACGGTGCACGCGGTCGATCGCCTGGGTCTGCTCGGCGTCGGTCCACGACAGTTCGGCCAGGACGACGTTGGAAGCGACCTGCAGATTGAGCCCGACGCCGGCGGCGGTCAGCGAGCAGACCACGATCTCGACGTCCTCGTCGTTCGTGAAGCCGTCGATCGCGGCCTGGCGGGCCTTGGCCGTCTGATCGCCGCGGATCGAGGTGAACCGGATCCCGCGCTTGGTGAAGGTCTCCTCGGCGACGTCCATGACGTCGATGTGCTTGGCGAAGAACACGACCTTGCCGACATTGCGCGACAGTTGCGCGGCGTAATCGGCCGCGAGGCCGGCCTTGGCCTGGCCGATGCGTCGCATCATGCCGAAGACGTTCTCACCGGTCTTCTCGTTGTCGGTGTCCTCGCGTTCCCACGTCGCAACCCGGCGCACGAGTTCGTGATCGATACCGTCGACGACGATGCCGGACGAACGGGTCTCCAGCGCGGTGTCGTAGCGCGCGACGAGACGACGCGCCAGCTCACGCTCGGAATCGCGGATCGAGCGTCCCATCGCGTCGTCCAGCTCGACGGGCAGATCGGCGATGCGGCGGGCCGGGATGTCAGCCGCGACGTCGACCTTGCGGCGGCGCACGATGCCCATGCTGATGACGCTGGTGCGTGCTGCGGAGTAGAAACCGGAATCGGCGGGGGACAGGCCGGTGTCTTCGAGGCGCTCCATGAGCTCGTCGAGGGGCTTCTTGTCATCAATCCAGCCCAGGAACTGCCAGATCGCGCGGAAATCCTCGATGTCGTTGATCAGCGGGGTGCCGGTCAGCGCCATGAGCAGCGGACGTGGAACCCGTTTGCGGATCCGCTCCGACAGCTCCAAAGCATGCTGTGATCGCTGCGATGACTTGTTCTTGATGAAGTGCGCTTCGTCGACGACCATGCCGCGGAAACCGAAGTCGCCCAGCCAGCCGACGTGTCGGTCGAGGACTTCATAGTTGACGACGACGATGTCGGCAAAGCCGTCGATCGAATCGCCGTCACCGTGGATCACAGTGGCCTTGCGGCTGGGCGTCCAGAGATCGGCCTCGCGCGCCCAGTTGGTCTTGACCACATTGGGCACCACGACGAGCAAGGGGTACGCATCTGCGGCGTGTGCGGCGAGCAGCGCTTGAGCGGTCTTGCCCAGACCCGGCTCGTCGGCGAGCAGGAAGGTGCGGTGTCCCTCGGCTGCTGCGGCGACGACTTGTGCCTGGTGCGGCATCAGCTCGAGACCGCCCGGGGTCATGAGGAATCCCGGTTCGGGAAGCGGCATGCACGATGACGAGCCGCCGTACTCGAAGGCACGGAACAGTGGCCCGAGCAACTCCCAGGTCGACAGTCGCTTGGGACTGGCCGATTTCTGCTCGACGGCCGAGAAGTCGGGGGCGAGGAATGGATTCGCAAGCTGGCGGGAGATGACCGATTGCGGGACCACCCGACGTTCGGCGGCGGCCGGAGTCGCGACGGTGTCGTCGGACTGGGTCGTGGTGGCCTGCTCGATACCGGCGGCCTGCAGCATCTCGCTGCGCAGTGTGTCGGCAGCGTCGGTGAAGACCGCATTCTCGTCGAGCAACGGGTAGACCGTGGGATCCAGCGCAACAGTCTGCGCCAGGATCGTGGCGACGCCGTCGAGACGCTTGAGCTGTTCGGCCCGCTGCGCGTCGGTGATGTCCTTTTGGGCTTTGACGCGATTGCGTTCTTCGCGCACGAGGAGAGCGACGACCTGGAACTTGGTCCGACCGGATGCCGTCAACGGGCCGCGTTGGGCCTTGGCCTCGACCTCGCGGACAGCACGGGCGAGCACCCGGATGATGTCGCCCTTTTCGAGGGGTCGGGCAGTGCGTTGCTGGCGGGGTGCCGTGCGAGTGTTGCCGGTCTGCCGCGGGCCTCGTCGAGCCAAGAGTTCCTCCTGTTGGAGTGCCGGACGGTCGTCCGGCGATCTGCCGACACCGTTCCTGCTGGTAGACCTGCGAAACAAGACACAGCTACGGCGGACGGGTGACATACGGCGAACTGATCGCGGATCAGATCTCGCATCACGGCCCTGAGCAATCAATGTCGCTCGGTAAGCAACGCTGCGGGGTTCGGTGTCGCATTCATGCTACCCCCGAAGGTGTCAGCATGCCTGCGAAGCCCCCCTATTTCGCGGTTTTCCTGCGGTTCAGCCGCCTGCCGGGCCGGCGTGGCTGCCGCCTGTCCGCATTGCCGCAGGCTCATTGCTTCGTGACGGCGCGAGCCATACCGCGAACAGCGTCGTGACGGGTACCGCGAGCACGAGCCCGATGGCCCCGACCAAGGTGCGGACGATCTCCTGGCCGATCTCCTCGGTCGTGGCGATATCGGCGAATCCGCGTTGGTACGCCGATGCGAGCAGCAGGATCGTCATGGCCGAACCGGCGTACGCGAAGACGAGGGTGTAGACGCTGGAGGCGATGTGATCGCGGCCGATCCGCATCGCCGAGGCGAACAATTCGGCGCCGCGAGCGGCGGGTTTCAGCGCCCGCATCTCCCAGACGGCACTGGCTTGGGTGACCGTGACGTCGTTGAGTACGCCGAGACCCGCGATGACCATGGTTCCGGCGACGATCCCCGACAAGGAGATGCCCGGAGCCGTCGCGATCAACCGCTGATCGTCCTCCGACCCGATGCCGCTGAGTTGGGTCCACCCGGTGGCGGCGAGACCGATGAGGGCAGTGATCGCGATGCCGACCAGGGTCCCGAACAGCGCCGACGTCGTACGGATCGACACTCCGTGGGCCAGGTACAGGACTATCAGCATGATGACGGTGGAGCCGACTATCGCGACCAGGAGCGGATTCTCGCCGGCGAGGAAGGCCGGGAGCATGAACTTGGTCAGCGCCAACAGCGTCACTCCGATGCCGACTATCGCGAACAGCCCGCGCCATCTGGCGACGGCGATCACGAGCACCCCGAAGATCAACGCGAGGGCGGTCAGCGGGAAGCCGCGCTTGAAGTCGAGGAACTCGTAGGACACGTCCTGGCCCGCAGGCTCGATCCTGATGACTCGGATCTTGTCTCCGGGTTCGATGCCGGCCCGGTATCGGGACGCGTCGAGGCCGAAAGTGCCCGTACCCCCGTCGACCGAGATCGTGACATTGGCGCAGTCACCGGCGATCTCGACACTGCCGTCGGGGCCCTCGCCGCCGCTGTTGCAGTTGAAGGGCGCGACCTTGGTCACGGTGGCGTCGACGGTGCTGACCCCGTCGGCGCCATACGGGTTCTGAGCCCGTGGCACGGCGTCGCTGTCGGGCCACAAAGCGACCATCGCCGCGAGCGCCACGGCCGCGATCGCCAGGACGACGACCGCCAGTGCTGTGGCCAACTGTCGACGAGGCGGACCGGAGTCAACTGTGGAGTGTGAGTGCGAATGCGAATGTGCCACGATGAAAGCGTGCCAGAGGATGACGCAGCCAACGACACGGAGCACCTTCCCGGCGCCATGGGCGGCGCCACGAGGGTGGGTCGCACCGTGCGCCGACCGACCGGCGCGTGGACCCCGGCGGTGCACGAACTGTTGACGTACTTGCACGACAACGGGCTAGGAGCCATCCCACGACTGCACGGGATGAGTGATGACGGCCGCGAGGTTTTGGAGTACGTCGAGGGGCGCGGTGTGCCGATCGATGCGGAAGTCGTGCTCGATTCGGTGCTGGAAGAGGCTGTCGTATGGCTACGGGACTTCCACGACATCGTCGAGGGGTTCCGACCAGAGGGAGCGCGGGTCTGGCGTGGTGGTGAGGCGACGCTCGGAGCCGACGAGATCATCTGCCACAACGATCCGGGTGCCTACAACTGGATCATCCAAAGCGGTCACTTCGTGGCGATGATCGACTGGGACATGGCTGGACCAGGCCGCCCGCTCGACGATCTGGCGTTCCTGGCGTGGACCGCGATCCCGCTGTACCGCGAGATCCCGATCGACGACGTCGTCCGCAGGCTCGACATCCTGGTCGACGCCTACGGCGAGTGGGGTCCGATGACGGTGCTGAATGCCGTCGTCGAGCGGATGACGACCGCCGCCGACAGGATCGAGGCAGGTCAGGCACGCGGTGATCAGGGCTTCGCCCATCTGGCCGATGTCGGCGAACCTCAGCGCACCCGCGACCGGGTCGAGGCATTTCGCGTCCGCATTCCGGCGATAGATGCTGCGCTGTGACCCACATCACCCCTAGTGTGTCTGGATGGATTCACCACTGACGACAGTCGGTCTCCCGCTGGCCCTCGGCATCATCATGTTCGGTCTCGGTCTGTCCTTGACGGTCGACGACTTCCGCCGGGTGCGTCAACACCCGCGAGCGGTCTTCATCGCCCTGGCCTGTCAGCTGATCTTGTTGCCATTGGTGTGTTTCGGGCTGGTGCTGTTACTCGACCTGCCGCCGTTGCTGGGCATCGGCATGCTGCTCCTGGCCGCCTCACCGGGCGGGACGAGCGCCAATCTGTTCAGTCACCTGTTCCATGGCGATGTGGCTCTCAATGTCACGTTGACCGCGATCAACTCGGTCATCGCGATCTTCACCCTGCCGATCATCACCAACCTCGCGATCGCGTACTACGACCGCGAGGACTCGGTGTCGCTGCAGTTCTCCAAGGTCGTCGAGGTTTTCGCAGTTGTGCTCGTGCCGGTCATCCTCGGGATGGTCGTCCGGTCGGCCCGGCCAGGGTTCGCCGCCCGCGCCGACAAACCTGTCCGGATCGGATCGGCAGTGATCCTGGCTGTCCTGGTGATCGGCATCCTGGTCGATCAGCGCGACAAGATCGCCGACTACTTCGGTGACGTGGGACTCGCGACCGGATTGTTCTGCGCCATCAGCCTGATCGTGGGCTATGTCGTGCCGAAGGCGTTGGGCGTCACTGAATCGCAGGCGATCGCCTCGTCGATGGAGATCGGGGTCCACAACGGGACGCTCGCGATCTATATCGCGGTCGAGGTGCTCGACAACACGGAGATCTCGGTGCCGGCAGCAGTGTATTCGATCTTCATGTTCGCCTTCGCCGGCGCGTGGGGTTACCTGCTGTCACGTCGAGCGGTCACGGCCAAGCCATAGATCGGTCAGTTCGTTGCGGAACGTTCCAGCGGGGTCGAGCCGATCGGCGAGCGTACGGAATCGACTGATCTGGGGATAGGCCGCGGCCAGTCGTTCGGGGGTCGTGGCGAACAGCTTGCCCCAGTGCGGCCTTGCGACGAACGGCGCGAGAGCATCGTCGAGCCGTGGCAGCAGGGCTGTCACAGCGGGCACGTCACGACGCCAGGTGAAATGCAGGGCGACACAGTCGGTGCTGTGGCTGGGACTCAGCCACAGATCATCGCCCGCGACAGTGCGGATCTCTGAGACCAGCAGCAACGGCCGGACGGCCTGAGCCATGGCCCGGACGGCCCGGATCGCATCGATCGCGTGCTGCCGGGGCAGGAGATATTCGGTCTGCAGTTCTTCGCCGTGACTCGGGGTGAACGCGAGCTGGAAGTGCGGGAGCCGGTCCCACCAGGGACCGGGCCTGCCGAGCTGGCGCGTTGTGGCGCCCGGATCGACGTCCGGGAGCGGGTGCAGCTCCCGGGTCGCGGGTCCGGCGCCGAACAGATCCGTGCGCGGCTTCGTGGCGCGCGACTTCAGCCAGACCGACGTCACGTCATCGCCCCAGTCGGTGAACATGCTGACGCTGTAGGCAGCGGCGGTGATCTCGTCGAAATGTGCCTCGGCCGCCGACCAAGGCAGGTGCTCGAAGACGTCCTGGCGTATTTCGAAGGTCGGTTCGATGTCGAGTGTCAGGTAGGTGAGCACACCCAGGGTCCCGAGTGAGACGACCATCGCCTCGAAATCCTCGTCCCCGCGCGACACATCGCGGCATCCACCATCGGACGTCACGAGTTGGAGGCCCGCGACGGCCGTGGCCAGGCTGCCGTTCGTGTCGCCGGATCCATGGGTTCCGGTCGACACGGCCCCGGCGACCGAGATGTGCGGCAGCGAGGCGAGATTGTGCAACGCCCAGCCTGCGCGATCGAGCCGCTCGACGAGTGCGCCGTGCTGGAGACCGGCCGGGACGGTCACCGTCCGGGCATTCTCGTCGAGGTCGAAACGATCGGGCAAGGCCGTGGTGTCCACGTGGATCCCGCGCGTGTCGGCGATCGTGTTGAACGAGTGACGACTGCCGATCGCGCGGACCGACGGGGCGGCCGCCACGAGTTCCTGCAATTGCTCGACACTGCTGGGTCGGTGCACGGTGGTGGACTGGTAGATCACATTGCCGGCCCAGTTTGTCTCACTCACCTGATCAGTGTGCGGGCTCGACCTCGATACGGCGAGTCAGTTCCAACTGTTGGAGGAATGGTTCATCGTGGCTCACGACGAGCAGAGCTCCTTGGAACGTCCGTAGTGCCTCGACCAGGTGCCGAAGGCTCGGCAGATCGAGATTATTGGTCGGTTCGTCCAGCACCAGGAGCTGTGGTGCAGGTTCGGCGAGCAGCAGACACGCAAGAGTCGCCCGCAACCGTTCACCGCCCGACAATGTCGCTGCGAGCTGATCGGCGGCCCGTCCGCGGAACAAGAATCTGGCCAGCCTGGAGCGTCGATCGGTCTCGGTGGCCTCTGGTGCGATGCGGGCGATGTTCTCGGCGACGGTCAGCGAGTCGTCGAGCAGATTCATGCGCTGCGGCAGATAGCGCCACGGCACCAGGACGTCGACGGTTCCGCTGGCCGGCTCGAGTTCACCGACGACGGTCCGCAGCAGTGAGGTCTTGCCGACGCCATTGGCTCCGGTCAGACCGATGCGCTCAGGTCCTCGGATGTCGAGATCCAGAGTGACGGTGCCATGCGGTGGACGAAGCTCCACGGCTTCGAGGACCCGTCGTCCCTGCGGCACCGCGGTTTCGGGCAGATCGATGTGGAGTTCGCGATCATCGCGCAGCCGGGCCTCGGCCTCGTCGAGCTGATCGTTCGCGCTCGACAGGCGATCCTTGTGGGTTCCGGTGACCCGCCCGGCGGTCTCCTGCGCAGCACGTTTGCGGGCGCCGGCGAGGATCTTGGGCATGCTGTCAGCCTGCTGGCGACCTTGGCGGGCGCTCCGGGCGAGCTTGGTCTGCGCCTCGGCGAGCTCGCGCTTCTGTGCCCGGACATCGGCCTCCGCCGACCGGACAGCGCGTTCGGCAACCTCCTGTTCGGCGGCGATCGCGGCCTCGTAGTCGTCGTAGCCGCCTCCGTACCAGCGGACGGCTCCCGACCCCGTCGGCTGAGCTTGCCGAAGCTCCCCGATGTCGTCCATCGCATTGAGCAGCTCACGGTCATGGCTCACGATCAGCAGCGTCCCGCGCCACGACGAGATGACGTCGATCAATCGTCGTCGGGTGGCCAGATCGAGGTTGTTGGTCGGCTCGTCGAGCAGCAGCACCGAGGGGCGGGTCAGCAGCAGTGCGGTCAAGGACAGCAGCACGAGCTCCCCGCCCGAAACGCTGTCGACCGTCCGATTGAGGGCGATATGGCCGAGGCCCAGTCGTCCGAGCTCGGCGGTCGTCCGCTCGGCGATGTCCCAGTCGTCGCCGATCACGTCGAAGTCCTCGGTGCGGACAACTCCGTCGTCCATCCGCTGGAGTGCCGCGAGGACCTCGGCGACGCCGAGCAGCTCGGCCACCGTGCGACGAGGATCAGCCGTCAGATCTTGAGGCAGATACGCCAATGTCCCGTCGACGGTGATCGAGCCCGACTGGACGGGCAGGTCACCCGCGACGAGTTTCAGCAGAGTCGACTTTCCGGAGCCGTTGCGCCCCACCAGGCCGTGACGGCCCGGGCCGATCCCGAGGTCGAGTCCATCGAAGACGTTGCTGCCGTCGGGCCAGGTGAATCGAAGGTCGTTGATTGAAATAGCTGCACGCATGTGCGCTCCATGAGGTCGATGGAATCGCGCGCACCGTCGTCATCGACTTGTGCGGGCGGGAAATGACCTCAGAGCTTCAACGGACTGGTGACCTCGTGATCGGGAATGCGTACCGGACCATCATACGATCGTGGACATGATGATTTACTTCGACTCCGAGGAAGACGCCGCCGAACTCATCGCGGCACTGGAATCCGAGGGATTTTCAACGTCATTGGAGCGTGAGGGATTCGCAGGCGAAGACGATTCCGAAGATCGTGCCTGGGTCCTGCACGTCACACCCTTCGACGATCGGGTCATCGCGATGGTAGACGTGTATGGGGGCTGGCTGCCCGGCGACGAACGGTCGACTCCGGCGCCGTTGGACCTGCCGGCTGGGCCGAAACGCTTGAAGAAGTCAGACTCCTAGTGCGTCCTTGAGGAACTCGACCTGCAGCAGTTTGAGGTTCTCGGCCACGACTTCCTGCGGTGTCATGTGGGTGACTCCCGACAGCGGCAGAACTGTGTGGGCCCGCCCGGCCGCCAGAAGCGCGGACGAGAGCCGCAGGGTGTGTGCGGCGACCACATTGTCGTCGGCAAGTCCATGGATCAACATCAGCGGTCGATCGAGTTCGGGGGCCAGACCGATCAGCGAATTGCGATCGTAGACCTCCGGGCTGCTCGCGGGATCACCGAGATACCGCTCGGTGTAGCACGTGTCGTAGAGCCGCCAATCCGTGACAGGCGCACCCGAGACGGCAGCATGGAAGACGTCCGGCCGCTTCAAGACAGCGAGCGCTGCGAGGTAGCCGCCGTACGACCAGCCGGTGATTCCGACACGTTCGGTGTCGAGATCTTCGGGGTATTCGGCCGCGACGGCCGCGAGAGCATCGATCTGGTCGTCCAGTGTCACGGTCGCGAACTCGTCGCGGATGGACCGTTCCCACGCGTGCCCGCGCCCCGGCGTCCCGCGCCCGTCGGCGATGATGACGCAGAATCCCTGGTCGGCGAGCCACTGTGCCTCGAGGAAGGCTCGCGCCGAAGACATGACCCGTTGGGCGTGCGGTCCTCCGTAGGGATCCATGAGCACCGGCAGACGGCGCGATCCGGGCTGGTGGTTGCGGGGGAACAGCACTGCGGTGCGTAATTTGCGTTGACCGGCATCGAGCATCGTGATGATGGGCTCGAACGGCACGGGCTCGGCGACGACGCGGATCTTGGCCGGCTTCGCGTCCTCGGTGTGGACCACGACCGTCGTACCCACGAACTCCAGACCGGATCGGACGATGACAGTGGTCGGGCCCCCGATGACGGCGCTGTGGACGGCGGGACCGTCCGAGACCGGAGTCACGGTGCCGTCGAATCCCAATCGGACGATATGGATCTCGGTGGGCTCTGGTGAGGCGGCAGCGACGACGCAGTCCTCGAACGTCTCCACGATGCTGCGGACCTGCCACTCATCAGGTGTGACGGGGGTGCCGTCGACGACGAGGCGACGCCATCCGTCGACGTCCTCGACCGTCACGAGCCGGCCACCTGGCGTGTAGCGCGGAGCCGACGAGAGTTCGACCCAGGAATCGTCATGCAATTCGCGCAGGACCGACGTCGATCCGCTGGTGAGATCGACCGACAGCACCTGTGAGCGCTTTTGGTCGCGGCTCAGGACCTGCAACAGCGGTGCTCCGTGGGCGGTCCAGGTGACCCGGCCGAGGTACTCGTAGGTGTCGCGGTCCCAGGTGATCTCGGTGCGCGTCCCGTCGAGGGAGATGTGCCACAACGTCACGGTGCTGTTAGGCGTCCCGGCAGCGGGGTAGCGCTGGGTGACGGGCTCACGGTCGGGGTTCTCCGGGTCGGCGATGTGCCACGTGTGCACCGCAGCGTCGTCGAAGCATTCGACCAACAACGACTTGCCGTCTGGCGCCCACCAGAATCCGCGGAAGCGGTCCATCTCCTCGGCGGCGATGAACTCGGCCTGCCCCCAGACCTCGGTGTCGGAGGCAGGGGAGACCAGTGCGCGTTCGTCCTGACCGTTGACACCGATGATTCGCAGTGCGCCGTCCGAGGCGTACGCGATATGACGTCCGGTCGGGTCGAGGCGTGGGTCGATGACTCCGCCTACACTCGGCAGCGCCGTGACGGCCTTGGCGCCGAGGTGCACGGCCCACAACTGCCCGGAGAGGGTCAAGCAGGCCCAGCGGCCGGTCTCGTCGACGTCGTACGCGATGACGCCCGCAGCGGATTCGCGGCTGCGCTCGCGGCGCGACCGTTCCTGTGCCGACAACTGTTCGCCGTCATCGCCCAGCAAGGTCGCCGGATCGACCAGAATCGTCTCGGTGCCCGATTCGACATCGAACTCCCACAGTTGCCCGGTACGTGTGACCCCGTCAGGCGTGCGGATGAAGCGCACGGTCCGGCCGTCGGGTGACACCGTGATGTTGCGCGGGATGCCGAGGGTGAAGCGGAGCGTACGGGCTGCCAGACGGGGAAAGGACACGGTCATGCACCGATCCAATCATCTGCGGCCCAAATAGCTGGTCGCGGCATGTGTCGTGCCAGGCCAGTAGCCTTGGCTCATGACCTTCGCCGATCGACGGATCTTGCTTGTCCATGCCCATCCCGACGACGAGTCGATCAACAACGGAGTCACCATGGCCCGCTACGTCGCCGAAGGTGCCCAGGTCACCTTGGTGACCTGCACGCTGGGCGAGATGGGCGAGGTACTGGTGCCGGAATTGGCGTACCTGGCAGCCGATCAGGACGATCAATTGGGCCAGCATCGCGCGAGTGAACTCGATGAGGCGATGGCAGTGCTCGGCGTCACGGATCACCGCCTGCTCGGCGGCGCCGGCCGGTTCCGCGACTCGGGCATGAAATGGGACGAGAAGGGCCATGCGACGGCTGCCGACGAGATTCACGACAATGCCTTCTGGCATGCCGATCTGACCGAGGCAGCCTTGCCCTTGGTCGAGATCATCCGCGAGATTCGCCCGCAGGTGCTGGTGACGTACGACGACTTCGGCAACTACGGCCACCCCGATCACGTCCAGGCCCACCGGGTCGCGCACTATGCAGCCGACCTCGCGGCGGCTCGCTCATTTCGACCCGACCTCGGCGAGGCGTGGGACATCGCCAAGATCTACTGGATGGCGATGTCGGCCTCGCGGTTCCGCGAAGGGCTGCAGGCATTGCGCGATGCGGGCGACACGACGACGTTCGAGGGCATGGAGCCAGACAATCTGCCGCCGTTCGCGATCGAGGACGAGTACCTCGATGCGCTGATCGAGTCACCGGACCACATCCAGGCCAAATTGGCGGCCATGAAAGCGCACCGCACACAGATCACCGAAGACGGTGCCTTCTTCGCTGGCGGTATGGACATGGCCGCGGTCGTTTGGGGCCAGGAGTTCTACCGGTTGGTCAAGGGCGTCCGCGGGCCGGTCGGCGACAGCGGCTATGAGGAAGACCTGTTCGCCGGGATCTAGCCGATGAGACGCTTTGTGGTGGCGGTCCTCGGGCTGTACATATGCCTACTGGGAGCCGTGACGCACCGTCATGTCTGGGATGCCGGCGGCGTCACCTGGCCCTGGGGTCTTGTGTCGGCCATCGCGGTGACGTACGTCGTGGCGGTCGCTGCCGGACTGCTCGCGAAAACCGGCAGTGCCTGCTTCGCGCTCGGTTGGGCAGCCGGATTGCTCGTCTTGCAGTGGTCGCCGGGCGGCAGCTATCTGATCGCATCGGACTGGCTCGGTTGGGTGTTCACCGGAGTGTCGCTGGGGGGCATCGTGCTTGCAATGGTGCGTCCTCCTAGGCTGGGACAATGACAGTCACGGTCGACCAGAGCGACTTTCGAGGGGCTCTGGGCCGGTTCGCGAGCGGTGTGACGGTGGTGACCACGGTTCTCGACGGCGTCGATCACGCCATGACGGCCAGTGCCTTCACATCTGTCTCGCTCGATCCGCCACTCGTTCTGGTGTGCTCGCACAAGTCGAGCCGGTTCCACGATGCGGTCCTCGACAGCAAGCTCTGGGGCATTTCCATCTTGGCCGAGGAGGGCATGGCGGCGTCCGCGTGGTTCGCGCACAAAGGGCGCCCGCTGCACAGTCAGTTCGACGGTATCGCGCACCATCGCGGCGAATCGGGTGTCGTGTTGCTCGATCAGTCGTTGGCCTGGCTCGAATGCGAGACCGAGACCGTCATCGACGGCGGGGACCACACTGTCCTGATGGGTGTGGTCACCGGCGCCGGCGTCCGCGAAGACCTCGACGACCCGCTGTTGTATTACCGTTCGCACTACGGCACGATCGTGCGGCGTCCCGACTCGGAGAAGACTGTCTATGAGGGCGGCCCATGACTGACAAGCCCGAAGAACCGACTGAGTCCAGCAAGCCCGAGGATTCCGCCGAGCCCGACCAGCAGGCCGAACCAGGCCTGGTTGTCGAAAGCGATGAGCTCGACCTCGACTCCGAGCCCGAAGAGCCCAAGACGGTCGCATCCGACGACGGCGCCTACTCCGATGAGGCCCCGGAGGACGAAGACAGCGAGGATGAGGACGGCGACGAGCTGGATGACGACGGCGACGTCGAACCCGAGGTCGAGGACGCCGTCGAGGAGATTGTCGTGCCGGCAGGGGCGGTCTCCGATGAGCCCCGTGACGAACCCTTCGAACAACACACAGATCAACGCGATGAGGAGCCCGTAGAGGTGGCGAAGAAGCCCAAGCGCCGGCGCGGGCGCCGAGTTCTTCTCGGTGCCGTCGTGCTGGTGGGAGCGGCGTATGTCGCCGGCTACTTCCTCACCGGGACGCGGTTGCCGGCCGACGCCACGATCGGCGGGATCGATGTCGGCGGTAAGAGCCCCGACGCGGCCCGCACGGCCTTGGAGGATGCGCTTGAGCCCCAGGCCGGCAAACCGATTGATCTGACCCACGGCAAGAAGACGTTCCAGATCAAGCCTCGCGACATCGGTCTCGTGCTTGACGCCCAGCAATCGGTCGAGCAGGCCGGTGCGAAACGCAGCTGGGATCCACGCGACATGGTCGCTCTGGTCTCCGGCAGACAGGAGACCGACTTGGCGTTCGACTTCGACGCCGAGAACCTACGGAGCGCCATCACGACGATCAGCGAGTCGGTCGACAAGGAGGTCGTCGAGTCGCAGATTACGTTCGCGAAGGGCAAGCCTGTCCCTCGCGAGCCCAAAGCCGGCCGAGTCGTGTCCAAGTCCGACACGCAGACCGCGATCCTGACGTCCTACCTCGTCAGCGACAAACCCATCAAAGTGCCGACGGTCGACGTTGAGCCGGCGGTCGATTCGGCAGGTCTCGCCGATGCCATGAAGACGTTGGCAGAGCCCGCCGTCAGCGGTCCGGTCACACTCGTCGTCGGTGACAAGAAGGTCTCACTGCCCGTTTCGGCCTACGCGCCGGCGCTGACCGTCCAGGTGGAGGGCGGCCTGCTGAAGCTCAATCTCGACGCCAAGAAGCTCGCCAAGCCCCTGACCGACTCCACGACCGGAATCGGCAAGAAAGCTGTCGACGCGACGGTCAAGATCCAGAACAACAAGCCCGTTGTGGTTCCAGGCAAGGAAGGTGTCGGGCTCCAGCCCCAGGAGATGGCGACCAGGCTCGTCACGGTGCTGACCCAGACCGGCAAAGCCCGGTCGCTCGAGGTCGAGGCCAAGGTGGTCGAGCCGGAGTTCACCACGGCTGACGCAAAGGCACTCAAAATCACCGAGAAGATCGGTCAGGGCAAGACTGAGTTCCCCTATGCCGAATACCGCAACATCAACCAGTCCCGTGGAGCTGAGCTCATCAACGGGATCATCGTCAAACCCGGCGAGACGTTCAGCTTCAACGACACCGTGGGCGAACGTACTGTCGCCAACGGTTTCGTCACGGGTACCGTCATCAACGGCGGGGTCTTCCGTGAGGAGCTCGGCGGTGGTGTCTCGCAGGTGGTGACCACGACCTACAACGCCGGCTTCTTCGGCGGTATGGACGATGTCGAGCATCATCCACACGCGTTCTACATCGATCGTTATCCGGTCGGCCGTGAAGCGACGGTCTACTACGGAAGCCTCGATCTGAAGTTCAAGAATCCGACGAAGTACGGAGTCTTGATCCGGGCCTACGTCGAGAAGAGCACTCCGTCGTCGTCGGGCAAGACGCACGTGGAGCTGTGGAGTACCAAAGTCTGGGACAAGATCGAGGCCGGCAAGTCCGAACGCCGCAATTACCGGGCGCCCGGTACGCAGTACGACGACACGCCGCAGTGTGTTCCGCAGGCGCCGATCACCGGTTTCGACATCGACATCTACCGGATGTTCTACAAGGACGGCAAGAAGGTCAAGACCGAGACCGACACCGCCAACTACCAGGCAGCCGATCACGTCATCTGCGGCAAGAAACCCAAACCCAAGTCCGACAACTAACGCTCGCGAGTCATTTAATTACGTACCGCGAGTCACCTGCGTTCTCGCGGTACGTAATTAAGTGACTCATGGACGGCAATTTGGTGACTCGCGAGCGGGGGGTGGCGGTAGACGTAGTCGTGGTGGTCGACGAATCCGTACGGCGCGTACAGCGCCAGCGCCGCGGTGTTGGTCCGCATCGTCTGCAGGTAGGCCTTGTCGGCACCGTGTTCGACGGCCCAGGCCAAGGACGTTTCGACGATGCGTCGCGACAGTCCCTGGCGGCGGTGTTCGGGGCGGACTTCAACGGCCGACAGACCCGCCCACTCTCCTGTCGCGACGACGCGCCCGATCGCGATCGTCGGGGAGCCGATCGAGATGAAGGCGACCTGCGAGGGACCTTCCATGACGGCCCGGGCCGCGAGCACGTCGTCCACGCGGCCGTAGTTGGCGAGCCAGGCGTCGTCGGCAGTGGGAGAGACACGCGCGTCGGGATCTGCGGTGTACGAGGCTGCCAGATCGGCGACCTGGACGACTGCGCCGCCGTGATATCCGTCGAGTTCGACCCATCCGGCGGCTGCGAAGGATCGATCTTGATCCGAGCCGACGATAACCTGCGCCAGCGATGTCGTATCGCGTCGTTCGTAGAAACCGCGTACCTCGACGAGCGCATCCGCGAAGGGCATGTCGGGGGAACCTGCCGCTGCGACCGAATTTGCCCGGCCGGTGAATCCGCCCGAGGCCCGCAACTCCCAGTCGCCCAGCGGCACCGATTCGATCGCCGGCCAGCCAAGGGATGCGATCTGCATCAGTTGCTCGGCGCTGACCGCGACGGCGCGTCGACGTCGCACGGCCCGCTCTGGAACCGGCTTCCAACTCACGATGCTGCCGCGTGCGACGGTGACGAGACGGCCGCTGCGATGCTCGACCGTGACCGACGACGGATCGACGGATCGGACATGCCCGATGACGTCGGTCATCTCCGGTCCGCCGCTGGGTCCGACACGACCTGTCTCATGCCGGACAACGATGCGCGAACCGAGCGCCACACCATCTAGAGTCATGACACAAGAGTTCCATGCCGTTTAGGCAGACCTGACCTCCGGTGTCGTCGTCCTAGACGAGATACTGGGGTGAGTTCGCCGAAGGAGAAAACCCGTGACGTACGTGATCGCCCAGCCATGTGTCGACCTCAAGGACCGGGCGTGCGTGGATGAGTGTCCCGTGGACTGCATCTACGAGGGCAATCGCATGCTCTACATCCACCCCGACGAGTGCGTCGATTGCGGTGCATGTGAGCCGGTCTGCCCCGTCGAGGCGATCTTCTACGAAGACGACACTCCGCCGGAGTGGAAGGAGTACTACGACGCCAACGTCAACTTCTTCGACGACCTGGGTTCGCCCGGTGGTGCTGCCAAGCTCGGCGTGATCGACAAGGATCACCCGATCATCGCGGCGCTGCCCCCGCAGAACCAGGAATAGAACGCGTCGATGGGCCAGGTCTCGGCTCGGTTCCCGCAGTTCCCGTGGGACACGCTGACGGACGCCAAGGCGCGTGCTGCGGCGCATTCCGGCGGCATCGTCGACCTGTCGATCGGCACGCCGGTCGATCCGACGCCGTCAGTCGCGCGTGAGGCGCTGATCGCTGCGGCGGATTCGCCCGGCTATCCGACTGTGTACGGCCCCGAGTCGCTGCGGCAGGCCGCTGTCGACTGGTGTGAGCGCCGGTTCGGGATCACAGGTCTGAGTGCCACGCAGGTTCTGCCGACGGTGGGCTCGAAGGAGCTCATCGCGAATCTGCCGAGCCAGTTGGGCCTCGGCGCCGACGATCTGGTCGTGATCCCCGAGCTGGCCTACCCGACGTACGAGGTGGGTGCCAAGTACGCCGGTTGCGAGGTGCTGGCCGCGGATTCGACCGTGGCGATCGGCCCGAGAAGGCCGAGCCTGATCTACATCAACTCCCCGGCCAATCCGCACGGACGTATCCTCGGCCCCGACCACCTGCGCAAGGTGGTCGAGTTCGCCCGTGAACGTGGCGCCTTGCTGGTCTCTGACGAGTGCTATCTGGAGTTCGCCTGGGAAGACGAGCCCTACTCGGTTCTGCACCCTGAGATCTGCGGAGGAAGTTTCGACGGCCTCCTGGCAGTGCACTCGTTGTCGAAGCGGTCGAATCTCGCCGGCTACCGCGATGCGTTCGTGGTCGGCGACCAAGCAGTCGTCTCCGAGTTGCTCGCGGTGCGCAAGCACTTGGGATTCATGCTTCCCACGCCTGTGCAGCACGCCATGGCGGCCGCCCTGGCCGACGATTCGCATGTCGAGGTCCAGCGTGAGGTCTACGCGGCCCGCCGAACGGATCTTCGTGCAGCCCTCGAGGGTGCCGGCTTCCGGGTCGATCACTCCCAGGGCGCCCTGTACCTATGGGCGACCCGCGACGAGCCCTGCCGTGACACGATCGCCTGGCTGGCTGAGCGGGGCATCCTGGCGGCGCCAGGCGAGTTCTACGGCACCGCCGGGGCACAGCATGTACGCGTCGCGTTCACCGCGACCGACGAGCGGATCGCCGCAGCTGTGGCGCGTCTGTCTTAACTGGCCCAGCGCTAGTTGGTCGTGACCAGCACTTCGGTCTTGAGCGCGTCGGGGTTCTTGCGCCAGCCTTCGTGCGAGGCCGTCGAGCTCCAGGTGCGTCCACCGAACGAGACTCTGTGGATCCGTAGATTGGCCGCATTGGCGACGAGATAGTGCGCCAATGCCCAGCCGCGGGCCTTGACGTCGCCGGCCTTGCCTTTCAGCGGGTAGCGGGCATCGTCGCCCTGACGGTCGACCGCGATGTCGCCGAACGCCAGCGCGACATCTTCTGCGACGCGCTTGGTGCTGCCGGTGCCACGCGGGTTGATCTGGCACGTGAACTTCGCCGGGCTGTAGCCGCGGAGCGCTGAGGCCAGTGCCCGCGCGTACGGCTCGTGCTGGGCATATGCGTGCGGGAAGCCCGAACGTTGCACGAGCTGCGCAGCGTCGTTGATCTTCATCTCGCCATAGCCGTCGACGTTGGCGAGCGCCTGGTAGAACCTGCCGATCGAGTAGTGCGGATCGAGGATCTCCTCGACCGATCCCCAGCCTTGCGAGGGGCGCTGCTGGAACAGGCCGATGGAGTCGCGGTCGCCGTAGTCGATGTTGTGGATCTTCGACTCCTGGAACGCGGTCGCAATCGCGATCGTGGTGGCGCGTGGAGGTAGACCCCGGCGCTGGGCCAGCGCTGCCATCAGGGCGCTCCACTGGCCCTGCTCCAGGTCGACCTGCGCGCGGACGTCACCGACCTCCGCGACGCAGTACTCCGCGCGGGACGGGGTGCGATCACGCAGGGTTGTCGCCACCAGCACCGAGGCCGCGACGAGCCCCAGGACGACGAACCAGCGAAATCTCAAGCCGATGCCGACTAGTTGGCGTGCAGCGCGGCGTTGAGTTCGATACCGGTGCGCTCGCCGCGGGGACGAGCCTCGAGTACGCCGGTCTCGCTGTTGATCAGGAACAGGATTCCGTCCTGGCCCGAGAGCTCAACGGCCTTGACGACGTTGCCGTCGGGGGTCGTGACCTTCGAGGCCGCGGTCACGTAGACCCCGGCAGCGACGACGCAGTCATTGCCCAATGAGATGCCGAGACCTGAGTTGGCACCGAGCAGGCAGCGCTCGCCGACGCTGATGACTTCCTTGCCACCGCCGGACAGCGTGCCCATGATCGAGGCGCCGCCACCGACATCGGAGCCGTCACCGACAACCACGCCGGCCGAGATCCGCCCCTCGACCATGGACGCCCCGAGGGTTCCGGCGTTGAAGTTGACGAAGCCTTCGTGCATGACGGTCGTGCCTTCGGCCAGATGCGCGCCGAGGCGCACCCGGTCGGCATCGCCGATACGCACACCGGTCGGCAGGACGTAGTCGGTCATGCGGGGGAACTTGTCGATGCTCGTGACCTGCACGTTGAGGCCGGCTGCGCGGGCGCGGGCGCGGGTGCTCTCGAAGCCCGTCACGGCACACGGGCCGATCGAGGTCCAGGCGACATTTGTCATCAGGCCGAACTGCCCGTCGAGGTTGAGGCCGTGGGGCTTCACGAGCCGGTGCGACAGCAGGTGCAGCCGCAGCCACACGTCGTAGGCATCGACGGGCGCCTGCTGCAGATCGGCGATCTCGGTGTGCACGACGACCTTGACGACCTGGCGGACCTCGTCGTCACCCGTCAATGCTGTCAGCTCGGCAGGTTCGGGATAGCTCGAGGGCGCGGCGCCGAGACGCGGTTCGGGGTACCAGACGTCGAGTACGGTGCCGTCGGCCGTCAGGGTCGCGATGCCGTACGCGTAGGCGCCGGGGTGTTCCACAGAAGTCATGTCCGCAAATCTATCGTGGGGGACTCAACTCTTCGGCAGGCCGTCCTTGGTGCACAGCGAGCCGATCTTGTCGGTCTGGTCGGCCTTGATGTATTCGAACATCTGCGGCGCGCGTTCGGCGTCCCAGTTGACCGCGAAGTCCTGAAGCGGGACGGTGCAGTTGAGACCCTTGCCACCCATCGCCGCCGACAACGACAACGCGAACTTGCCGAGCGCGATAGGGCTCACATCGTCGCCGATCGTCAGCGAGCCGGAAGCGCCCTTGGCGACACTGACATAGCGGAACGGGTTGAGGATCGTCCACGGTGATTTGGCCTTTGACGCGATCGAACCGAGAACCTCGCGCTGGCTCTGCACCCGCTGGATGTCCTGGCTGGCATATGAATGCCGGTTGCGCGAGTAAGCCAGTGCGGTCCTGCCGTCGGCGTTCTGGCAGCCCTTCTTGACGTCGAGTCCGGAGTCTTTGTCTTTCAGATCCTTCTTGGGGCAGATCTCGACCCCGCCGAGCGAGTCGACAACCTTGACGAGCCCGCCGAAACCGACCTCGATGTAGTCGTCGACTCGGATGCCAGTGTTCTTCTCGATCGTGCGGACCAGCAGTTTGGGTCCGCCGTACGCATAGGCCGCGTTGATCTTGGTCCGGCCGTAGCCTGGAATATCGACGATGGAGTCGCGCGGCAGCGACATCAGCACGCTGGGACCGCTGCCGGTGTGCAGCAACATGATGGTGTCGGTGCGACCGCGGCCACCTCCGTCACCGCCGGTCGACAGCTCCTTTTGCTCGGCTTTGGTCAGACCTCGCCGACTGTCGGAGCCGACGAGCAGATAGGTCGTTCCGGGCTGATCGTCAGGGCGACCGGTCGCGGGGGAGGCGTCGACCTTGTCGATCTTGCCCCAGGCCCAGATCGGCACCGCGACCAGGAACACGATCCACGCCAGTACCAGAATCCCGACCACACGGCGTTTGGTCTTGCGCTTCTTCGGCTTGTCCGGCGGGGTCGCGCCCGCGGTCGGACGTTTGCCCGGCGGTGGGAGGTTGGGCGGCGGGAGATCTCCCGGGGGTGGGGGCGGAGTCATTGCCCGGGTCGGCTCGTCCTGGCCGTACAGCCACCCATAGTTGCCCTGGGGGCGCTCGTCTGACATGCCGAAGACGGTACCGGACGGCTCGCAGGCCATCGCGCAGCAAGCGCCGTGAAGGTCTCGGAAAATGCTGCCGGGTCACGGCGCGCCCTCAACCTTTGATTGAGAGTTTGTGGGGATACTGAGATCGCCTCAGCTCCTTCCCCATTTGCGAGGACTTCATGTCTGACGTTCGCTCCAGTGTCCTGGGTGGCTCCTATGCCAGCCCGGCCGACACCTCTGCACGGATCCAGTTCCGCCGCGGCCTGACCCTCATGGCGATGACGCTCGTGATGCCTGGTTCGGCACAGCTCGTGGCCGGCAACAAGCGGATCGGCCACATCGCGATCCGGGTCTGGCTCGGCTTCCTGGCCGTCGGCGCTGGCGTTGTGCTCGTCGCACTGACCTCGCGCCAGACGCTGTTGTCGATGACCTTGGAGTCGTCGACCCCGTTGACGATCGGCCGATGGGTGCTGATCCTCGGCGCCTTCGCGTGGGTCGCCCTCATGATCGACGCCTGGCGGCTGGGACGTCCGCTCGAGATGCGCCGCCATCATCGCCTGTGGACGACGGGCCTCAACAGTGTGCTGTGCTTCGTCACGGCAGCCGTGATGCTGTTCGCGGCGCACATGGTCAGCACAGCCAATTCCTCGATCGGCACTGTCTTCGCGTCGGGCACGACGTCCGGGCCTGCCGAAGGACGCTATAACGTCCTGCTGCTCGGCGGTGACTCCGGCCCGGATCGTTCTGGCGTGCGTCCGGATTCGCTGACTGTCGCAAGTATCGACAAGGACACCGGTCGCGCAGTGCTGATCGGATTGCCGCGCAACCTCGAAGACGTCCCGTTCCCGGCCGGCTCGGTCATGGACAAGGAGTTCCCGGACGGGTTCACCGGCGAGGGTAACTACCTCAACGCGGTCAATACCTGGGCCAATGACCATGCCGACAAGTTCGGCAAGAAGAATCCCGGCATGGACGCCACGATGGGCGCGGTCGAGGAGATCACGGGCCTGAAGATGAACTACTACGCGATGGTCAACATGAAGGGCTTCGCGAAGCTGATCGATGCGGTCGGCGGCGTCGAGATGAATGTGCGGGAGCGAACCGCGATCGGCGGGATCGGTTCACCCATCCGTGGATACATCGAGGCAGGGGAGCAGAAGCTCACTGGCGATCAGGCGCTGTGGTACTCGCGCAGCCGGGTTCAGAACAACGACTTCTCCCGCATGGGACGTCAAAAGTGCGTCATGAACGCCATGGTCCAGCAACTCAGCCCCAAGAAGGTTCTGCTCAACGTCAACAAGATCGCGAACTCGAGCAAGACGATGTTGACGACGAGCATTCCGCGTCAAGACCTCGACGTCTTCGCCGATCTGGCGCTCAAGGCCAAGTCGCAGAAGATCTCGTCGGTCTCGTTGGTGCCCCCGGTCGTCTACACCGGCAACCCGAACTATCCGAAGATCCGGCGCATGATCAGCAAGGCCATCGAGAAGTCCGAAGGCAATTCTGAGGCCAAGAGCGCGATTGCCGCCGCCAAGCTCTCGATGCCGAAGGACAAGGACGACAAGAATCCGCTCGAAGCCAACCAAAGCAGCGATCTGGGTGCGGACTGCTGATCATTCGGCCTGAGTAGAGGCTGAGATCCCTGCCCTATCGCTGACGCGCCATGGGGGCATCATCCATAATGGTTTTCAACATCGGCCGCATCATCGTGAGGGAACATGTCGCATCGCGCGAGTCTCCTGGGCCGCGGCTATCAGGATCGTCATCTCGACTCGCCGCGAGTCCGATTCCGGCGCGCCCTCGCGCTGTGTCTGATGACGATCGTGGTGCCGGGTTCGGCCCAGATCGCCCTGGGCAAGAAGCTCATCGGCTGGACTGCCGTGCTGGCCTGGGTCAGCGTGCTTGGTGCAGCGGGTTTCCTGTACTGGAAGCTGCGAACCGATCGAGCGCAGGTGCTGACCTGGTTCACCGATCCCGACATCTTGTTCGGGGTGCGCGTCGCGATGGTCGTTGTGGCGCTGCTGTGGGTCGCGCTGTTCATCGATGCCTGCCGACTCGGCTCGCCGTTCAGGCTGACGTTCGTGCGGGGCGCGGTCATCACGATCGTCAACGTCGCGATCGTCGGCAGCGTTGCCGGGTCGACGGCGTTCGCCTCTCAGCTGATCGAGGTGCAGCGCAGCGTCGTCAAGACGGTCTTCCCCGAGACGAAGGTCTCCGCGCCGCTCAAGGGCCGCTACAACATCCTGCTGGTCGGATCGGACGCACGGGCGGATCGAACGGGCATCCGGCCAGACACGTTGGTCGTGGCGAGTATCGATGCCGACACCGGCAAGGTCGTCCTGGTCTCGTTGCCGCGCAATCTGCAGAACGTCCCGTTCTCCAAGGGTTCGCCGATGCGCCAGCTGTATCCTTACGGGTTCAACTGCGGCTCCGAGTGCCTCCTGAACGCGGTGCACACGACCGCCGCGAACCGCGCGGATCTGTATCCCAAGAGCAAGGACCCGGGTCTCGATGCGACGATCGACGCGGTTGAAGGTGTGACCAACCTCAAGATCAACTACTTCATCATGGTCAATCTCAACGGCTTCAAGGGTCTGGTCGATGCCGTCGGCGGCGTCGAGATGGACGTCAAGGACCGCATCGCGATGTTCGGCCACGACGATGCCTACAAGCAGATCTACATCGAGCCGGGCAAGCAGAAGCTCAACGGCCAGCAGGCACTCTGGTATGCCCGCAGCCGGGTGCAGTCGGACGATTACACGCGCATGGGCCGGCAGAAGTGCCTCATGGCCGCAATGGCCGATCAGTTGAGTCCGACCAAGGTGCTGACCAATGCGACCCAGATCGCCAAATCGGGCAAGGAGCTGTTGAGCACCACGATCCCGCGCAAGGAACTCGGCCAATTCGCCGACCTTGCGCTGAAGTCACGTGGCAACAAGATCCGTACGGTCTCGATCGTGCCGCCGAAGTTCAACACCGTGACTCCCGATTTCGATGCGATCCACGCTGCAATCCAGAAGGCGATCGACAAGTCCGAGGGCGTCGCCTCACCGCCGACGCCGGGTGTCAAGAAAGACACCTCAGGCCGAGCCGCCAACAACTCCGACGACCTGAAAGGCAGCTGCTGAGCGCGGCTCCTTCCTCACCGCTGCCAGGCTTCGCCTGGGCTCATGCCTTCGCTCGCTGCGCTCGCTCGGCCTATGGTCGGGTCGTCGTCGCCCGGCCTATTTGTCTTGGGCTTTGTGGTACGCGGCGATGACCTCGTCGGGGTCGCCATCCATGATCAAGGTGCCTTGATCGAGCCAGATGACCCGGCTGCAGGTGTCCTTGATCGACTTCATGGAGTGACTGACCAAGAACACCGTGCCGGCGTTGTCGCGGATCTCACGGATCCGGGCCTCACTGCGCTGCCGGAACGTCCGGTCACCCACCGCGAGGGCCTCGTCGACGATCAAGATCTCGTGGGTTTTGACGCTGGCGATCGCGAACTTCAGTCGGGCGGTCATGCCCGAGGAGTAGGCGCGCATCGGCAGATCGATGAACTTCTCGAGACCGGCGAACGAGACGATGTCGTCGTAGTTCTCCTCGATCTCCTCCATCGTGAAGCCCATCGCGAGTCCGCCGAGGATGATGTTGCGGTCGCCTGACAGGTCCTTCATGAGCGCCGCTCCGACTCCCAGAAGGCTCGGACGCGACTGGGCGTAGATCGCGCCCTGGCTCGCCGGGGTCAGCCCGACGATCGCACGCATCAGCGTCGACTTGCCAGAACCGTTGGTGCCGATGACGCCAATCGAGTCATTTTCGTAGGCTGTGAACGAAATGCCTTTGAGAGCGTGCACGGTGCGCATCTGCTTGCCGCGTCCACGCAGTTTGAGACTGCGGCGATCCGCGGCGGTGGGTCGCTTGCCGGTCGCGAAGACCTTGTACTCGACGTGCACATTGTCGACGATCACCACGGGACGACGGGTCTCGATGGGCTCGACGGGTTCGGGGGACAGGGAGTGCGGATCAGTCGACACGTCCGTACCTCTCTTCGGCACGCCAGAAGAACCAGACCCCGACGACGAACAGGCCGATGGACCATGCGGAGGCGGCGATCCAGAAGCTCGAACTCATGGTGTAACCGGGGCCCTCGAGCAGGCAGGCTCGGGCCAGGCTCAGGAACTGGTGGACCGGCTGCCAGTTGCTCAACGTCACGACCCAGGGAGTGCCTCCGCCGTTGGCGTCCGGACCGAAGCGCTGTTCGACACTGAAGAAGATTCCGGTGGTGTAGAACACGAAACGGGTCAGGAACGGCAGGAAGTTGTTCAGATCGCGCCAGTGCACCGAGAGCCGCGCCGTGACCAACGCCAATCCGGCGTTGAACACGTAGAAAAGCGCCATCAGGGGGACTATGAGCAGCCACTCCCAGTTGGGGGTGTGACCCATGACCAGGAGGAATATCAACAAGATCGCGATGGTCGGCAAGAACTGCAGGAAACGTTGCGTGACTGCCGCCAACGGCAACACCATGCGGGGGAACGCCAGACTCTGTACCAGGGCGGCGTTGCTCGTGATGGCCTTGCCACCGGCCGTCCACGACTGGGCGAAGAACTCGAACACGAAGACGCCGATGATCAAGAACTCGACGAAATACTGCGGACGTCCCTGGGTTCCGATCAGGAAGCCGAACACCGCGCCGTAGACGATGGCATTCAGCAGCGGCTTCAAGATGACCCAGAGCATGCCCAGCGAGTTCTGCTGGTTCTCGGACTCGATCTTGAACCGGGCCATCGAATAGATGAACGTTCGACGTCGCCAGACCTCGGCGACATAGTCAAAGAGCGAGGGGCGTCCGCCGACCTTGATCAGGCCTGCGCGCGCCGCGTCCTCGGCAGTTGTCATTTCGTCTTGTGTCCCTACTGTTCAGGAGGTCCGGGTCGGGGTGGTGGACCCCGCAGCAGCCCCGTTGAGTGTAGTGGATCGCCTAACTGATTCGGCCGCCCTCTTGTGCCGCCACACGGGCGATCTCCTCAGGTGTAGCGGAGGTCACGATGACCAGCGAACCGCTGCCAAGACATGCGTTGACCAGCAGCGACGCATCGCGAGCCAACGACCCGGCCCCGACGACGAGTCGTTCCGACGTCGGCGAAGCGGTCTGCAGGACGTCTTGATGCGTTTGGGGTCCGTTGCCCAGGTCGAGTGCCAGCGTCGCCGGTTCGGGCGGATCGAGCGCTGCGAAGTAGTCGCCGTGGCCCGGCACTTCGACGCCGAGGTCGAGGAAGCCCGGCGGCGGATCGACGAACCGTCCACCGAACGGACGAAGCGATGCCGCGACTCGGTGTTCTTCCTCTGCGACGAGCTCTGGCCCGCTGAGCCCGATATCGGCTGACGAGTCGACGACGGCGGCACCGACATTCCAGGCCGACAGGATCCACACGGATGTGAGCCAGTGGCTCGGCAGCCCGATGCGAATGCGTGTGCCCGGCTCAGCATCGAGGTCGTCGACCAGGAAGTTGCTGGTCTTGGCGACCCAGTTCGCGGTCGTGGTTGTGCTGAGCTCGATCCGCTCGCCGGTCGACATGTCGTAGTAGGTCAGGAGCGGCTGGGATGGATCGCGGCTCACGCGCAGCAGCTGGTCGAGAGTTGTCACGCTGCCAGCTCCCGCGCCAGTGCGAGCACGTCGGCTGCGTCCGCCGCGACGGGGCGTGGACTTCCGGGATCGGGCTCGCTCAGCCCCGCGATCCTGACGAGATCGGCAGGCGTCGGGTCGTCGTACCGCGTGATCAACACCGGTAGGTCCGTGCGGATCAGATCGCGGAAACCGGGAGTGCGCAGCACCGGGTCGATTGCCAAGGTGCGGCTCGACGGGCCGAGCACCAGAACGTCCGTGCTGGCAAGCGCCTGCGACACCGCCGTCGAAACCGAGATCTGATCGGCCACGAGTAGCAGCTGGGTCACGTCCAGCCCGGCCGGATCGTGGAGGTACTCCTCGATGTGGATCGCGCGCGGCTCGTCCGTGCCGATGACGACGCGGAACTCGGCGCGCTCCTCGCACATCGGCACCAGGCGGTACGGAAGCTTTGCCCGCACGGCTGCGGCGATGGTGGCATCGGTCAACGGGGTGCCGTTCATTGCGAGATCGGTGCGGACGATGCGGGCCGCGATGGCCTGATCGCTCGCACGTTGCCAACTGGGGACGTAACCGATTGCGTCGAGCGAGTCCGCCGTCGCGTATGTCGGGGTTGTTCCGGCTGGTGCCGACAGAGCGTCGAGGTCAGGGCTGGCCTGGAGACCCGCGCTGATGTGCCCGCGTACCGTCGGGGCGATGACGACGAGCTCGTCGTCGGGGGACAGACAGGTGGCCAAGGAGTGAGTGAAGTCAACGCCGTCGGCGCCGCTGATGAGCGTGATCCGCATGGGTGCCATTGTGTCGTGTCGCTCCCAGCCCTCCTACACAGCGGGCCGACACGCCGGAGATTTCGACAATCTTGCCTTCCGGCTTGACATGTGAGACACCACAGGACTGTAATTTCATCTATGTCATTCGAATTGGGGATCCCACAAGAGGTCGACGAAGAACTCATGTGGCAGGAGCGTGCTCTGTGCGCTCAGACAGACCCCGAGTCATTCTTCCCTGAGAAGGGCGGGTCGACACGTGAGGCCAAGCGGGTCTGCCTGACGTGCGATGTGCGTGGAGAATGCCTTGAATATGCCTTGGCGCACGATGAGCGTTTCGGTATCTGGGGTGGCCTGTCCGAGCGTGAACGGCGCAAACTCAAAAAGCGAGCGTAAACGGGCTCTTTGCTCGTCCACTAGGGTTAGGCCCTGTGGACGAGATCGAAGCGACGCGCCATTGGCTCGACGATCCTCCCACCGTCGGAGCTGTTCTGGTCTCGCACAACGGAGCGCGCTGGCTGCCCAAAGTTCTAGCGTCCTTCAGCAACATGTTCTATGCGCCGACGGCGTGGCAGGTCGTCGACGTCAGTTCGACCGACGGCAGTGCGGATCTGCTGCGCGATTCATTCGGCGCGGAACGCATCACTTATGCGCCGTCCGGCACCGGCTTCGGTGAAGCAGCACGTCGCGGCGTGGCCGATCTCCCGGAAACCGACTGGATCTGGCTGCTGCACGACGATGCCTCGGTGCTTCCGGGCACGCTGTCAGGCCTACTCGACACCGCGACCTCAGCCCCCGATATTGCTGCGGTCGGTCCCAAGATCCGCGAGTGGCCGTCGCTACGGCGCCTGCTCGAAGTCGGTCTGACAGTCACCGCGACCGGAACCCGCGAGACCGGCCTGGAGACGGGGGAGCCCGACGCCGGCCAGCACGACCGGCCTCGCGATGTGCTCGCGGTCAACACTGCAGGCATGCTGATCCGCCGTGACGTGTGGCTCGAACTCGACGGTTTCGACCCTAACCTCCCGCTGTATTTCGACGACATCGACTTCGGTTGGCGTCTGGCGCGTGCGGGTTATCGCACCGTCACGGCGCCCACTGCGGTGATCTTCCACGCCGAATCGAGTCGTCGCGGACTGCGTGCGGCCACCGCCGGTGACGTGCCCCGATGGGAGGAGCGTCGGGCGGCGATCTACACCTCATTGGCCAACACGCCTCTGTCGCGTTTCTGGTGGCAGTACATCCGACTGTTCTTCGGTTCGCTGCTGCGTGTCGTGGCACAGCTCGTCGGCAAGGATCCCGAGGCCGCGAGCGATGAGTTGCTCGCGCTGCGGTCGGCGTATCTGCATCCCTTGAGGCTCGCCAAAGCGCGCCGCCGTCGCGCCCGGACGTCTCGCCGGTCCCACCGGGAGATCCGCAAACTCTTCGCGCCGTTCTGGCTGCCGTATCAGCACGGGATCGATCTGCTGCGTGACACCGTGATGGCGCTGGTCAAGCCGGAGGCCGTCGCGACGGTCGGGCGGCGTTCGACCGTCATCGATCAAGCACCCGACGAAGCGGTCGACCTCGAGAATCAGCCGTCGCTGTTCCTGCGGCGTCCGTGGTTCACGGTCGTCCTGGTGCTCGTGGTCCTGTCCCTGATCGCCGGACGCGGTCTACTTGGCGGTTCACTGAGTGGCGGCGCGCTGTTGCCCGCGCCGGACTCGGCCGGCGACTGGTGGCACCTGCTGTTCGAGCGTCGGCACGACGTCGGCTTGCCCAGCACATCGCTACCGGCCCTGTTCGTGCTTCCAGTGGCGGCCTTGTCGACGCCGGTGTGGTTCGCACCGGGTCTCGTCGTCACGGCGTTCATGGTGTTCTGTGTTCCGCTCGCTGCCCTGACGGCCCACCGGCTCGGTCGTCAGTTCAGCCCGCAACGCGCTCCCCGCATCGTGTGGGCGGTCTCGTACGGTCTCGCGGTCTTCGTGCTCGGGGCGGTCAACGAGGGCCGGATCGGCACCGTCATAGCTCTGGTGATCGCACCGATCATCGTCAACGTCGCGTGGCAGCTGGCGGAGCAGCCGGGTTGGCAGTTGGCTCTGCGACTCGGTATCTGGATCGCCGTGGCCGCAGCGTTCGCGCCGGTCGTCCTGGTGCTCGGTCTCGGCGGTCTGTTGATCCTCTGGTACTCCGAAGGCCGCTGGGTCAGCCGTCAGCTGGTCGTCGCGCTCGTGACACCGTTGCTGATGCTCGGTCCGTGGCTCGTCCAGCGGGCGTTGCGTCCGTGGCAGGTCTGGTGGGAAGCAGGTCTGCCGATTCCTGGCAGCGCCGAGATCCGCGATGTCGTGTTGGGACGTGCCACAGATGGTGGACTTCCGGGTTGGCTGTCGGTCGGACTGCTGATTCTGGCGGTGTTGGCTCTCGTGCCGCGCAGTACCCGGACTGGCGTTCATCTGGCCTGGATGGTCGCGCTACTCGGTTTGGGTGTCGCGCTTGCCGGCACGATCGTGACTTTCTCGGCCGGTGCCGGTCAGGCCTCGGTCGCGCCGTGGGTCGGAGTGCCGACCGGTGTGTGGATCGGTGCGTTGTTGACCGCCGTCCTGCTCGCATTCCCCGCGACGGTCGACTGGCCACGCGCTGCGCTTGTCACCGCGATCGTGGTCGCGCTGATCCTGCCGGTCGCCTCGGCGGGCTGGTGGCTCAAGGACGGTTCCTCGGGACCGATCGACGATGATCGGGTCGAGTCGATCCCGGTTTTCCTGGCTGACCGGCCCGGAGACACGCTGATTCTGACCGGCACGATCGACGATGCGATCGACTACCGCGTGATAGCGGGGGCCGGACCGTTCCTCGGTCAGGAAGCGGCCACGCCGACAACGGCCGCGACCGAACGCATGTCGACGGTCGTCCGGCGTCTGCTGGCCCAACCGACCGCACGCGATGTCGAGGCCCTCACAGCTCAGGGAATCTCGGCGATCTACGCGCCGGACGCCGATCCCGAACTGACCCGGCGCATCGGCACGGCACCGGGGGTGTCGCCGTCCGGTAGCGATCAGCCCGGCGCCCAGGTCTGGACGCTCGTCGACGAACCGGCAGACGATGGGGCAACCGCCCCCTGGTGGCACCGGGTCGTGATGGGTCTGCAGATCCTGATCTGGATCGTCGCGATCGTGCTGTCGCTTCCGGTCCGACGTCGTGGCGCGGCGACCGGCGCCGAACCCGCGGAAGAGGTCGCGCCATGAACGACTTCAAGGGAGCGGTCTTCCCGCTGGCGGCGGTCCTACTCGTGCTTGCGGCTTGGGCCGTCAACCCCGACGATGAAGCGGCTCCGACGCCGACGCGCACCGTCGCGGTGTCACAGTCGACCTATGCGTGCCCGGCAGGCTCGGTCATCACGGTGGCGTCCGGACAGGTCACGGCGGGCACGTCCCGCACCGCCACGGCACTGCCGGGCAATACAGATGACCCGGCATTGGGTGATCCCGCGGCGTGGCAGCAGGCGGTCGTCGACGGCACCGGTGTCATCGTGCAGCAGCGTGGACGCTCGACCGGTGCCGTGGGCTACTTCGCGGGCACTGCGCCGGCGTCCGGCGGTGGCGGTCTGGTGGTCGGCGATTGCCCAGGTGTCGTCGACGATGCCTGGTTCCTCGGGCTGGGTTCGGGTGGCAAGCATTTCTCGACGCTGATCCTGACTAACCTCGGCGAGACGAACGCCGCGGTGGACGTCACGCTGTGGGGCCCGGACGGCGAGATCGAGGGATTCGACAGCGAAGGAATCGTGATCGAACCGCAGTCAGTGCGGCGCATCCGACTGGATGCCCTTGCTGCGGGAGAGCGGGAGTTGGCCGTCAAGGTGCACCGGCGCCAGGGCGCGCTTTCGGTCGTGGCCAATGACACGTCGACCGCAACATATCGGGGTACCGAGCCGGTTTCGGCCACGCAGGTACCGACTCGTGATCAGGTCGTGGGCGGGCTCGTCGAGGGTTCCTCCGGCCGTACGCTGCTGGTGCTTAATCCCGGGAAGGCGACCGCGCGAGTCAAGGTCAATGTCATCGGGCGCAAGGGCACATTGAGTCCTACCGGGCTTGAGAGCATTCAGGTCGAGGCAGGGAAGCTGAAAGTCGTCACGGTGCCCAAGTCGGCCGGCACCGACGAGCAGGCTCTACGCATCACCTCGGATCAGCCGGTCTCGACCACGGTGCGGATGAGCCCGACCAATAAGGACTACGCCTACGCCGAGTCGACACCGGTGCTGTCGGGGCCGACGGTTGTACCGGTCGATGTCGGTGCCGACAGCGGGATGCCGCGGCTCCTGCTGACCGCGCCGGCCAAGGGCGCCACGGTGGAGGTGCAGGGATTCGATGCCGCGATGAAGCCCCTCAAGATCACGACCGTCACGATCCCGGCCGGTACGACGCAAGGTTTCACGGCACCCGACAAAGGTGCGGCCTACCTCGTGCTGCGCCCCAAGGGCGATGTCATCGCCGCGGCAACCTACGCCAAGGGCGACAAGCTGGCCTCGCTAGCGCTGAAGGCCGCCCCGTTGACATCACGAGCCCCGCTCGTCCGCCCGGCCGGCTAACCAGCCCCGGCCAACATTTCGGCGATTTCAGGTCGATGGCGTCCGGTTTTTGACACAAAACCGCCGAGATCTTCGTCCTATTGCGATGGCATCTCGCTATGTGGACTCATATTTTTTATTGTTGTTATTGGGTTTTCTTAGGTTCCGTTCAGACGCTTCGGTTTGGGGACTCGACTTTCTGACAGGGTGACAGACAGTCTTTAAGGAAGCGCGTCCGCATGAATCTGTACTTCACCCGTACTGGTGTCCGTTTGTCACGCCTGGTGTTCGCCCTGTTGGCGGCCTTCGTGGCTTCGGTGCTGATCGTCACCGTCCTGCCGAGCGACGCCTTCGCGGCTGAGTCGAAGCCGAAGAAGTCTGCTGCCAAGGGGGAGGCGGGTGGCGACTCCGACGGTGACGGTGAGTTGGATCGCCCGGACGGAGTCGCCGCGGCGATCACGGCGCGCTTGTCGAAGAAGCGGGTCGAGGATCTGTCGAAGCGGACGGAGACGTCGCAGACGTTCGTGAACCCAGACGGCACGTTGACGGATCAGCAGTACGCCGGCCCGGTGCGTGTTCAGGACGAGGAAGGTGTCTGGGAAGACGTCGATTACACCCTGGTGAAGCAGACGGACGGGTCGTACGCGCCGAGGGTGTCGCCGGTCGACGTCAGGATCGATGGCGGTTCGGCGAAAGAGGCCGCACGGGTCACGTTCGATGATGGTCAGTCGTTGGCGGTGACGTGGCCGCAGGATCTCCCCGAGCCGACGATTGAAGACGGTGTTGCGACGTACCGGTTGTCTGAGTCGTCGGATCTGCTGGTGGGTGTGACGAGTTCTGGTGTGAACGCGCATATTCGGTTGAATGAGGCTCCGGCCGAGGACGATGCGGTGTTCCAGCTGGGTTTGCGCGCTGAGGGTGTGGGGGTTACCGAGTCTGGTGGCGGGTTGAAGCTGGTTGACGAGGATGGCAAGTCGCTTGGTGGGACGACGACGCTGGTGGCGTGGGATTCCAAGACCGACGATGCGGGGACGCCGTCAGAGATCGTTCCGTTGGGTGTGAACTTGGATGAGACTTCGTCGTCGGGTGATGTGACTCGCCATGAGTTGGAGTTGACGACGCCGCAGGGCTATTTGTCGGACCCGGAGACTGTTTATCCGGTGATCGTCGACCCGAACATTTCGAGTCTTTCTCGTCTGCGTGATACATGGATTCGTAACGGTGACACGACGAACCGCAGCGACAGCTACTACACAGTGGTTGGCAGGATCAACGGGCAGACGAATACGAATCCGGCCAATACGTTCATGAAGTTCCATTCGGACGCGATCGCTGGCAAGGATGTGCTGAAGGCTGAGCTGGGGCTGTTCCAGATTTATGCATACACGTGTGCGGACAAGCGGATGTATGCCTATCCGACCGACGGGTACTGGAACTCGAACGTCACCTGGGCGACACGGCCCGGTGTGGTGGCTGCCTATGGCACGCATGTCGAAGACAACCGGGGAATCACCGGCAGCTGTGGTGCCGGCTACACCAAGTTGAACGTGACGAGTATGACCAAGGCCTGGGCCAAAGGCACGATTGTCAACGAAGGAATCCGCCTGACTCCTGGGGAGGCTGACTCCTCGACGTTTGAGCGTCGTTTCTGCTCGATGGACACCGCCGCAGGAACGGTCTGCAACACCGCCGCTCGTCTGCCGTATCTGTCGGTCACGTACAACGGGCCGCCGAGGCTGCCGACGTCGCTCAAGGTCAGCCCCTCGACGTCTGCTAGTGGGGCCTTGTGGACCACCGCGTCTAAGCCCAAGGTCTCGATGGCGTTGTCGGACCCTGAGGCGCAGATGGTTCGCGCGAACATCGAGATCAAGAAGGGCGCCGCTGCTGCGACTGTGGTTGATTCTGCTCTCGTCGCCAGCGGCAGCATGGTGACTAAAGAGCTCCCGGCGCTGACAGAGGGCACCTACACGATCCGTGCCCGGGCCACCGACGGTTCTTTGACTTCGAACTGGACCGCGCCGACGACCTTGAAGGTCGACACCACGCCGCCGCCTGCACCTGTGGTGACGTGTACGGACGCGACCAGTGGCCAGTGGTACGAGACTCGTCCCGCAACTTCGACCACCTGCACGGTGGCCGGTGGTGCCGACGCAGTCGGATTTGACTGGACCCGTGGCAACAAACCGCAACCTGCGATCACCGCAACCGGCGGCAACGCCACCCTCGGGACCTTTGATGTTCCGACCAATGGGGTGTTCGGAGTATCGGTACGGGCCCGCGACGCTGCCGGAAACCTGTCACCGGCTGGCACCTTCGGTTTCGGTACCGGCAAGGGTGGTGTCATCACGCCTGTGGAGGGCGAACGGACCTCTTCGACCGTGACAGTGGAGGCTGAGGGACCTGAAGGTGCCTCCGGTGCTCGGATTGAGTATCAGCCTGTGGGTTCGGGCCCGGGTGCGTGGGTGACTGCTACGAACGTCACCACGTCTGGAACGAGCTGGCCGTGGCTAGGCACAGTGACGCCTACAGGGCGTGAGTCCGATTCGACGGGCAAACTGATCTGGGACATCTCGGCTGAGCCCGGCATCTCCGCACCAGCTGTCCGCGAAACCCGGATCTGCTTCACCTACGCAGGGGTCGACTCCTGCACGCCGTCACGTGAAGTGACCGTGGTGCCATCCGCTTTTGGTAGCTCGTTCCCGACTCAGGACGCTGGCCCGGGCCAGGTGGCCCTGTTTACCGGTGAGTTCCAAGTCTCTGAGTCCGATGTTGAGGTTCCGGCTTATTCTGGCACGCTGTCAATAGGGCGGTCACACCGCTCCTACGCGGGCGACGCATCCCCAGCACAAGGTGTATTCGGGCCAGGGTGGGTTGCTGATCTGACCGGGCCTGAGGCTGGCGTGGCCTCGATGGAGGTCGTGGACAACACAGCCTCCGAGGCTGCGATCACGCTGATTGACCCGGACGGGTCGTCGTCGACGTATGTTCATGAAGAAGGTGTCGCATCTGCACAGCGACCGGGAATCTATGTCGGTGATGCGGAAACCGAGACCGACAATGACGTTCTGGAACTCAGCGTTGACGGTGGCGCCAAGTTCCTGACGTTGTACGAAGAGGATAAGACTGAGACGACCTGGAAGCTCGTAGCGGGCCAGTGGGTTGTTGAGAAGGTCGATGAGGCTGGCGATACCGGCACCACCAGGTTCACGCATGACGCGGAGGGTCTGGTGACGGGAATCTATGCACCGACACCGGCAGGTGTGACCTGCAACGCGACCACGCAGGACAAAGGCTGCCGCGCCCTGCTGCTCACGTATACGGGTACGTCACCGGACAAGCGTCTGAGCCAGGTTGATCTGCGGATCTGGGACCCCAAACCCACCTCGACCGGCGAGCCGGGCACAGGGCAGATGGAAACAGTGACCGTGCAGAAGTACGAGTACAACTCGAACGGAACCCTTAAGGCGACGTGGGATCCGCGCACCGGTGATGGCAGTTCGGCGTTGAAGACCGCCTATGAATACGCCACGATCGGCTCCAAAACGGTCCTGGCGAAGGCAACTCCTCCGGGTCAGACGCCGTGGCGGTTCGACTACGAAACCAGCGGCGCGGATGCGGGCATGTTCAAGACCGCCAAACGCGCCCAAGTGTCCCCGTTGACCGGTGATGCCACCTGGACTGTCGTGTACGACACCCAGCTGTCTGGCACGGGCCTGCCTGATCTGAAACAGACAGCGACCAGCACGTGGGGCCAGGACGCTGCCCCCGTGGCCGGAGCAACAGTGTTCGGGCCGGATGCTCCCGGCACCGGTGATCCGACCTACGGCACCAATAGCTATTGGGATGTGGAAGGCCGCACGACCAATACCGCGACGTTCGGTGCGGGTGACTGGCAGATTGATTCGACTGTCTATGACGCCAAGGGCAACGAGGTGTGGGCGCTCGATGAGGGCAACCGCAACACCGCTCTGGCTTCTGATGGTGACACCGCTGCTGTGGCGAACTCGCTGGCAACGTTGACGGTCTACAACGAGGAGGCCCCAGGGATTCCTGCTGGTACACGGGTCGAGAAGTCCTTCGGTCCGACCCGTGACGTGGTACTCAAGGACGGTACCCAGATCACCGGCAGGTCATTGTCTACGACGGTCTACGACGATGAAGCAGCCGACGAGTCAGTTCCGACACCGGGGCGACCGACACCAGAACCGGAATCGCCGGCATTGAACCTGCCGGTTGAAGAACGGTCAGCAACGGTCGACGCCGCTGGAAACGTCTACGACGTCACCAAAACCCGCATGTGGTACGACCCCGTCGTGACAGGCGATGGTGACGGCTGGGTGCTCGGCACGCCAACACGCACCACTGTCGCGCAAGGCACGAGCGTCGCGTCCACGACATTGACGCGCTTTGACACCGAGGGCAAGACGATCGAAACTCGTACCCCGCAGGGTGTCGCAGACGTTGACGGGACGGCGAACGACGCTCGCTCAACCAAAACCGTCTATTACACCGCTGACGCCTCGGCGGCAGACACGGCATGTCGCGAGAAGCCGGAGTGGGCCGGGCTGGAATGCCTGACCAAAACCGGCGACAGTTCTGTCCCGCAGACCAGGGCGACCGGGTACGACTACCTGTTGAACGAGACCCGATCTGAAGAGTCCGCCACCGGAGGTGTTAGCGGTACGATGTCCCGGGCGTCGATCACCGGATATGACGCGGCCGGTCGGAAGATCAGTGAGAAGACCACAGTGTCGGGAGCACCCACTGGTGATGTGAGCGTCCCGGAGGTGTCGTACACATACTCACCGGCCACAGGTGCGCTGACTTCGACGGCTACTGGCACGATGACTCAGTCAACGACGTATGACGACTGGGGTCGGGTGCTGACCCAAACCGACGGGGTTGGCAACACCGCGACGACATCGTATGACGCAGCTGGCCGGGTCAAGGCCTTGGATGATGGCAAAGGCACCTACACCTACACCTACGACGGAACTGACGCTGCGGGCGAGCTTGAACGCCGTGGCAAGGTCACGAAGCTGAAGGTGGGGCTTGCTACTGGTCCCGATGAGTTCCAGGTCGCGTCCAACGCTGACGGCAACACCTATCTGACCAAGTACCCCAACGGGATCAAGGCCACCACCTCGTTCGATGCAACTGGTGCAGAAACAGCGTTGTCGTATGTCGATGGCACGGACGTGGAGATCGCCGCTTTCGCGAACACCTTGGATACCGAGTCGCGGGTGCGTGTGGCTGAGTCAACTGGTTCGACGCAGTCGTACGAGTATGACGATCGTGACCGGTTGACCAAGGTGCAGGACACCACCGCAGCAGGATGTGTCACCCGTCAGTACGGATTCAGCCTGGACTCGAACAGGAACACATTGGCCACCTCAGGCCCAGACGCTGGCGGTGCCTGCACGACGACCAGCGCCGTGACGGATACGAGTGCGTTTGATGCTGCTGATCGGATCACCGACGGCTACGTCTATGACTCCCTTGGCCGCACGCGGACAGTTCCTAAGGCTCACACGGATCAGCCGACCGGTAGTGATCTGACGGTGAACTATCACGGCAATGACATGGTCGCGAAGCTGTCCCAGACTGTCCCGGATGGTGCAGGAGGGACTGTCGCGAAATCTAAGGTATTTACTCTGGACCCAGCCATGCGACTGTCGTCCAGCACGGATGCGACTGCAGGTGTTGAACTGCGCAAGACGGTCAACCACTACGCCGACGGTGGTGACGCCCCGGCATGGATCGCCACTGAAACTCGTCCTAACGCGGCGACCGGGTGGGCGGCAGCCTGGTCCCGTAACGTCCTGGGGCCTGACGGCGATCTCGCGCTGATCCAACCCAACACCGGAACATCGCAGATCCAGATCGCCAACCTGCACGGCGACATCGTCGCGCAAATCCCCAACACCACGGGCGCCGTCACCGGAATCGATGCATGGGCCGAAACCACTGAGTACGGCCTGCCCAAGGTAGACGCCGGGTCGTTGGGTCAGAACTACGGATGGCTCGGCGCCAAACGCCGCTCCACCGACACGATCGGCGGACTGACCCTCATGGGCGTCCGGCTCTACAATCCCACCACCGGAAGGTTCCTCTCACGGGACCCCGTACCCGGCGGCAACGACAACACATACACCTACCCCGTAGATCCCATCAACATGTTTGACCTCAGCGGCGAATGGGGCTGGGCAAAGAAGGCGTGGAAGTGGGCTAAGAAAAACAGAAATAGAATTGCTATTGGCAGTGCGGCAGCTTTGGCAGGACTCGGGTGTGGAGCCTCAATCGTCTGTGCGGTAGGTGTTGGCGCAATTGGAGGTATGGCCAAGTACAGGGCAAAAGCCGGACGGAAGTCCACCGTCCGCGGCACGATATCGGCTGGGGTGAAGGGTGCTGCGGCAGGGTATGCCAAAGGTAAACTGAAAGAGCACAATCGCAAGAAACAGGTCGATGTACGGAAAAACGGGAACAAGCTGAAAGGAAAGCGATGATAGCTGACCTCTTCGAAGTGATGCTGAATCGTGTACTTGAACGCCGCACCCGGGACACGTCATTCAGTGATCGAAAGTTGGCCTATCTCGCATACAAGAGTGCGTGGTCTATGCGGGCAGATCCAAAGGACTACGACAATTTGCTACGAGAACAACTTCATGCCCACTCAGTGCCTTCCAAGTACTCAGAAGTCAACACTGAAGTCGGAAACTATCTGCACGCGGCGTTTCTCGCTGGACAACGTCCGAAGCACGTAAAGAATTACCTACTTTGATCGAGCGAGAGAACTGAGTTTCAACGTGAGCTATGGCATCGGCGCGATCTTTTTGGGACTACTACTGCTAGCCGTCAACTTTGTGAGACCGTCTCTTGCGGCTCGTAACATCGGGATAGTTATGATTGTGATGGGTACAGTGGTGGTGGGTATGGAGTTGTTGAATTAGATTCCAACTTGGCTTTGCCGAAGTACCGGGAAGTATGGCTCTCAAACACCGCAGGGTTTCTTGGAAGCCACACGAGTACTGACGGTTCGAAGCTCAGACTCACCGCAACCGAGGGTCCAAATCATCGGGCGACATGTGCCACACCTCCGCAAGCCGATCGAGCACGACCGACCAGACCAGCTCCTCGACGTCCTCCGCTGTCGGACAGCGCTGGGTGATCGGAATGCGGAACAGCAGGATCCGGGTCGAATCGACACCAGTGACGACGATCGAAAGCGGAACGTCGTCGGTCCACTCCGGAGGGAGCAGAGGAGCCTCTTCCACGACGATCTCGACCTGATCGGGCTCAATAGAAAAGTGCGGTTCGAGCGCCGCCAGGATGTCGGTCACGAGCAGGTCGAACGACTCGCGGGGGGACCGGTGGGCCGGCACGCTTTGAGGAGACAGCGGCCCCGGCAATGCCATAGGGCCACGGCGTCCACGTCCACGGCGATCGCGCATCCGACCGGGTCGAGGACCCGTCACGATGCCACCCAGATGATCCATATGGCGAGCCTAACGCGTACCTCACCGCTACCCGGATAGCCTCGGCTCGTGGCAACAGTTCGACGCTGCACGCGATCGGCGTGCTCCCAGGCAGCAGTGGCGACACTGACGTATGTCTACGCCGACCAGACGGCGGTGCTCGGTCCGCTGGCGACGTACGCCGAACCGCACACCTATGACCTGTGCGACGAGCATGCCCAGCGCACCTCGGCGCCGCAGGGCTGGAACGTCCTTCGTCTGGCGCCGGATCCGGCAGCTGCCGCGCCGTCGCACGACGATCTGTTGGCGCTCGCCGACGCAGTCCGTGAAGCAGGTCGCCCGCCGGCACCCGTGCCAGACGGCCCGCCATCCCTTCGACTCGTGAGGCCCGATTCGTGATCGATCCCCGTCTTGGGCTGGTGGTCAAGGCGTACGACGTGCGCGGCCGCTCGCCCGAAGAGCTCGACCCCGCCCTGACCCGAGCACTGGGGGAGGCCTTCGCGCTCGAGACGCAGATCGACGCCGACAGCATCCCCGGAGGCGGCACTGCCGTCATCGGCCATGACATGCGTGACACCTCTCCTTTACTCGTCGAGGCATTCGCAGACGGCGTACGTGCACGCGGCGGCAATGTCATCAGTATCGGTCTGGCCTCGACCGACCTGCTCTACTTCGCTTCGGGTGACTTCGATCTTCCCGGCGCCATGATCACGGCGAGCCACAATCCGGCCGAGTACAACGGCATCAAACTGTGCCGGGCCGGCGCCAGACCGATCGGGTACGACACCGGACTCTCGGCCATGGCCGAGAAAGCCACGGAATTCCTCCAGCGCACCGACCTGCCCGAGCCGACCGGCTCGATCGAGCAGCGCGATGCGCTCAGCCGCTACGCCGAGTACCTTCACCAGATCGTGCCGATTCCGAAGGGCCGCCGCCTGAAGGTCGTCGCCGATGCGGGCAACGGTATGGCCGGACACACGGTCCCGTCGGTGTTCGCCGACCTCGATGTCGACCTGACGCCGATGTACTTCGAACTCGACGGCACGTTCCCTCATCACGACGCCAATCCGCTCGACCACACGACACTGGTCGACCTGCAGGCCAAGGTCATCGAGACCGGCGCCGACATCGGCCTGGCATTCGACGGCGACGCCGATCGCTGTTTCGTCGTCGACGAGTTGGGAGCCGTCGTGTCGCCCAGCGCGATCACGGCGCTGATCGCGCACCGGGCGCTCAAGGCCAATCCGGGCGCGACGATCCTGCACAACGTCATCACATCGAAGGCCGTTCCGGAGATCATCACCGAGAACGGCGGCACCGCGGTCCGCACCCCGGTCGGTCACTCGCTGATCAAGGCCGAGATGGCCCGCACCGGTGCGCTGTTCGGTGGAGAGCACTCAGGACACTTCTACTTCAAAGACTTCTTCCTGGCCGACTCCGGCATGATCGCGGCCCTGCACGTCATGGCCGCCCTCGCCGAGACGACCGGCACGGTCTCCGAACTCATGGCCCAGTACGAGCGTTACGTCTCGTCGGGGGAGATCAACAGCACGGTCGACGACGCCCCGGCGATCCTGGCCGAGCTTGCGCGCAAATACGCCGAACTGCCGCAGGACACGATGGACGGATTGACGATCACCTCGGACACCTGGTGGTTCAACGTCCGGGCGTCCAACACCGAGCCCCTCCTGCGGCTCAACGTCGAGGGCGACGACGAGGTGACGATGGCCGAGATCCGCGATCAGGTGCTCGCCGTGATCCGCGGGACCTGACGCCGCCGCTAGGGTGGAGCCATGAACCTCGACCCGGCTCTGCTCGAGATCCTCGTATGCCCCCAATGCCGTGCGACGTTGTTCGTCGACGACGACGCGAGTGAACTCGTGTGCAACACCTGCGCATTGGCCTATCCGGTCAGGCGCGACATCCCGGTCATGCTGGTCGACGAGGCGCGCGCATTGAGCTGAACCAACCAGACGGATCCGATCGGCCCGAGATAGCGGGACGATGTTGCGAGTCAGTTGGGTGCTAATGGGTACCCGCCGGTAGGCTGTCACGCATGGATTACAACGTCGCAGACCTCTCGCTTGCCGAGTACGGTCGCAAGGAGATCGACCTCGCCGAGCACGAGATGCCAGGCCTCGTCGCCATGCGCGAGCGCTATGGCAAGACCAAGCCGCTCGCCGGAGCACGTATCGCCGGTTCACTGCACATGACGATCCAGACGGCCGTGCTGATCGAGACCCTCGTGGATCTCGGCGCCGATGTCCGCTGGGCCACGTGCAATATCTTCTCGACGCAGGACCACGCCGCCGCTGCGGTTGTCGTCGGTCGCGACGGAACGGTCGACGACCCGAAGGGCACCCCTGTCTTCGCCTGGAAGGGTGAGACGCTCGCCGAGTACTGGGACGAAGCCGAGAAGGTCTTCGACTTCGCCGAAGGCGGACCCAACGTCCTGCTCGACGACGGCGGCGACATCACGATGCTGCTGCACCTGGGCGTCGAGTACGAGAAGACCGGCGTCGTGCCGTCACAGGACAGCACCGACAACGAGGAGTTCAAGGAGGTGCTGCGCGTCCTGGCCCGTTCGGTCGCCAACAAGCCGCAGCACTGGACCAACATCTCCAAGGACATCAAGGGCGTCTCGGAAGAGACCACGACCGGCGTCCTGCGCCTCTACGACCGTTTCCGTGACGGCACGCTGCTGTTCCCGGCGATCAACGTCAACGACTCGGTCACCAAGAGCAAGTTCGACAACAAGTACGGTTGCCGCCACTCGCTGATCGACGGCCTCAACCGCGCCACCGACGTCATGATCGGCGGCAAGGTCGCCGTCGTCTGTGGCTACGGCGACGTCGGCAAGGGCTCCGCAGAGTCGCTGCGCGGACAGGGTGCTCGCGTGATCGTCACCGAGATCGACCCGATCTGCGCATTGCAGGCGGCGATGGACGGCTACGAGGTCAAGCGTCTCGAGTCGGTCGTCGAAACGGCTGACATCTTCATCACGACGACGGGCAACTTCGACATCATCCGCGTCGAGCACTTCGAGAAGATGAAGCACCAGGCGATCGTCGGCAACATCGGCCACTTCGACAACGAGATCAACATGGCCGGTCTGGCCAAGATCCCGGGCATCGTGAAGGACGAGATCAAGCCGCAGGTCCACCAGTGGATCTTCCCCGACGGCAAGAAGATCATCGTGCTGTCCGAAGGACGTCTGCTCAACCTCGGCAACGCGACGGGTCACCCGTCGTTCGTGATGTCGAACTCCTTCACCAACCAGGTGTTGGCGCAGATCGAGCTCTACAGCAAAGCCAGCCAGTACGAGCTGGGCGTGCACGTCCTGCCCAAGCACCTCGACGAAGAGGTCGCTCGTCTGCACCTCGACGCCCTCGGCGTCGAGCTGACCGAGCTCAGCAAGGAACAAGCCGCCTACCTGGGCGTCGACGTTGCCGGGCCTTACAAGTCGGATCTCTACCGCTACTGATCCGTCAGTGCCCCGCATGACCACCACGCAGACCGCCGACCACCGCAGCACCCTTGTGCTGCGGTGGTCGGTCATGTCGACGTTCGCGCAGTTCAGGCCAGACATAGTCCTGCTCGATCTGATGCTGCCTGGTCTGGACGGTATGAGCGTGTGCCGCCAGATCCGCGAGAAGTCGGCGGTGCCGATCATCATGCTGACGGCCAAGGCCGACACCCCTGATGTCGTCGCCGGTCTCGAAGCCGGTGCCGATGACTACATCACCAAACCGTTCAAGAACACCGAGCTGGTGGCACGCGTTCGGGCCCGCCTACGTCGATCCGATCAGATCGAGGAAGCGCTGGTGTTCGGCGATATCGTGCTTGATCCGGCGGGCCACACCGTGACCCGCAAGGGCGAACCACTTGAACTGACACCTCTCGAATTCGACCTGCTGGCGTGCCTGCTGAGCGAACCGGCCAAGGTCTTCAGCCGCGAGTCGTTGCTCGAGAAGGTGTGGGGCTATCACCACCCCGGCGACACCAAACTCGTCAACGTCCACATGACCCGACTGCGCTCCAAGATCGAGGACGACGCGGAGGACCCCGAGATCATTCGCACCGTGCGCGGCGTCGGATATCAGGCGATCTCGCCACCCACGTGAGTCACTGATGCGGGCCATCGCGCAGTTCTGGCGCCGCTCCATCCAGGTCAGGGTGGTGACAAGCACGATCTTGCTGAGCTCGCTCGTCATCGCCTTGACCGGATGGGCGCTGCTGAGCGATGTCGCCAGCGGCCTGGCCGAGGACCGGCGGATCGCTGCGGTGGCCGAGGCCCGATCCGGATTCGACTATGCCCGGACCCAGCTCGACGCATCGGTCGAGACCGAGCCCGCAACCCAATCGCAGACGCTGACCCAGATGGTCGACTCGCTGACCAGGTCGCGCGGGGCGAAGCGGACGTACGAGCTGGTCCTGGAAGGACCTTTGGTGACCGCCGACGGTGAGGTGCCGGTGCGTTCGTCGGCGGCGATCGAAGACGGTTCACTGCCCAATGACCTGGCTGAGGCCGTACGAGCGGGCCCCGGAACGTTTTGGCGCTATTCGGATCTCTCTCTGCTGGGTTCGTCGGTCGTTGACCCGTCTGTCGTGGTCGGCAGCCAACTGCGCGTCCCGGGCAGCGGAGACACGTATGCACTGTTCTATCTGTTCTCGATGCAGGACCAGCAAGAGACCCTGAGCCTGGTGCGTCGTGCACTGATGCTCGGTGGTGTGGCGATGGTGCTGATGGTCGGCGCCGTCGCATGGCTCGTATCGCGTCAAGTGCTCGATCCGGTCAGGATGGCTCGTCGCATCGCCGAGCGCTATGCCAGCGGACACCTCGAACAACGGATGCACGTCAGTGGTGAGGATGACATCGCCCGGTTGAGCAACTCGTTCAACCAGATGGCGGCCAGTCTGCAGAGTCAGATCCGGCGCCTGGAGAATCTGTCGCGGCTCCAGCAGCGTTTCGTGTCCGACGTCTCGCACGAGCTACGGACACCGCTGACGACCGTGCAGATGGCCAGCGAGGTGCTGTTCGACGCGCGTGAGCGATTCGATCCAGTGACCGCCAGATCGGCCGAACTACTCAAGGGCGAACTCGACAGATTCGAGTCCCTGCTGTCGGATCTGCTCGATCTGAGCCGCTTCGACGCGGGTGCCGCGCAACTGGAACTCAGCACCGTCGACCTGGCTCGGATCGCCCGTGACGCCGTCGACGATGCCGAAATCGTGCGCAAGGGAATCAAGGTGCGAGTCCACGGCGTCAGCCGTCCGGCGATCGTGGAAGCCGATATCCGCCGGATCCACCGCATTGTGCGCAATCTGCTCGCGAATGCCGCCAAGTACAGCCAATCCGACGTCATCGAGATCGAAGTGGCGCAGAACGACGAATGTGTCTCGTTCGCGGTCCGCGATTTCGGCGTCGGGCTGTCGGGCGATGAGAACATCCGCGTCTTCGACCGCTTCTGGCGAGCCGACCCGGCACGCGCTCAGGGCGGCACAGGTCTCGGCCTGCCGATCTCGCGCGAGGACGCCGCATTGCACGGGGGAACATTGGAGGCGTGGGGCCGGCCGGGTGTGGGAACCGAATTTATCCTGACGATTCCCAAGCCCGAGGGTTCGGCCAAGAACCCGGCTCTGCGATCGGTGTACGCATGAGTGCCCGCCGGTTCCGCTGGGCGGCGGTGTTGGCCGTCCTCGCGGTGTCGGCCTGCGCCGGCATCCCGTCGTCCGGCCCGGTCACGAAAGTGGAGGACGATGCGGGACTCGGCGGCAGCACGGTCCGCTACTCACCGACCGGTCCGCTCGAGGATGGAACGCCCGAGCAGATCGTCCGGGGCTTCCTCGACGCGATGCTCGCCTACCCTGCCTCGACGCGCACGGCGTCGGCGTTCCTGACGCCGCAGGCAGCGTCGAAATGGAACCCGGCAGCCGGTATCAGCGTGTATTCGGTTCCCAATGTCGCCGGAAGGGTTCCATCGTCCAAAGCCCTTGGCGATGCCCAGAGTGGCAGCAAGGCGACCGTCGACGTGCGCCTCGGGTTGATCCTCGAGGCAGAACTCGACAGCCAGGGCCACTACACGCCGCGCGGCACGTCGGAATCCGTGACGTACACGCTGCAGCGGTCGGAGGGGCAGTGGCGGATTGTGAACCCCCCTCCGGGCCTGATGGTCAACGCCAAGTTCTTCAGCGACTATCTTCGACCGTTCAATCTGTACTTCTTCGATCATCCGGGTCGCCGACTCGTGCCAGATCCAGTGCATCTGGTCGTGGGCGATCAGCTGGCGACCAGCCTGGTCACGAGTCTGGTGCGCGGACCTGCGGCGCGGCTGGGCACTTCGACGCGCACGTACGTGCCGCCCCTGCCAGAGCTGCGTCCGTCTGTGCCGGTCTCCCGTGATGGGGTGGCGGAGGTGGAGTTCACTGCCGACCTGGCCGGCATGGGCGGAACCGCCAGCGACCGGATGTCGGCCCAGTTGGTCTGGACCCTGCGGCAGGTGCCCTCGATCGATTCAGTGCAGATTTTGGCCGACACCGCGTCGTTGCTCGATGCGCGTCGCGCGATCCAGCCGGTCAGTTCGTGGGGCGGCTTCGGACCCCGGGTCCTGCCCGGCAAAGCCCATGCCGTGATCGGCAATCGGGTCGTCACGATCGACGAGGGCGATATCATCCCGCTCGACGGGGCTTGGGGTAAAAACGCCCGCAACGCCGAATCCGTGGCCGTCTCGGAGTCAGGTGTTGCCGCAGTTCTGCCGGGACGCCGCGAGGCGCGGATCACCAAACCCGACGGCAGCGGATCGAATCAGGTCTTCGGCAGCGAGTTCATCACGCCGCACTGGGATCTGGACGGACAGTTGTGGCTCGTCGACGCCATGGCGTCACGTACGCGGGTCAGAGTCGGGCGGGTCGGCAATCTGAGGGCGGTCAAGACGACGACGCTGGACGATCTGGACGTCGAGAGCTTCTCGGTCTCACCAGATGGCACGAGGTACGTCGTGGGAGTCCGTAACGGATCGTCTCGCGAGGTCCGGGTAGGGATGGTGCTGCGCGACGCTGACGACCGGATCCGGGGTTTGTCTGCGGCGCGGAAGGTTTTGACCACTGCGAAGGATCCGCGGGCGGTCTCCTGGGGTTCGAGCACCGAGCTCGACTTCCTCGCGGACGGGCGGGTCGGCGCACAGGTCACTCATGTCGCGATCGACGGGTCCGACTCTACGGGCGAACTCGATCGCGGATCGGCGGTGCTGCCCGACGTAGGGATCGAATCGCTGGTCGTCGGTGTCGGCGACATGTCCGACCAGTACGCGGCCGATGCCAAGGGCAGATTGTGGTTCCGATCGGGTGAGGCACCGTGGCGTCTCATCGAGACTCCTGAAGTCACAGCCCTGTCGCACGGAAGCTGAATCCACAGCCCGGGGGCGTGGGACCACGGGACCGTAGGTTTCGATCAAGCTGATCGCATGCGAGATCTCGTGGCGCCGCTGGCCGATCTGCTGCTGGGCGCACGGTGCGCGGGATGCCACGGCCCGGCATTGCTGTTGTGCCGTGCGTGCGGGGAGAAGATGCGGCCCGAACCCATCGAGGGCGGGGCGGCCGTCCCGTCGACGCCCATCGCGGCCGGACTCAACGACGGTGTCATGCGCCGGGTCCTGATCGCCTGGAAGGAGGGCGGAGCGACTCGGTTGACTGGCGTGCTCAGCCATCACCTGGCAACCGCTGTGGCGCCTCATCTGCGCCCCGGACAGCAACTGACACTGGTCGCCGTCCCGACCTCGCGGCACGGTCGGAGAAGGCGCGGCGGCGATCTGGTCGAAGATCTGGCGCGAGCGGCAGCACGGCTGCTCAGACGCACCGGCGCCGACGTAGAGGTGGCAGCCGTCCTGACGTTCGCCCGGACGACCCGCGACCAAGCTGGACTCGACGCTCGTGACCGCCAGGCCAATGTGGCAGGGGCCTTCCGGGCCAGGTCGAATGCGGTCCCGGCCGGACGCGACATCGTCGTGGTGGATGACATCTCGACGACCGGAGCGACCCTTGCGGAGGCGGTCCGCGCACTCATCGAGGTGGGGCACCGGCCGATCGGCTCGGCGGTCGTCGCCGCGACACCCTGGCATTCCAAGGGTCCCCGATGAACTTGCGCGCTGCACTGGTTATTCGCATCTGGGCGGTCTAACGTCACAGGTATGGCATGAAGCAGGCGCTGCTCTTCAGCGTGACACCGAGACAAGGGAGTTCCCATGGAAATTGTCGTCAACGGTCGCAACAGCGAGATCTCCGAGACCTTTCGAGGCCGGGTCGAGGAAAAGCTCCTCCGCCTCGAGAAGTACGACTCTCGGCAGAAGATCACCCGAGTAGAAGTCGAAGTCACTCACGAGAAGAATCCACGCCAGCACGACACCGCCGCGAAGGTCGAGATGACTTTGCGTTCACGAGGTCCGGCCGTCAGGGCCGAGGCGACCTCGACCGATCAGCATTCCGCGCTCGACTCCGCGATCGACAAGCTGGAGTCACGTCTGCGCCGGGCCGTTGATCGCAAGCGCATCCACCACGGCGACAAGACCCCGCGCTCAGTCGCCCAGGCCACCGCCGTGGTTCCGTCCGACGATGCGATTCTCGACGGCCCGACCGATGACGTTCCGGTCACGATGGCCGGACCCATCGAAGTGCAGGGTGATTGCCCGCTCGTCGTCCGGGAGAAGACTCACCAGGCCACCCCCATGACGCTCGACCAAGCCATGTACGAAATGGAACTGGTCGGCCATGACTTCTATCTGTTCATGGAGAAGGACTCGATGCGTCCGAGCGTGGTCTATTTGCGCAAGGGATACGACTATGGCGTGATTCACCTCGACGTGACTGAGTGAGCCTGTCGCGCTTCCGACCCCGATTCATGGGAGACTCCAAGAGTGACTTCTTCGGGCGATAGCATCCGCGTGCTCTTGGTCGACGATCAAGAGCTGTTCAGGCGTGGCGTCAAGATGGTCCTCGGCGCCGATGACGCTCTCGAACTCGAGGAGGTCGACGACGGCGACAAGGCTCTCGAGCTGGTCGCGGAGAATCCCTTCGACATCGTCCTGCTCGACGTGCGGATGCCCGGACGTAGCGGGGTCGAAGTGTGTGCGGCGATCAAACAGATCTCGCCGACCACGGGCATCATCATGCTGACTGCCAGCGATGATGAGTCCGATCTCTACGAGTCGATTCGTAGTGGGGCTTCGGGATATCTGCTCAAGGACGGCTCGACGTACGAACAGGTCGCCGAAGCGGTGCGCCTGGTCTCGTCGGGCCAGTCCTTGATCAGTCCCAGCATGGCCACCAAGCTCCTCGATGAGTTCGTGCACATGTCGAAGAGTCCTGCTCCGACGACGAATCTCACGCCCCGTGAGCTCGGTGTGCTGCGGCATGTCGCTCGGGGTCTGAGTAACCGCGAGATCGCGGAGGAATTGTTCATCAGCGAGAACACGGTCAAGAACCACATTCGCAATATCTTGGAGAAGCTGCAGATGAAGTCGCGCATGGAGGCGGCCATGTACGCCGTGCGCAGCAAGCTCGTCGACAACGTTCCGTGACCGAGCAGCCTGGGGTGCAGCAGCTCAGCGTGCTGCAAGCGCGACGAATCGCACTGGCGGCGCAAGGGTTCACCAAACCGCGGCCTGGCCGCGAAGGCGAAGTCAGCGCGCGTCATGTCGCCAAGGTGATCCGACGGCTCGGTTTCTTCCAGATCGACTCGGTCAACGTGCTGCAACGGGCCCACTACATGCCGTTGTTCTCGCGGCTCGGCTCATATGACGTCGAGATCCTGCATAGGGCATCCGGGCGCGCTCCACGTCGGCTGTTCGAGTATTGGGCGCACGAGGCGGCCTTGGTCGACGTCGCCTTGTGGCAGGCATTCCAGTTCCGGATGGAATCGGGTGCCCGCATGTGGGGCGGGATGGCGCGGATCGCCGCGGAGAAGCCCGAATTCGTCGCGTGGGTCCTCGAGGAGGTCCGCGCCAGAGGACCGCTCACGGCGCGCGAGATCGAACACGATGTGCCGCGGGAGAAGGACAACTGGGGCTGGAACTGGTCCGAGGTCAAGCAGGCGCTGGAGTATCTGTTCTACAAGGGGCACGTCACCTCCGCGCGGCGCAACTCTGCCTTCGAGCGGGTTTACGATCTGCCCGAGCGAGTCATCCCGGCCGTGTATCTCGACGCCGAACCGCTGACCCCGGCCGAGGCGCATCGGGTTCTCGTCAGCCATGCGGCGTCCGCGCTCGGGATCGGGACGGCGCAATGCCTGCGCGACTATTTCCGCATGGACCCCGAGTCGACCAAGACCGCGATCGGCGAACTCGTCGAAACCGGCGAGCTGCTGCCGGCGACGATCAAAGGATGGAAGCGACCTGCGTACCTGCACCGCGACGCCGTCAGGCCGCGCAAGGTGGAGGCACGGGCTCTGCTGAGTCCCTTCGATCCGTTGGTGTTCGAACGCACGCGAGCCGAGCAGCTGTTCGACTTCCGCTATCGGATCGAGATCTACGTTCCGGCCGACAAGCGGATCCACGGCTATTATGTGCTGCCATTCCTGCTGGGGGACCGGCTCGTGGCCAGGGTCGATCTGAAGGCCGACCGTAAGAACGGGGTGCTCGTCGTGCACGGCGCGTGGGCTGAGTCCCATGCGCCCCCGCACACCGCTGAGGAGCTTGCCGATGAGCTGAGGCTTCTGGCCGACTGGCTGAGTCTTGGGGCAGTCGTACCACCTGCGAAAGGTGATCTTGCCAGGGAACTCACGGTGACCCTTGCTCGTCACATAGACTGACCAAGCTCAAAGTTTTCCACCCTCACAGTGCTGAGTTCCCCGCCGTTTCAGGAGTGCATTTTCGTGCCCAAGGTCATCGACAAGATTCTTCGCATGGGCGAAGGCAAGGTCCTCAAGCAACTCGAGGCCATCTCCAGGCAGGTCAACGCCCTCGAGGACGAGTTCCACGCGATGAGCGATGACGAGCTCCGCGGCATGACTGAGGAGTTCCGCAGCCGGCTGGCTGACGGTGAAAGTCTGGACGACCTCATGCCGGAAGCGTTCGCGACAGTTCGCGAGGCGGCCTTCCGAGTACTCGGCCAGCGTCACTTCGACGTCCAGATCATGGGCGGCGCCGCACTGCACCTGGGCAATATCGCCGAGATGAAGACCGGCGAGGGCAAGACGCTCGTGTCGACCCTGCCGGCCTACCTGAATGCCTTGAGCGGCAAGGGTGTCCACATCGTCACGGTCAACGACTACCTGGCCAAGTACCACGCGGAGTGGATGGGCCGAGTGCACCACTTCCTGGGTCTGACGGTCGGCATGATTCTGCCCAATATGGCTCCGGCCGAGCGCCGTGAGGCCTACGCCGCCGACATCACGTATGCGACCAACAACGAGCTGGGCTTTGACTACCTGCGCGACAACATGGCCGACGACATCGCCGAGTGCGTGCAGCGCGGTCACAACTTCGCCGTGGTCGACGAGGTCGACTCGATCCTGATCGACGAGGCCCGTACGCCGTTGATCATTTCGGGCCCCACCGAGGACGAAGTCAAGTGGTACGGCGAGTTCGCCAAGATTGTCGGAGCCATGAAGGTCGACGAGCACTATGAGGTCGACGAGAAGAAGCGCACGATCTCGGTGACCGAGCAGGGTATCGACAAGGTCGAGGACCAGCTTGGGATCGACAATCTCTATGACGCGGTCAACACGCCGCTGATCAGCTTCCTCAACAACGCGATCAAGGCCAAGGAGCTGTTCAAGAACGACAAGGACTATGTCGTCATCGAAGGCGAAGTCCTGATCGTCGACGAGCACACCGGACGAATCCTCGACGGTCGTCGTTACAACGAGGGCCTGCACCAGGCGATCGAGGCCAAGGAGGGCGTACGCATCCGCGAGGAGTACCAGACCCTTGCCACGATCACGCTGCAGAACTACTTCCGTCTCTACGACACGCTCAGCGGCATGACCGGAACCGCCCTGACCGAGGCGTCGGAGTTCGACAAGATCTACAAGCTCGGCGTCGTCCCGATCCCGACCAACCGGCCGATCGCGCGCGTCGACCAGCCCGATCTCGTCTACCGCACTGAGGAGGCGAAGTTCAACGCCGTCGTCGATGACATCGTCGAGCGGCACGCCTCAGGTCAGCCCATCCTGGTCGGCACCACGAGCGTCGAGAAGAGCGAGCGACTCTCCAAGCAGCTCAAGAAGCGCGGCGTCCCGCACGAGGTGCTCAACGCCAAGCAGCACGACCGCGAAGCCGCGATCGTCGCGATGGCCGGTCACAAGGGTGCCGTCACGGTGGCGACCAATATGGCCGGTCGAGGCACCGACATCATGCTCGGCGGCAGCGTCGAGTTCCTCGCCGACGCCGCGCTGCGCAAGAAGGGTCTCGATCCGCTTGAGGACTCCGAGGCATACGAGGCCGAGTGGCCCGTAACGCTCCAGCAGATGGAGGAGCAGGTCAAGGCCGAGAAGATCGCCGTCGCCGAAGCCGGTGGCCTGGCAGTCATCGGAACCGAGCGCCACGAGTCGCGTCGCATCGACAATCAGCTGCGTGGACGTTCAGGCCGTCAGGGCGATCCGGGCGAGACCCGTTTCTACCTGTCGCTTGAGGATGACCTCATGCGCCTGTTCAAGGCTGACTGGGTCAACTGGGTCCTGCAGACCATGAAGATCCCCGACGACGTCCCGATCGAGAACAAGCGCGTCACGGGTGCGATCGCTTCGGCGCAGTCGCAGGTCGAGGCGCAGAACTTCGACTCCCGCAAGAACATCCTGAAGTACGACGACGTCATGAGCGCGCAGCGTTCGGTCATCTACACCGAGCGTCGAGAGGTGCTCGAGGGCAAGGACATGCGCGACTGGGTTGTCGCCAACATCGAAGGTGTCATCCGGGCGTACGTCAGTGGCGCGACCGAAGGATTCCCCGAGGAGTGGGAGCTCGAGCAGCTGTGGACCGCGCTCGGCACCCTGTATCCGATCAGCCTGACGATCGAACAGGTCGAGGCCGAAGCAGGCGGCCGTGAGGGTCTGAGCCGCGACAGCCTGCAGGAACTCATCTCCGAGGATGCGCTCGCCGCCTACGCCAAGCGCGAGGAGGAGCTCGGTGCAGAGGTCGTGCGTGAGCTGGAACGTCGCGTCGTCCTCAGCGTGCTCGACCGCAAGTGGCGCGAGCACCTCTACGAGATGGACTATCTGCGCGAGGGCATCGGTCTGCGTGCGTACTCCCAGCGCGATCCGCTGGTCGAGTATCAGCGTGAAGGCTATGACCTGTTCAACGCCATGATGGAAGGTATCGCCGAGGAGTCGGTCGGCTTCTTGTTCAACCTGGACGTCGAGGTCGAACAAGAAGATGATGATGACGCCGACGAGGCGATGCAGCTTTCGGCCAAGGGCCTGGGTGTGAAGTCGGCGCCACAGGCATTGACCTACTCGTCTCCGGGTGAGGACGGCGATGCCGAAGTGCATGCCGAACTGTCGGACGAAGATCCAGCTGAGACCGAAGCGCGCCGCCAGGCCAATGCCAAGAACCGTGCCCGCCAGAAGGCCAAGCAACAGCGGAAGTCTCGCAAGAACAACCGTTAGGCGAGCGCTCGTTAGGCCCAGGCTAGGGCGGTGCAGCGCCAGACTTTCTCGCCTCGATGCGTGGTCTGTAGCTCGAGCCGGACGGCGATGGCGCGCGAGCGTCCGCGATGCACCATGCGTCCGGCGATCTCCGCGGCTTCCTCGTGCACCATCGCCACATGGACCGAGACGATGCGCGGCCCGCTGCCGGAACGGGCTCGCAGCGGGACCCGGGCATGGACCGCAAGCCTGCTTGTCAGCTGCGCGTAGACGTCGGGGGCCATCCAGGCCGCCATCTGCCGTGCAGGACGGACACCTCCGAGCACTTCGACAAGAGCCTGCATGAAGCGCGCCGCTCGCTCGCGGATCGCATGGGCGTCGCCGCGTTCGATGGGCACAGGAAGGACCGGCTTCATACCTGGAAACGGAAGCGGGATCTGCCCCGCATCGGGATCGGAGCGCCTCGCGAACGGCACATGGTGGGCGGGTGCGATCAACGCGGTCGCGGTCTTCATCGACGATCCTTCCCAAGCGGTGGAGTGAGCTGTTGGCCGGGGAAGATCAGGTGGGGATCGACGCCGATCACGGCGCGATTCGCGTCGTGCCACCGGCTCGTTGCCGCGGCGATGTCGGCCGCCGACGCGCTCGGGGGCAAGGAACGGGCCGCGATGGCCCACAGCGTGTCGCCGGGTCGGACGATGATGCTGAAACGCGTGTGGACGAGGTCCGGTGTCGCCGCGCTGCTGGGTCGATCAGGCAGTTTCATCCCGGACAGCGAGTGCTGAGGCGCCTCGTGCGGTCCTAAATGCGGATCGGCGTAGGCCGGCGTGACGGCAATGGCCCCGGCGGCCCCCGCGAAGAGGGCGTGCCGTAGGAGGCGCGGGGTAGTCAGTCGGACGAGGTGAGACGAACTTCCGAGGAGCGCCAGAGTGACGGCCAGCAACACCCACATGGAGAGCGCCAGTTGGAGCAGAGTCGCCAGCGCCAGCAGCGCGTCGGGAAAGGAGGGGCCGTCCACGGCCTCCAGGGATGTCGCGGCCTGAGGTGCGAGCAGCCAGGCACTGACAACTGCCAGCGCCGTGACCCCCCAACCGCTCTTCGATAGACTCATTCCAGGTCCTTTGATGACGTTTAATAACGTTTGAATACACCAAAGTCCTTTTAAGATGCTCTGTCAACCACGTGATCAGGTGCCTGGGGACACTGTCGTGGCTCGACGAACTTCGATAACGTGCGGTGATGCGTTGGGACAGACTCTTCGACGACCTCGAAGCACAGCTGGCCGATCTGGAGCTCCAGGAACGCGACGTGTTGGTCGGTGATCTGAGCGATGGCGATTGGGCCGAGACGTCCTGGCGGGATCTGCTCGGCGGCCGAGTCGTGTTGGAGGTCCAGGGGGCAGGCCGACTCGAAGGTGTCGTGGGTCTGGTCAATCAGCAGATCATCCAGCTCAGAGGCGATGGAGTGGATCACGTCGTGTCGGCCGAGGCAGTCACGGTGCTGCACTCCGCGCAACGGCGGGCCGATTCGGTGTCGGAGGTTGCTGCTCGGCTCGGCTGGGGATATGTGCTCCGGACGCTGCGTGATGCCGGAGAGGAGGTCCGGATCAGGCTCGTCGATACCACCGCACGTGACGGGATGGTGGACGTCGTCGGGCAGGACTTCGTCCGACTGCGAACTGAGTCAGGCCGCGATCAGATCATCGCTTGGCGCGCTATCGCGGTGGTCAGCGCTCGGAGGTGATCTCGTCTTCGACCTCATCGTCGACGAGATCGTGTGCTTCGGCTCGGGCGTACTGGCGGGCGATATATTCCTCGAGCTGGTCGTTCTCGACTCGCCACTGACCTCGTCCACCGATCTGGATGCCTCGGAGGTCGCCCGAACGCACCAAGGCGTAAACCTGCCGGACCGTCACGTTGAGAATCTCGGCGACGTCCGCCAGCGTCAGAAACCGCGGGCTGGAAGGTGGCATGGCATCAGTTTCCCATGACCAGGTGTCAAGAGTGTTACCTACCTGACCACTTCTGTGGACATCTGTGGATTCCGCTGGACGGATCACGGTCGACTCGGTAGAACCGTGGGATGACCAACTGGCGAGGGTCCGACAAATCCGGCAAGCCCACGACCCGACTTCGGCTTCAGCCGTGGAAGGATCCGCGACTGCTGATCGGCGTGCTGCTGGTTCTCGGCGCGACGGTACTGGGCGCACGGGTGCTGTCCGGCGGCGATGGGGCGGTGGAGTACTGGGCCGTGCGGGACCAGGTGGCTTCGGGGGAGCGGGTGCAGGAGGCCGATCTCGAACCCGCGCGGGTCACACTGTCGGGTTCGACGGCAGACAACTACATACGCGTCGACGAGGAGTTCGTGGCTCCGCTGGACCAACTGGTCTGGGCACACGACGTCGCGGCCGGTTCGTTGCTGGTCAAGGCGGCGTTGGTCGAATCGGGCGACCGGCGACGTGGGGAGCTGCCTCTTAACGTCGCGGCCGGTTCGGCGCCCGCAGACCTGGGGCGTGGTGACTCCGTCGACGTGTGGGTCGGTCCCGGACCCGGTGACCAGGGGGCCGGCAAGGCGAGCCAGATATTGGAGGCCGTGCGCATCGTGCAGTCGGGCGACGATGGCGTCGCTGCGGGAGGCGACCTGGCTCAGACGGTGCTGGTGGAGGTCGATCAGCAGGACCTGGACGCCTCGGTCATCGCCGCCGTCGCGTCAGGACATGTGACTCTGGTCCGGGTGTCCTGAGATGGACGTAGTCATCGCCGCCGGGGATGCGGCCTGGGAAGCCGAGGCGATTCGAGAGCTCGAATCATCGCCGTCGCTACGGTTGGTGCGGCGGTGCGTCGATGTCGCCGACCTCCTCGCGGTCGCCCGCAGCGAGCGTGCGGCAGCGGCCATCGTCTCGGTCGAACTTGCCGGGCTCGACGTCGATACCGTGCATCGACTCGAACGCTCCGGCGTACGGGTCGCTGCCGTGCAGGGTGACCAGGCCAGATGCGATGCCCTCGGTGTGACCCGGCGCCTGCGACTGGGTGGACTCGACGAGATCCTCAGAGAGTCGCCCGGGCCGGCGAAGACAGCCGGCGAAGCGGCGGCGCCGGTTGTCGCGGTGTGGGGGCCGGCCGGTGCTCCGGGGCGTAGCACCGTGGCACTGGCCCTGGGGTCCGCGGCCGCTGGCCGTGGGATCGACACGATCCTTGTCGACGCCGACACCTACGGTGGGGCGCTCGGACAGATGCTGGGGATGCTCGATGACGTCAGTGGGCTCGTGGCGGCATGTAGGGCAGCCAACCAGGTGCGGGCTCACGAGGTGACAGATCATCTGCTCGACGTCGATCCCGGGCTGCGGCTGCTCACGGGCGTGCCGCGGGCCGACATGTGGCCGCAGATCCGCGCAGGCGCCCTTGACGTCGTGCTGACCCGTCTCAGGACGACCGCAGATCTCATCGTCGTCGATTGCGGATTCTCCCTTGAAGAGGGGGCAGGTCCCAACGGGCGGAATCAGACCACGTTGCAGCTGCTCGACCTCGCCGCTTCGGTCGTCGCGGTGGGAAAACCCGATCCGGTCGGCCTGTCCCGGTTGATCCGCGGTCTGCATGACCTGGGCGATGTCTCGGGGCAGCGCGAGGCGATAGTCGTGGTCAATCAGATGCGGTCGTCGCTCGGCTGGGGCGAACGTGAGGTCGGCTCCATGTTGCTGCGGCTGACCGGTCATGAGCCGGCGGTGTTCTTGCCATTCGATCAGTCCGGACTCGACCTCGCGGCGGTCAGCGGCAGATGCCCGCAGGAGTCGGCGTCATCGTCGTTCGTGGCTCGGATGGACGTCCTGACGAGCCGGGTCATCGCCGGCGCGTCGCACGATGCGGTCCTTGCAACGGTCGATCAGTGACCCGGTGGTAACTTTTCTGCACGACGTCCTTGAGGAGGGCCATGCAACGGTTGAGCCCGCTGGATGCGATGTTCCTGCACCAGGACAGTCCGACGATGCCTCGTCAGGTCGCTTCGTTGGCCATTTTGGAACCGGGTCCGACGCCGTTGGACTACGACCGGCTCATCCACGTCATCAACGAGCGGATCGACCTGGTTCCCCGGTACCGCCAGGTTGCCCGGTCGGTGCCCGGCGCGCTCGGCACGCCGATGTGGGTCGATGATGAGAATTTCGACATCTCGCTTCATGTGCGACGCTCGGCGTTGCCGAAGCCCGGTACGAGTGATGCCTTGCACGAGCTCGTCGGACGATTGATCGCCCGTCGCCTCGATCTCGACCGGCCGTTGTGGGAGCTCTACCTGATCGAGGGACTGGTCGGCGGCCGGGTGGCGCTGCTGTTCAAGGCGCATCAGGCGCTCGTCGACGGATCGGAGACCGTCGATCTCGCGCAGGTGCTGCTGGAAGAGACCGCCCACGACCGCGATATTCCGCACGAGGAATGGAATCCGCGCACCGAACCCAACGCCGCCGAGCTTGTCGCAGGCACGATCAGCCGCAATCTACGTCACCCGGCCGAGGCGATGCGGATCGCCGAACTCAATATCGGCCGTATCGCACGCAAACTGCCGGTCATCGGATCGGAAGCGCAGACTCCTCACGGGATCTTGTCGACCGAGCTGAGCCGACACCGCAGATTCGCCTCGCTCGCGGCCGATCTCGACGACTTCCGCCGGGTTCGAGAAGAGCACGGCGGCACGGTCAATGACGTCATCCTGGCCGTGATCGCCGGCGGGATCCGGGGCTGGATCCTGACCCGGGCCGAACCAGTCACGGCCAAGACGAGCTTTCGGGCCATGGTGCCGATGTCGGTCGTGGCCGAGGACGGTCTGCCGACCTCGCTCGGCTCGAAGGTACGCGGACACCTGCTGTCTCTGCCGGTGGGGGAGTCCAATCCCGTCGTCCGGCTGCATCAGGTGTCATATGCGCTCAAGGATCACCGCGAGACCGGATCGGCTGTGGCTGCCAACAAGCTGGCCGCGCTGCCGGGATTCGCGACCTCGACGTTCCATGCGGTGGGCGCACGGGTGGCCGACGCCGAGGCGGGCCGTGGTCACCAGATCGTCATCACCAATGTGCCGGGACCGCAGGATCCGCTCTACCTGGCCGGTGAGGCTGTCGCCGAGGTGTATCCATGTATCCCGCTCAGCGGCAAACGCGCCCTGGCGATCGGAGTGACGTCTTACAACAGCAAGGTCTTCTTCGGCATCGTCGCCGATCGCGAAGCCGTGCCCGACGTGGACGTCCTGGCGCAATGTATCGAGGATGCCCTGATGGAACTGGTCGAAACTGTCGAAGGACGCCGCGCTCGTGCGCCGCGTGGGCGTCAACGCCCGGTGAAGAACTGATGCGTGTTTATCTGAGCCTGTCCCGCGAGGACCTTCTCGTCCTCCAGACGGGGGAGAGCGTCACACCGGCCGAGGCTTTCCTGGCCGCATCGGTCGATGAGGAGGACGAGCTCGCGGCCGTCGAGGAGGCCGCGGAGCAGGGAGCTGTCGCTGCGGCCGCTGAGCTGGCTGATCCTGACGGTCCGGTCTCGCTGGTCGATATCGCGTCGTTCCATGTCGACATCGACGGCAGCGGTGATCTGGCCTGGTACGCGCCACAGGAGCTGGACGCCGTCCTCACCCTGCTCTAGCCTCCAGCCCCTCCAACCCCTGGGGCGGTGCGCTGGCGTCCAAGAACTTGACGAAACTGCCCAAGGGGGTGGGGTCAGAGCTTGGACATGCCGTATTCGACTTCTTCGCGCAGCGAGGACCTGATGGCCTTGGCGACCTCGGGCTCGATCTTCTTGCCGATGAACGGGATCGACACCTTGACTTCGCCGTCCACGGTGAAGTCCGAGCCGCCCTCGCGGGCGAACAGCTTGGCCTTACCGATCATTTCGGCAGGTTGACCGATGATGCTGACCTTGACGTCGGCGGTGCGGTTTCCCGTGGCGTCGGGGCCACTCCACACCTCGGTCTGCTTGACCTTGACCGTGCTGCCGGTGAGCTTCTTGACGAAGTCGGGCATATCGGCCTCTTGGGTGCGAAGAATCGTCACGGTGGCGCCGTCGCCGTCGGGGACTACGGTGACTTCGTAGTCGGTCGCACCCTGGTTGGCACACGATTCGGTGCGGAAGGCCTGATCTGCGAGCAGTGTGAAGACCTCTTCGACGCTGGCACCGTCGTAGGTGAACTTCTCATTGAGCTTCACGGGGTCACCTCCTGGTTGCCGGCCGCGAGAGCCTTGAGTTCGGCGAGTCGGGCTTCGACCTCGGTCATCGCGGAGTCGTTCTCGAGCTCGGCGAACTGCGAGTCGAGGCTCGAGGCGGCCAACTCGGCGTGACCGGCGACCTGGGCCTCATCGCGGCGGACCTTCTCCTCGAAGCGCGACAGCTCGCTCGTGGGGTCGAGCACGTTGATCGAGGAGACGGCGTCTTGGACCTTGGCCTGGGCTTCGGCGGTCTTGGCACGGGCGACGAGCTGGTCACGCTTGGTCTTCAGCTCGCCGAGCTTGCCCTGCATGTTGACCAGACCGGTCTTGAGCTTCTCGACCGTCTCGTTCTGTGCGGCGATCTGCGGTGCGGCGGCCTTGGCCTCGCCCTCGAAGCTGATCTGCTTGCTCAGCGCGACCTTCGCGAGGGCGTCGAACTTGTCGGCCTCGGCAGGCTGCCCCGAGGCGCGCAACGAGTCAGCGCGCTGGGAGGCGGACAGGGCCTTGGCGCCCCACTCCTTGACCGCCGCGACGTCCTCGGCGTAGTCGGCCTCGGCCAGACGCAGGTTGCCGATCGTCTGGGCGACTGCGTCCTGCGCCTCGGCGATCGAGTTGGTGTAGTCACGCACGAGCTGGTCGAGCATCTTCTCGGGATCTTCGGCCTTGTCGAGGAGCGAATTGATGTTGGCGCGGGTCAGCTGCCCGATTCGCCCGAGGATGGACTGTTTCTGAGCCATGGTCGTCACTTTCGGTAAGTCGGCGGTCTGTGCGTGGTGCCGTCGCACTCGATCTTGCTGCATCGGGAGAGCCGAGACAACCAGTGGCACCCACGAGTTGTGTTTCAGATCGAGGAATCGGCCGTCACCGGACGGCTCCGGAAGATCCACCAGCGCATCGATGCGAACCTCATGACGGTCACGAACAGATTCGCCGCGGTCAGCAGCACCACCTCCAGCAAAGGATGCGCGTCACCTTGCACTCGACGCATCAGCGCAAGCGATCCACCTGTCACGGCCAATCCGCAACCGAACACCAACAGCCCCTGCAGTTGGTGTTTCAAGGCATCGTTGCCGCCGCGGAAGCCGAAGGTGAATCGACGGTTGGCGGCAGTATTGGCGATTGCCGTGACGGCCAAGGCCACGGCGTTGGCTTGCTGCGCGCCGAGATTCCCGCGCAGCAGGACGTACAGCGCGCCGTAGGCGATCGTCGACAGGACGCCGACCAGCGCGAACACCACGAGCTGCGAGCTGAGTCTGCCGCCTGCGCTGCTTGCACTGGCCCGGCCCAGGGTGCTGGTGACGTCGGCGAGCGGGATCCTCCCACGCAGCAACGCCCAGCCCAGCCGTCCCATACCCCGTAGGTCTGCGGCCGCCGTTCGGACGATGTCGACCCTGCTGTCGGGATCGTCGACCCAATCGACCGGCACCTCGTGAATCCGCAATCCGGCACGTTCGGCGACGATGAGCAGCTCGGTGTCGAAGAACCATTCGTCATCTTCGATCAACGGCAGCAGTTTCTCGGCGACGTCGCGCCGGATCGCCTTGAATCCGCACTGCGCATCGGAGAACCGAGCGCGCAGAGCGCTGCGCAGCAAGACGTTGTACGTCCGCGAGATGAACTCACGTTTGGGGCCACGCGTTGTCCGGGACGTTCTGGCGAGGCGAGAGCCGATCGCGAGATCGGAATGACCCGACAGCAGCGGAGCGACGAGCGGTAGCAGGGCGTTGAGGTCGGTCGACAGGTCGACGTCCATGTAGACCAACACATCGGAGTCGGAGTGTGACCACGCCCGTTTCAGCGCCCGCCCCCGCCCCTTCTCAGACAACGTCAGCACGTGGACGTCATCGAATCGGTGCGCGAGTTGATGCGCCAGCACATTGGTCGCGTCGGTACTGGCATTGTCGGCGATCGTCACGTGGTGATCGAATGGCAGGACGCGAAGGGCCTCGCGGAGGGTTTCGACCGAGCTGACCAGCGTCCTTTCCTCGTTGTGGACAGGGATCACGATCTCGATGCTCGGACGTCGCAGCGGCATGCCGACACCGACGGCAGCGGACTCGACGAGGGCGGTCATCGGACGCCACCTGACAAGTCGTAGAGCGTGACACCGTCGACGGTCTGAGCGGTGAAGTTCGCCGCGACCCAGGTCGTGATGTCGGAGCTCGTGCTGCCGCCGGCGTTGATCCCGCGTCCGCCGCCTCCAGCGCCGCCGGAGATGAAGTAATGGACCTCGCCGTCCGCCACGTATTGCTGGAACTGTGCCAGTGTCGGGCTGGGATCAGAACCGTTGAATCCGCCGATCGCCATGACGGGCAATCCGGTGGCGAGCTGGTAGCCCGAAGCAGAGTTCGAGCCCACCGCCGCACCGACCCACGTGTACGAGCCGGCGTCGGTCGTCAGCAGCGTATCGATCTGATCGGTCGACGAAGAACCCGACAGCAGGCCTCCGGGACCGCGCTGACCCATGGCGCGACCGGCCCCACCGGGCTGCCCCATGCCACCACCCATGCCACCACCCATGCCGCCTCCCGCGCTCGGTCCCGCACTGGGGATCGAGCCGGTGTGAGCAACTGAGGCCGTGTCGACGGCGTAGGCGGCAGGTCCGGCGATCATCGTGATCAGAGCCGCTGCCGCAATGGCGCATGCCGCCCGCCGGGGTAGCAGCTGGTGAACGGCCAGAAGGAATCCCGAGGCGACCCCGCTGATCACGACGGCGTACTTCAGCCACGGCATAAAATCCGCGGAGCGGTCCAAGAGTGCAAAGCTCATGGCCGCGGTCAGCGCGATCACGAACGCAGCTCCGAGTGTCGCGATGACCGACCGACGCTGATCCCACAAAATGTTCACACCGATTCCGATCAGTGCCGCGATCGCGGGGGCCAATGCGACCGTGTAGTAGGCATGGAAGATGCCCGCCATGAAGCTGAACGTGAGTCCCGTGACGAGCAGCCAGCCGCCCCAGACGATGAGTCCGGTGAGTTGACGGTCGCTGCGACCGGCTCCGCGACGGAACCACAGACCCAGCGCGAGAAGGGCGATTGCTGCAGGAACCAGCCAGGCGATCTGCCCACCGATCTCGGAACTGAACAATCGGAACATGCCGGTCTCGCCCCAACCGCCGCCTCCGCCGACCGAGCCGGTTTCATTGCCGTTCAAACGACCGAAGCCGTTGTAGCCGAGGGTCAGTTCGAGGATCGAGTTGTTCTGGGAACCGCCGATGTAGGGACGGCTCGAAGCCGGCCACAGTTCGACGATCACGATCCACCAGCCGGCGGCGAGAACCATCGATCCGAACGCGATCAGCAGATGCCTGATTCTGGTGCCGACCGACGGTCGCGCCGCTACGAGGTAGACCAGTGCCAGCGGGGGCAGGACCAAGAAGGCTTGGAGCATTTTGGTCAGGAAGGCGAATCCGACCAGCGAACCGCCGAGGACGAGCCAGCGCACGGCCCGCTCGGGCGCCTCGACGGCGCGGATCGTGGCATACACGGCGCCGACCAGCAGCAGGGTCAACAGCGCATCGGGGTTGTTGAATCGGAACATCAGTGCAGCGACGGGCGTCACCGCCAGAACCAGTCCGGCCAGGAGGCCGGCCCACGCGGACTGCGTCGTGCGTCGCACCGTCGCGTACAAGAGCCCCACCGAGCCGATACCCATGAGTGCCTGGGGTACGAGCATCGCCCACGGGGAAAGGCCGAAGATCCGCACCGACAACGACATGGGCCACAACGCCATCGGTGTCTTGTCGACCGTGATCGAGTTGGCGGCATCGGAGGAGCCGAAGAAGAACGCCTTCCATGATTCCGAGCCGGCCTGGACTGCTGCGGAGTAGAAGGAATTGGCCCAACCGGAGGCGCCGAGGTTCCACAGGTAGAGCAGTCCGGTCGCGAACAGTAGAGCGATCAGGGTCGGACGGACGAGCGGCGAATCTTCAGCCCGACCGCGCCACAAGCGATGCAGTCGAGCCGGGATGACCGTGGATGAAGTCGCGGTGGCCGCCGAACGCTGCTGCGCGGTCGGCGGCGCCGAATAGGTCGTTGGAGTCATGACTCCACGGTCGACGTCCGCGCTGGCAGGGCGATGTGGTGTATCTGTGCGGTGTCTGTGACCGTCCGCGAGTGGTGCAAGCACCGTCCCGAGCGGTGCAAGCACCGTGCCGAGCGGTGCTTCCTGGACCGACTCGCCGTCTCAAAACGACTATTTCGCACCACTCGCGGAGGGGGTGGAGGGGAGGGACAGGGTGAACGTCGTGTCGCCGGGGATGCTCTGCACTGAGGCGTTGCCGTCGTGCGCGTGCATGATCGCCTTGACCAGTGACATGCCGAGGCCCGCGCCGCCAGACGCCCGGGTCCGCGAGGAGTCGCCTCGGGTGAATCGCTCGAAGACCGTGGGCAGCAGTTCCGGATCGATTCCGGGACCGTCGTCGTGGACATCGATCCGCACTTCGTCAGTGAGGTTGATGCTGACCTTGATCTGCGTCTTCGGGGGAGTGTGCCGGGTCGCATTTGTCAGCAAGTTGGTGACGGCCTGGTGCAGGCGCTGTTCATCGCCCGTCACGATTACCGGTTCGTCCGGAACGTCGAAGGTCCAGCCGCGCTCCCGGTCGACGACGCGCGCATCGTCGACTGCCTCGACGACCAGGCGTGTCAGGTCGACGGGCCGACGGTCGATGTCGCGGCCGGCATCAAGGCGGGCCAGCAACAGCATGTCCTCGACGAGGTGCGACATGCGTCCCGCCTCGGATTCGACCTTCGCCAGGATCTGGTCGGGATCGTCGCGGCCGGTACGGCGGCTGAGTTCGGCGTAGCCCTTGATCGTCGACAGCGGAGTGCGCAGCTCGTGTGAGGCGTCGGCGAGGAACTGTCTGACCTGTTGCTCACTCTCATGGCGGGCGTCGAGCGCCTCCTCGACGTGGCCCAGCAGCTGGTTGAGGGCTTCACCGACCTGGCCGACCTCTGTCGCCGGATCGGTCAGCTCGGCTGGGACACGGACGGTCTGACCCACGCTGCCTGACGACAGCGGCATTGCCGTGACCTCGTGAGCCGTTGCGGCGACGTCTCGCAAGGGGCGTAGCTGGCGGCGGACCAGCAGCCGTCCGGCTACCGCTGCGGCAGCGATTCCGGCCAACGCCAACAACGATTCCCACCAGATGAGGCTGGAGATCGTGCCATCGACGTCGTCGGTCGGCAGGGCCTGCACGAGCGTATTGTCTTGCGGAGTGGTGGCCGCCAGGACGCGATACGAGCCCAAGGCGGGCACCTCGACAGTTCGAGGTGAAGCCCCGACTTCGACGGTCGAGAGTGCCCTCAAGGCGCTGCGGGACAACTCGCGAGGTACACCGCTGCTCGGGATCACCAGTCCCGCGAAGCAGTCGGACGTGATGATCGCAGTCAGGCTGCCGGCGCCTTGCCCTTGGGCCAGCGGCGGAGGCTCGCCGCAGAATTGGCCGTTGTCAGTTCGGGGACGGAAGCCCGGATCGCCGCCTCGGAACTTGTCTTGTGCGCGCTGCGCGGACTGTTCCAGCTGGTCGTCGAGTCGGTTCATCAGATATGACCGCATGACGAGCGTCGCGCTGATCGTGACGAGAATGCTCACAACCGCGACCAGCGCGACGGCTGTGACGATGAGTCGGTTCGTCAGGGACGACGGCAGAAAACTGCGCATGGCCGTCTACTCCGCCGGCTTCAGGACGTATCCGGCGCCACGTTTGGTGTGGATCATCGGGGCACTTGCATTGCCCTCGATCTTCTTGCGCAGATAGGAGATGTAGAGCTCGACGATATTGGCCTGGCCGCCGAAGTCGTAGTCCCAGACCCGGTCGAGGATCTGCGCCTTCGACAGGACTCGGCGTGGATTCCGCATGAGGAAGCGCAACAGTTCGAACTCCGTGGCGGTCAGATCGATCTCGCGACCGGCACGGGTGACGTCACGGCTGTCCTCGTCCATCGAGAGGTCGCCGACCGTGATGACGGTGTTCGGACGTGTGTCGAGGGCACCGGTCCGGCGCAGGAGACCGCGCAGTCTGGCGATGACTTCCTCGAGGCTGAAGGGTTTGGTGACGTAGTCGTCCCCGCCCGCGGTCAGACCGGCGACCCGGTCCTCGACCGAATCGCGAGCAGTCAGGAACAAGATCGGAATCTCCGGGGCGAAAGCTCGCACCTTGCGCAGGACTTCCATGCCGTCGTAGTCGGGCAGCATCATGTCGAGCACGATCACGTCGGGCGCATAGTCCTTGGCTGCGGCAACGGCCTTGCGGCCTGTATGTGCCATCTGAACGTCCCAGCCCTCGTAGCGCAGTGCCATCTGGAGCAGTTCGGCGATATTGATCTCGTCATCGACGACCAGCACCCGTAGGGCAGTGCCATCGGCTCGCGTCAGTGAAGGTGCCATGAGTCCAGTGTGTGGCACCGGTTTGACGTCGTCCTGGGTGTTTGCTGTGACAGAACTGTGAAGAGGGCGCCTCAGCTATCGCTGTTCACACGCACAGATTCCTGACAGGTTGCCGGCGAATGCTCGACAGCATGACTGAACATGACGAGACGAAGGCATCACCCATGCGCACCTGGTCGAGCCGCACGCTTGTTGCCGCAGCCGTGGCAGCGGTCGTGCTCGGGGTAGGCGCAGGGGCGGCACTCGGTTCCCTCGGAGGCGACAGCGGGGACGGGAGAGGCGGGCCGGGGCAGATGAGGGGAAATTTCCCCAGCGGTGGCCAACCGGGTCAGCCGGGTCAGCCCGGCAGACTGCAGCAACCTCCCGGGCTCCCTGGCGACGGCACCGACGGCACCGATGGGAGCGGCACCGACACCGGCAGTACGGACTCCTCGTCGATCTGAGGCAGTACGTGACTACGCTGTCATGCATGACGCGCCCCACCCGAGCCCAGGTGCAGGAGCAGAACCGTGAGGTTGTGCTCGACGTCGCGAGGGTCGCATTCATGCGTGACGGTTACGTCGCGACCTCTCTGGCATCGGTGGCCAAGGAAGCCGGCTTCACGACGGGCATCGTCTATTCGAGTTTCGGCAGTAAGGCCGATCTGGCCATTCGTGTGCTCGAACGGCTGCAGTCCGAGCAGATCTCGGCTCTGGGCGATGGCGTCGCGGCGGCGTCGACTCCCGATGAGGTCCTGGCACAGGTCAGGACGTGGGCCGTTGCTGCGACAGCGTCGGGTTGGGTGCGATTCGAGCTCGAGCTACTGCTCGACACGATCAATGATCCGCGTCTGGCAGCCGACCAGACTGCGCGGCAGGCTGCGGCGGTCGAGCAGGCCAGCGGCATCGTCCGTTCGCTGCTGCCCGCCGAAGCCGTCGACGACGAGACGATCGACGTGCTGGGTGAAGCGGCCGTCGACTACGCGATCGGCGTCGCGGTTCGCCAGATCACGAATGCGAAGGCTTCACCGGACCGGTTCCTGCGTCTGCTCCAACCGTTGTTGGCGTCCATCGCGAACTGACGGCCTAGCGGCGCGGGTACTTCACGGACTTGTCGCCTTCGAGGCATGAGGTACCGCTGACGCTGGCCGGGAATGCGTACTTGGTCAAGGTCGCGCACCCGACGAGCTCCTGTCCGGTCCACACCTGTTTCCACGAGCCCTGCGATGAGGCCCACAGGGCTGCGTAGCCGCCGCATTGCGGGATGAAGTAGCCGCCGGCGGCCCACCCGCCGGTCGCCAGGCGGGAGACGTAGATCTGCGGATTCTCCGGGCACTCCTTGTCGAGATCGGCCCGGCTCCTGGCGAGTTCGGCGGCGATGAATGTCTTGAAGTCCGCCGGAGCGCCGGTGAGTCTGGCGGTGTCGGCCGCACGCGTGATGATGACGCCACTCTCGTCCACGTTCTCGTAGTCGATGAACTTGCCGGCCGCGGGGTCGGCGGGAACGTCTGGCGAGGCGGGAGGCGCCGGACTCGAGGTGGTCGGCGATGTCGACGGCTGGGCTGTCGGCGTCGCAGTCGGAGCGGTACTTCCGGACGTCTGGGGTGCCGGCGACGATGACGTCGGGGTCGCCGCAGGCGGTGCGTCCGACCCACAGCCGGCCAGTAGCAGTGCGGCGGCGGTCAGAGTGGCCAGCAGGACGGGTGCGCGCTTCATGGGTTCATCGTGCCCGGTGCGATGGGAACCGCCGTCACCGGCCAGTGACTCCGTCGATGGCCTCGCGGATGAGATCGGCGTGACCGTTGTGTCGGGCGTATTCCTGGATCATGTGCACGTGCACCGTCCGTAACGACATCTGACCGCCGTGGCTCTCGATCTCGAAGTCGAGATCGAGGTCGGCCACCGCGTGCGCCGCGGCGGCTTGCTCTTCCGCCAGTTGGATCAAGGCGCTCGGGGCATCGGCCGGGTCGATGACATTGAAGTCGGTGTCATCGCGCGCGTCGAAGTTGTGCAGATGCTCGATGTCCTCGGCGGCAACCCGTTTGCGGAACCACACACGTTCGACCTTCGCCATGTGCCGGACCAGGCCGAGCAGACTCAGATGAGTGGTGATGACGGGTCGAGAGGCGAGCTGGTCGGCGGTGAGGCCTGCGCAGACATTGAGCAGCGTCCAGCGGTGCCAGGCCAACATCCCCTCGAGGATCGGCCGCTCTGCGCCGGTCATAGGTCCGTTGGGGGGATCGGCCGGCTTCGGCGCGGTCCAGGTCATCGTTGGGCACCGCGCAAGCGCTTGTGCTCGTACATCCGCCGGTCGGCCGCAAGTACCAGGTCATCGACCGTCGCGGCGGGCAGCTCGGCGGTCGTGACCGTGCCGATGCTGGCCGATAGCCGGTAGCGCAGGTCGCCGTCGTCATTGATGGTGTCGAGCCGGGCCAGCAGCCGCTCGGCCAATCCGGCCTCATCGAGCGGGGGCTGTGCGATGAGGACGCAGAACTCGTCGCCGCCGATCCGGGCCAGCACGTCTCCCGCGCGCAGGACCGAGCGGAGCGCTTCTGAGACGTGGACCAGCAGTGCATCGCCCGCGAGGTGGCCGAACTCGTCATTGACCGACTTGAGCCCGTCGACGTCCACGAATGCGACCAGGCAGCTCTGACCGTTCTCGCCAGCGGCCGTGAGCTGCTGGTCGGCGACCTGAAAAAAGCCCCGCCGGTTGAGCAGACCGGTCAACGGGTCGGTGACCGACAGCTCGTGGATCTCGCGGTTGGCCTGTTCCAGCGCGGCCGTGCGATCTCCGACGCGGCGTTCGAGCTCACCGTAGATCGCGACATTCTCCATCGCGATCGATGTGGCGTCGGCCAGGGCCTGGAGCAACTGGATCTCTTCATCGGTCGCCAGATGACCGTCGGCCCAGTAGTTGCCGATCGCGCCGATGGGATCGAGACTGCGGATCGGCACCATGGCCAGGCTTTTGACGAACGTCGGCCGATAGGCGGCGTGCGGGATCCGGTCATCGACGTAGATGTCTTCGACGATGGCGGGCAGTTTGTTGATCATGGCCCAACCGCTGATGCAGGTCTCCAACGGGAATCTGCTGCCCTTCCACAATGGCTCGATGGCATCTTCGTCGGCGTAGTAGCACTGGTCCTCGTCGCGAAGGACGAACGTCGCGCCGTCGCTACCGGCCAGCTCGCGGGCCGTGGTTCGGACGATCTCCTGTACGCGCTCCAGGTCGCGTGCCAAGGACAGTTCCTGAACGGCGACCATGAGTCGCTCCATACCGCGAACGTAGACCTGCGATGGGCCAACAGATTCGTCGAGCGTCATGTTCGTCCTCACGTGCCGATGGCCCTCGTATTGAGGCCTCGCCACGCAATCGTAGCGGTCAGAAGTGCCGATGCAGCTGCGCTGTCTCGGACGACGGCACAGCACAGGGTGCCCGTCTCCGAGAAGACGGGCACCCTGGCGTGTGACCTCGGGTCAGCGGCAGTAGTAGCCACCTTGCGGGCAACGGTTGACGACCGAGAACTGCTCGGACGTCGACTTGCCGCTCTGTGCGCCCTTGACAGTGACGGTCTTGCGACCCCAGTAGATGCCGACATCGAACGTCAGCTTGTAGACACCCTTGGCGTTGGCGCGGGCAGACTTCGGCGAGATCCGCTCACCCTTGTAGGTGACCTTGACCTTCTCGTGCGGGCGCAGATTGCGGACCGTGACCCGTTGATCGTCCGATGCCCGCACCGACGAATCACGGAGCGTGACCTTCGGTGCTTTGGTCTTGGTCACGGTGACGCGACGGGTGCCGGTGCGATCCGCGATGGATCCGGTCACCCGTATCAGCCGCTTGCCGGCCTTGGTGGAAGCCGGGACGCGGACTGTGCGCTTGACCTTGCCCGTGGCGCTCGCCTTGCCCGAAGCCAGCTTCTTGCCACCGATGCGCACGGTGTAGGCCTCGCGCGGGGCGAGGCCCGAGGTCGACACCGTGAGCTTTGCGCCGGCCTTGACGGACTTGCGTGCCTTCAAGGTCAACTTCGCGGCCGGGAGAGCCACTTCGACCGATACCTGCGCGGTCGTCGTGCCCGAACCATTGATCGCGGTCAGCTTGTAGACCTGTGTGCCGACTCGTGCCGGCTTGACCGTCTCGCTGCCCGATGAGCTCTTGGTTCCCGACCAGCCGCCGGAAGCCTCGAGACTGATCGCGTCCTGACTGGACCATGACAATGTGGTGGCCTTGCCGAGTCGCAGCTTTTTCGACGTGGGGGCGAAACTCAGATCCGGTGCCTCATTCGTCACCACAACGGCCGAGGCCGCCGACGTGTCGGATGCATCGGTGTATCCGGCACGCACCGCTGTGACCTCGACCGTGATCGTCAGGTCCTTTTGCGCCTTCGTCAGTGTGAAGGTTCGCGATGTCGCGCCGTCGATCTTGTCGCTCCCGGCGAACCACTGGTAGGTGTACGAGGTCGGCGCGGGCGAAGGTGCGCCTTCGCCCGCGGTGAGTTCTTCACCGACCTTGAAGGCACCCGTGATCGATGCAGTCGGACCGGAGGTGAAGGTGGCTTCCGTGACGGCACCGGTGGGGGCCGATGTCTTGGCCACGGTGTCGTAGTCGGTCTTGGTCGCCTCAGCGGTCACCGTCACCGGCTTGCCGACATCGCCCGGCTTGACCGTGTAGGTCGATCCGCTGCCGGCGGGCACGCCGTCGACGCTCCACGACAGCTCGACGGTCGCGGAGGCCGGATCGACCGTGCCGGGTGTCGCCGTCAGGACCTGGTCGACCACGGCGTTCCCGGAGATCGTCGGAACGTCCAGTGTGATGATGCCGCCGGTGACCGAGGCCGTCGGCTCGCTCATCGCCACGGCGGTCTCGTAGTTGGCGCGGGTACGTGTCTCCCGATAGCTGATCTCGAACGACAGGTCGGCGCCTGTCAGTTCGTAGCGCGATCCCGTCGCGCCGTCGATCGGCGACGAGCCGCGGAACCACTGACCCGTGGTCGAAGTCGCCACCGGGTCGGTCGTCACGGTGGAGGATGCGGTCAACGTCTGACCGACCTTGGCCGAACCGTTGACGACTACTGAGCCCGTCGATTCGAAGACTCCCGTCACGGTCCACGTACGAGTGGCAGGCGTCGGGTCGACGTTGCCGGAAGTGTCGACCGCACGTACCGCGACGGTGTGGCTACCCACATCGAGACCCGTGTAGGTCATCGGGCTGGTGCATGCCGTGAAGGGCGAGGCATCGAAGCTGCACTCGAACGAGGCGAGATCGGCATCGGCGCTGGAGAAGGTGAATGTTGCGTCGGTGGCTGTGGTCGCCGAACCGCCTGTCGGACCGAGCGAGATGACGGTGTTGGGTGCAGTGGCATCGACGTTGGTCAGTACGACGTCGTTGCCGTCGCCACCTTGATAGCTGATACGGAAGGCTTTGCCACCGGTGGTGAAGATCCCGCCCTCGGGGAGCCCCTTGAACGTGCCCGTCACCCCGTACTTGGTCGTCAGGATTGTCAACGCGTCGCCGATGGCGGGCGTGTATCCGTTCATCGTGGCGGTGAGGGTCGCACCGCCGAGAGTCGCACCCTGGGCGACGATCAGGCGCGAATGCCCGGTGCTGCCATTTCCTGCCTGTGTCCCGCTGAGCTGTGCCACGAAGGTCGAATCGGAGTCGAGCAGCAAGGTTTCCGTGTCCGAAGTGAATGGCGACGTGCGGAAACCAGCAGTCACAGTTCCGCCCACGGAGACGATGTGTTCGACGTTGCCTCCGGCGCCGGACAGTGTCGCTCCCGCCGCGACGTTGATCGTGCCGGCCACGGTTCCTTCCACTGCGAGGGTTCCAGCCGTGACGTCGGTCTGGCCGGTGTAGGTCGCGCCGGCAAGCACATCGAGAACGCCTGCACCGGTCTTGGTCATCCGAGCTGAGCCAGCCGACTCGCCGAGCGAGCTGGGGATGAGGAGGAAGGTGTCGGACGCAGCGCCGATTTCGGCATCACCGGTCATGACGACGTGCTGCACCACGTTGTTGCCGGCGCTGTTGTACAGCGATCCCACATCGTCCGCACCGCTGCCGACGATTCGAATCGGCTCGCTCGTGTTGATCGTGCCGCGAATTTCCAACGTGGCGCCATCAGCGACACTCGTGCCATCGCCGACGGCCCAACTACCCAATGCGGAACTGTTGGCGATGGCCAGCGTGCCGGCATCGACATTGGTCACGCCTGTGTAGTTGTTCGCCGTGGTCAGGACCGCAATGCCAGCGCCGGTTTTGGTCAAGCCGCTGCTACCCGACAGTGAACCGCCGAGGGTTAAGGTCCCTCCGCTGTGGACGGACACGGTGCCCGGCCCTGCGACGGCGCTGTTAATCGTCGAGGTTCCGGTGCCGTAGTCGGCCTGGAGTCCACCGGTCGGTGCGAATCCATTGCCCGACAGCGTGTATCCCGGCTCTGCGATCGTGATCGACCCGAACGATGTTCCGGTCGCGAAGTCGTTGACGGCAGTATGTCTGGCCGCGTTGGAGATGTCTGGGAAGACCAGGTCGCTGCCGGCCGCCGGGACTGTGTCCCAGTTGCCTGCCGTCGTCCAGTTGTTGTCGGTGCCGAGCCCGGTCCAGGTGCTGACTCCCGATGCGGCAATGGCCGGAGCGGCGACGAGGCCGCTCAGGACGATCGCCGCCGCCGTCGACACGGCGATTCTTGACATGCTCAAACGCACTAGTTCTCCTCGGTTCGGAGTCGAGCTGACGAACTCGACGGCACAAGGTACCGCAAAGGAGGGTCATGTCGAGGTGCGTTCCGCTAGGTTCGCATCGACACATGATCTGACCAGTGAGGGCTGTCGTGACCGAGTACAGCATCTGGACCGAGCTGGGCTTCAGCGGCAACCCGTATGACCAGAACTATCTGGCCGGAACAGAGCAAGGAGCAGCGCTCTTTTGCGGACGGACGAGCGAACTGGCGCGAGTGCAGATGAGCATCGGGTCAGGTGGCACGCATGTCTCGATCGAAGGCGATGCGGGAGTCGGGAAGACGAGCCTGGCTCAAGTAGCGGCGTTCGAGATGTTCCGGCGGGGTCGGCAAGCGGCCAACGGCACGCTGTTCGTCCCGGTCACCACCCCGCTGCAATTGAGCTCCGACCCGGTCGACTTCGAGCTGCAGGTCTGGCGCAGCATCGCGCACAGCCTGCTGATCAATGAGCAGGCGATCCGGTCGGCCGGTCTGAACATGCCGGACCTGTCGGGCCTGGGGGACTGGTTGCAATCTCCAACGACTCTCACGACGGGTTCTGCGAGCATACTGGGCTTCGGCGCAGGTGCCGGCAGGGGGATGAACACATCGTCAGGGTTCGGGGAGAGCGGCTTCACAGCGCTCGTTCGGCGCGCTTTGGAGGAGCTGTTCCCCACGGCTGCTGCCGGGGGAATCGTCTGCATATTGGACAATCTCGAGCTCTTGGGCACGTCTGAAGCGGCCCGTCATTCGCTGGAGACGATCAGAAGCAACCTCCTGGAGGTGCCCGCGATCAGATGGGTTCTGGTTGGATCCAACGGGATCGTGTCCAGCGCCCGTTCGCGAAGGTTGAGCGGCTTCATCGATGCTCCCATCCGGCTGCAGCCGTTGACCGAGGAGGAGAGCGTCGAACTGGTTCGCCGGCGACTTGAGTACTGGGGTACCGAACGGGCACATCCGCCCGTACAGCCAGGGGATTTCCAGTATCTGTACCGGGCGCTCGGACTCAATCTGCGCGACTCCTTGGCCCTGGCCCAGCAGTTCGCGAAGTACTACCACCACGAGTTCGTCGGCACCAGCGCAATCCTGCCTGCGGACGAGGAGCGTCCGCTCTATTTCCAAGCATGGCTGGCCGAGCAGGCCGACCTCATTCTCGCGGACGTCGTCGGGGTGCCCGCCGATTCCTGGCGGCTCTTCGACCGCATGTGTGAAGGCGCGGGCGCGGTCACCTTGGAGTCCGGGGACGACGAGCAGCTGCGACTCATCGCCCCGTTGCGCGATGCCCATCTCCTGGACGTGGAGTCTGTCCCGACTCAGGCTGGGGCACTGATCGCCTCAGTCACCAACGACGGATGGCTGTGCGCCTCGGCTCGGGCACGCGCCTTCGCGCAGGCAGAGGGTATCCGGGCCGAGACCCCGATGGCGCTACCCGTCCCAGCAAGTCAGCTTCCGTCGCCGGATGCTCCAGAGTTGAACGAGCTCCCGGACTCCTGCCGTTTGGCGGATGTCGTGGGATTCGATCCGTTCTCGCCAGCTGCCGTGGCGGCTCGATGGGTGGACACGCCACGTTCAACCCAGGCGGTGGTCGGCGTCTGCGCGACGGGGTTGTTCACGATCGACCTGCGACGGGACGGCCCCCACGCACTCATCGCGGGAACCACCGGTTCGGGCAAATCAGAACTACTGCAGTCGATGATCGCCTCGCTTGCACTGGAGAACCGTCCTGACGCCTTGAACTTCGTGCTCGTGGACTACAAAGGCGGCAGCGCGTTCAAGGCCTGCGCGGGCCTACCGCACACCGTCGCGCTCGTGACGGATCTTGACCGTCACCTCACACGGCGCGCATTGACCTCGCTCGGCGCAGAGCTACATCGACGCGAACGCCTCCTCGCCGGGGCCGGAGCCAAGGATTTCGAGGACTACATCGAGCGGCAGCCCCACTCGGGTGATGCCTTCCCGCTGCTCGTCATCGTCGTGGACGAGTTCGCGCACCTGGCCAAAGAGCTGCCGGAGTTTGTGACCGGCCTGGTCGGTGTCGCGCAGCGTGGTCGTTCGTTGGGTGTCCATCTCGTCCTTGCGACCCAGCGACCCAGCGGCGTCGTATCGCCCGAGATTCGGGCTAATACCAATGTGCGGATCTCGTTGAGGCTCTCCGATCAGACGGAAAGCACAGATGTTCTGGAGGCTCCTGACGCCGCGATGATTCCCCGGGCGCTTCCAGGCCGCGGGTTCGCGCGTACAGGAGCCGGACCGTTGATCGGATTCCAAGTGGCCAGAGTCGGCGGCAGAGTGCTCGCTGCTCACGGTGTTCCGGAGTCGGAACGGGCCACTGATCTCTCCCTTCTGGTGGATGCAGTGTCGAAAGCCCATGCTGCGCTCGGCGAGACGCCCCTGTCGATGCCGTGGCTTCCCCCGCTGGCCGAGACGGTGTTGCTCGATGATCTGCTGGTCGAAGCGCCCGCTGCGGGCGGCCTGCCGTTGGTGCCCTATGCACTCGAGGACCTGCCGGCGGACCAGGCCAGGCGAGTCGCTGCGATCGATCTGGACAATTTCTTGCACCTCGGCGTGATCGGAGGGCCTCAGAGCGGCAAGTCGAGGTCGTTGCAGACGATCGCTGGGTCCCTTGCCACCTACACGAGTCCGGCGGATGTCCACGTGTATGGCCTCGATGGCGGTAACGGCGCGCTGCTGCCCCTGACTGAGTTGCCACACTGCGGTGCGGTCGTGACCCGCAGCGAAACACAACGCCTCAGAGGACTGGCCGCGTACCTCGCGGCCGAATTGCAGCGACGGCACTATCTGCTCCGTACGGGTGGATTCGCGTCAGTGCGTGAGCAGCGTTCGGCGGCACCCAGCGGGGAGCGACTCCCGCACATTGTGCTGCTGATCGACGGTTGGGAAGGGTTCGCAGGTGAGCAGACGTCGATCGATGGCACGATGCCTGCCATCGTCAAACTCCTGTTGAGACAAGGCGCGGCAGCGGGAATCCACGTGATCGTCACGGGTGGCAGACGGTTGCTCGACGTCGAGATGAGAGCGCTGCTGGCCGACCAGATCGCCCTGCGGCTCGCAGACCATGCGGACTATGCATTTCTCGACCTGGCTTTCCGCGATGTTCCCGAGGTCATGGTGCCCGGCCGAGGCTTCCGCTCCGGGGCACGAATCGAGTTGCAGATGGCGTCCCTGACCGCCGAGCCTGAAAATCATGCCCACTCGGCCCAGGTGCGTCGACTCGGTGAGGCTGCCCGGGTGAAGTACGCGCATCTGGAGGAATCTGTTCGCCCGCGACGGATCGTTGATCGCGAACCGTAGATCTGTGAGTTGCGAGTTGTCACCTATGTGACCATTCGTGGGAGGTTTTCCCCAGAAATTCCGGTAGCTGTTCCCATTCCCGCGGCGATTCGTGAGGATCGGTTCCTTGTGGCCCCGTTGGACGAAGGGTTGAGGGGATGGATTCTCAGGAGACAGTGCTCGCCGACCGAGTACGTGATCTCGTGCGACAACGCCGTATCGATCCGCGCCTGGATGCTGAGTCCGTGCGGCGGGCGGCAGTGGAGGCGATCGCCGAGCACGAATCGCGGAGTCTGACCGGAGCGGTCCTGCCCTTGGACGAGCCGGAGATCCTGATCGGTCAGATCGTCGCGGACGTCAGCGGACTCGGCCCCCTGCAGGCATTGCTCGACGACGACACGGTCGAGGAGATCTGGATCAATGAACCATCACGGGTTTTCGTCGCGCGAGGCGGTCGACACGAACTGACATCGGTGATCCTGACTGCCGAGCAGGTGCGTGAGCTGGTCGAGCGGATGCTGTCGTCGTCAGGTCGCCGCCTTGACATCAGTTCGCCGTTCGTCGATGCGATGCTGCCGGGCGGCCATCGTCTGCACGTCGTGCTGAGCGGCATCAGTCGCGGATTCGCTGCGGTCAATATTCGCAAGTTCATTGCCGCAGCCCATTCGCTGGACGACCTCGTGACGTTGGGGACGCTTGACGCCCCTGCCGCGGCCTTTCTCGAGGCGAGTGTGCGCGCTGGTCTCAATGTCATCGTCTCGGGAGGAACCCAGGCCGGTAAGACGACTCTGCTGAACTGTCTGGCCGCTTCGATCCCCGGCACACAGCGGCTCATCTCCGTCGAGGAGGTTTTCGAGTTGCAGTGCGGCCATCCTGATTGGGTCGCGATGCAGACCCGCCAAGCAGGGCTGGAGGGCACCGGCACGATCGATCTGCGGACGCTCGTCAAAGAGGCCCTACGTATGCGTCCGTCCCGAATCATCGTCGGCGAAGTGCGTGCGGCCGAATGTCTCGATTTGCTGCTTGCCTTGAACTCGGGGCTTCCGGGCATGGCGAGTATCCACGCCAACTCGGCCCGTCAGGCCCTGGTCAAGATGTGCACACTTCCGTTGTTGGCCGGCGACAACATCGGTTCTCGGTTCGTGGTGCCGAGCGTCGCGGCCTCGGTCGATCTGGTGATCCATACCGGGCTCGACGCCCATGGTCATCGCGCGGTGCGTGAGATCGTGGCCGTCACCGGACGGGTCGAGAACGGCCTGATCGAGTCCGAAGCCGTGTTCACCCGGCGTGCAGGCAGACTGGAACGTGGCCATGGCCTACCGGTACGGCGGGAGGTTTTCGAGCAGGCGGGGATCGACCTCGACGCTGTGTTGGGGGTCAACCGATGGGGGCCCTGATCGGACTCATGGCCGGTGTGGGTGTGCTGCTGGTGAGCTGGGCCATCGCGGAGCCCGGTTGGCGCCCGCACCGTCGTGCGCGCCGGAGAGAGTCGCGGATCACGGACCTCCTGGCTCGGGCCGGGGTCGACGGTGTCACGCCGGTCCAGTTCATCGCATTGTGCGCGGCAGCCTTCGGTCTGGCCGCCATCGTCATGATGGGCTTGTCGGGAGTCGCTGCCATCGGCGTGGTCTTCGGTGCCATGGCTGCGGCGATCCCGGTGTCGGTCCTGCGCGGTCGAGCGGTCAGGCGCTTGCGTGAACACGCCGAGATGTGGCCCGATGCGGTCGACAATCTGACTTCGGCGGTGCGGGCGGGCTTGTCCCTGCCTGAGGCGCTGATACAGCTGGGAGAGCGTGGCCCCGACGGTTTGCGAGGACCGTTCGAGAAGTTCGGTCACGATTATCAGAGCACCGGACGGTTCAACGAGTCCCTCGATCGGCTCAAGTTCCGTCTGGCGGATCCGGTCGGTGACCGGGTTGTCGAGGCGTTGCGCATGGCCCGCGAGGTCGGCGGAGGCGACCTCGGCCGGATGCTCAGATCGTTGTCCGGCTTCCTGCGCGAGGACCTTCGTACGCGCGGCGAACTCGAGTCACGCCAGTCGTGGACGGTCAACGGTGCTCGGCTCGCAGTGGCGGCGCCGTGGATCGTCCTGACGCTGATGTGCCTGCAAGGCGAGGTCGTGAGCAGATTCGCGACCGGTATCGGCCTGATCGTCTTGGCGTCCGGTGCGGTCCTGTGCCTCGTCGCGTACCGCCTGATGATGTGGATCGGACGCTTGCCCGCAGAACGGCGGATCCTCGCATGACCGGCGCGCTCCTGGGGTTCTGCCTGTCCGCCGGCATGCTGCTGACCGTCACAGGCTGGATCCGAGCGCGACGGCCCACTTTGGAGCAGCGGGTGCTGCCGTACATCCGCGATGTGCACCAGGCGCCGCCGTCGCCCCGCCCCGCACATGTCGTCGATGCGATCTTCGGACCGTCGATCCGCAAACTGGGCCAGGTGGTCGGCGATCTGGTGGGTGGCACGGCGAGCGTCACGCGGCGACTCGTGAGACTGGGTTCGACCAGGACGGTCGAGGACTTCCGCCTCATCCAGGTGGCCTGGGGAGCAGCGGGGCTGGCGGTGGGGGTCTTGGTGGCCACGGCGCTGTGGACCAATGGCCGAACGAATATCGTCCTGCTGTTCGTGATCTGCGGAGTCGGATTCGTACTCGGGGTGCTGTTGTGCGATCAGCGCCTCTCGGCCCAGGTGACCGCCCGGGAGCGCGCGATGCAAGAAGAGTTCCCGGTCGTTGCCGATCTTCTTGCGCTGGCCGTGGCGGCGGGGGAGAGTCCGATCGCCGGGCTCAGCCGCATCATGGGCGTGTGTCGCGGATCGCTCACTGAAGAACTCGGTGGCGTCATCGCCGATGTCCGCACGGGTGCCCCCATGGCGGTGGCGTTCGACCGGTTGGCCGCTCGCACCGGCGTCACGAGCATCGCGCGGTTCGCTGCCGGACTCGCTATCGCGGTCGAACGGGGGACTCCGCTGGTCGATGTGCTCCATGCGCAGGCGGCCGATGTGCGCGAATCGAGTCGCCGCGATCTCATCGAGGCCGGTGGCCGCAGGGAGATCGCGATGATGCTGCCCGTCGTCTTCCTGATCCTGCCGGTCACCGTCGTGTTCGCCTTCTTCCCCGGATTCATCGGCCTCAATCTCACGTCAGGACTTTAGAAAGGGATCGCATATGTTCACACCGCACAGGTTCTTCGACAAGCACAGATCAGAGGAACGCGGCGACGTGCCCGGCTGGGTCATGATCGTGGTCATGTCTGCGGGACTCGTGGCCGTGTTGGCCGCTGCGGCCGGGCCCAGGCTCCAGAGCATGCTCGACCAAGCGCTGTCGGCGGTCGGCGGCTGAGTCATGGAGCAACTGGGGCGGGAACGCGGGTCGGCGGTCGTCGAGTTCGTCCTGGTCATGACGCTTCTCGTACCGCTCGTTCTCGGCATCGCGCAGGTCGGGCTGGTGCTGCACGTCCGCAATACCCTCGCTGCGGCTGCGTCGGAGGGTGCGCGGGCTTCCGCTCCGATCGGGGCGACGCCGTCAGATGCCGTGGCGCAGACCCGGCGGATGATTCGCCAGGCGCTTGCCGATCGCTACGCCTCAGACATCTCGGCGTCGTGGACGACGGTCGACGGGGTGCCTGCCACGGAGGTCGAGGTGCAGGCGCGGGTTCCGGCATTGGGTTTGTTCGGTCCGTCGGTTTCGGTGACTGTGCGCGGGCATGCGGTCCGCGAGGTCGAGCCGTGAGAAACCGGTCGGCGGGCACCGCGACGGTCGAGTTCGTCTGGTTGACGATGCTGCTGCTGATCCCGTTCGTCTACATCCTGGTCGCGGTGTTCGACACCCAACGTGCGTCGTACGGCGTGACGGCGGCCAGCCGTGCGGCAGCGCGAGCGTTCCTGCAGGCGCCGGACGTTGCGACGGGTCAGCGTCGAGCGCAGGCCGCCGCGCGGATCGCCTTGACCGATCAGGGACTCGACGTCGCGACGGTTCGGGTCACGTGTTTGCCGACTCGATCGGACTGTCTGCGCCCTGGATCGTCGGTGCGGGTCGTGGTGCGGACGACTCAGCGACTTCCGCTGACGCCGCGCGCGTTGGGCGGACAGCTCGGCGGCATTCGGGTCGACAGCACGCACACCGAGCCGTATGGCAGTTTCCGGAGTGGGCGATGAAGCGCGAGGACGGCCAGATCACGGTCATGACAGTGGGTTTCTTGCTGTTCATCGGCCTGCTCGCCGTCGTGGTGATCAATTCGTCGGCGGCCTTCTTGGAGCGGCGCAGGCTCGACAATATCGCCGACGGGGCCGCAATCGCCGCCGCAGACGGGTTGAACCGCGACACGTTCTACCGACGTGGAGAGGTGACGCTCGACCAGGGGCAGGCGCGACGTCTGGTCAGGGAGTACCTGTCTGCACCTGAAATCCGTATCGTCCGCGTCACGACCAACGACGACGAGGTCATGGTCCGGCTCGAACGGAGAATCGAGCTGGCGATCAAACCGCCGGGGTGGAGCGGGAGTTCGCGGATCGTCGCGGAGGCCACGGCGCAGCTCAGACAGAATTGAGCCGCTGGATCGCGACGGGACGGTTGCTAAGAGGCTCGGATCTCGTGGCTCACGGCGTCGAGGTAGCCACTGATGGCTCGGTGATTTTTCGTCAGGCATTCGATCTTCTCAGCCATGCGGTCGCGTTCGTGTTCTAGCGTCGCGATCATGTCTGGAGTGACGTACGGCAGATGTATCTCGCGCGGATTGTCCAGACAGGGGAGGATCTGCTTGATGATCCGTGTCGGCAGGCCGACATCGAGGAGCCCGCGGACTTGCCGCACCCGATCGACAACATAGTCCTCGTAGTCCCGGTACCCGTTGGGGAGCCGTTCGGAATGGATCAGTTCCTGCTCCTCGTAGTAGCGGAGCATCCGCACTGGCGTGTCTGTGCGCTGGGAGAGGTCACCGATCTTCATCCGCACACCTTTCGTGTCAGGACTGCGATGCAGCCGGATTTGACCCTCACACTAATGTCACACATTGATGATAAGGATATGACATCAACGGATACACCACCAACCCCTTCCGGCGCTGAGTCGCGGCTCCCGCTCGCGGCTCTGCTGGCCCTGGCCGCCACGGGGTTCATCACGCTCCTGACCGAGACGATGCCCGCTGGAATGCTGTCGCAGATGAGTCGCGATCTGGGAGTGAGTGAGGCGGCTGCGGGGCAGAGCGTCACAGTCTTCGCGGTCGGGGCGATTCTCGCGGCGATCCCGCTCACGAGAGCTACGATCGGCTGGCGACGCAAGCACCTGTTGCTGTTCGCGATCTCCGGGATTGCGATCGCCAACACGGTCACCGCCTTCTCTGACAGTTTCGAACTCACCCTGGCCGCGCGGTTCCTCGGCGGGCTCGTCGGCGGCATGCTCTGGGCGGTCCTTGCCGGTTATGCCCGGAGGATGGTTCCTGCGCACCAGCGGGGCAAGGCCATGGCGATCGCGATGGCGGGCGGGACCGTTGCGCTGTCCGTCGGGGTCCCCGCAGCCGCGTTCCTCGCCAAGGTCGTCGAATGGCGATTCGCGTTCGGGATCATCACGCTGGTGACTCTCGCGCTGATCGTATGGGTGATCGCCACCGTCCCGAACTTCCCCGGCCAATCCCAGGGTGCACGACTGCCGCTGGTCCACACGTTCCGCCTGCCGGGAGTCGCTCCGATTCTCGTCGTGACGTTGACGTTCGTGTTCGCGCACAACATCCTCTTCACCTACATCGCCCCATTCCTGGCTCCGCTCGGTATGGCGGGTCGGGTCGATTCGGTGCTGCTCACCTTCGGTCTGGTCTCGCTCGTGAGCATCTGGCTCACCGGCGTGCTCATCGACCGGCACCTGCGCACGCTCATGGTCCTGGTCTGCGTGCTTCTGGCCACGGCCGCTCTCGTCCTGAGCGTCTTCTCTGACACTCCCGCTCTGGTGTACGCCAGCACAGCCCTGTGGGGACTCGCATTCGGTGGTGCCTCCACCCTGCTGCAGACCGCGATCGCTGATGCTGCAGGCGCAGCGGGCGACGTTGCACAAGCATTTCTCACCACGTGCTGGAACATCGGGATCGCCGCAGGCGGGATCGTCGGCGGTATCACTCTCAACGCCCTGGGACCCCTTTCCCTGAGCTGGATCGCTCTCGCGCTGGTGCTTCCGACGCTCGCTATCGTCATCGGCGCACGTCAACACGGATTCACCGGCCACACATACGAACGCGAGACCGCCCCCGCACAGCTCAGGCAGGATTGAGCCGCTGGATCACGACGCCACCGAACCGGGCCTCGCCGATCGAGCATTCGATCCCGTCGATCCAGCAGCGCCCGGTATCGAGCACCTCACCGGCGATCTCGCTCTGCGGTCCTGAGGGCGATTCGGCGTAGAACACGATCAGGCCGCCGGAGAAGCCCTCGTTGTAGCCGACGATCCGGCGGCCGTCGCTGTCGGATGCTCGGCTCTGGCAGTCGGCGCACACCGAATCGGGATAGCGATCGGTGTGCGAGCCGATGATCAAGGTCTCGAGCGTCTCACCGGATTCGGCGATCATGCTGGTCTGGTAGCCCCCGCGGTATCCGATGATCGCGGCCCGGTCGCCGCCGTCGAACGCGAACCCGCCGCAGAGCTGATCGCCTTCCAGCTCGCCGTGTGAGTGGGCGGTGACCGGCGTACCGAGCAGTTCGGCCGCCTTGACCGCCGCGGCCTCGCGGGTCAGCGTCATGCCAGTGCCTCCTTGATACGTGCGGCGAAACTCTCCGCTTCGCCCTCGGCGTACTTCGTCCGGGGCCAGAAGAATCCCCGCAGACCGTCGCCCTTGGTGCGCGGAACGATGTGCACATGCAGATGCGGGACGCTCTGCGACACGACGTTGTTCATCGCGACGAAGGTGCCCTGTGCTCCCAGCCCGGATGTCAGAGCGTCGGCGACGCGTTGAGCTGTTGAGAACAACGGGACGATCAGCGGTTCGGGAAGCTCCGGCAGCGTGACGATGTGCGTGCGCGGGACGAGCAGGACGTGGCCCTTGAAGACCGGCCGAACGTCGAGGAATCCGACGACTTCGGGCGTCTCGAGCACGATCGCGGCAGGAGTCGTCCCGGCGATGATCCCGCAAAACAGGCATTCCTTGCTCACGGGAAGATCACATCACACTGCCGCGCTAAGGTGGTCCCATGGCTAACTCAGAAGGCAACGATCAGAAGGCTGACATGAAGGCCAAGTTCCGCGAAGCCCTGGAGAAGAAGAAGGGCAAGCAGCACGCGACAGCAGAAGGTGCCGAGCACGACGGCAGTGAGAAGTCGCATGGTGCCAACGGCCCGACCCAGTCGCCGGAGTTCCGCCGCAAGAGCGTCTGACCCGACGCGGTAGCCTCGACAGGTGGCAACACCTGACTTTGCAGAGCAGACCAAGGCACTCGATGCGACCCTGACGTCGATCGAGAAAGTCCTCGACCTCGATGCGGTGCGCGTGGAGATCGCTTCCTTGCAAGAAGAGGTCGGTGCGCCCGATCTCTGGGACGATCAGGCCAATGCGCAGCGCGTGACCGGACGGCTCTCGGTGCTCCAGGCCGAGGTCGAACGGGTCACGGGCCTGCGCTCGCGCCTCGACGACGTCAGCATCCTGCACGAGATGGGTGCTGAAGAGGGCGATAGCGACACCCTCGCCGAGGCTGACGCGGAACTCGGACGAATCAAGAAGGCGATCGACTCGCTCGAGATCCGCACTTTGCTGTCCGGCGAGTACGACGAGCGTGACGCGCTGGTGTCGATCCGTTCGGGCGCCGGCGGCGTCGATGCCGCTGACTTCGCGCTGATGCTGCAGCGCATGTACATCCGCTGGGCCGAGCGCCATGGCTACACCGTCGAGGTCTACGACACGTCCTACGCCGAGGAGGCCGGACTCAAGTCGACGACGTTCGCGGTCAAGGCCCCGTACGCCTACGGCACGTTGTCGGTCGAGGCCGGCACTCACCGACTGGTGCGCATCTCGCCGTTCGACAACCAGGGACGCCGTCAGACATCGTTCGCGGCGATCGAGGTCGTTCCCGTCCTGGAGCAGACCGACGAGATCGATATCCCCGATGAGGAGATCCGGGTCGACGTCTACCGTTCGTCAGGCCCCGGTGGTCAAAGCGTCAACACGACCGACTCCGCGGTCCGCCTGACCCACATCCCCACCGGCACAGTCGTCAGCTGCCAGAACGAGAAGAGCCAGCTGCAGAACAAGGCCAGCGCCATGGTGATCCTCAAGGCGAAGCTCCTGGCGCTCAAGAAGGCCGAAGAGCGGGCCCATCTCGACGAGATGCGCGGCGACGTGCAGGCGTCCTGGGGTGACCAGATGCGCAACTACGTCCTCAATCCGTACCAAATGGTCAAGGATCTGCGTACCGAGTACGAGACCGGCAACACGCAGGCAGTGCTCGACGGCGAGATCGACGACTTCATCGAGGCCGGCATCCGGTGGCGCCGCGAGAACGCGAGCTGATGGTGTGCGACGCGGCACGGCCGACCGGCGATGCTTCCCCACGGAGTAGGCCTACCTGCCTAGACTCGATCGGGTGATTCGATTCGACAAGGTCACCAAGACCTATCCCGGCCAGAAGCGTGCGGCGCTCGACGCCGTCGATCTCGAGATCGAAAAGGGCGAGTTCGTCTTCCTCGTCGGAGCCTCGGGCTCGGGCAAGTCGACGTTCCTGCGGCTGATCCTGCGCGAGGCACGTCCGACCAGCGGTCGGGTCTATGTGGCCGGCAAGGAGATCAACAAGCTGTCGAACTGGAAGGTGCCCAAGCTGCGCCGCCAGGTCGGCACGGTGTTCCAGGATTTCCGGCTGCTGCCCAACAAGAATGTGACTGAGAACGTCGCGTTCGCCCTCGAAGTCATCGGCAAGCACCGCAGCGAGATCAAGAAGCTCGTGCCCGAGACACTCGAAATGGTGGGCCTGGAAGGCAAAGGGCATCGCATGCCTGATGAGCTGTCCGGCGGGGAGCAGCAGCGTGTGGCCGTGGCCCGGGCGTTCGTCAACCGGCCGATGATCCTCATCGCCGACGAGCCCACCGGAAACCTCGATCCGGCGACGAGCGTCGGCATCATGAAGCTGCTCGACCGGATCAACCGCACCGACACGACCGTTGTCATGGCGACACATGACTCGTCGATCGTCGACCAGATGCGCAAGCGCGTCATCGAACTCGAAGGCGGACTCATCGTCCGCGACGAGGCGCGCGGCATCTACGGCTACCAGAACTAGAACTGAGGACCGTATGCGAAGCACCCTGAGTGAGCTGCGCCAAAGCCTGTCGCGCAACAAGTCGATGTCGATCTCGCTGATCGTGACGATGACCGTGTCGCTGTTGCTGGCGGCGCTCGGCCTGCTGATCCTGGCCCAGTCCGACCGTACCGAGAAATACCTCGGCGACCGGCTCCAACTGCAGGTCAACCTGTGCACCAAGAACTCGCCGAGCGCCAACTGCATCGGCGGCGTCGCCACGAAAGAGCAGAAGGCGGCGATCGAGGAGGCCATGCGGGGCAACTCGCAGGTCGAATCATTCGACGAGCGCACACCGGCCGAACAATATGAGGCCGCACGGGTCAAGTTCAGCCAGTCCGAGACCGGCCGCAAGCAGTTGGAGACCTTCAGCGCCTCGTCATTTCCCTCGACGTATTTCGTGACGTTGAAGGACCCCCAGAAGTACGACAGCATCGAGAGCCAACTGGGCGGCATGGAGGGCGTCGGCAGCATCATCGACCTCAAGAAGACGCTGGGACCGTTGTACACGGCGCTCGACAAACTGAGCAATGGCGCCCTGGCGATCTCGGCGCTGCTGATCGTGGCCGCCGTGCTGCAGGTGTCCAACACGATCCGGATGACGGCTTTCGCGCGGCGCCGCGAGATCGGCATCATGCGACTCGTGGGCGCGTCGAGCTGGCACATCCAATTGCCGTTCCTGCTCGAGTCGCTCCTGGCGGCGTTGATCTCGGCAGCCTTGGCGATCGGCGGGCTGGCCGCGTTCATGAAGTTCGTGGTCTACGGCTATCTGCGCGACACGCTCGGCACCTTCACGACCTGGGTCGGTTGGGGTGACGCGGTTCAAGTCATGGGCGTGACCACGGCACTCGCGGTGCTGCTCGCGATGATCCCGACACTCTTGCTGACACGCAAATACCTCGACGTCTGAGGTTTGTAGCCTAAAGTCGGGCTTGATAGTTTTTCTCCATCACATCGACAGTCCCCGGCCCGCCGGGGATCCTTCCCCCAAGGTCGAGGTCATGTTCACCAGAAGTCGCCATGCGCTGACAGCCGGAATTCTCGCGACGGCACTCGTCGCGACGTTGACCGCGCCCTCCTTCGCCGATAAGAAGGACGATCTCGAACGGCAGAAGCGAGAGGCCAACAGCGAAGCTGCCAAGGCCAAGAAGGATCTCGAAGCCTCGACACAAGAGCTCATCGAGGCAGCCGCGGCGTTGAAGAAGGCGCAGGCCAAGCTCGATTCGGCCGAGGCCCAACTGGGTGCGACACGCGGGAAGGTCGCCGCTGCGAAGGCCGTCGACCAGGAGATGCAGGTCAAGCTCAACCGCAGCCAGGTCGCGCTGGAGACCGCGCGGCTCAAGCTCAAGAAGGGCGAGAAGAAGCTCAAGGCATCCGCAGCGGACGTCGAGGAGTTCGCCGTGCAGGAGTTCTTGCAGGGCGATCCCAAGCTTCGCGCGGTCAGCGGATTGTTGCGCGGGCAGGACGCTGAGGAATTCAGCGAGCAGCTGAGTCTGAACAGTGCGATCAGCGATCAGCAGGTTGCCACGATGCAGCAGCTCGATGCGACTCGGGTGATCCTCAAGCTCAACCGGCAGAAGGTGCAGAAGCTGCGCGACCAGGTCAAGGTCCAGCGAGCGCAGGCGGCAGCGAATCTGGCCGAGAAGCAGCGACTCGAGGTTATCGCCGAGGACCAGGCCGAGCTCGTCACAGTGCTCGTCGCGAAGCGGCAGGGCGCCAAGAAACTGGCCGCATCCGCTCAGGCCGAGGACGAGCGGCAGTACCGCGCGTTCCGTTCGGAGGCGGCTGCCTTGGAGGCCCGCATCCGTGCACTGGCGGCCAAAGAGGTCAAGTCCGGCGGCAAGGGCTCGGGCGGTGACAGCGGCGGTGCGCTGTCGTATCCGGTCAACGGCCCGATCACCTCGCCGTACGGTATGCGCGTGCACCCCGTCACGGGCGTCTACAAGCTGCACGACGGCACGGACTTCGGCGTCGGCTGCGGCACCCCGATCCGGGCCGCGGCCAGCGGCACGATCGTCGAGCAGTACTTCAATGGCGCCTACGGCAACCGGGTCATCCTCAACAACGGCGTCAAGCGCGGCGTCAGCGTCGTGACGACGTACAACCACATGTCGCGCTTCGCGCTGAGCTCCGGTTCCAAGGTCAAGCGCGGACAGGTCATCGGCTATGTCGGCACGACCGGCTATTCCACGGGCTGCCACCTGCACTTCATGGTGCTGGTCAACGGGTCGACAACCAACCCGATGGGCTGGCTGTAACCCGACCTGTCGTCCGTTCTCGGGACGAGATGACACAATGGACCCGTGGCCAAGGAAACTGGGCGAAAGCTCGTAGCGCAGAACAAGAAGGCGCGCCACGACTATCACATCGAAGACACGTTTGAGGCCGGTCTCGTCCTCACCGGAACCGAAGTGAAGTCGTTGCGTGCCGGTCGCGCATCCCTGGTCGACGGTTTCGGCGATATCGAAAACGGCGAGGCCTGGCTCCTGCAGGTCCACATTCCCGAATACACACAGGGAACGTGGACTAATCACACGACTCGCCGCAAGCGCAAGCTGTTGTTGCACCGCCAGGAGATCGCCCGGATCGAGCGACGTACGTCCGAGAAGGGGCTGACGATCATCCCGTTGTCCCTGTACTTCAAGGACGGCCGCGCCAAGGTTGAGATCGCGCTGGCTCGGGGCAAGAAGACGTACGACAAGCGGCATGCAATCGCTGAGCGCGATGCGACCCGCGAGGCGGAACGTGACTTCGGTCGGCGGCTCAAGGGCACCCACTAGTGGCTCTGGCCGACGCCGATCTGCCAGACCTGCTCGCCGACCTCGGCCTGCCGGGAATCGTCGACGTGCATGCTCACTTCATGCCGCCGGAGATCCTGGCCAAGGTGTGGGCCTACTTCGATGCGGCCGGTCCGTTGCTGGGACGACCGTGGCCCATCACGTACCGCACGAGCGACGAGGAGCGGGTCGCGCATCTGCGTTCGATCGGCGTCCGGAAATTCTCGACTTTGTCGTACGCCCACAAGCCGGGGATTGCCGGCTTCATGAACGATTGGACTCTGGCGTTCGCCGACCGCACCCCCGACGCCTTGCGCTCGGCGACGTTCTATCCCGAGCCCGACGCCGCAATGTACGTTCCTGCGTTGATCGCGGAAGGCGTCGAGGTCTTCAAGGTGCATGTGCAGGTCGGCAACTTCGCCCCGAACGACCCCTTGCTTGAGCCGGTGTGGGGTGCGCTGGCCGAGAGCCGGACACCGATTGTGCTGCATGCCGGTTCCGGCCCCGCCCCGGGTGATCACACCGGCCCGGCGGGCGTTGCCGATGTGCTGAGCCGGCACCCTGACCTCGCTTTGGTCATCGCACACCTCGGGATGCCGGAGATCTCCGAGTTCTGCGATCTGGCCGACAAATACGAGAACGTGCGGCTCGACACCACGATGGCATTCGTCGACTTTTGGGACCGGCAGGTTCCCGCTGGCATCGTCCCGCGCCTTCACGATCTGCAGGACAAGATCTTGTTCGGCACCGACTTTCCCAATATCCCGTACGTGTATGCGCACCAGGTGGAGGTGCTGCAGAGGCTCGACCTCGGCGATGACTGGATGCGCAGCGTTCTGTGGCACAACGGAGCTGAGTTGTTCGGACTCACCTCGTGAGTTCCGCCGGGACCATCAGGCTCGCAACACCGCAAGGTGCGTGGTTGCTCGCCGCGATGATCCTGGGGTCGGGGATGGCCTTCCTCGACGGGTCGATCGTGGGTCTGGCGCTACCGGCCATGAACGACGATCTCGACGCGGGTGCGGCCGGCGTCCAGTGGATCGTCAATGCCTACACCTTGACGCTCGCGGCGTTGATCCTGGTGGGAGGCTCATTGGGTGATCGTCTGGGCCGACGCAGGGTTTATGTCGTCGGCGTGGCGGGGTTCGCGCTCGCCTCGGTGCTCTGCGCGCTGGCGCCGACCATCGGCGTCCTTGTGGCGGCCAGGGGCTTGCAAGGCGTGGGGGCGGCCCTCCTGACTCCGGGAAGCCTGGCGATCATCTCCGCAGCCTTCGTGCCCGATGACCGTGGAAAGGCGATCGGCGCGTGGTCCGGGCTTTCGGGTGTCACGACGGCGATCGGGCCGCTGGTCGGTGGCGCCCTGGTCGACACGGTGGGTTGGCGATCGATCTTCTGGCTCAATATCCCACTGGCCGCTGCCGTGATCTGGTTGACCGTCAGACATGTCCCGGAGACCAGGGGTGAGCAGGGACGTATCGACTACGGGGGAGCGGTCCTGACGGCGTTGGGACTCGCGGCGCTGACGTACGGACTGGTCGACGGCTCGTGGTGGTGGGGAGGGGCCGGAGTCGCTCTGCTCGTGGTCTTCGTCGTGCACCAGAAGCTCACGCCGCATGCACTGGTGCCGCTTGAACTGTTCGCCAATCGGGTGTTCACTGCCGCCAACATCTGCACGTTCGCGATCTATGGTGCGTTGGCGGCGTCGGGGTTCCTGCTGGTGCAGCAATTGCAGTACGTGTCGGGCTTCTCGCCCCTGCAGGCCGGCCTCGCGACGGTGCCGATGACCGTCATCATGCTGCTGTTCTCCACTAGAGCCGGAGCGCTCGGAACGCGGATCGGCCCCCGAGTGCCCTTGACGGCTGGCCCTCTGATCGCTGCGCTGGGTCTGGTGTTGATGCTTCGGATCGGTGCCGATGCGAGTATGTGGACCGATGTGCTGCCCGCCTCGATCGTGTTCGGTGCCGGCATCACGGTCTTGGTTGCTCCGTTGACGACTGCGGTGCTCGCCGCAGCCCCCATGGCGCAGACGGGTATCGCCTCGGGGATCAACAACGCAGTTGCCCGTACGGCGTCGCTTCTGGCAGTCGCCGCGGTACCGCCGATCGCCGGGATCGCCGGTGCGAACTTCACAGATCCCGAGGTCTTCGGTCCGGGATTCGAGACCGGGACGTGGATCTGCATCGGCATGCTGATCGCTGCTGCGGCCTCGGCCGCGCTCCTGCTGCCCAAACGTGTTGCGACCGTGCCGGAATAGGGGTGCGGGCTGTGTCGTTGTGCAGGAGTAGTATCAAGGTGTTACTTCGGTAGCGTTTGAAAACTCCAGAGGGGCTGATCGGTTTCGACTAAGGTCGTTCGATTCAGGTGAAGCGGGTAGAGGATCCAGGGTTATCTCTTTAACGATCTCTGGAAACCAACAAGTGCCGATTCTAAGCGCACTGACTTCGCCCTCGCTGCTTAAGCGATAGGTGAAGGGCTGGCCCGGGGGCGTCTCCGCTCCGGATCGCCAGTCTCATTAAGGGGACTTGCTGACTACATTGTGTTGCAGGGCGTAGTCGGGACTTAACTGTGACTGGGCCTGTCGGCGACGCGTCTGTTCGAGCGCCGGGGCCGAGAAAATCGACTAGACAGACTGCACCCGGAGAAGCCCTGACTCAGCGCCGTAGGACCGGGGTTCGATTCCCCGCAGCTCCACAAATGACAGAGCCCCACTCACCCCGGTTTTGGGTGAGTGGGGCTCTGTCATTTGTAAAACAGCCGAGTGAATCGAGTGGGCCCCACCAGCACGGCGTACGGCCCGCGGCGAAGCCGCCAGCGTTCGTCGTCAGCGAGGGATCCCCGCAGCTCCACGAAAGACGCTGTATTCGAACCACGAATTTTATCTTCATCTGTGGTTTGACTCGAATAGGTTTCCCTGGCCTTCACCAGGGCATCCGTATTCGAACCGCGATTCCAGAAAAGGTCTCGTAGGAACGGCAAAGGATGATTAGTAGCTAGATCAGATGCAGACGCCTCGCCCACACGGTCGGGGCGTTTTGCGTTTTCGGGTGATCGGTAGGTGTCGACGATGAAGCGGACTGCGAGGACAAGTTCGCTGTCAACGATGTCGCCGTGCTCATCTACAAACAGTCGTTCGAAGAAAGCGCTGTTGATCTCGCGTCGAACATTGTCTGGCGTCTGTTCGTAGATTTTCTCGGGGACGGCAGTCATCTGAAGGGCTGCGTCTAGCGCTTGAGCGCCGATCGCCAGCCGTTTGTCGGCGTCGTTTCGATTCGACTCTAAGCGCAGGTAGCTGCTATTCGCGCAGGCCTCGACAACGCAGGCATCCTGACTCAACAAGATCGTCAGGCCTTTATCGAATCCGTCATTCTCGGGCCCGCAGGTTCTTTGCGCGACCTCACTGCGGCGCAAGCCCGCCGGGTAGCTGATCGTCTTAAGGAGATCCAAGCACCCAAGAGACCATCCACGGGTAACCTGTGGGATGACCGCGAGGAAGACACGTGGATCGACCGCCTTTAACTGTCGAACTCATCAGGTCTTCCGATGGTCAACTCGCTTTGCCGCACGCTGCACGGATCGTCCGGGCCACTGGTACTCCTGCTAGGGTCGGGCCAATTTCTGTGAATTGCCTGAAGAATGATTCTGTATGTGCCAGGCTGACATCTCGTCTGCCACATACTCGATTCCCCATGGTCAAAATTCGCTTGAAATGGGACGGGTATTCGTTCAAATCTGATAACAAGTATCGCGGATGGAACATAAAGTTCCACGAGGATTCTGATATGGAATCCGGCGGCGAATATAGGCTGAGAGGATCGCACGGTGGCTAAGTCAGCAGGGCCTGATGCTCGCTTCCGCTTCGTAGACGGGGTGGTTCTGGATACCCAGACCGGAGATCAATGGTCCCAGCCAGAGGCCGAAACTGACGACGAACCCTCCATGTGTTCCGTGTGCGACGCCCCTGCCAACCATCAGATCGAGATAGACCAGTTGCTTGAAAGCCAACCATTCGGAGACTATGTCTTCGTGTGCAACGGCTGTCTCGCCGCACTGCGTAGGGGTGATCTACGAGAAATTCTAGATCGAGCCAAAAACGAAGGCATACCGGAACTGTTCGGACATGTTCGCGCCGACGCAGCCGCTATCTGGCCGGTTAGTCCTCCATTCGGGGTCCCTGAGAGTCCCGGAATGCTGTAGACGACGAGTGCTTATGGCGTCCGTTCTCGGATGAGATCGGGCGCCATAAGCAGGCCAGAACATCGGGAAGTTCGCGCCCGCGGCCGCCCGGTGGAACTTCATCGAGATCTGTCGTACCCCCGACCTACCGTTGGATCCGTGATACTCACAAGTATCATCTGGACCCGACCCGAAGAGCACGCGAGAACGTCGACGACCTGGCCATGCACATCATCTGCGCCGCCCTATTTTCCTGCAACACGAGGGCATTTCCTATTTCACACGCCGATCAGACCACAACTACATCGGTGGATCGAGGCTAAGTTCCGGAGTAGCCTTCATCGCGATCGTGGGGTGGGAGCTCTCCTTCGTCCTCGCAAATCCTTCGCCGTGGTTTGCTATGCCAGCGGCTTCGTTGGTTGCAGTGGTGTATCTATCTACCCGGAAGTGGGTCCCGGCTCTCCGCATTTCGGCCCTAGTTCTGGCAGTCCTGGCTTGGACAGCGGGAACGGTGTCGAGCGTCGCACAGCGGATTGTGTGGGGTATCGCTTTTGACCAGGCTGAAACTGTTGAGGGAAGAACCCCGCAAATATCACGGCTGGACGATCTTTCGGTCGCCGCGATGTCGGCGACGATGGCAGTCTTGGTGCTACTTGCGATTTGGAGCTCGCTACCCTTCGCTTTGCGACAGAATCAGGTACTGCCTCGTGAGCGGCACGACTCAGACCTAGGGTCTGCTCGCGTGGGATTGGTTGGGACAGCCCGTGGTTTGGCTGACATCTCGGCCTAGTCATGCGGCAGTCCGAGAGGTGACGGGTGTGAGTCAACTGGCTCCGCGTTTCCGGACGCTGATTCCGTTCTGATGAAGAAGACGCAGAACGCTTGGCGGCGAGATCCTGAACCGAGAGGCGAGTTGCCGGGAGTCCTGACCTGCTTTGTAGCCGTCGACAATCTCCTGCACGTGATGTGTCGATAGCCGTTGCGAGAGCTTGCGCGGCACTGCACCGACAACTTGTCGTGTCTCGGGAGGAAGCTGGTAATCGAGGACTCGTCGCCACTGAGAAGTTGGGTGTGCCTGCTTCGAATAGATTTCCGCGAGCTCCACAAATGATTATGACCTCCGCGGTTTTTGCTGGGGTCATAATCATTTCTATAGACGCAGTGAATCGAGTGGGCCCACGCTGCGAGCACTGCGAGCAGTAGGGGATCCCCGCAGCTCCTGCAGATGACGCTGACTAAAGCCAGTGTCCAAGTGACACGCGGGACGGTTGATGCCTACCCGCGTCTGCCTTCGATGCGTGCGACGATCTGGTGGCCCGATCGTCCCCAACGACCACTGAAACTGGCGAAATCCGAAATCCGAAATCCGAGATGCGAGCACAACTGATGTTTATGACACGTCCTAATCTCTGCGTGCAGCTGACTATCGGTAGCCTCCTGTTGGCTTGTTTGGCTGGTTGTAGTTCAAGTTCCCCGAACCACGAACCGGAGCTCTTGTCACTTCAGGAGATCGGCAAAGCCGAATACCTTAAGGACTTCGAGGCGGCGGTCTTCTTGTCATCCATGCCTGAAATGGATGACTCAGATCAAAAATCGGTGGTAGTACTAATCCGCGAGGATGGCAGTACTGTTCTGGCGAAATCGGATGCACTCGACGTCGGTCAGATCGCTAGTAGGCCGGGCGAGCTGATGATCCCTACGGCCAACGAGATGCGGATCATTGGCAAGGGCTACCAGACGAGGCAATTCGATGCCAGGGATGATGCTCCCTCGGGGGTATGGTCAGGCGTTTCCGGAGACGGGTCTTTTGTGACGGTCCTGAACACTGGATATGGCGACGACGGATACATCACTGATATTTACGCGGAAGCCGACAAAGCGGTAGTTCATTCCGTGATGCCTGATGTTCCAGGTGCGATGGGAATTGGCGGATCAGATCTGTTCTCGTTGAACGCAGCGGAAAGCACCTCAGAGGGTGAGGTCACTCTCTACGCCACAGATCTGCGTGCACAGAGCTCGACTMGCAAGGTATCCACGTGGAGATATGGCGACCCTGACGAATCAGAATTCGACTCGGGGAGGAATATGTTCGCCGTCAACGGCAAACTTTGGTTTCTCGAACTCATATATGGCGTCGACGCCGATTCGCCCGGCGAGACTGTTCACCTCAGCGCTATCGACCTGAAGACCGGCAAGCACCAGTCAACGGCAGTTGTGCAGTATCCCGACTCCATGTGGGGTGGCGCCGATGACTCAGCGGTGGGCAACGCCGGCACCGGGACGCACTTCTACGAGGGCGCCATCTTCACTGTGGACCACAGCGGCCACATTCTCTCAGCAAATCTGCGTACCAAAAAGTGGCGAAATCATGGTCAGGTAAGTACGGAGATGATGAACTCAGACCGTGTCGTCGCCACTTGGACGGAAGATCGATTGAACATTGTGGGTACCGATGCTGGTCGCGGCAAGGCAACACTCGAGACCTACAACGTAGTCACTGGAAAACGTACAAGATCCATCCCCGTCCCGGACTTGGCTGAGCTCGCGAGCACAGACAAGAGTTATCTGACTATGTGGAGTCTCGCAGACCTCGGCTGAGACACCGGGGCGGTTCACACGTCATGATCGGTGGGTTAGGTTTGTGACGAGGTGTCCGAATGGCACCACCCTGAATTGAGGCCCCGCATGACGTCACGCCCATCTGTTCGCACGTTCCTAGGAGCGGTTCTCGCCGTCGTCGCGCTTGTCATGACCGGACTCGCGATGCCGGCTACGGCGGCATCGACCGGCAGTGTCAAGGGGGTTGTGACAGTTGAGGGTGCGCCGTTGGATTTCGCGAGAGTGCAGCTGTTCCGTGCGGTCTTTTCCGACCGTGGAGGAGATATCACGAACTACCGACGGCTCAAGACAGTCAATACCGGGAAGGACGGCAAGTTCTCCTTCTCGGGCCTGTCGCCCCAGCCGAAGAACACGAAAAAGTACTTTAGCTACGCCGTCGTTGCCACGGATCGCTCTGGCAAAACTGTCAGGCATGCTGCCTACGTCGTGGTCAAGAAGGGTAAGACGATCACCCAGAACTTTCAGCTCAAGCCTGCCGCCATCATCACCGGGAAAGTCACGCGCTCGGACGGAGGCTCGCCGGCAGGTTTCGACGTGAGAGCTGGAATAGATGACGACGCTTCTGATCCGGGTTACGCCGAGGAATTGCGTCCCAACAGGACGACTGTGGTCAGGCCCGATGGCACCTTCACGCTTAGCGGACTTCAGCCAGGTGCGTACCCCCATGTGGCTATTTCAGGGGGAGATGTGTATGGCCGACGCTGTTACGAATTCACGGCAGGCGTCCTGACGCGCTGTGATTCGCAGACCGGCACGCTCAAGTTCACGCTTACTGCGGGGGAGCGGCGGGCGTTGTCGCCCACCGTCTTGACCGAGAAGGTCTCGACCATGGGAGGAAAGGTGACAGACACCTCCGGCAGGCCGATTAAGGGAATCGGTGTCAGGGCAACCGGCCAGGATCGGGGTCTCCAGTACGGGAGTGATGTGTCTCGGTCGACCGGGCGTTTCTCGATGTCGGGCTTGGAGTCGGGGGCCTATGTCGTCCGATTCAACGACTCAAGGTCGGTCTGGGCTACGCAGTACGCCGGGGGCGCGACCCAGGCGTCAGGCGCTCGGATCTTCAACATCGTGGGAGGCACCAAGACCACCGGCGTCAACGTCAGGCTCAAGTCGCGGGCCGCCATCGCGACGAAGACCACAGTCGGCAAGGGCTCGGTGAAGATCGTCTTCAAGATCACCCGCAAGGCGACCGGAAGCGCCTCGAATGGCACCATGACATTGGCTCTTGGCAGCAACTCCAAGAAGGTCAAACTCGTCAAGGGCAAGGCAACAATTGCCCTGAAGAGCCTGCCCAAAGGAAAGCAGAAGTTCACCGCAACCTACTCGGGAACCAGCAGCACTCAAGGGCTGGCCAAAAGCTATTCGATCGCGGTGAAGTAGCGGTCGTCGACTAGACCCCGTCCGGTTCGAGCCGGGTGGTGCGCACGACGACATGCGGTCGGACCACGGCTCCAACCACTGCGACAACGCTTGTAGCCTCACGCTCGCCGAGTTGGCCGGCGAGGCCGGGATCTCGATGAGTACGCTGTCGCGGCTTGAAGCAGGGCAGAATAGTTTGGTCCCTATGGCATTGAGTGAGCAGTCGGCGGCGGACGGCCAAGACGTGGTGGCGCTGATCGGGAATGGCGTCTCTGTCGCGTTCAACACTGAACTTGCGATGAGGGAGCTGACAGCGGCCATCATCGAAAAGATCAACGAGGGCGGTGACGGGGATGCGTCGCAAGCATTGCTCGGCCTGGTCAACGACCTGCCCGCGGACAGTGCCAGGGAGGACTTCGAAGCGCTGTTCGGCCCGCTCGATCGTCTCAGCGAGACGATCAAAGCCTTCTCCGCGTTGAGTCACCTTGCCACTCGGGCGAGTGAGGATGTCCAGTCCGACCTCAAAGGCACAGCCGCCTTCTTCGAAGATGTGCGTCGAACCGGGGTGAGCATCGCTTTGGAGACGATCGACGAACGTGCCTTTGCGAGCGAGCCGGACATGCATGTCATCACCGATTTCGTCGACGCGATCGTCGCGGCAGCAGGCGAAGAAAGCAAGATCACGATCGCGAATCTGAACTACGACAGTTTGGTGATGAAAGCGCTGATCTCTGAGCAGGATCCAAAGGTCTGTGACATGGCTGATGGCAGGACACACAAGAAGGTCCAGCGCGACATCGTCGGAGAAGGCAAGAAAAGAGTCGGCCATCCCTTGCGAGCGGCGTCGGATTTCGACGCAGAGTTCATCAGGAAGCAGAAGGTTCTGTTGCTGCATCTGCATGGCTCGGTCTCGTGGTTGCGGTCGCCGGAGCCTCAAGACGAAGGTCAGGTGTTCCGATTCAAGATAAGTTCGCTGCGATCTGACGGGTTCTGGGCGGCCTGGCGCGCCGGGAAGACCAACTGGGAGCCGGTGGTCGTGCTGACGAATCAGCATCACAAGAACATGACAGTCGCCGAGCCCCCGTTCTCGATCGCGTATGACCAGTTCCGGGAGCAGCTCAGAACGTCCGGCCGATGGATCATCGCCGGCTACTCATTTCGTGATCAGTGCGTCAATGATGTTCTGCGCCAAGTGTGGCGAGAGCGCGAGCGTACGGAGACTCAGATCATGGTGGTGGCCCATGGTGATGATCTGAAGGAGACAGCGATACTCGACGCATTGGGATACGACGCAGAACTCGACGAAGCGCCGTCCGGGTTTCTCACGATTTCCCGAGGTGGCATACAGCTGGCGCCCGGATCGCAGGAATGGCTCACTTGGGTCGGCCGATCGCACTGACCTGCCGCCCCGGGGTTGCATCTGTGGGTCTCGCCACTACCGTGAAGCCATGACAGCTTTCACTGATGACCAGATCGAAACAGCGCTTGAAACTCTTCCGGGCTGGTCACAAGAAGGCGAGGCGGTTGTGAAGTCATTCGAGTTCACCGACTTCGCCGCAGCGATTGCGTTCATCAACCGTGCGGTGGGACCGATCGACGAGATGGACCATCACCCCGAATGGACCAACGTCTACAACCGCGTCGATGTGCGGCTCACCAGTCACGATGCCGGGGGAGTGACCGATCGCGACGTTCGTCTGGCCAAGGTGCTCGACCGGTTGGCCGCGGCAAGCTGACCCGGACTTAACTGGGCCGGTTCAGGCCCAGAGATCGCTGCCGAACTGGAACCAGATCGCCGCGATGACGGCGACGTACCAGAGGATGTTGATCAACAGCGTCCAGTCGGTGACGACACGGGTGATCGGGTTCTCGGGCAAGAACTCCCGCAAGTTGCGTGCAGTGAGCCACACGAAGATCGCGATCATGACGGTCCAGACGACCATGCACCAGGGACAGAGTTTCACGATGTCGTAAATGCTCTGCCATTGCAGCCAGGTGATGAGGCTGATCCCGAACAGTGCGCCGGCCTGCAGGCCGAGCCAGATGAAGGCCGGGAGCTGGACCCGCGCGATCGCCAGGACGCCGATTGTCACGACAACCGCGAATCCGACGACCCCCATCAAAGGGTTGGGGAAGCCGAACACCGATGCCTCGTCGGTGTTGATGACTCCGCCGCAGCTGACGAAGGCGTTGATGTCGCAGCCCAGCGCCTTCTCGGGGTGCTTGAGGAACTCGATCTTCTCGATGATCAAGATCGCCGCGGACAGCAGCCCGATGGCGCCGCCGATCGTCAACAACCAGCCGAGGCCGCGGTCCGAGGGCCCGTAAGTCTTGAGGTCGGCGTCGACCTCGTGCGTCTGCGCAGTCATGACAGTGATCTTAGAGGCGAACTGCAACTCGGTGTTGACCCTCGTGATAGCCAAAGCCGTGACTGTGGGTTACAGTTCCACATACCAACGGTATGTGGAAGGGATCTCATGAGTTCTCAGCACGTCGACGTGATCATCGTCGGGGCAGGTCTGTCGGGCGTCGGCGCGGCCTACCGCCTGCAGGAACAATGCCCCACGAAGACCTATGAAATCCTCGAGTCGCGTGAAGCGGTAGGCGGCACCTGGGATCTGTTCCGCTACCCCGGAATCCGCTCGGACTCGGACATGTACACCTTGAGCTTCCCGTTTCGGCCGTGGACCAATGCCAAATCGATCGCGGACGGCAGCGATATTCGCACGTATATCGAGGATGCGGCCGACGAGTTCGGAATCCAACAGCACATCCGGTTCGGACACCGTGTGCAGAGCGCTTCGTGGTCGTCCGAAGATGCGCGTTGGACCGTGACCTCTCGCGTCGGCAACGAAACCATCGTGAAGACCGCGTCGTTCCTTTATCTCTGCAGCGGGTATTACAGCTATGACACCGGGTTCACCCCCGACTTCCCCGGCATGGACGACTTCGGTGGACAGGTCGTGCACCCGCAATTCTGGCCGCAGGATCTCGACTACGCCGGCAAGAAGGTCGTGGTGATCGGCAGCGGAGCTACCGCAGTCACGCTGATCCCGTCCATGGCCGACGACGTCTCGCACATCACGATGCTGCAGCGCTCGCCGACTTACATCACGACGCTGCCTGACGTCGACAAGCTCGGCCAGCTGATGCGCAAAGTGCTGCCGGCCAAGCTGGCGCACCGGGCGATCCGCCGCAAGAACGCCATGGTCGCGATCGGCTTCTACCTGTTCTGCCGCAAGTTCCCCAAACTCGCCACGAAGGTCTTGTTGGCACGTGCCAAGGGGCAACTGCCTGAGGGCACCGACATGACGCACTTCACGCCGAGTTACAAGCCGTGGGACCAGCGTCTGTGCATCGTCCCGAACGGCGATCTGTTCCGATCGATCCGCAAGGGACAGGCTTCGATCGTCACCGACACGATCGCCGGTTTCACCGCGACCGGTATCGAGCTCAACTCCGGTAGACATCTCGATGCCGACATCGTGGTGACCGCCACGGGGCTTCAGGTCGTTGCGATGGGTCAGATCTCGATCGAGGTCGACGGCCGGACGATCGATCCGCACGATCTGTATGTCTACAAGGGGCTGATGTTCAGCGGGCTGCCGAACTTCGCCTGGTGCGTGGGCTACACCAACGCGTCGTGGACACTGCGAGCAGACCTGTCGTCGCAGTACGTCTGCCGGCTGATCAACCGCATCGACGCTCTGGGCCACGATTTCGCGATGCCGGATCCCCATGGAGCCTCAGGCGATTCGGCACCGATCCTGGACCTCACATCGGGATATGTCACCCGTGTCGCCGAACTGTTGCCGCAACAGGGGGCTAGCTCGCCCTGGACGATCAGGCAGAACTGGCTGCTCGACTCATGGGATATGAAGCGGACGGATCTCGACGAGGCGATGGTCTTCGGCCGCGCGGCCAAGATGTCGGCGGTTGTGGGTCGATAACCGGCGGGGGACGACCTAAAACCGCCGACATCTTGGGGGTGGGGCGGTTAGGTTTGGCAGTGGGGGCACCAGAAGGTGTTTCGCATCTGAGTCGGGACGTTGCCTAGCTCGCCGCGTTGAATTGCTGTGCCACAGCGGCGGCAGGGGCGACGATCACGGCCGAACACCCAGTGCATCTGACCCGAGCGCATGACACCGGTGAACACCCGTTCGGGGCGGTCGCGGTTGACCATGATCATGCGGCGGCCACGCTCGATCACCCGGGCGACGTCGACTTCGCCCACCGGACGGGTCGGTAGCAATCCGCTGAGGAAGCAGATCTCATTGACGTATTCATTTCCGAAGCCGGCGAGATTTCTTTGGTCATGCAGAGCCAGGAAGACCGGTCGGGCCGGGTCGGCGGTGATCCGACCGATCGCCTCGTCGATATCCCAGTCCGGACCGAGCAGGTCCGGTCCGAGGTGGTCGAGACCTTCGGCGTGCCGGTCGACGACCTCGGTGATCCCGAGGGCGAAGCCGATGGCTTGATGGTCGGCGGTCTCGAGGATGACGCGGGCCTGATGGGCTGGACGTCGCCAGGTCTGGTCGTGGGAGTACACGTGCCAGACCCCCTCCATCTTGAGGTGGGTGTGGATCGAGTGCCGTCCGACGCGGATCAACAGATGTTTGCCGCGGCTGACGACGTCGTCGACAAGCTGGCCGGACAGGTCGAGCGTCGCATGGGCCGGAACCCGGAAATCGGTGCGGGTGAGTTCACGACCTTCGAGGGCATCGCGTAGCCGGCGTGCGGCACGCCAGACGGTGTCGCCTTCAGGCATCGAGTCTCAGGCCCTTGATCGTCGCCTCGAAGCCGGCCTCGGCCAGTGCTGTGCCAAGGGGTGTGGACGCGATACTGCGACCACCGGCGGTCTCGATGGTCAGCCTGCTGATGCGTCGTGCCCGTACGGTCGAGGCCAGCGAAGCGGCAGCCGCAGCGAGCCGGGCCGGCTCGTCGTCGAACACCAGGGCCTTCTTACCGCTGCGCTCGAGGTAGAGCACGAGCCGGCCGTCGTGCAGAACCACGATCGAGCCAGCTTTGCGGGCCGGCCGATGACGTGCCGCATCGTCCTCCCCGACCCGGTCGGGCCAGGGGAGAGCCGCGCCGTATGGGTTGGCCGGGTCGGTTGCTGCGAGGGTTATCGCAGCCTCGGCAGATGGGGCTTCATCGTCGGACGAGGAGCCGCGCATACGGTCGATCGTCGCTGGGGCGGCGAACTGGGCCGCGCCGAGGGTCTCGATGTAGTAGCCGCGCAGGCAAGCGCCGGTCTGCTCGAGTTCGCGCAGGACCCGATAGACACCTGCGAATCCGCCGGGGGTCGACTCAGCCATGACCGATCCGCGTGTGACGACACCGTAACGGCCCAAAAGTGCCTCGGCGCGGGCCAGCTGGACGCTGGTCGAGTCGGTCAGAGTGGGAGTGGACGCGAACCAGCGCCCGCTGACAGTCGGTGGCCCCTGCAACGCCACTCGCGGAGACCGGATCCGGCGGCCGTGCACGCGGGCTCGAGGAACCGCTCGGGTCGTGCGGTGGGCGCCGCCGCGGCTGACCATCGCCCGAATCGGGGTGAAGGTGTCATTGCTGACGTGGCCGGACCAGACGAGATCCCACAGCGCCGGGACGATCAGCGAGTCGTCATCGCAGGCCACCGCTTCGGCCAGCTGGCGGAATAAGAAGGCGCCCCCGCCGTCGAGTGCCGTCACGATGGAGGCATGGAGCGAGTCGGGCTCGAATCCGGCTAGTTGGGACAGCACGAGGTCGGCCGGGTGCAACTGGATCCAGCCGTCATTGCCCGGCAAAGTGCCTGCTCCGGTCCACACGATCTCGCCTGCCGAGGCCAGCTCGTCGAGCATGCCCGGCGTGTAGTCGCGGACGCGGGCCGGTAGTACAAGCGATTCCCAGGCTGAGGCTGGAAGGGGAAGTCCGGCGAGCTGGTCGATCACCGCGAGGACGCCATCGGGTCCACGGAGGGAGCCGCCGACTCCCTGCCATGACGGGAGGAAACGCGCGAACGTCGTGCCGTCGACCGGCTCGACCTGTTGACGGGCAGCGGCCAGCGATCGGGACCGGAGGCGACGGAGCACTCCGGGCTCGACCCATTCGGAGCCGGTCGCATGGGGCCGGAATTCGCCTTCGGTCAGACGTTTGTCGCGGGCGAGCCTGCGCAGCACCTGAAGGGCGACAGCAGGTCCGATGCCGAAACGCACAGCGACGTCGTCGGTCGTGAACGGGCCGTGGGTACGGGTGAACCGTGAGATCAGATCGCTCAACGGGTCTGCGCTCGCGGTCAAGTGTGCGTCAGCGACACCGAGCGGGATCACGACTCCGAGCGCCTCGCGCAGGCGTCCCGCATCTTCGACTGTGGCCCAGCGGGCGGTGCCGGCGATCGAAACTGCGATGACCCGGCGTGACGATTGCAGCTCTTCGAGCCACCCGGCGATCTGCTGGGAGTCGCCGCCGTCGACCCGCGCCACGATCTCGTCGAGTTCGAGCGGCCCGAGCAGCCGCAACAGATCGGCCACGCCTTCAAGCCCTTTGACCCGACGATCGTCGGCCAGGCGTTGCAGCTCCAGCTCAGTACGTTCGATGACATCGGGATCGAGCAACTCGCGCAATTCGGTGCGGCCCAGCAGCTCGGCCAGCAAGGACGGATCGAGTGTCAGCGCTGCGGCACGACGCTCGGCCAGCGGCGTGTCGCCCTCGTACAGGAATGCCGCGACGTATCCGAACAGCAGGTTCTGGGCGAAGGGCGATGCCTTGTCGGTCGTGACCTCGGCGATCTGGACCTCACGCGAAGCGATACGCCGCGTCAACGCCGCGAGGGCTGGAAGGTCGTAGACGTCTTGCAGGCATTCGCGAGCGGTCTCGAGCAGGATCGGGAAGCTCGGATAGTTGCGGGCGACGTCGAGCAATTGGGCCGAACGCTGGCGTTGCTGCCACAGCGGTGCGCGAGAACCTGGATTGCGACGGGGGAGCAGCAGCGCTCGTGCCGCGCACTCGCGGAACCGCGCCGCGAACAAGGCTGAACCGCCGACTTCTTCGGTGACGATCTTGTCGAGCTCATCGACGTCGAACACGAACAGGTCGGCGCCCGGCGGTTCCAGCTCGGTGTCGGGGATGCGCGCCACGATGCCATCGTCATTGGCCACGACCGAACCGTCGAGACCGAAGCGTTCCTGGATCCGAGCGGCGACCGCGAGCGCCCACGGCGCGTGGACCCGGCGACCATAGGGTGAGTGCAGCACGACCCGCCAGTCGCCGAGCTCGTCGCGGAAGCGTTCGACGACCAGTGTGCGGTCGGACGGCACCTGCCCTGTGGCCTGCTTCTGGTCGGTCAGGAAGGCGGCGAGGTTGTCGGACGCCTGGCGGTCGAGGCCCAAGGCGTCAGTGCGCTTGCGCAGCCCTGCGGGGGTCGCAGCGGTTGACTCCCGGACGAATGCACCGATCGCCTCACCGAGTTCGTAGGGACGCCCGACGCTCTCGCCCTTCCAGAACGGCAGCCGTGCAGGTTCGCCGAATGCGGGCGTGACGACGACCCGGTCGTGGGTGATCTCCTGGATACGCCAACTCGTGGCGCCGAGCGCGAAGACATCGTTGATCCGTGACTCGTAGACCATCTCTTCGTCGAGTTCACCGACTTTGCGTGGCCCGGACTCCTCGGAGCCGGCTGCCAAGGTGACCGCGAACATGCCGCGATCGGGGATCGTGCCGCCGCTGGTGACGGCGAGGCGTTGCGCGCCGGGACGTCCGGTGAGGGTTCCGGCCTCGCGGTCCCACACGAGACGGGGGCGAAGCTCGGCGAACTCGTCGGACGGATACCGGCCGGAGAGCAGGTCGAGCGTCGCCTCGAAGGCCGAGCGCGGAAGCGTCGCGAATGGCGCGCTGCGGCGGACGATGTCGAACCATTCCTCGACCCCGATCGGCTCGAGGGCCGTGACTGCCACCGTCTGTTGGGCGAGGATGTCGAGCGGATTGGCCGGGATGTCGAGCCGTTCGATGAGGCCGGCCTGCATGCGCGCCGAGGTGACGGCGGATCCGAGCAGGTCTTGCCGGGACGTCGGAAACATGACTCCGCGCGACAGCTCGCCGACCTGGTGACCCGCACGGCCGACTCGTTGAAGACCGCTGGCGACCGACGGCGGGGTTGACACCTGGATCACCAGGTCGACGGCACCCATGTCGATGCCGAGTTCGAGACTCGACGTGGCGACGACACAACGCAACCGCCCCGACTTGAGGTCGTCTTCGATACCGGCGCGTTGATCTTTGCTGACCGAGCCGTGGTGAGCCCGGGCAAGAACCGGTTCGGCCCCGTCTGATTGGGCGCTGCCGCCCATGAGTTGTGCCGGTGCGCGTTTGGCCGGAGGCCGCTCGGCACCGTCACCCGTCAGCTCGGTGTAGGCCTCGTTGAGCCGGGCGGTCAGGCGTTCGGCGACACCGCGTGAGTTGACGAACACGATCGTGGAACGAAACTGCAGGATGCGTTCGAGGATCGCCTCTTCGACATGGGGCCAGATGGAGCCGCGGGGAGAATCGTCGGCGCCGTCCGGCGACCCGGTCGAAGGTCGGGCCGGAAGCTGGGTCATGTCGTCGACCGGCACCGCGACCTGCATCTCGAGTCGGCTCGGCGATTCGGGTGCGACGACCCGGACACGACCCGATCCGGCCAGGAACCGGGCGACCTCGTCATGCGGTCGGACCGTCGCGCTCAGCCCGATGCGTCGAGCCGGTGTGTCGAGCAGGGCGTCGAGGCGCTCGAGCGACAGGGCGAGATGAGCACCGCGCTTGGTACCGGCGACGGCATGGATCTCGTCGATGATGACCGTGTCGACATCGCGCAGCGTCTCGCGGGCCGCGGACGTCAGCATGAGGAACAGCGATTCGGGTGTCGTGATCAAGATGTCGGGCGGATGTGAGACCAGGGCGCGCCGATCGCGTTGCGACGTGTCGCCTGAGCGGACGCCCACCGTGACCTCGCGATAGTCGTCGCCGCGCCGGGCCGCAGCCTGAGTGATACCGACGAGCGGCGACCGGAGATTGCGCTCGACGTCGACCGCGAGCGCCTTGAGCGGCGAGATGTAGAGGACTCGCGTGCCCTCGGACTCCCCGGCGTGCATCAGCCGGTCGATCGCCGACAAGAATGCGGCCAGCGTCTTGCCCGACCCGGTAGGGGCGATGACCAGCACATGATCGTCGCCGCCGACGCCGTCCCAGGCGCCCTCCTGAGCAGGGGTCGGCGAACTGAATGACTCGCCGAACCACTCGCGGGTCGCCGGAGCGAATCGATCGAGTGGGCCTGTCATACGTCCATGGTGTCAGCCGGGTCCGACAACTGCACTGGGAGACAGCACTGAGAGACTGCACTCAGGAAGGCCTGGCAGGGTGGCTATTGTTGCTGTTCGCCCATGGCTCGACGACGAAGGGGATTCACGTGTCGGACGCCCGACTCCGGTGGCTGGCGGTGTTGGTGACGGTTGTTCTGCTCGTGGTCGTGGGTGCTGGTGCCGTGGTGGGTTCCGGTGCCGTCGCGAGCAATCTGCAGCAGACAGCCGAGACGGCACTCGCCGATGCCGGCCTGGACGGCGTCACAGTCGACTTCGAGGGGCGCGAGGCGACGTTGAGCGGCGGCAGCCACGCCGATCTGACGGAAGCCGAGAAGATCGTCGAGGCCATCGACGGTGTCCGGCTCACAAGGAGCGAGGATGACACCGACGAGCGTCCCCCGACCTCTGCGCCGGAGCCGCGCACCGAACCTGGCCCGTCGATCGAACTGAGGCGAGCGGCCGGGCGGATCACGATCAGCGGCAATGTGCCCGATGCCGATGCGGCGGCCGAGATCAAGGCCGGTGCCGCGCTGGTCTTCGAGGAACTGGTGTCAGGGGACCTCGGCGTCGGCGGTGAGACCGGCTCAGCCTCCTGGACGAAGGCGCTGCCGACGGTATTCGGCGATGTCGTCGGGGTCAGGGATCTTGCGCTCACAGTCGATGCGTCCGCGACGTTGACGATCCGCGGCACGATCGAGAGCAGGGCAGGACGCCGCAAGATCTCCCGGCTCATCTCATCGGCCTTGCCGCAGGTCAAGGTCGTCAATGACATCAGGATCGACGCGCGTGGCCTGAGCAAGGCCGACGCCACGGTGCTGAACGACTCGGCAGTCCACTTCGAACCAGGATCCTCGGTCGTGACGTACACCGCGGCGCCCGACCTCGATGCCCTGGCCGAGGTGCTGCGTCGCAACGCCGAGCTGAAGATCGAGATCGGCGGCCACGCGGGCCCTGACGCGGCCGGAAAGCGGCTCAGCGACCAGCGGGTGGCTTCCGTCAAGGGCTATCTCGTCGCGGTCGGTGTCGAGGCGGACCGGCTCTCGACCAGGAGCTACGGCTCGGGGCCCCTGGCAGCTCATGACCCGCAGGCCGAACAATTCCGGCGGGTCGACTTCATCGTGAAGGGGAACTGATCCATGTCGAGCTACACGATCGGCGAGATCGTCGTCTGGCTGTTGGTGACGGCGGTGATCGGGTTCGTCCTCGGCTGGCTGGTGCGGGAGCTGCAGATGCGGGCAGGACGTCAGACAGTCGTCGGGCCGGCCCCGGCGACCGAAGTGCCGATCCCAGAGCCAGAACCCACACCCGAACCCGAACCCGAGCCGGCGCCCAAGGAACCCGAACCCGAGCCGGCGACCCCTGAACCTCCGCTGATCAAGGGCAAGAAGAGCTCCATGATCTATCACACTCCCAGCAGCGGTTCCTATGCCCGTACGAAGGCCGATGTCTGGTTCCACACCGAGGACGAGGCCGTCGCAGCGGGCTTTCGCAAGCCGAAGAATTCTTGACCGTCCCGGTCCGGCAGGTCGGCGCGGAGGTCCTTGGCCGATGCGGCATGCTGGGCCGCATGTCTTTGCGTCTCGTCGCTGCCGCGTCCGCTGCAGCTGTCCTCCTGACGGCCTGCTCATCGTCCTCGGACCCGGCCGACCCCGACAAGCCGGATCCGTCCAAGGCCGCCCCGGTCAAGTTGGTCGAACGATCGCCGCTGACGGGCAGAGCGATGAAGGACGGACGGCCCGACAATCCGGTGTTCGTGGTCAAGATCGAGAACACCAGTGGCGGTGCGCCGCAATACGGTCTCAACAAAGCAGATCTGGTCATCGAGGAACTCGTCGAAGGCGGACTGACCCGGCTGGCGGCGTTCTACTACTCCGATTTGCCGAGCAAGGTCGGCCACGTCAGGTCACTGCGCACCAGCGATATCGGTATCGCCGGGCCGGTGAAGGGGCAGATCGTGGCATCCGGCGGCGCCAATGGCGCGTACAACAAGGTCGAGAACGCCGGAATCAAGGTCTTCTCCGAAGATGCCGGCTCACCCGGATTCAGCAGCGATCCGCTGAAGTACCGCCCCTACAACCGTCTGATCAATCTCAAGACCGTCAACAAAAAGGCCAAACCGGGCAAGATCAAGGGTCCCTATCTGCCATGGACGACCCCCGAGTCGGCGAAGAAGCCTGAGCCCGAGACGACCGCGAGCGCGGGAACGACCCCGTCGGTCGATTCGAAGCCGGCGAAGGCGGCAACGGTGCGGTTCTCCAACTCCACCTCGACCTCGTGGGCGTACAAGGACAAGAAGTGGGTGCGTACCAACGGTCACGCCGAGCCGGGCAAGGACTTCAAGGCCGACACGATGATCGTCATCTCATGTCGCGTCGGAGATGCCGGCTATACCGATCCGGCCGGCAATCCCGTCCCTGAGACGGTGTTCGAGGGCAGTGGTGAGGCCAAGGTGTTCCACGGCAGTCAGGTCACGACCGTCAAATGGCACAAGCCGAGCCTCGACGAGGGCCTGACGTTCAAGAATGCGGACGGCTCAACGTTCACGATCGAGCCGGGCAAGGTGTTCCTCGAGCTGATGCCCAAGAACGATGGCTCCGTAGCGCTGAACTGACCTTCGGTCAGTCGCCTGCGGTGGGCAGCAGCCGCAAGCCGGTCAGGATCGCACCGATCGTGGCCTTGACGTCTTCGCTCGCGGCATCGGGGTCTTCGGCGTCTGAGACATATTCCGACGCTGACCTCACCGCACCGTAGAACACCGCCGTGAACGCGTCACCGAGCTCGTCGACTCCGCCCAGGTCGCCGAGCAGATCATCGACGGTGCGTTTGACGATGCCGTAGGAAGACGCCTTCTCCGCCTCCTGCCAGCGCTCGTGCCCCAACGCAACAGGACCTTCCTGCATGCAGATGCGCCGGAACTGGGGCTCGCGGCATACCTCGAGGAACTTGGCCAGGCCGATCTGGGCACGCTCCCACGGATCTTTCGAGGCGTTGATGGCCTTCTCGATGTCGGCGGTTGTGGAATCCTGCACTCGCAGGAAGACCTCTTCGAACAGTGCGAGCTTGCTGGGGAAGTGGTGGTACAGAGCTCCCTTGGTGACCCGGGCCGCCGCGACGACCTCGTCGAGCGAGGTGCCGGCGTAGCCGTGATCGGCGAAGAGCTTGGTCGCGCTGTCGAGCAGTGCGCGCTTGGTGCCGGAGGAATAGTCCTGTCGCCGCGTGGACTTCGTGGTCTTGCGGGCGGTGCGCAGAACGCTCTTCGTCACGCGTGCGGGATGGGGCATGGGAGCAAGTCTACGGCTCCGTGTCGTCGTGCCCGGAATCACATACCGGAGGTTTGCCAATCCATGCGGATTCGAACATACTGAGAGTACGTACCGAGAGTATGGAACTCTCGAATCGACGGCACAGAAAGGAGCACACCATGACCTGGGATGCTTACAACCGTCGCAAGATCGCTCTTCGGGAACTGCTCGTGATTGCCGACCGGCAGCCCGACATGACCCTCACCGAACTCCTCGACACGGTTGATCCCGACCGTGGATCGATCAAGGACGAGACCGAGCTGCTGTTCGAACTCCAGATGACGTGGTTCCAGCGCCTCAGCGGCCAGCTGGACCGTTTGATCGCAGAAGAACTGCACGGCCCCGAACTCGTCGCGGTGACGGCGTGGGTCAACGCGGCGGCAGAACTGCCCGGAGCCCGAGCGCTCCTCGATGCGCACCGCGATGAGCCTGCTCTGCGCAAAGCCGTCGCCAAGGAGCTGGCCTATCTGGCCGCCTCTGCCGGCGTCCCGACCTACCACCCCGACCTGATCGCTCAAGGGCAGCGCATCCAGGAATCCGCGCGCGAAGCACTCGCATTGCGTGAGGTCAGTAGCCTCGACTCAGGATCGCGGATCGGGTTCGTCGCTCGCTTGCGCAGTGCCATCGCAGCCTGACCGCAGTCAACACCGATCGCCCCGTTCGGCGACGCTTCCTCCCTCCGTGTCGTCGGGCGGGGTCGGTGTGTTTCAGGGGGTTCTTGCCGCGATACCGGTGATCTGCTCGCCCAGTTCGATGTCGATCGACTTGCGCAACTCGCTGCGGAAGATGCCGAGCGTGACCTGGCTCGCGATCGGCATGAGTCCGTCGACCAGATCGATGATGCCCTGCCACTGATCCTCGGGCAGTCCGGCGTCGATGAACGGCTGGATCAGTTCGCTGACAACCTCGCGGACGAAGGTGTCGGCGATAGTGCGTAGATGCGACTGCAGTATCGGAAACACCGTGATGACGGTCTCGGGGGCCAGGCCGAGCTTGACCGCCGAAACGCCCGCTCTCACGACAGCCGGTTCGAGTAGCCGGAGGCGGGAACCGTCGAGCTTCTCCACCAGGCCGAGACCGACCATTGCCTCGATGAGGGCGTCATCGCGTTCGACTCCGGCCAGCGCCGCGAGGTGTTCGCGGGTCATGATCTCCGCCTCGCCGACTTCGTCCTGATCGAGAATCGTCATGAGATCGAGCGTGTGTCCGGCCGTGTTGTGCGGGGCGTTGAGGATGGCCTTCTCCACCGCCCCGAGGGTGAATCCGCGTTCCAGCAGTTGCCGAATCAGCTGGAGTCGTTGCAGATGCTCGCGGTTGTAGTAGCCCGTGCGGCCGGCCAAACGCGGCGCGTCGATCAGACCGCGGCTCGCGTATGCGCGCACATTACGTACTGTCATCTGGGCGCGGGACGCCAGCTCGTCGACGGTGAACTCCTCACCGGATGTCGCGTCCTCGGCCATGCAGGAAGCATAAGGGCAGCCAATCCCCACGCGGTGTGCGCCCGAGGGGCATCATGGAGCTATGGACACGCTGCGCGGCAGATTATTGGTGGCGACCCCGGCCATCGAGTCGGGTCCGTTCCTGCGCAGCGTCGTGTTTCTGCTCGACCATGACGCCGACGGCGCGCTCGGCGTCATCGTGAACCGTCCGTTGGAATCAGATGTCGACGACGTCCTGCCGGACTGGGCCGCATTGGTCAACGCGCCGGATTGCCTGTTCGACGGCGGGCCCGTAGCGATGGACTCGGCACTGGCACTGGGCGTCATCTCGGACAATCTGCCGCCGCTCGGCTGGAGGCAGATGGCCGGCCGGGTCGGACTCGTCGATCTCGACGGACCGCTGCCTGGCACAGGTGAGCTGGCGGGACTGCGCGTTTTCGCCGGTTATGCCGGGTGGGCGCCGGATCAGCTCGAAGCCGAGATCGCCGAAGGCGCCTGGCTCGTCCTGGACGCCCGCGAAAGCGATTTGATGTCGCCGCAACCTGAAACGCTGTGGCGCGAAGTTCTGCGTCGTCAAGACGGCGACCTCCGGTATTGGACGACATTCCCGGACGACCCGTCGGTCAACTGAATCTGGTTGCGCGGGGGGCCTCGCGTTGTCAGCGGGAGTCGTTAGACTTCAGGAGTGGCTTTCTTTCAACGCGGTTCCCAGACGGTCCTGGACGAGCGCACCGAGCAGAAGATCGAGGAGGGCGACCACGAGAAGTTCTCTCACTACGTCCCCAAAGATCAGCTGACCGAGGCCATGGTCATGGGTACGCCGGTGATCGCGTTGTGCGGCAAGGTGTGGACTCCCAGCCGCGATCCTGAGCGTTTCCCGGTCTGCCCCGAGTGCAAGGACATTTGGGAAGGTCTCGACAAGGGCGACGACGGGGACAAGCCCGGTGACGCGTAGCCAGCACCTCCGGGTCTGGCAGCAAGAGGCATTCGAGCTCTATCAGCGCAAACAACCGCGCGATTTTCTCACTGTCGCCACGCCCGGTGCCGGCAAGACGACCTTTGCCCTGACGATTGCCGCCGACCTGCTGTCTCGCGGGATCGTCGAGCGCATCGCGATCGTCGCGCCGACCGATCACCTCAAGACTCAGTGGGCCATGGCGGCGGCCCGCATGGGTATCTCGGTCGATCCGGCCCTGGCGAGCCAGGGCGTCCTCGGGACCGGATTCCAGGGTTTCGCCGTGACGTACGCCGGTATCGCGGTCAACCCCAATGCCTATCGGGCCCGGATCGAGCACCGTTCGACGCTCGTGATCCTCGACGAGGTCCACCACGCCGGCGATGCGCTGACCTGGGGCGATGGGGTGCAAGAGGCCTGCGAGCCGGCCGTACGTCGCCTCGCGCTGACCGGCACTCCGTTCCGCTCAGATGACAATCCGATCCCCTTCGTGACCTACGCTCCGGCCAGCGACGGCAGCAAGACCAGCGTCGCGGACTATTCGTACGGCTACGGTCACGCCCTCAAGGACGGCGTCGTCCGCCCGGTGCTGTTCATGGCCTATTCGGGGCGGATGCACTGGCGTACGCGCGCCGGCGACGAGGTGGCCGCTCGGCTGGGCGAACCGCTCGACCGGGCCGCCACGGCACAGGCGCTTCGTACCGCGCTCGACCCCAACGGCTCGTGGATGCCCGAAGTGCTGGCAGCCGCTCACACTCGGTTGATGGAAGTGCGTCGCGATGTTCCCGACGCCGGAGGACTGGTCATCGCGAGCGATCAGACCACCGCGAGAGCGTACGCCGGGCTGCTGGCCGATCTCACCGACTGCACGCCGACGGTCGTATTGTCCGACGAGGCCGGAAGCAGCCAGAAGATCGCTGAATTCGCGGCGTCGAAGTCGCCGTGGATGGTTGCGGTCCGCATGGTGAGTGAAGGTGTCGACATCCCCCGACTGTCGGTCGGCGTGTACGCCACGACGACGTCGACGCCGCTGTACTTCGCGCAGGCGGTCGGTCGTTTCGTCCGTGCTCGCCGCAAGGGGGAGACGGCTTCGATCTTCGTCCCGAGCGTGCCGCGGCTACTGTCGTTGGCTGCCGACCTCGAGGTGCAGCGAGATCACGTCGTGGGCAGACCGGTCAAGGACGAGGCCGATCTGTTTGCCGCTGAGGCCGACATGCTGGCCCAGGCCCAGGCCGAAGAGGGTGCCTCGGACGATCTGCTGGGCCAGTACCGTGCGCTCGCGAGCGATGCCTCATTCGATCGTGTCGTCTATGACGGGGGAGAGTTCGGCTACGACAGTTTGTCCGATGACGAAGGAGAACTGGACTTCCTCGGAATTCCCGGTCTGCTCGAACCCGATCAGGTAGCCGAGTTGCTGCGCACATCTCGTGCCAAGAAGGCCAAGGACAAGGCTGCCACCGCCACGGTCGAACCGGAGGCCGATGTGGCTTTCGAACGTCGCAGCGAGTTGCGACGTGAGCTGCAGGGACTGGTTGCTGCCTGGCACCACCGCACCGGGGCTCCACATGGCGTCACCCACAATCGTCTGCGGGCACAGTGTGGCGGACCGCCGGCTGCGCAGGCCTCGACGGCGCAACTGCAGGCGCGTATCGATGCGATCCGTACCTGGGCGCTCAAGGCTTCTGGCTAAGCTCAGCGCGTGAACAACATGCCCGTGCGAACCCGGATCTTCGCCGCGATCTTGAAACGCGTCTCCACGCCAGTCGAGGAAGCCGGTGACTTCGCGAAGTTCCGGGCTGAGCGACTTGAGCTGCAAGCCAAGGCGGCCGGCAAGTTCGTCTTCGGCCGGATCGACCGGGAGTCGACCGTCGAGGAGATAACCCTCGGCACCGGGCAGCGAGCCTTGGTGTACCGGCCCAAGGGCGCGGTCGGCCCTTTGCCATGTGTCATCAACTTCCACGGCGGGGGATGGGTCCAGGGCAATCCCGAGCAATCGGCGTGGCTCTCCAGTCGGGTCGCGGTGCGCAATCGTGCGGTCGTGATCGCGCCGGCGTACCGGCTGGCCCCGGAGGATGTCTTTCCGGCCGGGGTGGACGACGCCTGGGGTGCGCTGGGATGGATTGTCGAACGCGCCGACGAGCTCGGGATCAACCCGGAACGCCTTGCCGTGATGGGTGACAGTGCAGGCGGAAATCTTGCCGCAGTCATCGCGCTGATGGCCCGCGACGCCGGGGAGCCGCAGATCCGCGCGCAGGTGCTGATCTATCCCGGCGTCGAGATGTACGACAGGTGGCCGTCGGAGGACCGTCACGCCGATGCGCCCGTGCTGACCTCAGCGAATATGCGCGCGTTCGTCCGGTTGTACCTGGGCGATCAATACGGAACCGAGGATTTCCGCGCTTCGCCGATCCGGGCCGAGTCCCACGCCGACTTGCCCAAGGCGTTCATCATTACGGCAGAGTCCGATCCGCTGCTTGACAACGGAGCGCGATATCGCGATGTGCTGAGCGAGGCCGGTGTGCCGGTGCGGTACGCGGAGTATCCCGGGGCGATTCATGGCTTCATGAGCTTGCCGGGCGTCGTCCCAGCGGCGAAACCAGCACTCGACGATATCGTCGGCTTCCTGCGCGAAACATTGTGACAGTGGCACTGTCACGGTAGTCTCCCGTGCATGAAGCGCAATCACTGGCAGCAGGAGATCGCCCGGCTCGACCCGGAGACCGACTATGAGCAGATCGCTCGCATCGCCGGTATGTACGAATTCCCGTGGGACTCCCAGCAGGCGTTGAGCTTCGCGCTGTTCCGCACCTACGCCGTTCCGTCGATAGGGCGATTGCTGTTCGACACCGGCGAGTTCACCGCCGCGGTGCAAAAGCGTCATGACGATACCGCGTTGCTGCTGGAGAAGATCGCCGAAAAGGGGCTGGAATCGACTGACGGACGCGCGGGAGTGCGTCGGATGAACCAGATGCACGGTAGCTACGACATCTCCAATGAGGACATGCGCTACGTGCTCGCGACATTCGTCGTGACGCCGGCGCGTTGGATCGACCGCTACGGTTGGCGGCGGCCCAGCCAGGCGGAGGAGATCGCCGCCGTCCGTTACTACCAGCGGCTCGGAAAACTCATGGGCATCAAAGATGTGCCGGCCGATTTCCAGGGCTTCTCGGACCTGCTCGACGCCTATGAGCGCGAGACCTTCGCATTCGACCCCAAGTCGCGGGCCGTGGCCGACTCGACCCTCGAACTATTCGTCTCGTTCTATCCGCGGCCGCTACGCCCGATCATGAGGCGGTTCAGTATCGCGCTGCTCGACGATCACTTGCGTGCGACGTTCAGGTATCCCGAACCGTCGCGGCTGCTCAAGTCTCTGGCACACGGCTCACTCGTGGCCCGTGGGCGGATCGTCCGGTTCTTCCCGCCCCGCCGCAAGCCTTCGTACATCCGTGACACGCATCGGATCCGTTCATATCCGGGCGGCTTCATGATCGACAAGCTCGGCACGTTCCCTGCGACGATGCCGACGGATCAGGAGATTTCCGCTGCGCGCTGACGTGACTTTGTGATGTGGGTCTCGTTGTGACTCTTGAGTAACTTCTCAGGGGAGGCATCTGTGCAGCGCAGTCACCGGCATAGTCGTCCGATCATCGTCGCGGTCACCACGATCGCATTGACGATGGCAAGTTTTCCGGCATATGCGTCGTGGGTGCAGCGTTTCCACGGTTCGGACCAGGCGAAGGTCTCCGCCGGCTCCGATGTCATCGACGAGTCGAAGCCGCACAGCCACAACGATCCGGCCAGCAAGAACTCGGTGTCGCGGGCCTCTCAGAGCAAGGAGACCGCGGATCCGACAACAGCGGTCCAGGCGCTGAGCAGCCGGTCGAGCGTGGCTGCCCAACGGGCCGAGCCGGATCCCAAGCTGCTCCGGTCGCCAGCGCCGGCTCCGCGCCTCGCGACTCCGCAGGACCGTTACGCGATGGCCGGTGGGTGTTACGCCCTGCAGGCGACCAACACCGGAAAGTGGGTAGCTCAGACCGGGAGCACCTATCGTGCGACCGCGGCGAGTTCGGCGACCGCCGAACCGTTCCACTTCCAGGCCACAGATCTGGGTTCCTATCTGCTCTACAGCAAGGCCAAGCACTTTCTCGGAGTGACGGTACTGGGCGCGGTGGGCGCCTTGCCCAATCCGAGCGAACGTACCGACTGGACCGTGACGAAGCAGGGAGCGACGTTCACGTTCGCACTGCCCGGTGTCAAGACCGCCCTCGGGGCCGACTCAGCCGGCGGCCTGGGCGCAGGCGCTGCGAGCGGGTTCGTGTTACGCCAGGTCACCGGTTGCGCGACATGGCCCGAGATCGAGGTCGGGGTGAGCGGTCGGCCCTTCATCGGATCCAGCGCATTCCAGGAGGTTCGCGGCTACCTCGACGCACACACGCACGGTATGGCGTTCGAGTTCCTGGGTGGCGACGTGCACTGCGGTCGGCCGTGGCATCGGTACGGCGTGGCGTTTGCACTGAAGGATTGTGTCGACCACGCCGTGACGGGTGGCAATGGTGCGGTGATCGAGAACTTCCTGAAAGGCGGCAGCCCGATCACACCGCACGATCCGGTCGGTTGGCCGACGTTCAAGGACTGGCCGGCTCCCGACTCATTGACGCATGAAGGCACGTACTACAAATGGCTCGAGCGTTCGTGGCGCGGCGGTCAGCGACTCTTCGTCAACTTGCTGGTCGAGAACAACCAGTTGTGCAATATCTATCCGATCAAACGCAACTCGTGCGATGACATGGCGTCGATTCGTCTCCAGGCGCAGGACATGCGCAAACTCGAGCGCTATATCGACGCGCAGAACGGCGGGCCCGGAAAGGGCTGGTATCGCATCGTGACTGATCCGTTCCAGGCCAGACAGGTCATCAACTCCGGCAAGCTGGCAGTCGTCATGGGTATCGAGACGAGTGCCGTGTTCGGTTGCTCCACCAAGCTCGGCAATCCGACGTGCACGACGGCCTCGATCTCCACACAACTCGACGAGGTGCATGCGCTCGGCGTCCGACAGATGGAGCTCGTCAACAAGTTCGACAATGCGCTGGCCGGTGTGGCCGGCGACACGGGCGGAGCGGCGCCGTTGATCAATGCGGCCAATTTCTTGGAGACGGGCTCGTTCTGGGACATGCGCAAATGTCCGGCAGGCAGCGATCCCCAGGTCAGCGATCGCGAACAGATCACGCTTCCGCGTATCGTGCCCGAACAGGACGCACTGTTCGGCGCGATCGCCGGGCTCTACTTGCCGATCAAACTGCCGCTGTATGCCTCGGGCCCGCATTGCAATGCATTGGGTCTGAGCAATTTGGGTGACTACACGATCGCGCAGATGGCCAAGCGCAAGATGCTGTTCGATCCCGATCACATGAGCGTCAAGGCCCGTAAGGCCTCGCTGGACCTGACCGAGCGGCTCAAGTATCCCGGCGTCGTGTCGAGCCATTCGTGGTCGACGCCTGATGCCTACCCGCGCATCTACAAAGCCGGCGGCGTCGTGACGCCGTATGCAGGCGACAGTAAGGGCTTCGTCGCCAAGTGGCGCCAGCACCTCAATTGGGCAGATCCGCGGTATTACTTCGGCTTCGGTTATGGAGCCGATATCAATGGTCTGGGTGCTCAGGGCAGTCCGCGAGGAGCCAATGCTCCCCACAAGGTGACGTATCCGTTCAAGGGCCTCGGCGGAGTCACGGTCAACCGGCAGGTCAGCGGGCAGCGGACGTACGACATCAACGTCGACGGTGTCTCGCACTACGGCCTGTACCCGGACTGGATCGAGGACCTGCGTCGCCAAGGGGGTCAGGCGATCGCCGACGACATGGCACGCGGCGCCGAGGCTTACCTAGGCACCTGGGAGCGGGCGGTAGGGGTCAGCAACGATGCCTGCCGCAATCGGCGAGTCATCAAGAGCACGAGTGTCTTCACCAAACTCAAAAAGGGCACGACGGTCAAGAACGTGCTGCTGAAGGCCGGTCAGCCACACGCCAGACTCGGCAAGACGTTCACGTACTGCGCCAAGGGCACCAAGACCGTCAAGATCCGCAAGGGCAAGAAGATCAAGAAGGTCAAGAAGGTCAGGACCGTCACCCGCAAGGTGACGTTCACGACCAGCGGGAAGGTCTACAAGGTCAAGTAGAACCGAGGCGGAATTGATCGGCGGGAAGATCGAGCGGCTCTTGGACGTTGGACCAGTCGTGAGGCTCTCAGTGCTCGATCTTGTTCCTGTCCGGACCGACCAGTCGACCAGCGACGCCGTGGCGGCCACGGTCTCGCTGGCCCAGGTTGCCGACCGGCTCGGTTTCAGCCGCTATTGGCTGGCCGAGCATCACAATATGCCCGCGGTGGCAGCGACCTCGCCGCCGGTGCTCATCGCGATGCTCGGTGCACAGACGCAGAGCATCCGGCTTGGATCGGGCGGGGTCATGTTGCCCAATCACGCCCCATTGGCCGTGGCCGAGCAGTTCGCGCTGCTGGAAGCCGCGACCCCGGGCCGCGTCGATCTCGGCATCGGCCGGGCGCCAGGTTCCGATCCCGTCACGTCGATGGCGCTGCGTGGTGCGGCCGGGCGCGACGACACCGATATCGCCAATTTCCCGCAGTACCTTGACGATGTTGTCGCGCTGATGGGCGCGCAGGGCGTGCGAGTCGCGGTCCCGAGGCAGGACTACATCCTCAAGGCGACGCCCGCGGCGGTCTCCGAGCCCAAGATGTGGTTGCTCGGCTCGTCGATGTACTCGGCGCACCTTGCTGCAGCCAAAGGCTTGCCGTATGTCTTCGCGCATCACTTCTCCGGGCAGGGCACGGCCGAGGCGCTGGCGGTCTACCGCTCGGAGTTCCAGCCCAGCGATGTGGCGCCCGAGCCCGTGACGTTCCTGACCGTGAACGCGGTGGTGGCCGAGACGGAGGAGGAGGCCTCGGCCATGATGCTGCCGAATCTGCACATGATGGCCAAGTTGCGCACGGGGCAGCCGCTGACGGCTCTCGACCTGGTCGAGGATGCGCAGGCCAAACAGTTGCCTCCCCAGGCGCAGGCCATGGTCGAGTCTGCCTTCGGCCGGGCCGTTTCAGGCACGCCGCAATCGGCCGCGGCGCAGGTGCGCGAACTGGCCGAGCAGTTCGGTGTCGATGAGGTCATGGTCAACCCCGTGGCGTCCGCGCGACGCGGCACGGATCCCCGCACTGCTCCGGCCCGCGAGCAGACGTTGGAGTTGTTGGCCAAAGAACTGCTGTAGTCGGCGGCCAATTCTTGGCACGGTGGACACCGGGAGTTCACCGTGACGTCGGTGTCAGGTCGGGTGGCCTCGACATGGTCGGGGCATGTCACATCACCTCCCGCCTTCGCGCCTGTCATTGCTGGTACGTGCCATCGCGCGCCCTGCCGTCGTCGGAGTCGCCGCCGGCGCGCTCGCCGCAGTCGTGATTCCGGCCACCGGCGCCAGCGCCGACTCCGAACAGTCGTTCCGACGTACCGCGACGTATCCGGTCTACAAGAACCTGCCCAAGGACGTTCCGGCGTCCTCGGCCACCGTTGCCGAGATCTCAGACGTCTCCCGGGACGGCAAAACGCTGATCTACACCGATGCAGTCGGTAAGCGCATCGGCTTCCTCGACATCAGCGATCCCAGTGCCCCCGAGGGCGCAGGCAGTTTGTCATTGGCTCAGCTCGGCCATGTCGATGATCAGCCCACATCGGTCGCCGTGGTCGGAAAGTACGTCCTGGTTGTCGTCGACACGTCTGAAAGCTTCGCGAATCCGTCGGGCCGCCTCGACATCGTCCGGTTGGCCGACTCCAAGCGCATCCGCAGCATCGACCTCGCCGGGCAGCCCGATTCGATCGACATCAGCGGTGGTGAGGACTATGCCGCCATCGCGATCGAGAATCAGCGCGACGAAGAGTTCAAGCCGGCGGGCAAGAACAAGGGCGATCTGCCCCAGACACCGGCCGGATTCGTCCAGATCATCGATCTCGATGGTGCTCCGGCCGATTGGCAGGCGCACCGGATCGATCTGGTCAAGCCCGATGGCACTGCGCTGCCCTCGCTGATCGACGCGGGCCTGACCGAGCCGACCGATCCGGAGCCGGAGTATGTGTCGATCAACGGCAACGACAAACTCGCCCTGACGCTGCAGGAGAACAACGGCATCGTCATCATCGACCTTGCGACTCGAGCGATCGAGAAGGTCTTCTCCGCAGGGAGCGTCTCGGGGTCGGGCTTCGACACCAAGAAGGACGGCAAGATATCGCTGACTGATTCGCTGACCGATGTGGTCCGTGAACCCGACTCGATCGGTTGGGTCGACGACACCCACGTCGCGACGGCGAATGAGGGTGACTGGAAGGGCGGCTCCCGTGGCTGGACGGTCTTTGACGCGACGGACGGCAGCGTCACCTGGGACGCCGGCAACTCGTTCGAACACCTTGCGGTCAAGCACGGTCTGTACAACGACGACCGTGCCGCCAAGAAGGGTGCTGAGCCTGAGGGGCTGACGATCTCGACGATCGACGGCGTCAAGTACGCGTTCGTCGGGTCCGAGCGCAGCAACTTCGTCGCGGTCTACGACATTAGCGATCCTGCGGCGCCCGTGTTCAAGCAGATGCTGCCCGCGACCAACGGGCCTGAGGGGATCCTGCCGATTCCCGGCCGCAACCTGCTCGCGGTGTCGAGCGAGACCGATGATGCGTCGGTCAACGTCCGGGCGAGCGTGAGCCTGTACGAGCTGGGCGACGATGCGCCGACATTCCCGTCGATCGTGGCCGATGACGTCAACGGGGTTCCGATCGGCTGGAGCGCCCTCGGTGCGCTGAGTGCGAAGCCCGGAGACGGCAACACGATCTACACCGCGGCCGACACTGTGCTGAAACCCGCGCAGATCTATTCCGTCGACGTCTCCAAGGCTCCGGCGCACATCGCCTCGGCAATGACCGTCACCGAGAACGGAGCCCCGGTCAATCTCGACATCGAGGGCCTGTTCGCGCGCCCGCAGGGCGGCTTCTGGCTGGCGTCCGAAGGTGCGACAGGTGCTGCCAACAAGATCTATCGCACGGATGCCGCAGGCGCGATCCAGCAGACGGTCTCCTTGCCGCAGGAGATCAGCGATCACATCAAGAACTGGGGTCTTGAGGGAGTCACGGCGACGACGGATGCCGATGGCGAGCATGTGTGGACTGTCATCCAGCGCCAGCTCTGGACCGACGTCAGCGATCAGAGCGAGACGCTCGACGGTGACAACATCGCCCGCATCGGCCGCTATGACGTCGCGGACGGTTCCTGGCACTGGTACGGCTACGAGATGAACAGTCCGAAGCGTGATGGCGCCGACTGGGTGGGTCTGTCGGAGATCACGGCAGTCGACAACGACACGTTCGCGGTCATCGAGCGTGACAAGCTCAACGGACCCAACGCCCGTCACAAGCGGATCTACACCTTCGACATCCCGGAGACCGATCCGGTCGGCGCGGATCTGCCGGTGTTGGACAAGAAGCTGGCGATCGACGTCCTGCCCGCGCTCAGGGCGACGGAAGGATGGACCCAGGAGAAGCTCGAAGGATTCACGATCGCCGCCGACGGTTCGCTGTACGGCGTCACCGACAATGACGGACTGAAGGATTCGACCGGTGAGACGGCGTTCTTGCGACTGGGCAAGGCCATGGACGTGTTCGCCGACGACCTTGCGAGCACCACCAGCCTGACGCTTCCGGCCGCGAAGGCCAGTTTCGGCGAGAAGCCGACTGTGACGGTGACTGTCACCGGCGCAGCGGGAATCTCACCGGCAGGGACAGTCACCGTCAAGGACGGCAGCACGGTGCTTGGCAGGGGAACAGTCGAGAACGGTAAGTCGCGGGTGACCTTGTCAGCGCTCAAGATCGGCTCTCGCCGTCTCATTGCTTCCTACTCCGGCGATGCCCGGACTGCCGGCAGCGTCAGTCCTGCGGTCACGCTGAGGGTCGAGAAGGGCGCGACACGGACGACGCTGTCGCTGGGAACCAAGCCGGTCAAGAGAGGCGCGACGCGCACCGCGAAGGTCACGGTCGCGGGTGAAGGGTTCGTGCCCAGCGGCACGGTGCAGATCAGGGACGGTGCAAAAGTGCTGAAGACCGTCAGGGTCAGTGGGGCGAAGCGGTCGATCTCGTTCAAGCTGCGCTCGACCGGAATCCGGAGCATCCGGGCCTACTACACCGGTTCGGCCACTGCGAAGGCGTCGAAGTCGGATGCGGTCCGGATCCGGGTCAAGCGGTAATCAGAACCAGATGCTGAGGTACGGCTCGACGGGGGAGCGGAACAGCCCGTCGAGCCGTTCGGCATCTCCGGACAGGCTGCCGGTTGCGATCAACTGACGCGCTGGGACCCCGCCGAGGTAGAGCGAGCCCAGCGCGTTGACCGTCATCGTCGCGTCAGCCGGCTCGTCGGTGACTGTCAGGGTGGCTTCACCCGATTCGGCGATGTCGATGGCCCACGTCCCGTCAGCGAATCCCAACGGATCGGCGACCGTGATGACGAGGCGATCTGCTCGCGCATAGGTGCGGGCACCTAGAGCAGCGGCGACGTCGAGGATGCGGACCCACAGGTGATCGAACTCCGAGACCCGCACAGCTCGGAAATCGTCCATCATCCAGCGCAGTGGTTCGTCGACAGGTCGCAGATGGGCGGAGATCTTGGCGACGAGATCCATGTCGATCAGGAAACGCCAAAGGCCCGCGTACGCGTCGGTCGTCGCGGCGACGAGCGTCTCCAGGACCAGCTCGTGCTCGGTGAAGTCCTGAGCTTTCTCGACCAGCCGGTAGATCGCGAATCCCTGCGGCGCGCCGTCCGCGTCGTCGTAGCGGATGAAGCGCAGATTCTTGGCGTTCTCGTCGCTCGGCGAGAAGCCGAGTTGGCGGTCCCAGAGCCCGCCTTCGTACGAGATCTGCCCAGGAGTCTGGAGCCTGACCCGTTCGACGATCGGGTGTCCGGTGTCGCGGAGCTGTTCGGCGGTCAGGAAATGGACACGACCTGTGGGCGTGGGTCCGGTCCAACGAACCCGTTTGGTCAGCACGGTCACGTCGCGGCCCAGTGCTGCAAGGGCGTAGCCATAGCGGGCATAGAGGGTCGATTCGGAGACCGTCAGCATTGCCACGGGGAGGTCGAGGGCAGCGGCGGTTCGGAGTTCGGCTTCCATGAGCGCCCGTGCGATTCCGCGGCGCCGATGGGTCGGTGCGACGGTGACCCCGCTGACGGCCCAGGCCGGCACACTGCGATGGCCCGGGACCGTCAGGTCTGCGGGCCAACAGACCGTTGTGGCCACGGGGGATGCCGGATTGACGATTGTGTCGTCCCAGACTCCGGTGACCCGGTCGGCAGTGCGGGGGAAGGCGCTGCGCCAGGCGATGAGTTCGGCAGTCGGCTCAGCGCCGTGGAAGCCACGGCTCTCGGCGCGGAACCACGTCTCGTAGCCAGCCGCGTCCTGCGCGTCGATCAGAGCGAGCCGAAGACCGTCGGCGGCTAGTCGAGCACGGGAGATTTCGTCGATGGGCAGATTTGGTGCAATCACCTGTCCAACTTAGTACGGGGTGCAGACAGGTGGTCAGTCGATCGTGCCTGGAGGAGAAAGAACTCAGGCTGTGGAAATCCCCGCAGCGGCCCACTCGTTGTGGACGGCAGGCAGGTTCTCGGCGGAGACCGCAGCGGTGAGACCTTCCAGCACGCGGACCTCGAAACCTTGGGCGGCAGCATCCAGGGCCGTCGCGCGGACGCAGTGATCGGTGGCGATCCCGCACACGTCCACGGTCTCGACGCCGGCTGCCCGGAGCCAGTCGCCGAGGGGGACGCCTTCGGCCGACGAGCCTTCGAACCCGGAGTAGGCCGCCGCGTACTCGCCCTTGAAGAACGTCTCGGCGAACATCGTTGGTTCCAGTGGCGCGTGCAACTGCTCGCCTGCCGTGCCCACGACGCAGTGGCGTGGCCAGGAGTCGATGAAGTCGGGGGCGTCGGAGAAATGGCTGCCCGGATCGATGTGATGATCGCGGGTTGCCACGACGGTCTGATAGCTGCCCGATGCGATCAGACCGGCCACGTCGCGGGCGACCTGCGCGCCGCCTGAAACGGCAAGCGAGCCGCCTTCACAGAAGTCGTTCTGGACGTCGACCACGATCAATGCGGTACTCATGCGGGCTCCTCGAAGATCGTGGGCAGAACCGGATCGCTCTTGGACAGCCGGCGAGCTGAGACCGGGAGCTCGGCCAGGGCTGACTGCAGTCGCGCGCGAGCCTCTCCGAGTGTGTCGTGGTGGACACGTTCGCCGTCGCGCACCAGCTCGACCAACAACGGCCGGTCATCGCCGTCGTCGACGGGCGCAGCGCCGATGCCGATGACCTCGGCCTGGGCTCGACCTGCGGGGCTGCGGCGACGCATCGCGTATTTGCGACCGCCGACCGAGATCTTGTCCACACTCTTCTTGGCGACCGGCACCATGACCCCGTCGTCGTCGGTGCGTGAGACGAGCTTGTAGACGAAGCCGCTGGTGGGCACACCTGAACCGGTCACCAGTGAGGTTCCGACGCCATATCCGTCCACGGGAGCCACCGCAAGGGCGGCGATCGAGTGCTCGTCCAGGTCGCTCGTGACAGTGATGCGCGTTGTGGTCGCACCGAGATCGTCGAGTTGTTTGCGTACCGCCACTGCGAGCGACACCAGATCACCGGAGTCGAGTCGAACGCCGCCGAGATCGTTGCCGGCCAACTCGACGGCCGTGCGGATCGCCTCGGGAATGTCATAGGTGTCGACGAGCAGCGTCGTGCCCGGTCCGAGGGCGCGGATCTGCGCTTCGAACGCCTCGCGTTCGGTGTCGTGCAACAAGGTGAACGAGTGGGCGCTGGTGCCGGTGGTCGGAATACCGTACCTCCGGCCGGCTTCGAGGTTGGACGTGGCGGCGAATCCGGCGATATAGGCAGCGCGGGCAGCTGCGACGGCTGAGGTCTCGTGTGTCCGTCGTGATCCCATCTCGATACACGGACGATCGCCGGCCGCGGTGATCATCCGCGACGCCGCGGTCGCGATCGCCGAATCGTGGTTGAGCACCGACAGGAGGACGGTCTCGAGAATCACCCCTTCGGCGAACGTCCCCTCCACGATCATGACGGGCGACTGAGGGAAGTAGACCTCGCCGTCGGGGTAGCCCCAGATATTGCCGGAGAACCGGTAGTCGGCGAGCCAGGTCAGGGTGTCGTCATCGACGACCTCGGCCTCGCGGAGCCAGTTCAATTCGGCCTCGCCGAATCGGAAGCCGGCCAGCGCGTCGAGCGCCCGGCCGATGCCCGCGACGACACCGTATCGGCGGCCGCCGGACAGCCGTCGTGCGAACAGTTCGAAGACCGATCTCCGTTCGGCCGTCCCGTCACGCAGCGTCGCCTGAAGCATCGTGAGCTCGTAGCGATCTGTCAGTAACGCGGTGCTGGGCGGCGCGGTACGCGAAGGTGCGGTCACTCCTTCAGACTAGTCACGACCTGTTTCGTCTCGTGGGAACTCTGCGACACAATGGACCAGTGACCACGCCGAGCGCCATCGAGATCGTCAAACCCGAGGTCGACGACCACGTCGAGCTCGAGGATCCCTGGGTCACGATCGTCTGGAACGATCCGGTCAACCTGATGTCCTATGTCGCCTACGTGCTGCGCAACTACTTCGGTTACACCGACGAGAAGGCCCATGAACTCATGTTGAAGGTGCACCACGACGGTAAGGCGGTTGTCTCCAGCGGCAGCCGCGAACAGATGGAGCGGCATGTGCAGGCGATGCACGAGTACGGCTTGTGGGCCACTCTTGAAAGGCAGGACGCTTGAAGCCTTTTAAGCGTAGGCGGCGCGGTAGCGTCACCGCGACGTTCGAGCTGGGGGAGGCGCACTTGCTCGCAAGCCTGGCCAGCCAGGTGGTCGAGTTGCTGCGCGACCGCAACGGGCGTCCTGAGTCAGATGCCGATCCGCTGGCGGTCCAGCTCGGCATGGGCGGCTCCTCGCTGCCGCCGGAGGATCCGGTGCTGCAACGCCTGCTGCCCGATGCCTACCGTGACAGCGCTGAAGACTCCGGTGAGTTCCGGCGGTTCACGGAACAGACGCTGACCTCGGTCAAGGTGCACAACGCGGAGGTGCTGATCGGCTCGCTCGTCGACGGCGGGCTCGACTTCGGCGTCCTGCCCGAGCACGACAACGGCGAACGGATCGAGGTCGAGCTCGACGATGCAGAGATCCAGTCGTGGTTGCGGGCGCTGACCGACATACGTCTGTCGCTGGCAGTCCGTCTCGGAATCGAGACCGAGGAGGACACCCTGCTGGTCGCCGAGTCCGAGGACGAGGCGACGGCGGCGATGTCCGATATCTACGACTGGCTCGGATACGTCCAGGAGACGTTGGTCGCTGCCCTGGACTGATCTTCACGTCCGCGCAGCCTAGGCGTCGTGGGAAACCACCGAGGCGTCTCATGGTTTGGGTCCGTTTCCCGGCTGGTGATCTCGCCCCGATAAACTCGGTGGGTGCTGACCATCGACCAGGCGACGTACGACGCGATCATCGCGCACGCCCGCCGAGACCACCCCGACGAGGCCTGCGGTGTCGTCGCCGGCCCAATAGGCTCGGACGTCCCGGCCCGATTCATCCCGATGCTGAATGCGGCGATGTCGCCGACGTTCTATGAGTTCGACTCCGGTGACCTGCTCAAGCTCTACCGTGAGATGGACGACAACGACGAAGAACCCGTCGTGATCTACCACTCGCACACGGCTACCGAGGCTTATCCGTCTCGCACCGACATCAATCTCGCCAGCGAACCGGGCGCCCATTACGTTCTGGTCTCGACCCGAGACGGTGCTCACGAGACCGGTCCGGTCGACTTCAACTCGTACCGCATCGTCGATGGCGAGGTCACCGAGGAAGAAGTTCGCGTCGTTGCGAGTTATACAGCTACAGACGAAGGCACCACCCAACAGAAGGCAGAACACTGATGGCCATCGAGGTCCGCATCCCCACGATCCTGCGTCCCTACACCGGCGGCGAGCGTGCCGTCGAAGGCGCGGGCGCAACGGTCACCGAGCTGATCGACAAGCTCGAAGCTGATCACGCCGGCATCAAGGAGCGTTTGCTCGAGAACGGTGAGGCGCGCCGTTTCGTCAACATCTACGTCAACGACGAGGACATCCGTTTCACCGGTGGCCTGGCCACCCCGGTCGCCGACGGCGACACCGTGGTCATCTTGCCGGCCGTGGCCGGCGGCGCCACTGAGATCTCCTGATCCAGTGCGTTTCGATTCGCTGATCGACTCGGTCGGCGGCACGCCGCTGGTCGGGCTGCCGCGGTTGTCACCGTCCCCGGACGTCCGGATCTGGGCCAAGCTCGAGGACCGCAATCCCACCGGGTCGATCAAGGATCGTGCTGCCTTGAGCATGATCTTGAAGGCGGAGAAGGACGGGCGGCTCTTGCCGGGCGACACGATCTTGGAGCCGACGTCGGGCAATACCGGCATCTCGTTGGCGATGGTCGCACGTCAGCGCGGCTACCAGATCATCTGCGTCATGCCGGAGAACACCTCGATCGAACGTACGCAGCTTCTGACGATGTGGGGCGCCCAGATCATCACATCGCCTGCGGCCGGTGGATCGAATGAGGCAGTCAGGGTCGCCAAGGGAATCGCTGCGGAGAATCCCGACTGGGTCATGCTCTACCAGTACGGCAATCCGGCCAATGCCGATGCGCACTACAACGGCACCGCCCCCGAGATCTTGGCCGATCTGCCCGACGTGACGCACTTCGTGGCGGGTCTTGGAACTACGGGGACGCTGATGGGCGCCGGCCGGTTCTTCCGCGAGCACAAGCCGATGGTGCGCATCGTGGCGGCCGAGCCGCGTTACGGCGAACTCGTCTATGGTCTGCGCAACCTCGACGAGGGCTTCGTACCCGAACTGTACGACGCCTCGCTGATCGACTCGCGCTTCTCGGTGGGGCCACGTGATGCGGTGCGCCGTGTGCGTGAACTCGTCGAGCAGGAGGGCATCTTCGCGGGTGTCTCGACCGGTGCGATCCTGCATGCCGCGATGGCTCAGGCCAGCAAGTGCGTCAAGGCCGGGGAGAGTGCCGATATCGCCTTCGTGGTGGCCGACGGAGGCTGGAAGTACTTGTCGACCGGAGCCTACGAAGGAACGCTCGACGAGGCCGAAGACCGGCTCGACGGCCAACTCTGGGCTTGATCGAAAGATTTTTTCGCAGCCATTTCAGTCTGTCCGCAAACCGTTTTGGCATTCGGCGTCAAAAGACTCGGGCCGTCTGTAGCCTGTTCCGGTGATTCTCGAGCAACGCGCGTTGCGGCCCCTTGTCCTGTTTTTCCTTGCCTGTGCCTTGGCGGCCGGGTCGATGTTCGCGGTGCCGGGCGCCGCCTCCGCTGCAGGCTCGTCGATCAATGCGACGATCACCACGAATCAGCCGGCTTATCAGCACATGAACGGTCTGTGTGTCGCGGGCAGTGAGACGACGCACTACCGGCTGATCCAGGCGCGGATCATCGGCACCAGTGCCTCGGTGCTCAGCGCGACCGTCACGCCCTCCGGTTTCCGGGCCAACCTGGGCGTTTACGACGGTGCTTTCATGCCGGACATGCCGATCGTCAACTGCATGGGCAATCCGTCCGGTTCGGGCTCCGGCGCTCCGGTCACGTACTCCATCCCGACGCCGTCCCTGACCGAATTCCCGGGGATAACCGAACGGAGCTACGTTTTCGTCGTGGCCGGCCACAGCGCTGGTGACCTCGGAGCATTCTCGCTCTCGGTGACCTCGTCGAACGCCACCGCAGTCGAACTCACCGACATCACCGACGTGACGCCCCCCGAGCTGACGGTTCCGAGCAGCATGACACTCGAAGCGACCAAGCCCGCAGGTGCAGAAGCCACGTTCACGGTCAGCGCGAACGACGCGGTCGACGGCGTGCGGCCGGTCGTCTGCGTCCCCGCGTCGGGTTCGACGTTCCCGATCGCCAGAACGCGCGTCAACTGCACCGCCTCCGATCTGAGTGACAATGTCGGGACGCGTGGCTTCAACGTGACGGTCAAGGACACAACTGCTCCCGTCATGACACTTCCGAGCCCTCCTACTGCTGAAGCAAATACCCCAGAGGGCGCAGTCGTCACGTATGAGGTGACGGCCTCCGACCTCGTCGACGGATCGCGTCCGGTGACATGCACGCCTGCCTCGGGATCGACGTTCCCGCGCGGGACGACGACCGTGAGCTGTGCTTCGAGCGACACCCGCAACAACACGACGACCAAGACACTTGAAGTCAAGGTCACGAACGGCCCGCTTCCGGTCACCGGCGAGTTGACCGTCGGGGGCACGGCGAAGGTCGGTTCGACGCTGACCTCGACCTCGACCCTGACCACGACACCGGCCGCGACACGAGTCACCGGCCAGTGGCTGCGAGGTTCCGAAGAGATCGCATCGGCCACGGACTCCGCCTACACGCTGGTGGCCGCCGACGAGGGCAAGACCATCACGTTCAGGCAGACACTCGAACTGGTCGGATACAAGGACGCAATCGGCACGAGCAATGCCGTCGGACCGGTCGAACCGGGAGACATCTCACTGGACAAGCCATCCGTCCAGGGTTCGGCGAAGGTCGGTGCCACGCTCACAGCCGAGCCGGGTCAGGTCGCGCCGCTCGACGTCACCCAGACCTACGAATGGTTCTCCGGCTCAGACTCGTTGGGCTCGGGTGCGAGCTACACCGTCAAGGCCGCTGACCTGGGCAAGTCGATCCACGTCGTCGCGACCGGGACCAAGAACGGTTACACGACCACTTCGCAGTCCTCGGTCGCTACCGCAGCAGTTGTGACAGGCACTATGACGTCCTCGGGTGCCGTCACGGTGGACGGAGTGGCCAAGGTGGGGCAGATGTTGTCCGCGACATCCCAGGTCACAACGGTCCCGGCGGCAGATGGAGTGTCCGGACAGTGGTTCCGTGACGCTGAGGCGATCGCCTCAGCGACGGATCCGGTCTATGCGCCGACCAACGCCGACGCCGGTTCTGAGCTGACGTACGTCGAGACACACACCAAGCCCGGCTACGAGCCCATGGTGGTCAGCAGCAATGCCACGGCGAAGATCTCCGGCGGCGTCATTGCCCTTCCGGTTCCGACCGTGACCGGGAACTATGTGGTCGACGAGACTCTCGTTGCGACGACGCCGGGACTCGCTCCGGCAGACGCCACGCTCAGCTATGCGTGGTCGGTCGACGGTCAGCAAGCAGGCACGGGCGCGACCTACACCTTGAAGCCCGGCGATGTCGGGAAGACCGTCGCCCTGATGGTCTCCGCGAGCAAGCCGTACTTCGATTCGGCCGACTCGGGGTTCGGACCCAGCGCGCAGGTCGAGAAGGCGAGCTTCGATACCGGTCCGATAGCCGCGATTTCCGGAGTCTTCATGGTCGGCGAGAAGTTGACGGCAGTCGAGGGGCCCCCGGCGCCCAAGCAGGACTCGTTCGCGTATCAGTGGTTCGCCAACGGAGATCCGATCGAAGCGGCAACCAGCAGGACGCTGGTTCTAGCGCGGGCACAGGACGGTGCCAAGATCTCGGTTGAGGTCACGGCGAAGCGTGCCGGCTATGTCGATGCCTCCGACAAGTCGGCCGAATCCGCCGTGGTGGTCGGCCGTGACGCGCCAACTGTGAGTCTGAAGCCTGCCGCGGCCAAGCTGCGCTTGGGACAGTCGACCGTGCTGACCTGGTCGAGCACGAATGCGATATCGGTCGAAGCTTCCGGCAGTTGGTCGGGCCGCAAGATGCTGTCGGGCTCTCAGAAGGTCAAGCCGACCACGATCGGTACATCGAAGTACGTCCTGCGGGCGAAGAACAATGCGGGCACGACGACCGCGCAGGTGGCAGTGCCGGTCGCGCTGCCGGCGAAGACGTTCCGGATGGCTGGGAAATGGTCGCTGCGGGCCGACCGCAGCTTCGGCTTGAAGGCTTCCGGACTGGCTCGGAGCGAGAAGTACACGGTCCGTCTTGGCGGCAAGGTATTCGCATCAGGTCGAGCCACGAAAGCCGGACGGATCGACCGCGAGTTGCGAGTACCTTCGTCGGTCGGCGCCGGTAAGCGGGTACTGCGAGTCATCGGATCGCAGCCCGACAGGACCGGCTTCCGGAAGATCGAGGTGGTGCGGACCAAGACCATCAAGATGGTGTTCAGAGCCGCCAGCGTGCGAGCGTGGTATCAGCAGCAAGTCATAGTCAGCAAGCTGCTGCCGGGGGAGAAGGTGACGCTCACCTACAAGGGGCGCCGGATCTCCAAGAAGTCCGCCCGCGCCAACTCCAAAGGCGTCTTCACGATGACCTTCAACGTCGGTGCGGATCGGGGCAGGCACACAGTGAAGGCCTCCGCTGCTAGCGCGCGGAAGCCGGTCAAGAAGACGTTCACGGTCATCCGCTGACGAGGCCCTGTCGGGGGCGTGCGTTGAGGCCGACGGGTTGCCTGGCAACCCGTCACCCTCATCGCCGTCCCTGACATGAGCCATGCGGTGCCAACGTCGGCTACTCTCATCCTCGTGAGCCAGATCGTGGTCTTCTCCGGAAGCGCGCACCGACCCCTTGCCGAGAAGATCTGCTCCGAGCTCGGGCAGCCCTTGTCGGCAGCCGAGACCATCCGGTTCAGCAACGACTGCCTGCAGGTCCAACTGCTCGCGAACTGTCGGCGCAAGGACGTCTACATCATCCAGCCGCTCGTACCGCCGACGCAGGACCATCTGATGGAACTGCTGCTGATGATCGACGCGGCACGGGGGGCGAGCGCCGATTCGGTGACAGTCGTGATCCCGCACTACGCGTATGCGCGCTCCGACAAGAAGGACGCTTCGCGCATCTCGATCGGTGGCAAGCTCGTTGCCGACATGCTGACAACCGCCGGAGCAGACCGGGTCGTCACGATGACGTTGCACGCACCGCAGGTGCACGGCTTCTTCAGCGTGCCGGTCGACCATCTGACTGCGATCGGCGAGCTCGCCGATCACTACCGTGGTCGCGATCTGAGCAACACCGTCGTGGTCTCACCAGATCTCGGCAACGCCAAGACGGCCTCGTTGTTCGCCCGGCTTCTCGGCGTCCCGGTCGCGGCCGGCAGCAAGCAGCGCCAGGCCGACGACAAGGTCGTGATCGACGCGATAGTCGGTGATGTCGCCGGCAAGACGGCGATCGTTCTCGACGACGAGATCGCGACGGGCGGCTCGATCATCGAACTCATGAACAAATTGCAGGAAGAAGGCTGTCTGGAGGCATCCGTGGCCTGCACGCACGGGCTGTTCACGGGCAAGGCCGTTGAGCGGTTGCGAAATCACCCGGCGATCACCGAAGTCGTCACGACCGACACGGTGCCGCGGCCCGCCGATTGGCCGGAGCTGCAAGTCCGATCGGTCGCTGGGCTGTTCGCCGAAGCCATCGCCCGGATCCATGCGGGGGAGTCGGTGTCATCGCTGTTCGACGGCGTCGATCCGGCACATGCGCCTCCCCAGCCCAAACTGCCACTCTGACACCTTTGCGCCGCTCGCCGCTCCCACGGTGGGTGTGATCTTGGGCCCGTTCACTTTGCTGTCACCCGATGCGCCCGTACGCTTTTTCGTTGTGAGCGACGCACCCATCGGGATTTTTGACTCAGGCTTCGGCGGTCTGACAGTTGCGCGCGCCGTTCTCGACCAGCTCCCGCACGAGCCGGTCGTGTATCTCGGCGACACCGCGCGGCAGCCCTACGGCCCCAAACCGATCTCCGAGGTGCGCGAATATGCGCTGGAATGCCTGGATCATCTGGTCGCTCAGGGAGTCAAGGTTTTGGTGATCGCCTGCAATTCTGCGAGTGCGGCGGTTTTGCGCGATGCCCGCGAACGCTACGACGTCCCCGTCGTCGAGGTCATCGTGCCGGCGACGCGACGCGCCGTCAGCGCGACCCGCAACGGCATCGTGGGCGTCATCTGCACCGAAGCGACCGCGACGTCACGGGCGTACGACGATGCCTTCGCAGCCAATCCCGGCATCACGCTGCACACCCAGGCCTGTCCGCGGTTCGTCGAGCTGGTCGAGCAGGGCGTCACGAGCGGCCCCGAACTCCTCGAGGCGGCGCGGGAGTACCTCGAACCGTTGATTGAACTCGACGTCGACACGCTGGTTCTCGGCTGCACGCACTATCCGCTGCTGACCGGCGTGCTCTCATACGTCATGGGCGACGGTGTCACCCTCGTGTCGAGCGCGGAAGAGACGGCCAAGGACGTCTACGGGCTCTTGGTCCGTGAGGGCCTGGAACGGGACGCCTCTCTCGACGCTCCGAAACATGGCTTCTTGACGACAGGGCGGCCGGACGACTTCGCGTTGTTGGCGCGTCGCTTCCTCGGACCCGAGGTCGAGACGGTGCGTCAGTTCGCCTGGATGGGGGCAGCATGAGGCTATCTGTCGTCGGCTGTGCGGGTTCATTTCCCAGTCCGGAATCGCCGGCCAGCTGCTATCTGCTCGAAGCGCCGTTCGAAGGCCGGACCTATCGCTTGCTGGTCGACCTCGGCAGCGGGTCATTGGGCAATCTGCAGCGGCACTGCGATCTGCGCGATATCGACGCGATCGCGATCTCGCACATGCACGCAGACCACTGTTTCGACCTGTCGGGCCTGTACGTCGTCAGCAAGTACCACCCAGATGGTGCGTACCGGCAGATCCCGCTCTACGCTCCCAGCGGCTCCGAAGCGCACCTGGCCATGATCTACGGCGCTGAGGACGAGGCCGCCGTCGCTGAGCAGTTCGATCTGCACGGATGGCAGGACGATGAGGTCGTCCAGCTGGGCCCGTTCGAGATCATCGCTCGCCAGATGGTGCACCCCATCCCGGCTTACGGAATGCGGATCTCCTCAGGGGGCCGCACTTTGGTGTACTCCGCCGACACCGGGCCGACCGAGATGCTGGTCGAGTTCGTCGCCGGCGCCGATGCGTTCTTGTGCGAGGCGTCGTTCGTGGAGTCGGGGGACAATCCACCCGCATTGCACCTGACCGGTGCCGAGGCGGGGCACTATGCGACCGCGGGCGGCGTCGGACGCCTGCTGGTGACGCACATCCCGGCGTGGACCGACCGGAACGAGGTCGAGTCGGACGTCAAGTCGACGTGGGCCGGCCCGTACGACCTGGTCGAGGCCGGCCTGACCTACGACATCTGAGCCATGTCCGCGGCCGATAGGCTCGCCCCATGACCCGTGAAGATGGCCGCAGCGCCGATCAGCTCCGTGACGTGACGATCACCCGCAACTGGCTCGACCATGCGCAGGGATCCTGCCTGATCGAGTTCGGCAAGACCAAGGTGTTGTGTGCCGCGAGTGCGAGCGAAGGCGTTCCGCGCTGGCGCAAGGGATCGGGGCTCGGCTGGGTCACCGCCGAGTACGCGATGCTGCCCCAAGCGACGCACGACCGTTCGGCGCGCGAGTCGGTCAAGGGCCGCATCGGCGGCAGGACGCACGAGATCTCCCGGTTGGTCGGGCGGTCGCTGCGCATGGCGATCGACTACAAGGCGCTGGGTGAGAACACCATCACGATCGACTGCGACGTGTTGCAGGCCGACGGCGGCACCCGTACCGCCGCGATCACCGGCGCGTACGTCGCGCTGGCCGACGCCGTGGAGCATCTGCGGGCCAAGGGCGCCCTGGCCGGTGAACCCCTGGTCGAGTCCGTCGCCGCGATCAGCGTCGGCATCATCGACGGTGTCCCGCTGCTCGATCTGCCGTACGTCGAGGACGTCCGCGCGGAGACCGACATGAACGTCGTGATGACCGGATCGGGCAAATTCGTCGAGGTGCAGGGAACCGCCGAAGGTGCGCCGTTCGACAAGGCCGAACTCGATGCGCTGCTCGAGCTCGCGGCGAAGGGCTGCGTCGACCTGACCCGTATGCAGACCGAGGCCCTTGGTCGATGACCCAGATCCTCCTGGCGTCCAACAACGCCAAGAAGCTCGCGGAGCTGCGTCGTATCGTGTCGCCGCTCGTGCCCGGAATCGAAGTGCTGGGACTTGCCGATTTCCCCCCGTACGATGAGCCGGCCGAGACCGAGCCGACGTTCGAGGGCAATGCCCTGATCAAGGCTCGGGCCGCTCTGGCAGCGACGGGTCTGCCGTCATTGGCCGATGACTCGGGTCTGTGCGTCGATGCGCTGAACGGCATGCCGGGAGTACTGTCGGCGCGATGGTCCGGGGTGCCGAAGGACGAAGGCGGCGATGCGGCCAACAACCGGCTCCTGCTCAATCAGCTCGGTGACGTGCCCGAGGCCCGCCGTACGGCACAGTTCCGCTGTGTCATGGCACTGTGCACGCCTGACGGCCGCGAGATCATCGAACATGGCGAGATGCCCGGACGGATCCTGCTGGCTGAGCACGGGGGCGGAGGCTTCGGCTACGACCCGTTGTTCGCCGCCGACGGCTACGACGTGTCGACCGCGGAGCTCGAGCCGGCTGAAAAGGATCGGATCAGCCACCGGGGCAAGGCGCTGACCGCGATGGCGCAGTCGATCCTGGCGGCGCTGGGCTAGGTCAACGGGCTTTTCAGGGCGCTGACGACTCGACGTGCGATCGCCGCGCTCCCGGCGCGGTTGGGATGTATGCCGTCGACGACATGTTCGGCCGTCAACGTTCCGCTGAGATCGATGAACTGCACGTCATGGGTCCTGGCCTGTGCCTGGATGATCCGGGTGATGCGCTGGCCCTGAACCCGCTGGAAGGGGCCCCAGGGCGGGCCCAGGACGATGATGCGCGTCGAGCTGGGCAGATGCGTCTGCAGTGTGGTCAGATACGTCGACACGGCGTGTTCGAGCAATTGACTCGATGCGGGCCGGAACATGCCGTCGACGCAGTGGGCCCAGTCGTTGCGACCTCCTTCGACGATCACGATCGAGGGTGCCTCGCCGCTGTAGGCGTCAGTGCGGTCGATGAAACGGTTGCCGCCGCACCGATGCCCGGGGCGCACATAGCCCGAGCCTGACTGCGCATATGTCGTGACCTGGGCGTCGAAGGTCCGTCCGACGAAACTCCACCAGGCCTGGTGCTCATCGCCCGGGGAATCGTTGTAGCGGGCCGTGATGGAATCGCCGACGACCGTGATGCCGTGGGGTGCCAGCGTCGAGACGGGATGGGTCTGGCCGCCTTGGGCGGCGCCTTGCCAGAGCAGATAGGGCGCGGCCGCGACGGTGAGCGCAAGCGCGACGCCGAGTAGTCTGCGGCGGGCGCCTCGTGGCCGGGTCATGCGGTACTTCTTTCTCGTGCGAGAGCGCTACTCTACGCGCGCAAGGACGGTTCCCGTGGGAGGTTCACTCAGGAAGGGCGAAACTGTGTTGCCGCCAGGCCTCGTAGACCGCGATCGAGGCGGTATTGGCCAGGTTCATTGAGCGTCGTCCCGGCAGCATGGGCAACCGTACCCGGGCTTCGACTCGTGGGTCGTCCAGCACCTCTGCAGGCAGGCCGGTCGGCTCGGGGCCGAACAGCAGGACATCGCCGGGTTCGTACGCGACATCGGTGTAGAGCCGCTCGCCGTGTGCGGTGAAGGCGAATATCCGGCCGGGGGACAAGGCCGCCACAGCAGTATCGAAATCTGGATGGACCGTCATGACGGCGAGGTCGTGGTAGTCCAAGCCGGCGCGGCGGAGCTTGGACTCTTCGAGGTCGAAGCCCAACGGCTCGACGAGATGCAGCTCGGCGCCCGTGACTGCGGCGAGCCGGATCGCGGCTCCGGTGTTTCCGGCGATGCGGGGTTCGTAGAACATGATGCGGAACATCAGGGGCGCTTCCCATCGAGAGCTAGGTGGACGAGCAGGCCGGCGATGAGCGCCCAGAACGCTGAACCGATCCCGTAGGCAGAGATTCCTGAAGCGGCGACCAGGAAGGTGATGACCGCGGCCTCGCGGCCTCTGCGCTGGTTGACGGCTCCGTCGAGGGCGTCGGCGAGGGTTCCCAGCAGAGCCAGTCCGGCCACGGTGGCGATGACGCCGACCGGTGCGACCGCGACAAGCGCGGCGAGTGCTGCCGAGGCCACGCCGAGCGCCGCGTACGTCCATGCGGCCGACTGGGCCGCGATCCAGCGCCGTTGCGGGTCCGGTCCGGCTGGGGGGCCGGCCGCGAGGGCAGCGCTGATCGCCGCGAGGTTGGCCGAGTGGCCGCCGGCCGGGGCTCCGACGATCGTGGCGATCCCGGTGGTCACGATCGACCCGCGCCACGGCACGTCGTAGCCGAGTGACTTCATGATCGCGACGCCCGGAACGTTCTGGGACGCCATTGTGACGATGTAGAGAGGCAGCGCGATGCCGACGAGGGCCGCCCAGCTCCACTCCGGGGTCGTGACCGAGAGCTCCGGGAGCAGGGACGACCCGGCGATCGTGGTTCCGTGGCGGACCATGTCGACGGCGATGACAACTCCGGCCGCCAGGAATGCCGCCGGCACGGCCCACCGCGGCGCGAGCCGGACGCCCAAGAGCCACACGGCGACGATGGGCAGGATCGCGGCCGGATTGTCCTTGATGGCCGAGATCGGCTCGAGGCACAGTTCGAGGACGACGCCCGCGAGCATCGCCTGGGCGACCGGAGCGGGGATACGAGCGATCAGGCGGCCCAGGGCGGGCCACAGCCCCGTCAGGACGTACGCGGCGCCGGCCACGACGAACGCCCCGACCGCAACGGGCCAGCCGCCCTCGAGGGTTGCGGTACCGGCGAGCAGGGCAGCTCCCGGCGTCGACCAGGCGAGCACGATGGGCATCCGGTAGCGGGCGCTGAGCCAGATCATGCTGACGGCCTGGGTGAGGCAGAGCGCCAGCAGACCGGAGGCCGCCTGGGCCGGAGTCGCGCCGACGGCGGTCAGACCGGTCAGGACCACGGCGAATGAACTTGTGTAGCCGACGAGCACCGCGATGACGCCAGCACTGACAGGCTGCTGGAGATCGCCGCGATCGCGCTCGCCGAATCTCTCCCGCTTCATGGTGGATCAGCCTAGACTCATCGGCTATGTCCACTCCCCAGCGCGTCCATGTCGTCCACACCTACCGATCAGATCCGGCAACCGTGTTCGAGAAGCTCTCCGAGCATGAGAATCTCGGCCAGGTCTTCGGCGCCAAGATCTCCCGGGTCAGGGACGGCGACACTTCCCGTAACGGTGTGGGATCGACCCGCAGTCTCAAAATCGGTCCGTTGCCGGCATTCCAGGAGACCACGACGGTGTCCGAACCCGACACGCTGATCGAGTACAAGATCACGAAGGGCAGCCCGCTCAAGGGCCATTGGGGACGGCAGGTACTCACTCCGGCGCCTGACGGCGGGACGGTGCTGGACTACACGATCGGCTTCGACATGGCAGTGCCCGGTGTGGCCGGGATCGTCGCGAAGGTGCTGACCAAGAACATCTCCAAGGGGCTCGGCAAGCTCACTCCCTAGGTACGCAGCTCAAATTGTGTAACAATCTTGGATGCGCGCGATCGTCTTCGTCATTGCCTCGGCCGTGTGCTTCGGGACGACCGGCACATCTCAGGCGTACGGTCCGGACGCTGCCTCGAGCGCGGCGGTGGGACTGACCCGGATCGTGTTCGGCGGCGCGCTCCTTGGTCTGTTGGCCTGGTGGGTCGGTCGGCGTGGCGGCCAGAGATCGGTGGCCACGCCGGGCGGTCCGCGATGGGGCGCCGTGGTGATCGGGGGAGCGGCCGTGGTCGCATATCAACCTGCCTTCTTCGAGGGAGCCCGGCTCAACGGCGTCGCCGTGGGTGCCGTCGTGACGCTGGGCGCCGCGCCGGTCATGACCGGACTCCTCGAATGGGTCGTCCGACGTACGGCGCCGTCGTCGGTATGGTTCGCCGCCACGGGATGCGCTGTGACCGGCGTCGTCCTGCTCAGTGGACTCCTGGAAGGTGCCGGTCAGAGCGTGAGCGCCCGTGGCTTGGTCGGATCGTTGGCTGCCGCGTTCGCGTACGCCGTCTACACACTGGCCGCCAAGCATCTGTTGGACGGGGGTTGGCGTCCGACGGCCGCTGTCGGCACGATCTTCGCGACGGCGGCCGTGATCGGTGCGCCGTTCCTGCTCCTGGTAGATCTGAGTTGGCTGAGTTCACGGTCGGGCATCGCATTGGTGGCGTGGCTCGCGGTTGTCACGATCGTTGTGGCGTACGTGCTGTTCGCGATCGGACTGCAGTCCCTGAGCGCGTCGACTGTCTCGACCCTCACGCTGGTCGAGCCCCTGACCGCGTGCGTTCTTGGGCTCGTGATGCTCGGCGAACAGCTCAGCGGCGTCGGTTGGACCGGTCTTGTCGTGCTGCTTGTGGGAGTCGCGCTCCTGGCGTGGCCGACACGCCCCGTGGCGGTGCCGGCATGACCCGGCTGACCGGGGCCGATCGCCTCGCCGAAGAGTTACGCCGACGGGTGTTGTCAGGAGAGCTACCGCCGGACACGCCGATGCGCGAGGAGGCCATCAGCGCCGAGCACGGTCTGTCGCGGCACACGGTTCGCCGGGCGTTGGAGCGGCTTGTGGCCGAGCGGCTGCTTGTCTCCGAGCCCTATCGCGGGGTCCGGGTCACGTCGTTCTCAGATGACGATGTCATCGCGATGCAGCAGTTGCGCTCGGCATTGGAGTCCGAGGCCGTCCGGCTGATCCGTGCCGCGCACGGTGACACCTGGCCGTCAGCGCTGCTGGACCCGTTGACGACGGCCGCCGAGGGTCTCGCCATGGCTGAGCCCGTAGAAGGTGCTCACGCGGAGTTTCACCGTCTCCTGGTCGCCAGCGCGGGCAGCCGGCGAATCGCCGAAGCCTATGCCGCTCTGGACGCTGAGATGTTGCTGTTCATGCGTCAGCTGCGGTTCCGCTACGACGCGACGGCCCTCTGCGCGGAGCACACCGCCTATCTGTCCGACGTCCAACGCGTTGGCGAGCAGGCAGTGCGAGCACACCTGGAGCACTCGACGGCTGTGCTGCTGGCGAACCGGCGGTGAATCAGCTCAGGATGCCACCGAGGATGCCACCGCCGACTGCCGCCGCGGCAACCTGCCCGCCGTTGCCACCGCCGCCCTGGCCGTAGGCCGGGCCTTCCGACGGCTGTACGACCACGAAGCCGGGGCCCTGGAAGGCGTACTGGAAGGCCTCGCCGGAGCCGCCGCGAAGCGACGAGCGCATCGACATGCTGTTGTGGATCTGGGGCGTCAGGTTCGCCGACCAGCACACGGCGGCGTTGATGTCGACGTAGGTCGGCTGCTGCGAGCAGTCGAGGATCATCGGATCGCCGTGGGCGATCAGCGCGACCTGCCCGTGACCGTTGACGATCGTGTTGAACAGCCCGCCGGCGGCCACACCGACACCCTTGACCCGACGGATGTCGTGGTCGAGCGTTGCATCGAAGGCCAGCAGATTACGGCCGTTGATCGAGATGCCGTCGCCTTCGAGGGTCAGGATGAACACGTTCTTGGCGGTGTCGGCGAAGAACACCTCACCTTGCCCCGCGACGGTCATGAGCGGATTGTCCTCGCTCGTGACGACTTTCTTCATGAGCTTGCCGAAGCTGCCGGCAGACTTGTGCTCGAATGTGACCTGGCCCTGATAGGCGACCATGACACCCTTGGTGGCCAGGACGGGAGCGCCCAGAGTCACCTTCAGCATGCGCGGATTCTGCAGCGCGAACCGATCGGTGGTCTGTACCTCGTGATTTGCCTGGCTGAACAGTTCGGATTTCATGGACTTATCTTGCCCGACCAAGGAAACTTCTGTGAGGTCAGCGCGCGATTTCGTCTGTGACGTTGGCTGCCGATTCGCTCTCGGCGTCGTGCCAGTTATCGCTCTCGTCGAACCAACCGTCACGGCGGTGGCGGGCCTGGTCGTCGCGATGTTTGTTCTGGCGATGCCGTATGCGCGTCAATGAGTCGATGACCTTGGACATGGTGACTGCCCCCTCGCTGTAGCAGGTGACCTGAGTATACCGTGAAATTGCAGGGTCAAACGATTTTCCTGAGCTCGATCGGCACCGGTGGAACTGGTTGAGCCAAGCCCGTGCCGCGGCGCACCCAGTGACGGGTGAAGGTGTCTACGCCTATCGTTTCACCGATGGAGATCCTGCTCGCGGATGAGATCGTCGAGACCGACTATGGACAGCTCGACCTGCTGTGGTCAGAAACCGGCGGCTTCGACGGAGCAGTTGAGCGGTTCTTCGCCAACCAGGTCAACGGGCTGGTTGGAGCTGGTGATCCCGACGGCGTCTACTTGAACTTGGCGAGACGTTCTGGTGGTTCGCGCGTGCGCATCACGCTTGTGGACGGAGTGCCGAGCGGCCCTGACGACCAATGGGAAGACGTGGTCGAAGTCTCGCTGACGATTCCCGCCGGCAGCGGGGTCGGTTGGGCGTCATGGGCTGGTGAGACGACCGGAAGTCTCGACGTATCGCCGGGCTCGTACCGGCTGCGAGTGAGTGCCCGTGGACGGGACGTAGGCGCACAGGATGAGTTTGCTGACCGCGTCGTGGACCACTACCTCCTTGAACTGTGGCAATCGCCACCGGAGCAGGACAAGATCCTTCGCGTGGGCAGCGAGAACGCCCGCTACTGGCATGCGGAGTGGGGCGGCCGACGCTAGCGGACTCGACAGATTCCGCCGACGAAATCAGCCGAGAAGCAAGCTCCTGGATCATTTTCGAAGGTTCAGGAGTTTGCGATGTCTTGAGACATCACAGTGTGCCGATGACAGGACTTGAACCTGCACGTCCGAAGACACAGGTTCCTAAGACCTGCGTGTCTACCAGTTCCACCACATCGGCGAGCAGGTACAGCGTATCGCTGTACCTGTGGGTGCTCAGTCGAGACCTAGATCCCGGCGCAGCTTGGCCACGTGCCCCGTGGCTTTGACGTTGTACTGCGCGAGTTGGATCGCCCCGTCCTCGACGACGAATGTCGAGCGGATGACACCCTGGACGACCTTGCCGTACAGCTTCTTCTCGCCGAAGGCGCCCCACGCGGTGAGCACGTCTTTCTCGGGATCTGACAGCAGCGTGATCGTGAGACCGTCGCGCTCGCGGAACTTGGCCAGCTTCTCCGGCTTGTCGGGCGAGATCCCGATGACGGTGTAGCCCTCGGTCTGCAGTCGATCGATCGACTCGCTGAAGTCGCAGGCCTGCTTGGTGCAACCGGGGGTCATGGCGGCGGGGTAGAAGTACACGATGACCTTGCCGCTCTGTTCCGAGAGCGTGACCGGCTCGCCGACATCATTGGTCAAGGTGAAGTCGGGAGCTTTGTCGCCTGCCTGCAGTCGCGTTGTCATACGTCCTATCCTTACGTATGCGTGCGGGTCCTCCGCTCGCACCTCCGCAGATTTCCCAGGTGAGCGAGGCTCGACGTGTCGAAGGTCAAACCCGATGATCTAGTCGATGAGATCGAAGAGATCCGCGACCGATTGGCCGACACGGTTGACGCGCTGATCGATCGGTCCAATCCCAAGAACATCGCGCGGCGCGGCCTCGAACGTGTCAAGGCACGGTTCGTCGACGAAACCGGATCGCCGCGGCTCGAAAACATCGCCCCGATCGTCGGCGGCGCGCTGGCTGTCGTCGCCGGTATCGTCGTCATTCGCAAGCTGCTGAACTGACGATGACCAGCAAGCTCCCGATTCGCATGTTGGCCGACCGCCTCCTGGTCGCACTCGACCAAGAGGCCGGTGACCGGCGATCCACTGGAGGCATCGTGATCCCGGCGACGGCCGCGGTGGGCAAACGGCTGTCGTGGGCCAGGGTTGAGGCCGTGGGTTCGCACGTACGTTCTGTGGAGGTCGGCGATCGGGTGCTGTTCGATCCCGAAGACCGTGCCGAGGTCGAGGTGCGCGGGGAGGATCTGATCTTGTTGCGCGAACGAGATCTGCACGCGGTTGCCGCGGAACGTATCGAGGAAGGCCAGACGGGCCTCTACCTGTGAGCATCTGATGATCGGTCCACGCGACATCCCGATTCGACGGATCCGCCTGACGACTGGGCCCGTCGAATCGTGGCGCGATCGGGTGCTGCGAGTGCGCAAACGGTGGCGGTTGCTGCTTCGGCTCAGCGTCGCCACGGGTGGTGCTTTCTTCATCGCGACGCACGTGTTCGGGCACTCACAGGCCTTCTTCGCGCCGATCTCGGCGGTCATCGTCATCATTGCGGGTGCCGGGCTGCGCGGACGTACGCTGTTCGAGCTCGTGTTCGGGGTGGCGCTGGGCGTCCTCGTGGGCGAGTTGCTGATCCTCACGATCGGCCGCGGCACGTGGCAGATAGCGCTCGTTGTGGCGTTGACAGTCGTCATCAGCACGCTGCTTGGAATCAAAGGTCTGGCGCTGACCCAGGCCGCCAATTCGTCGGTGCTGCTGGCCGCCGTCGTGCCGGCAGCCAATGCCAGCAATCCGGCAGTCACGCGTTTCATCGACGCGTTCATCGGCGGTTGCGCCGGCCTCGCGATGGTCCTGCTCGTGCCCCGCAACCCGGTGCGCGATATCGACGTCGAGGTCCAATCGGTGTTGCGGCGACTCTCCGATCTGCTGACCTTGTGCGCCGAAGCCATGCGGCGTGAGGATTCAGAACTCGCCGAGCGCGCTCTCGAGAGCGCCAGAGCGCTGCAACCGGAGCTGCAGGCGTTGGAGGCCACCGCCGCAAATGTCGCCGAGATCGCCCGGATGTCGCCGATGCGTTGGAAGCAGCGAGATCATGTGGGGCTCTACGTCGGCGCGGTCCGCGACCTGGACAACGCGATTCGCGATGCCCGCGTGCTGGCCAGGCGGACGGCGGCGATGCTGCGGCACGGGGAATCGGCGCCCAAGGACATGGACATCGCGGTCGATGCCTTGGCGCGAGCGGTCAAGATCTTCGCCGATGACCTGTCACAGCATGAAGACTTCGACGAGGCCCGCCAAGAGCTGGTCGACGCTGCCCGGATCGCGGTGACCGCCCTGCCGGGGGCCATGACCCTCAACACCGCCGCGATTGCGGCGCAGGTCAGGTCCCTGGCCGCGGATCTGCTCTACGCCAGCGGAGCGACCCGCGACGAGATCGATGAACGTCTGGATTTCGACTGATCGTCTCGCCATGTTGGTCGGTGATTCACTCCGAGACGTTGTGCTGCGGTCATGAAGACATTCACGAACAAGAGCACTCGCGCGATGATCGCGCTCGGGGGTGCGGGGATTCTGATCGCGACGGCTGCGGCCGGCGCAATAGGTTCGGGCGGCAAGGATGCCTCGAAGCATGGCGGGGCGACCCGTCTGAACGGCGACCAGACCAGCTTCATCAAACATGCGGCCAAAGGCGGCCGGGCCGATAACGTCATCTTGTTGATCGGCGACGGCATGGGTGACTCCGAGATCACCTCGGCCCGCGACTACCAGCACGGCGCCGGGGGACGGTTCCCCGGCATCGACGGACTGCCGTTGACGGGCCAGTACACGACGTACTCGCTGACCAAGGACGGCAAGACCGACTACGTCCCCGATTCGGCCGCCACGGGAAGTGCGTGGGCGACGGGCACCAAGACGTACGACAACGCCGTATCAGTGGACATCCGCGGCAAGGCGCAGCCGACGCTCCTGGAGCTGGCCAAGCAGCGCGGGCTTAAGACCGGCAACGTCAGCACCGCCGAGTTGCAGGACGCCACTCCGGCCGTACAGGTCGCACATATCTCGGCCCGTTCTTGCTACGGACCGGTCAAGACGTCGGCGACCTGTCCTGAGGCGGCACTCGAGAACGGCGGCAAAGGCTCGATCAGCGAGCAGCTGCTCAAGACCCGTCCGGATGTGAGTTTGGGAGGCGGCGCGGCCACCTTTGCCGAGAAGGCGACGGCCGGAACATTCAAGGATCTGACTTTGCTCGACCAGGCCGGCCGTCGCGGCTATCAGCTGCCGACGGACCTGGCTTCACTGAATGCGATCAAGAAGGCCGACCAGAACCGGCCGGTCCTGGGCCTGTTCTCGCCCGGCAACTTCCCGGTCCGCTGGACAGGTCCCGCCGCGACACCCGACGGTGGCAAGAAGGCGCCGGCGCGTTGCACCGACAACCCTGCACGCACCGCGTCGCTGCCCTCGTTGGCCGCGATGACCAAGAAGTCGATCCAGTTGCTGGATCAGCGCGGTGGCAAGGGATTCTTCCTGCAGGTCGAGGGTGCGAGCATCGACAAGCAGGACCATGCGGCCGATGCCTGCGGTCAGATCGGCGAGACCGTGGATCTGGACGAGGCGGTCAAGGTCGCACTCGACTTCGCCAAGAAGGACGGTCACACGACGGTCATCGTCACGGCCGACCACGCGCACACAAGTCAGATCGTCGAAGCAGGCAGCACGACACCCGGCCTGACCACGAATCTGCTGACCAATGAGGGCAGCCCGCTGACGATCAACTACGCCACCGCGGCCGCCGGGGGATCCCAGCAGCACACCGGCAGCCAGCTGCGGATCGCGGCGTACGGTCCGCAAGCAGCCAATGTGGTCGGCCTGACCGATCAGACGGATCTGTTCTTCACGATCTCGCGCGCACTGAAACTCAAGAAGTAATTCACGCCAGGCGTGGCGGGTGGACAGTTCGTCTGTCCACCCGCTAGCCTGCTCAAGTTGCTCCATTCAGAGCACCGACTGTTGAAGGAGGTGGACCCATGAAGAACATCAACATCGCGACACGCGCAGTGGCCTTTCGCCGCGCCGTCACGTCCTTCGCCGGTCCGATCTCCGGAGCAGTGCACCTGAAGTAGCCCTCACCTGTTGGCACTTCTGCCGCTTCGGATCTTCGATCTGAAGCGGTTTTTTGTTGTGCTCTGACGGTGACGAAGGCCAATCCCATCCATCCAGTCCTCAAGAAAGGAGGCGCGCCATGACCATGCAACTCGCCACACCCGACATGTCCGCACACAGCCCGACCGATTACGAATCGACGGCCAGAACATCAGGGGAGGAGGTGAAGGCAATGGTATTTCTCGAATCACGTCCCGAGCCCGTCGTGCGCGCCTGGGACGAGATGTCGGAGATCGATCGTGCTGTACTCCTGGAGTCAGTGCGACAGCGTCGGAAAGCTCAGGCGCACAAGCAGCGGATGCACTCCGAGGTCTACGCGCTAAGAATCAACCGCTAACCGGATTGTCGGTTTCCCATGAGGCCTAGCCTTCCTGTCACGCACCCAGGGCTGTAACCCTAGGTGCGTGGCAGGGGCCCCAGGCCTCATGGGAAACCGCACCAGGTGGGGCGGTCAGCGGGAGGCGATGGCTTCGGCGAACGCCAGGATGCGGTGGGCGTCGCGGATGTGCAGCTCCTCGACCATCTTGTTGTTGAACGTCACGACGCCCTGGCCGGCGGCCTTGGCCTCGTCGAATGCGGTGATCATCGCCCGCGCGTGCTCGATATCGTCGGCCGACGGCGCGAACGCCACATTGGCCGGCTCGACTTGGGCAGGATGGATCAACGTCTTGCCGTCGAAGCCCATCTCACGGCCCTGACGTGCTTCGGCGTCGAAGCCTTCGAGATTCTTCACATCGTTGTAGACGCCGTCGATGATGACCTTGCCGGCGGCACGGGCCGCCAGCAGCGACAGCGACAACGCCGTCAACACCAGCGGATTGCGACCCGGGATGTGCAGACCGTACGTCTCGTTGACGACGTCGTTGGTGCCCATCACGATGACCGTCAAGCGCTCGTGCGCGGCGCAGATCTCCTCGGCGTGCAGCAGCGCGATCGGCGTCTCGACCATGGCCCAGAGTGTGGTCTTCTCAGGAGCGCCCGCGGCCTCCAACGCCGCGACGAGCTGCAGCACCTCGGCAGCCGAATTGACCTTCGGCACCAACACGGCGTCGGGGCCGGCAGCAGCGGCCGCCGCCAGATCGGCGTCATGCCACTCGGTTCCGATGCCGTTGATACGGATCGCGAGTTCGCGGTGACCGTAGTCGCCTGACTTCACGGCCGCGACGACATTCTCGCGTCCCTGTGCCTTGGAGTCGGGAGCGACAGAGTCTTCGAGGTCGAGGATCAGCGCATCGGCGTCGATTGTCTTGGCTTTTTCGAGCGCGCGCTCATTCGCGCCGGGCATGTAGAGGACGGAACGACGGGGGCGGAGTTCAGAAGTCATGGGAAGTCCTCAGAGATCGTAGGCGGCGGCGAGTTCGGGATCGCGCTCGGACAACGCCTTGGCGAGGTCGAGCATCACGAGGCACTGCTTGCAGGACGCATCGTCCTCCATCTTGCCGTTGATCATGACGGCACCGGAACCGTCGCCCATCGCTTCCACGACGACCTTGGCATGTGCGACGTCTTCAGGGCTGGGGGAGAAGACCTTCTTGGCGATGTCGATCTGCACGGGGTGCAGGCTCCACGCGCCGACGCAGCCGAGCAGGAACGCGTTGCGGAACTGGTCCTCGCACGCCACGACGTCCTTGATGTCGCCGAACGGTCCGTAGAACGGCAGGATGTCGTTGGCCGCGCACGCATCGACCATGCGGGCGATCGTGTAGTGCCACAGATCCTGCTGGTACGTCGTGCGTCCGACCGTGAGGTCCTCGCCGGTGGGATCCTGGCGGACCAGGTAGCCGGGGTGGCCACCGCCGACACGCGTGGTCTTCATCCGGCGGCTCGCAGCCAGGTCCGCGGGGCCGAGCGAGATGCCCTGCATACGGGGACTCGCCGCAGCGATCTCCTCGACATTCGTCATGCCCTCGGCGGTCTCGAGGATCGCGTGCACGAGGATCGGGCGGGTCAGGCCGGCGCGCGCTTCCAGCTGGGCCAGCAGCCGGTCGATGTAGTGGATGTCCTGAGCGCCTTCAACCTTGGGCACCATGATGACGTCGAGCTTGTCGCCGATCTCGGTCACCAGCGTGATGATGTCGTCGAGCGCCCACGGGGAGTCCAGGCTGTTGACGCGGGTCCACAGCTGGGTGTGCCCGAAGTCGGTGGCCTTCGCGATATCGACCAGACCCTGCCGGGCGGCTTCCTTCTTCTCGGTCTTGACCGCGTCCTCGAGGTTGCCCAGGATGATGTCGACCTTCTGGGCGATGTCGGGGACCTTGGCGGCCATCTTCTCGTTGCTCGGGTCGAAGAAGTGGATCATCCGGCTCGGCCGGAACGGCACGTCCGCGACGGGTGTCGGAGCACCAACGGCAAGGGGGCGAAGGAAAGCACGGGGATTGCGCACGCGGACCACTCTCTGGAGAGGACAAAACTCCTCACAGTATGGCTAACGGTTGCTAACCGCGAGTAGGGCGGGGGTCACACCGCGGCAGGCAGCGCTAAGAACGCATCAAGACGCGCTAGGACCGCGTCAGGGACGCCGGATCGCCCCGAATCCGGGTGTGGCATGGGGACATGACCATCGATTCCATCGTCCCCCTGGTGATCGTGATCGGGCTGCTGGTGTACCTCGTCGCAGCCCTGATCCGCCCAGACAAGTTCTGAGCGCGCATGAACGACACCACGTCCGGCCTGCTCACGATCAGTGCCCTCGTCCTCCTGCTCGCCATCGTCTACGTACCCCTGGGCGACTACATGGCCAGAGTCTTCACCTCACCTGCTCACTGGCGCGTCGAGAAGCGCGCCTACCGGCTGGTGGGGGTCAACCCCGACGCCGAGCAGAGCTCACGCAGCTACACGCTCAGCGTCCTCGGCTTCTCCCTGGCGAGCGTTGTCGTGCTATTCGCGATCCTGGTCGGTCAGCAGATGCTGCCGTTCGACCGGGGAATGGCCGGTATGCCCTGGGAGATGGGCTTCAACACCGCCATCTCATTTGTCACCAACACCAACTGGCAGTCGTACGGCGGTGAGTCGACTTTGGGCTTCGCGGCCCAGGCGGCCGGTCTGGCGGTGCAGAACTTCGTGTCCGCGGCAGTGGGCCTGGCCGTGGCGGTCGCCCTGATCCGGGGATTCGTCCGCTCGCGCAGCGGTGAACTCGGCAACTTCTGGGTCGATCTGGTGCGCGGGACGCTGCGCATCCTGCTGCCGATCGCCTTCATCGGCGCGATCCTGCTGATCACACAGGGCGCGGTCCAGAACTTCGCCGACGACACGGTGCGCACCATCAGCGGCGGCACCCAGGTGATCCCCGGCGGGCCGGTTGCGAGTCAAGAAGCCATCAAGGTGCTGGGCACCAACGGCGGTGGCTTCTTCAACGCCAACTCCGCCCACCCGTTCGAGAACCCGACCCCCTTTGCCAATCTGCTGCAGATCTTCTTGATCCTGGTGATCCCGGTCAGCCTGACCCGCACATTCGGCACCATGATCGGCCACCGTCGTCAGGGTCTGGCGATCCTCGGCGCGATGACCTTCATGCTCGGCTGCGCGCTTGCCGTCGCGACCTGGTCGGAGACCGGTGCACACTCGCAGGCCGCGCAGTTGGCCGGAGGCGCGATGGAGGGCAAGGAGACCCAGTTCGGTACCTGGGGCTCGGCGCTGTTCGCCGTCGCGACCACCGGTACGTCGACGGGCGCGGTCAACTCCGCACATGATTCGATGACGCCGCTCGGCGGTGCCGTGCCGATGCTCAACATGATGCTCGGCGAAGTCTCGCCCGGCGGGGTGGGTGCCGGCATCTACGGAATCCTCATCATGGCGATCCTGGCCGTCTTCGTGGCGGGCCTGATGGTCGGCCGGACACCGGAGTTCCTCGGCAAGAAGATCGGTGCCAAAGAGATGACGTTCGTGGCGCTGTACACGCTGACCGTCCCGGCGATCATCCTGATCGGCATCGGTACCGCGATCGCCCTGCCGAGTACGGCCGAGGCGATGGGAAATCCGGGAGGGCACGGGTTCAGCGAAGTCGTCTACGCCTTCACCTCGGCGGCCAATAACAACGGCAGTGCCTTCGGAGGCATCACCGTGACGTCTGACTTCTTCCAGATATCGCTGGGACTGGCGATGCTGCTCGGCCGGTTCATCCCGATCGTCCTGGTTCTCGCACTCGCCGGTTCGCTGGCCAAACAAGGCAAGGTGCCGAGTACGGCTGGCACTCTGCCCACCCATACCCCCCTGTTCGTCGGGCTGCTCGTCGGCGTGATCCTCCTGATCACAGGTCTGACGTTCTTCCCGGCGCTCGCTCTCGGACCCCTCGCGGAGGCTCTCGCATGACGCTCCATTCACTGTTGTCGCAGTTGCCCCAGGCACTGCGAAAGCTCGACCCCCGGCACCTGTGGCGTAGCCCCGTGATGTTCATCGTCTGGATCGGCTCGATCATGACGACGTTCATCGCGGTGGCCGAGCCCAGCGTCTTTGCCTGGGTCGTCACGATCTGGCTCTGGCTCACGGTGGTGTTCGGCAATCTGGCCGAAGCCGTCGCCGAGGGCCGCGGTAAGGCTCAGGCGGCCTCGTTGCGGGCCGCCCGCACCACGGTCTCCGCACTGCGGGTCGGGCCTGACGGCAGTTTCGAGAGTGTGCCCGGCACGGAGTTGCGGATCGGCGACCTGGTGCTGGTGCAGGCCGGCGAGGTCATTCCCGGCGACGGTGATGTGGTCGAGGGCGTCGCGACGGTCGACGAGTCGGCCATCACCGGCGAGTCCGCGCCGGTGATCCGCGAAGCCGGCGGCGATCGATCGGCGGTCACGGGCGGCACCAAGGTGCTGTCGGACCAGATCACGGTCAAGATCACCTCAGCGCCGGGCGAGACGTTCCTCGATCGTATGATCGCGCTGGTCGAGGGCGCGTCCCGGCGTAAGACACCCAATGAGATCGCGTTGTCGATCCTGCTGGTGAGCCTGACGATCGTGTTCGTACTGGCCGTCACGACGTTGGCACCTATGGCCGACTATGCCGGCGCTCCGCAAAGCACCCTGGTCCTGGTGGCCCTGTTGGTGTGCCTGATTCCGACCACGATCGGTGCGCTGCTGAGCGCGATCGGCATCGCGGGGATGGACCGGCTCGTGCGGGTCAATGTGCTCGCGCTGTCGGGACGCGCGGTGGAGGCCGCGGGAGATGTCAGCACGTTGTTGCTCGACAAGACCGGGACGATCACCTACGGCAACCGTCGCGCGACCCGGTTCGTGGCGGCCCCGGGCGTCACGGATGAGTATCTGCGCGATGCGGCCAGGCTGTCGAGTGTGGCCGACCTGACACCCGAAGGCCGATCGATCGTCGATCTCGCTGTCGAGCAGGGCGCTGCCGATGGCTCGCTCCCGGTCGGCGCAACGGCGGTGGAGTTCACCGCTCAGACCCGGATGTCAGGGGTCGACCTGGCCGATGGACGGATCGTCCGCAAGGGGGCCGGCGCAGCGATCGCGGCCTGGTCGGGCAGCGAGGTCGACGCCGAGGTCCGGGCCACGATCGACGAGATCAGCGGATCCGGCGGCACTCCGCTCGTCGTGGCCGAACAGAGCCACGGACAGACCGCCTTGCTGGGTGTCGTGCATCTCAAGGACGTCGTCAAGGAGGGCATGACCCAGCGGTTCGACGAACTGCGCCGCATGGGCATCCGCACCGTGATGATCACCGGCGACAATCCGTTGACCGCGGCGGCGATCGCCAAGGAGGCCGGCGTCGACGACTTCCTGGCCGAAGCCACCCCTGAGGACAAGATGCAGCTGATCCGCAAGGAGCAGGAGGGTGGACGTCTCGTCGCGATGACCGGCGACGGCACCAACGACGCGCCCGCTCTCGCCGCCGCCGACGTCGGCGTCGCGATGAACTCCGGGACGTCCGCGGCCAAGGAGGCCGGCAACATGGTCGACCTCGACTCCGATCCGACCAAGCTGATCGACATCGTCGGCATCGGCAAGCAGCTGCTCATCACCCGCGGTGCGCTGACGACGTTCTCGATCGCCAATGACATCGCGAAGTACTTCGCGATCATCCCGGCGATGTTCCTGGTCGCCTATCCCTCCCTCGACCGGCTCAACGTCATGCAGCTCGCGACACCGGAGTCGGCGATCGCCTCGGCGGTCATCTTCAATGCCCTGGTCATCGTCGCGCTGATCCCGTTGGCGCTGAAGGGCGTGAAGTACCGCGCGGCCTCGGCTGCCTCGGTGCTTCGCCGCAACATCGTGATCTACGGACTCGGCGGGATCATCGCCCCGTTCGTCGGCATCAAGCTCATCGACCTCGTCATCTCCACCATCCCAGGAATCGGGTAGCACCATGACCGCAAACTTCTTCCGTCAGTCCTTTGTGGGGCTCAAGGTCCTGCTGGTCATGACCGTCGTGCTCGGGGTGCTGTATCCCGCGGCGGTCTGGGGCGTCGGCCAGGTGGCCTTGCACGACCGGTCGAACGGCCAGATGGTCTCGGCCGGCGGCCAGGACGTCGGTTCACGGCTGATCGGGCAGGACTTCGCCAGCGCGGGCCCGCAGTGGTTCCACGGACGCCCGTCCGCTCCGGAGTACGACGCCCTGGCGTCCGCGCCGTCCAACCTCGGCCCGTCCAATCCGGATCTGCTCGCCGCGATCAAGGACCGGCAGAGCGCTATCGCTGCTTTGGAGGGGATTGCGGTCTCGCAGATCCCGGCGGACGCTGTTACGGCGTCGGGTTCGGGACTGGACCCGTACATCTCACCGGAGTATGCCGCGCTCCAGGTCGACCGGATCGCACGTGAACGCGGACTGCCGTCCGAGCAGGTGGAACGGCTCGTCGAGGATGCGACCTCTGGCCGGCAGTTCGGCTTCTTGGGCGAATCCAAGGTCAACGTGCTGGAGCTCAATCTCGAGCTGGCCGGAAAGTAGGACGGTCTCGGGTGCAGACTGAATCCGTGAACACCGGATCTGCGAATGCTGCGACGCGTCCGAGAGGGATCCTGCGGGTCTACCTCGGCGCGTCGCCGGGCGTCGGCAAGACGTTCGCGATGTTGGACGAGGGGCGACGTCGGGCGGCGCGCGGCACCGATGTCGTCGTCGGATTCGTCGAGACCCATGATCGGGTGCACACGATCGAGCAGATCGGCGACCTGGAGGTGTTACCGCGCCTCGTACTGGAACATCGCGGAACGGTCCAGGAGGAGTTCGACCTGGCCGCATTGCTGAAGCGGCGCCCCGAGGTCGCCCTCGTCGACGAGCTGGCCCACACCAACGTCCCCGGGGCCGGTCATGAGAAGCGCTGGCAGGACATCGAGGAGTTGCTGGACGCCGGGATCTGCGTCATCACGACGGTCAACATCCAGCACCTCGAGTCGCTCAACGACGTCGTCGAGTCGATCACCGGAATCCGACAGCGCGAAACCGTCCCTGACCGGGTCGTCCGTCAGGCCGATGCGATCGAACTGGTCGACATGAGCCCGCAGGCTCTGCGGCGGCGGATGGCTCACGGCAATATCTATGCCGCAGACAAAGTGGACGCGGCCCTGTCGCAGTTCTTCCGCGAAGGCAATCTGACGGCTCTGCGCGAGTTGGCACTGTTGTGGCTCGCCGACCGGGTCGACGAGGGAATGGAGCGTTACCGCACTCAGCACGACATCGACTCCACCTGGGCGGCCCGCGAGCGGATCGTCGTCGCGGTGACCGGCGGTCCCGAATCCGAGGTCCTGCTGCGGCGTGCGGCCCGCATCGTCTCGCGCACGGGGACGGGGGAGTGGCTCGCGCTCTACGTGACCCGCGGCGACGGGTTGACCCACATGGACCCGGCCCGGTTGCACCGATTGCACACCATGACCGAAGACCTGGGCGGCACCTTCCATTCCGTCGTGGGCGACAACACTGCTACCGCGATCTTGGAGTTCTCCCGCGCCGAGAATGCGACGCAGGTGTTGATCGGCGCGAGTCGTCGCGGACGGCTCTCGACGCTGGCCAATCCCGGTATCGGCGAGATCGTGATCGCCGAATCAGGAGACATCGACGTCCACATCGTGACGCACGACGAGGCACGACGGACCAAGGCCAATGTGCGTGCCTCCCCGGATCTGAGCCGTAAACGGCGACTGGCGGGCTACCTCGTGGGTGTTGCGGGCCCGTTCATCCTGGCGGCATTGCTGCTTGCGACGCCGGACATCCACGGATTGCCGACCGAGGCGATGTTCTTCATGGCACTGGTCGTGGCGACGGCGATCGTCGGCGGACGGTGGCCGGCGATGGCGTGTTCGCTCATCAGCGGCTTCGCGCTCAACTACTTCTTCACCCCGCCGCTTCGGACTGTGACGATCGCCAGCGGAGACAATGCGGTGGCAGTCGTCTTGTTCGTGATCGTCGGAATCGCGGTGTCGTCGGTTGTGGGTCTCGCTGCCCGGCGCACGGCCCAGGCCGAGAAGGCGTCGGCAGAAGCCGATGCGCTCGCTGTGTTGTCGCACAGCCTGCTGCATGCGGGTGACTTCGACTCCTTGTTGACCAGCGCCTGCGAGCTGTTCGGCATGCGGGGCGCCTCGATCATCGGCACGGACGGTGTCGTCGTCGAGACAGTCGGCGCGCCGATCACGTCGCTGTCGGACGCCGATGTGTCGGTGCCGGTCGATGACGACTCGCACCTCGTGTTGGTTGGACGAGCACTGCCGGCCGCTGATCAGCGTCTTCTCAAGGCCTACGCCGCACATGCGTCGGTACTGGCGGAGCGTCGCCAGGCGGCGCGCGAGAGCAGCGAGCGCCGGCTCCTGGCCGAGACGGACCGCACCCGCACGGCGTTGCTGGCGGCGGTGTCTCACGATCTGCGGACTCCGCTGGCCGTGGTCAAGGCCGCGGTGAGCAGCCTGCGCAATACCGAGATCACTTGGTCGGCCGAGGACGAGCAGGCACTGCTCGAGACGGTCGAGGAGGGCGCCGACCGTCTCGAAGACCTGATCGCGAATCTGCTCGATATGAGCCGTCTGCAGATGGGAGCCGTCAACGCCCATGTCGACGAGGTCGAGCTTGCCGGAGCTATCGGGGCGGCGCTCGCGACCTTGCCGGGTCACGATCGGGTCGACGTCCAGATCGATCCTGCGGCGGCACTGGTCGCCGGTGACGCGGGTCTGCTGGAGCGGGTGCTCGCCAATGTCATCGCCAATGCCGTCACGTACGCGCCTGGTGACACCCGCGTCCGCGTCGACGCTTCGGCGGCAGGTCAACGCGCGATAGTCCGCATCATCGACACCGGTCCGGGCGTTCCCGCCGCGCAGCGGGATCGGCTGTTCGAGCCGTTCCAGCGTCTGGGTGATGTGCCGCGTGGCGAAGGGATCGGCTTGGGGCTTGCCGTGGCCCGTGGGCTGACCGAAGCGATGGGCGGTACGTTGACCGCCGAGGACACCGCGGGGGGCGGACTGACGTTCATCCTCGATCTGCCGCTGAGGGGAGTGACGATATGACATTCGTTCTGGTCGTCGACGACGATCCGGCGATCCTGCGCACCTTGTCGATCAACCTGCGGGCGCGGGGCTACGACGTCGAGACTGCCGGCGACGGCCGATCGGCATTGCAGATCGTCGACGAGCGGATGCCTGACGTCGTGATCCTCGATCTCGGCCTGCCGGATCTCGACGGGGTCGCAGTGCTCAAACGGCTGCGGACCCACGCCCGGGTGCCCATCGTGGTGCTGTCGGCCCGTCACGAGTCCGACGACAAGGTCGAAGCCCTCGACGAGGGAGCCGACGATTACGTCACCAAACCATTCGAGCTCGAGGAACTGCTGGCGCGGGTCCGCGCCGCGATGCGGCGCGGCGGCTCCGATGACGTCGCGATCGTGGTCGAAGTCGGGGATGTGCGCCTCGACGTCACCGAACGACGTGCCGTGCGAGCCGGCCAGGAGGTGCGACTGACGCCGACCGAATGGCACATCGTCGAGGTACTCGCTCGCCGTCAGGGCAAGCTCGTGCGGCAGGCAGATCTGCTGCATGAGGTCTGGGGGCCCGGATACTCCCGCGAGACCAACTACCTGCGGGTCTATCTGGCCCAATTGCGCCGCAAACTGGAAACGGATCCGTCGCGGCCCACGATCTTCATCACCGAACCGGGCATCGGCTATCGGCTCGTCTCAAGGCCATGAGAGACATCCGGCTATTCGTCGGCGCTGCTCGCCATTCCGCGGTGCGCCGACAGCAGGTCGAACTCGGGCCGACGTGCCACGTAGTCCTCGACCTTGTCGAGGACGTCGATGATGTGCTGGCTTTCGGACGACACCAGACCGACGCCTATGCCGGCGCGCCGGTGCAGGTCGAGGCTTCCGGTCTCAGCCGCCGACACCGTGAACGTGCGTCGGATGTCGGCGACCAAGGGTCGCACGAACGATCGCTTCTCTTTGAGCGAATGCACGTCACCGAGAAGAAGGTCGAGTTCCAGCCAGCCGATCCACATGCCCCCAGGATGCCGGATCACTCGGCCGTGGCGTAGCCCTTCGCCAGCAGGTCGACGAGTGCGGGACCAGTCGGGATCCAGCCGAAGTCGGACTTGGCGCGCTGACCGGAAGCGGCCTGGTCGAGCAGGAGAGCCTCGCCGAACAGGCCGAGACGCGCGATCGTGGCCTCGTCGGACTCAGGCGTGACCGTGGGGGTCAATGCCTCGCCGAGTTCGCGGACCGTCGGATTGACGCCGCTGGCACCCACATACGACTGGCCGCCTGGTGCCTTGTCGAGTACGCGGACGTAGAGATCGGCCAGATCATCGACGTGAACGGTCACCCAATGCTGCTCGCCGCTACCAATGAGCTGAAGTGTGCCGTCCTCGGCGACGGCCCCGGCCAGCATCGCGGGAATTCCGCCACCGTGTCCGTAGACGATGCCCGGCTGGATGATCGAGCTCTTGATGTCCGCACCGAGGACGCGCTGCTCGTTGGCGGGACGCCAGGACGTCAACTGCGGGGGTGCGGGCTCATCGGTTTCGGAGATGGACTGGTTATTGCCGTAGGTCCAGATCCCGCCGGTGTGGATGAACGGCTTGTCGGTGCCCGAGAAGGCCTCGATCGCAGCGTTCAGGACCGCATCGTTCATATCGGGATCGCGCTCGTCGCTGCCGGCAGCGGCGTGGATCGCAGCGTCGTGGCCGCGAAGTTCCGCTGCGAGCCAGGCGGCGTCGAACAGATCCCCGATGATGCCGACGGCACCTTTGTCGCTGACAGCAAGCGATGACTGCTGGCTGCGCACGATCGCGGTGACCTGGTGTCCGGCGCCGACGAGCGCTTCGAGGACCGCCGAGCCGATGTATCCGGTTCCTCCGGTGAGCAAGATCTTCATATGAGTGCCAACCGGAGGATCCGGACGCCTATTCCTGGTCCGTGCTGGGACTCAGTCGAACAACTCGCTGAGCCAGCTTTCCTTCTTCTTGCGATACGGCTGCTGGTGGCCAGAACGCGGGCGCTCGTCATATCGGGGCTGGGCGTACTGCTGCGGAGCCGGTGCGGCTGCCGGGGCAACCGATTCGCTGGCTGCGCGGTCGATGATCTTGTCGAGTTCACCGCGGTCGAGCCACACTCCCCGGCACTCGGGGCAGTAGTCGATCTCGATACCGGAACGTTCGCTCATCACCAGGACCGCATTGTCGGTCGGACACTTCATAGTTGTTCCTCCTTGTCCTGACCAACTCGATCGGCGGTGGGAGAGTTCCCTGTGGCGCCGACTGGGCCGGAGAAAAAGCGAAGGCCCCATTCGGCGAGGAATGAGGCCTTCACAGTGCGGCATCAGGGACTCGAACCCCGAACCCATTGATTAAGAGTCAATTGCTCTGCCAATTGAGCTAATGCCGCGTTGCCACTTGCGTGGCGAAGCGAGTGAAACATTAGCAGGCCCCTAACGGGACTCATAATCCAGGATGGCGTGTGCCGCGTTGTGCCCGCCGACGCCGCTCACGGCACCTCCGCGCCGCGCGCCGCTGCCGCACAGCAGGACGCGGGGATGATGTGTCGCGACGCCCCAGCGCTGCCCGGAATCGTGGGCCTTTTCGCCTTCCTCCAACCACGGCCACTGCAGATCGCCGTGGAAGATGTGCCCGCCGGGCATCGCGAGCGCCTCCTCGATCTGAGCCGGAGTTTTGTGCTCGACACCCATGATCAGTGGTGTGACTGGTTCCACACAGAATTCTTCCAAGGCGTCGATGAACTGGGCGTACGCACGCTGGGCTGCGGCCTCGTCCGGCAGCACTTCATAGGGTGTGTGCAGGCCGAAATAGGTCAGGGTGTGAGCCGTCGTCGCAGCGAGTTCGGCCCCGAGGATCGAGCGGTCCGTGAGCGTGTGGCAGTACAGTTCGCCGGCCGCTTTGGCCGGTAGGGAGCCGGCGGCGGCCTGGCGGTAGGCGGCCTCCAGTTCGGTCATCGATTCGCCCAGGTGAAATGTCCCGGCGAAGGCGATCGCCGGGTCGATGCCCGACTTGAGTTGCGGGAGCCGTGACACCAGGAGATTGATTTTGAACTGCGATCCCGACGGTTTGCGTGGCAAAGGGTGACCGAGCAGACCCGCCAGGACGTACGGTGCGACGCCGCTCAGCACCCACTCGGCGTCGATCTCGAATCCGGCTCCGCTGACGGTGGCCCCGCCTGCGTGCGGTGCGATGGCATGTACCTCGGCGTCCGTGCGAATTTCGACGCCAGTGTCACGGGCAACACGTTCGAGCTCACCGGTCACCGCGCCCATGCCCCCTTCGGGCACCCGCCACTCGCCGGTGCCATTGCCGATCAGGTGGTAGAGGAAGCACTTGTTCTGGATCAGACTCGGTTCATGCAGTGAGGCGAACGTTCCGATCAGCGCGTCCGTGCCGACGATGCCGCGGACCAGGTCGTGGCTGAAGCGCCGCTCGAGGGCGATGCCCAGAGGTTCGTCGACCAGATCGGTCCAGATCGCCATCTCGACCCGGTCGCGGAGGTCGCCGATGTGGGGCAGCGGTGAGAGCAGGGTCGGTGCGATCGCTTCGGCGACTGTCGCGACCTCGGCGTAGAACTGTCGCCAGGCCGCGAGCTCATGATCGGATCCGGTCAGGGCTCTGAACGACTCCTGCGTCGCGGGTCCCTCGACGGTCTCGACCAGCAACCCTGCGTCGTCGTACGGCGTGTAGGAGGCGGTGTCGCGTGAGCGCAACTCCAGACGCAGTCCGAGATCGTCGATGAGCTGTTGAGGCATCAGGCTCACGAGATAGGAGTAGCGAGAAAGGCGCGCATCGTGCTCGTTGAAGGTCTTGGCGCTGATCGCGGCGCCCCCGACATGGGGGAGGCGTTCGAGCACGACGACCTTCTTGCCCGCGCGGGCCAGGTAGATCGATGCGACCAGCGCGTTGTGACCGCCGCCGACGATCGCGACGTCTGCTGAATCATGCGACATGTTTGAGCGCCTCTCGTTTGGTCAGACCGCTGAGCACGTCTTCGCGCTCGGCCACGAAGTCTCGTACCCAGTCCGGTTCTATTCGTGCGTACTCGCGCAGGGCCCAGCCGATTGCCTTGCGGATGAAGAACTCGCGGTCGCGGATGTTGGGCTCGATGACGTCGGTCAGCAGACCCGGATCGAGACGGTCCTTGCGGCCGAGCTGGCTGATGATCGCGAGGCGTCGCAGCCATATGTCGTGGTCGGTGCTCCAGTCCCGGACGATGTCGGCGGTCTGGCTCGGGTGTATGTCGTGGAGAGCGGCGATGCGGTGCGCGATGGGATCGACGTGGTCCCACCAGGCACCCGTGATGGCCATGTGCTCGTGCAACTCGATCAGCTGGAGTTCGCCGGAGGCGAGTGGGAGGTCGGCGATCATGCCGGCGGCATATCGCTCTTCGCGGAACTCGGCGCCGTCCCAGAGGCGGCGCACGATGCCGTCGAGCTCGGCCACCGAGTCAGGAGGATCGACCTTGACCGCGGTCTTCACAGTGGTGCGGACGGCAGGCATGGGTACCCCGAGGTAGGGCATTTCCGACTTCATGTAGGCCTGCATTCCGGGCGCGCGCACAGGGTCCGCAGCGGCTCGCAGTCCGGCGCGGATCTCGTTGAGGAGGCCATCCATGCGGCCAACACTACGGGAATAGTTGCGAGTAGTTGAATGTTGTACTACTTTGAAGGCCTACCAAGGAGAACACGATGCCTGCTGTGACTGTTGCCGACTGGACCGTCCTGCCTCGCGTGATCGCGACGCCGACCCAGACTGAAGATCGGGCGCCTGTCAGCGTCACGTCCGCGCCCCAGGGCTATGAGGGGGAGGGCTTCCCGGTGCGCCGCGCCTTCGCGGGTGTCGACGCAGCCAAGCTCGACCCGTTCATCCACATGGACCAGATGGGCGAGGTCGAATATGCGCCGGGCGAGCCCAAGGGCACGCCGTGGCATCCACACCGCGGCTTCGAGACCGTGACGTACATGATCGACGGTGTCATGGACCACCAGGACAGCAACGGCGGCGGAGGTTCCATCACCGACGGCGACACCCAGTGGATGACCGCTGCGAGCGGTCTCCTGCACATCGAGGCGCCGCCGGAGTGGCTCGTCGCCAAGGGCGGCCTGTTCCACGGGCTGCAGCTGTGGGTCAACCTGCCGAAGGCGTCGAAGTGGCTGCCCCCGCACTACCAGGACATCCGTGCCAGCGACGTCGGTCTGGCTTCGACTCCCGACGCAGGCGCATTGCTGCGCGTCATCGCCGGGGAGGTCGACGGCGTCAAGGGGCCCGGCTCGACCCACACGCCGATGGCGATGGTGCATGCGACGGTGCTCCCGGGTGCCGAGATGACCGTGCCATGGCGGACGGATTTCAACGCGCTGGTCTACGTTATGGGCGGTGCGGGGTACGTGGGCCGCGAGCGTCGTCCGATCAGCGCCGGTCAACTGGCCGTCCTCGGACACGGCGAAACCATCACAGTTGGCGCGGATCAGCAGCAGGACTCCAAGGACCCCGCGCTCGAGGTCGTGCTCCTGGGTGGACTGCCGATCCGTGAGCCGATCGCCTGGGCGGGACCGTTCGTGATGAACACCAAGGCCGAAGTGCTGCAGGCGTTCGAAGACTTCGAGAAGGGCAGGCTCGGGACGATCCCGACCGTGCCGCACGCCGACCTCAGAGGCGAAATGAACCAGCCCGAGTGATCAGGGTGTGACGGAAGAATCGGGTTTTGTCCGCGATTCACGGTCCCCGGCGCTCAGTCGTCCAGCGGTTCTGAGGCGGGACTGTGGTCCGAGGTGACGCCTCGCGCGGCGGCCTCGCTGATGCTCTGGCCCAGCCAGGATTCGACGTCCCAGCTCGACTTCATGGAGCCGTTGAGCACGACGACACCCGTGTTGACGACGTAGTGGTGTCGGACGAACTCCAGATCGACGTCGTCGGCCCGCGCCGCGCACCAGGCACGGATGATCGCGCCGTGACTCACGATCGCGACGGCCTGGTGGCCGGCATCTTCTGCCTCTGCGACAACCTCGTCGAATCGTGCGAGCACCTCATGACCGTTGTCGGCGCCGGGCATGCGGACGTCGAGGTCACCGCCGCACCAGCTCAGCAACGTCGAGACGTACTGGTGCACCGACGCCTCGTCGGCGTTGCCCTCGACGTCACCCGCAGAGATCTCCCGCGCGCCGTCACGTTCGACCGGCACCACACCACGGGCTGCGGCGAGCGGCGCGGCGGTCAGGTGCGTCCGGATCATCGACGACACGTACAGCGCATCGATCGGTTCGTGTGCCAGTGCGGCCGGAAGCTCAGCGGCCTGCTCGTAGCCGAGTTCGGTCAGGCCCGGGCCTGGCACGGTCGACTCGAGCACTCCATCGACGTTGGCGGGGGTCTGGCCGTGGCGGATCAGGATCAAGCGCATGCCACGAGCCTACGGATAGGGTCTGGCGCATGACGAAGTATGTCGGTGCGATCGATCAAGGCACCACGAGCACCCGGTTCATGATCTTCGATCACGACGGTCACGAAGTGGCACGGCACCAGCTGGAACACGAGCAGATCATGCCGCAGGCCGGCTGGGTCGAGCACGATCCACATGAGATCTGGGAGGCGACGCAGGACGTCGTCGAAGGCGCCCTCGGTCGAGCCGGTATCGCGGCCGCTGACCTTGCCGCGATCGGCATCACGAATCAGCGCGAGACAACCGTCGTGTGGGATCGCCGCACCGGGGTCCCGTACTACAACGCGATCGTGTGGCAGGACACCCGCACCGACAAGATCGCCTCGGCCCTGCACAACGACGGACACGCCGACCTGATCCGCGAGCGGTCGGGACTGACGCCCGCACCGTACTTCTCCGGCGGCAAGCTCCGCTGGATCCTCGACAACGTCGACGGCGTGCGGGCCGACGCCGATGCAGGCCACGCGATCTTCGGCAATACCGACTCATGGCTCATCTGGTGGCTCACGGGCGGTCCCGACGGCGGCCTGCACCTGACGGACGTGACCAATGCGAGTCGGACGATGCTGATGGACCTGGAGTCGCTCGCGTGGGACGACGAACTGCTCGCGCTGTTCGACATCCCGCGCTCGATGCTGCCCGAGATCAAGTCCTCCTCCGAGGTGTACGGGCACACCGAGGCGACCGGGCCGTTCGGCGGCGAGGTCGCGATCGCCGGTGACCTCGGCGATCAGCATGCGGCCCTGGTCGGGCAGGTCTGCTTCGAACCCGGGCAGCTCAAGAACACCTACGGAACCGGCAACTTCCTGGTTCTCAACACGGGCACCGAGATCGTCAGGTCCACGAACGGACTGCTGACGACGCTGGCCTACAAGTTCGGCGATGCGCCTGCGGTGTATGCGCTGGAAGGATCGATCGCCGTGACCGGCTCGGCGATCCAATGGCTGCGTGATCAGCTCGGCATCATCAAGTCTGCCGGCGACGTCGAATCACTCGCGGCATCCGTCGACGACAATGGCGGGGTGTGCTTCGTGCCGGCCTTCTCGGGTCTGTTCGCTCCCTATTGGCGCTCCGATGCGCGCGGGGTCATCGTCGGATTGTCGAGGTACAACACGAGCGCGCATATCGCCCGGGCAGCTTTGGAGGCGATCTGTCTGCAGAGCAAGGACGTCGTCGAAGCGATGATCGCCGATGCCTGCCTCGATCTGCAGATTCTGCGGGTCGACGGGGGAGTCACGGCCAATGAGCTGTGCATGCAGATCCAGGCCGATGTCCTCGGGGTGCAGGTCAGCCGCCCAGTCGTCGCCGAGACGACCGCGCTCGGTGCGGCGTACGCTGCGGGCCTCGCGGTCGGATACTGGGCCAATACCGACGAGCTTGTCGCGAACTGGAACGAATCCAAGCGCTGGGATCCGCAGTCGACGGCGGACCAACGGCAGGCCCAGCACGCCCAGTGGAAGAAGGCTGTCGACAAGACGCTCGAGTGGGTCGACGTCGACTGAGACCCGACAACAGGTGCAGTGGGCTACAACCTGATTGACTGGGGCCATGCGTTCCGTTGCTCTTTCGCCCGAGAATCGTCAAGCCGCGCTCGATGCCATGGCTGCGACGCCGCTCGACGTGCTCGTGATCGGTGCGGGGGTCGTCGGCGGTGGTGCAGCGCTCGACGCGGCCACCCGCGGGCTCACAGTCGGCCTGGTGGAAGCGCGAGACTTCGCCTCCGGCACTTCCAGCCGGTCGAGCAAGCTCATCCACGGCGGCCTGCGCTACCTCGAAATGCTCGACTTCCGGCTCGTCGCTGAGGCGCTCGCCGAGCGCAGCCTGCTGCTGGACCGGCTCGCCCCGCATCTGGTGCATCCCGTCCCCTTCCTGTACCCGCTGACTCACCGCGGCTGGGAACGCTTCTACGCCGGCGCGGGTGTCGCGTTGTACGACTCGCTGGCATTCCTCTCGGGACGTTCGCGCGGTGTGCCACATCACCGGCATCTGACCCGCCGTGGCGCCCGCCGGCTGATGCCCGCGCTCAAGAAGGATGCGCTGATCGGTGCGCTGCACTACTACGACGGCCAGGTCGACGATGCCCGTCACACGATGTTCTTGTCGCGCACCGCAGCTGCCTACGGAGCGCATGTCGCGAGCCGTACCCGCGTGATCGGCCTGCTCCGTGAAGGCGACCGGGTTGTCGGCGCCAAGGTCAAGGACCTGGAGTCGGGGCACGAGTTCGACATCGCGGCCAAACAAGTTGTCAACTCGACCGGCGTCTGGACCGATGAGACGCAGTCGTTCGCGGGGGAGCGTGGACAGTTCCACGTCCGGGCCAGCAAGGGCGTGCACCTCGTCGTGCCACGTGACCGGATCCGCGGCGAATCCGGGCTGATACTGCGCACCGAGAAGTCGGTGCTGTTCGTCATCCCGTGGGGCCGGCACTGGATCATCGGCACGACCGACACCGACTGGTCGCTGTCGAAGGATCACCCGGCCGCGAGCCGCAGCGATATCGACTATCTGCTCGACCATGTCAACACCGTGCTGGAGGAGCCGCTGACCCACGCCGACGTCGAGGGCGTCTACGCGGGTCTTCGGCCGCTGCTGTCGGGCGAGGATGAGGCCACCAGCAAGCTGTCGCGCGAACACGCGGTCGGAACCAGCGTCAAAGGGCTCGTGGTCATCGCGGGCGGAAAATACACGACCTACCGGGTCATGGCCAAGGACGCGATCGACGCGGCTGTGCACGGCATGTCGACTCAGCTCGACCGCCATGCCCCGCCGTCGGTGACCGAAGACGTCCCCTTGCTCGGAGCAGACGGCTACGAGGCGGTGTGGAACCAACGACATATGCTCGCCCGGACGCACGGCCTTGGAGTCGGCCGAATCGAGCACCTCCTGCACCGCTACGGATCGCTGATCGACGAACTGCTCGACCTGATCGCGGAGCGACCCGACCTGGCCGGGGCACTGACCGGCGCCGATGACTATCTGCGGGCCGAGATCGTGTACGCCGCGACGCATGAGGGGGCCCGCCACCTCGACGATGCGATCGCGCGCCGAACCCGGATCTCGATCGAGACGTTCGACCGTGGCACCGAGGTAGCCGAGGAGGTGGCGGCGCTGATGGGCGGTGTTCTGGGGTGGACCGACGAGCAGCGCGCCAATGAGATCGACCACTACCTCAAGCGCGTCGAGGCAGAGCGGGAGAGTCAGACCATGCCTGATGACGAGACCGCCGACGCCGCCCGCATGGGCGCCGGCGACGTCGTCCCGGTTTCGACACGGGAGAGTTCGACGCTCACAGCTGAGGGCGCTTCGTGACGGAGCACGAGGTCGTCGCTGACTACGACATCCGGTCACCGGCCTCACGGACGCTGTTGACGGTGCTCGGCACGCTCCTGTTCGTGGCGCTCGTGATCGGTCTCGTGCTGGGGACGTCGCTGCTCAAGCGCAACACCAAGGTGTCGACCAGCATTGTGGAGATCGGCAACTCGGCCCAGATCGTGATCGACAGCGGATCGGCCGATCTACGCCTGGTTCAAGGCGATCCCGATGTCGTGAAGGTCACGTCACGAATCACCAGCGGCCTGCGCAAGACCGACTTCGAGATCGGTCGTCGCGGCGATGAGATCAAGATCGCCTCCGAATGCCAGACCTGGCTGTCGCCAGGTTGCGGAGTCTCCGCGACGCTGGAGATCCCCGAAGGGTTTCCGGTCGTGATCCGTACCAGTTCAGGCGATGTCGTGGCTGACTCGATCGACGAGGGTGCGTTGACGATCCTGACCGGGAGCGGCGATATCACCGGTAAGCAACTGAAGGTCGACGAACTGTTCGCGACGTCGAAGAGCGGAGACATCGCCGCGAGCTTCAAGACCCAGCCCTTCGGGCTCAAGGCCACCACGACCAGCGGAGACATCGCCGCGGTCATCCCCACCGGCAAGAGGACCTATCACGTCATGGCCAAGTCGAAGTCCGGCGATGTGTCGTCGAAAGTCGATTCGGATGCCGATGGAAAGGGCCTCATCCTGGCCAAGACCAGTAGCGGCGATATCTCCCTACGCCCCGAGTAGCGGACGTCCGCCCTGGCAGCACAGAACCCCCCGAGACCTGAGTCTCGGGGGGTTCTTCGTGGGGTGGACGACGGGACTTGAACCCGCGGCCACCGGCACCACAAGCCGGTGCTCTACCAACTGAGCTACGCCCACCACGCGTGCCGGGCATACGCCCGACACGGCGAGAAGAAGTCTATCCCAGGCCCTCGGGAGCCGGCGACCGGCCCGTCGCCGAGCCGGACACCTCGGCCGCGATGGCCTTGGCGGTGTCTGAATCGATGCCGGGTTCCGGGGTGAAGACGGCCCTGCGGTAGTAGCGCAGCTCCTCGATGCTCTCTTGGATGTCGATCAGCGCACGGTGTTCGCCGCCCTTGACCGGTGCGGCGAAGTAGGCGCGCGGGAACCACTGGCGCGACAGTTCCTTGATCGACGAGACGTCGATGACCCGGTAGTGCAGCCAGCCTTCGAGCTCGGCCATGTCACGGGCCAAGAAGGCACGGTCGGTGCCGATCGTGTTGCCGGCCATGGGGGCCTTGCGGGGTTCCTTGACGAACTCGCGGACGTAGTCGAGCACCTGCTCCTGGGCTTCGCCGAGGCTGATTCCGTGCTCGAGTTCGTTGATCAGGCCTGATGTCGTGTGCATATTGGTCACGAACTCGTTCATCTGGTCGAGTGCGGCCTGCGGAGGTTTGATCACGAGGTCGACACCGTCGCCGAGCACATTGAGCTCGTAGTCGGTCACGAGCGCCGCCACCTCGACCAACGCATCGGTCTCGAGGGACAGCCCGGTCATTTCACAATCGATCCACACCAACTTGTCATTCACGTGGTGCACACTACTGCGATCTGCGGACAGGGTGGGCCCGCGGGCCGGTAAGCTCGCGTGGAACCTTCTGCGACAGCGTCGCGTTGGTCAATGTGGTGACCACACGACCCAGGAGACAGCAGTGAGCAACGACCGACAGAACCGCGCCGCGCGCGCCGAGCAGATGCGCAAGGAGCGGGAGAAGGCCGACCGCAAGCAGCGCAACCTCATCACAGTGGCCATCGTGGTGGTGGTCGTCGCACTGATCGCCCTGGGCGGCTACGGCATCAAGTCGATCAGTGACGACAAGAAGATCGCCACTGACCTGACGACGCCGGCGAATGTCGCCAAGAACTTCGGCATCGAGTACACCCCTGAGGTGGCCACGGGTACGGCACCCAAGACCGATCCGGTCAAGGTCACGATCTACGAGGACTTCCTGTGCCCCGGTTGCGGTGCGCTCGAGCAGACCGCCGGCCCGTTCCTGACCGACCTGGTCGCCAAGGGCGAGATCACGATCGACTACCGCCCGTACGCGTTCTTGGTGAACGCCAGCACGAATGAGTACTCCCAGCGCGCGTGGAACGCTGCGGTGTGCGTCAACGACAAGGGCGGCGTCAAGGCGTTCAAGACGTTCCACGACACACTGTTCGCCAATCAGCCCGCAGAGGGCGGCGAAGGTCCCGAGAACGATCAGCTGATCAGCTGGGCCAAGGACGCCGGAGTCACCGGGATCGACACCTGCATCAACAAGCAGACGTTCACGCCGTGGGTCGAGGCTGCCCTCGAACAGGGCAAGAAGGACGGCGTCTCAGGCACTCCGACGATGCGCATCGGCGGCAAGGACGTCAGCGGCGCCGGTAACACGATCCCGCAGGTCGCCGACATTCAGAAGGCGATCGACGCAGCCAAGAAGGGCTAGCCCAAGGCATAGCCGCACGCGGCCGCCGCAACGCTCAGCAGCACCATGCTGCCGAGGTTGACGGCGGCCGTCGTGTATCTGCGGTCGAGTATGAGCTGGGCGGTGCCGAGGCTGGCCGCACTGAACGTCGTGTAGCCCCCGAGGAATCCCACGCCCAGGATCGTGACCGAGGTCGAGTCGGCACCCAAACCGAGGAGTAGTCCGAGCAGGAACGATCCGCTGACGTTGACGACGTGGAGAGACCAAGCGGTGCGCGAGCGGAGCCAGGTGTCGAGGCTGAACCGGGTGCCGGCGCCCAGTCCACCGGCCAGGGCCATCAGGAGGGTCGTCATCGCATCGCGACCCGCGCGGTGATGGCGCCTGCGAGGGCGGCGGCCAGTCCGATGACGGCCGATCCTGCGCCGTACGCCAGCGCGAGCCCCAGGTGATCGTCGCGGAGCAGGGCGTCGGTCTCCACCGCCAGGGTGCTGTAGGTCGTGAAGCCGCCGAGGAGCCCGGTACCGAGCAGGAGCCGGGCATCGCGACGTCGTCCTGTGCGCTCATCGCCTGGTGCGGCGAGTGCGGTGATCAAGAGCCCGAGCAGGAATGCGCCCGAGACGTTGACCGTGAACGTCGCCAGAGGGAACAGCCGGTCGGAGGCCAGCGATTCGTTGATGCTGTGGCGGGCAAGGGTGCCGACGGCGCCGCCCACGGCGACGATGGTGAATGACCTCACGAACCCATCAGACCATGTAACAGGGTTGCCGCTATCGCGACCATGACCAGGGCGATCAGCCCGTCCAGGACGCGCCATGCCGCAGGACGTACGAACAACGGTCGCAGGAGGCGCGCACCGACTCCCAGCGAGGTGAACCAGGCAATGCTGGCGACCGCCGCGCCCGCACCGAACCACCACCGGTCGTCGCCGTGTGTTCCGGCCACTGAGCCGAGCAGGACGACGGTGTCGAGGTAGACGTGCGGATTGAGCCAAGTGAGCGCCAGACATGTCGTGACGGCGGTCCACAGCGGTGTGGGCGCGGCTCCGTTGCTGGTGTGCATCGCCGCCGGACGCCAGGCCCGTCGCGCGGCAAGCGCCCCGTATGTGAGCAGGAAGGCGGCACCGCCTATCCGCAGGACGTCGATGAGCCAGGGTGCGAGATCGAGGAGCGCGCCGAGTCCGGCTATGCCGGCGGCGATCAGGACGATGTCGGAGACGGCGCACACCGCGACGACGGGCAGCACATGCTCTCGGCGCAGCCCCTGGCGCAGGACGAAGGCGTTCTGGGCGCCGATCGCGATGATGAGGGACAGCCCGAAGCCGAAGCCTTGCAGCGTCGAGAGCAGCGTGTCGTGGTCCACGACGTCGAATCTAGGGTCGATCGACAGTGAAGTACAGATCAAGTTATTCAGGTTGCATTAGCATCTCTTATGTGACCCCGGATCTCGCCCAGCTCAAGGCCCTTGCCGCCGTCGTGGACGAAGGATCGTTCGACGCCGCTGCGATCGCGTTGCACCTGACCCCGTCGGCGGTGAGCCAGCGCATCAAGTCGCTGGAGCAGTCGGCCGGCCGGGTGCTGGTACGCCGGACCAAGCCCGTCGAGCCGACTGACGCCGGTCAGGCCTATCTCCGCCTCGCCCGTCAGATAGATGCCCTGGTGCACGAGGCGACCGCGACCGCAGACGCCGAGGACCACGATGTCGTGGTGATTCCGATCGCGGTCAACGCGGACTCTCTGGCGACTTGGCTGCTTCCGGCGCTGGCGACGTTGCCGTCGTCGATATGTTTCGACCTGCAGCGCGATGATCAGGCCAATACGGCCGAATTGTTGAGATCGGGAGCCGTCATGGCAGCCATTACGTCAGTTGCCGAAGCCGTGCAAGGTTGCAGATCCACCCGGCTCGGGGTCATGCGCTATCGCCCGATGGCATCGCCGTCGTTCATGGAACGCTGGTTTGCTGGCGGAGTCGATGCCGCTTCGCTCGCCGCGGCGCCGGTTGTCGTGTACGACCGATCCGACGAGCTGCAGGACGAGTATCTGCGGCCCAAGGGCGGCATCCGGTTGACGCCGCCACGCCACCACATACCGGCGTCGGCGGATTTTGCTGCGGCCGTCCGCCTCGGCCTGGGGTGGGGGATGTTGCCGCGACAACAGAGCGCAGATGCCGAACTCGCCGGACAGCTCGTCGAGCTGGAACCGGGACGGCACGTCGATGTGACTCTGCACTGGCAGCGATGGGCGCTGACGACTCCGGCGCTCGAAGCCGTGGAGGCCGCGATCCGTGCAGCTGCGGCGGACCATCTTGATACGGTCGGATAGTCGAAGACGCCGAGCGCCCCGAGCCCGGCGGATCGGCCTGAGGGAGGAACCAGACAGTGAACCAAGCAGCGGGCGGAATTCTCGTCGGACACGACGGCTCCAAGGACGCCAATCAGGCGTTGCAGACGGCCGTCCGTATGGCTGAGGCCCTCGGCACGCATGTCACGGTGACCCGCGCCTGGAGTCTCATGACCGCGCCCAAGCCTCCGACTGCGACAGCCGGATACGTCCCGCCGCTGGAGGATTTCGAGGCGGCCACGCTGGCCGAACTCGATCGCGATGTGGCCGCCGTCCGTGAGCAGCACGCCGACGTCACGATCAACACTGCGGTCGTGCGTGGCAATCCGGCCGCCCAGCTCATCGAAGCATCCGAGACGGCAGAGATGGTCGTCGTCGGCAGCCGAGGACGTGGTGGGTTCGCAGGCCTCGTCCTGGGATCGGTCAGCGAGCAGGTCGTCCGTTACGCCAAGTGCCCCGTGCTGGTTGTGCGCCGCGGAGTCGGCGACGCGCAGGAGTCGCCCGATCCGTCCGGCACATACCTGGAAGAGGCTCTCGTCAGCGAACTCAAGCTGGGCGAGGCCTGACGTCTCGCTTCTCAAGAGATTCAGTGACCGACGTGTCCTGGCTTCACCTCGTTCAGCTCCGACTGCAGTCCGTTCAGGAGCTTGCGCAATAGCCCGGTGAGCTGGTCGCGTTCCTCGTCGTCGAGGACGCCGAGTAGTTGAACCTCCCGGTTCAAAACGCTGTCGACCAGGTTCTCCACGACCTCGTGACCGTCTCGGGTCAGTTCGACGTCGACCTGCCGTGAGCCTTTTCCGCGCGGAGTGCGAACGACCAGCCCTTGTTCTTCGGCTCGTGTCACCCGCTGGGTGATCGCACCGGCGGTGATCAGGGCTGTTTCGGCCAGGTCGCGGGTCGTCATCCGATACGGAGGGCCTGAGCGGCGCAGGGTCGACAGCAGATCCAGCGTCGCGGCGTCGGCCCCTGCTCCGCGCAACAGGCGCGTCCGGTCGTCGCCGAAGAGCTTCGCCGCCTGCCAGAGCCTGGTGACGACTCCGATCGAGTCCACAGGAGTGCTTGGACGCTCGCGCTTCCATCCCAGAGCGATCGCGTCGATGGCGTCATGCGGGTCGAGGGGCATCCGTACACCTCTCCGAATCATCCGTTACGTTTAGGGCTAAACGTAGCAGGGGATGGGGTTCATATGAGTAAGTGTGTCGTCGTGAGTGGCGGGGGAACAGGCATCGGAAAGGCGATTGCGAAGCAGTTCGCTTCAGAAGGTGCGAAAGTGACCATCACAGGTCGGCGAGCTGACGTTCTCCGACAGGCAGCAGCTGACCTCGGTCGTGATGTGTCGACGAGATCGTTCGACGCCTCGGACCCGCGACAGGTGGCCGAATTCGCGGCCGAGATCGGTGACGTCGACGTGCTCGTCAACAATGCCGGCGGGAACACCGACTTCGACCGCCCCGCCGCAGATGCACTCAGCGACGTCGCAGTGGCCTGGCGGGCCAACTTCGAGTCGAATGTCATGTCAGCCGTGCTGATGACCGCGGCGCTGCGGCCGGTCATGCGCGAGGGCGGAACGATCATCACGATCGGCTCGATCGCAGCAGACAAGGGCGCTGGATCCTATGGCGCTGCCAAGGCTGCTGTCGCGTCCTGGAACGTGGACCTGGCACGAGAGGTGGGATCGCAAGGGCTCACCGCGAACGTCGTCTCGCCGGGCTATATCGCGAGCACGGAATTCTTCCGCGACGTCTTGACCGACGAGCGTCGCGAGAGCCTGGTGAAGGCCACCATGACCGGCAGGGCAGGCGTCCCGGACGATATCGCGGCGACCGTGGCATTCCTTGCTTCAGGCAGCGCACGTCAGATCACCGGGCAGACGATAGCCGTCAACGGAGGGGAGTGGACCAGCCGATGATCCCGCGGTGCGACTGGCTGGAGGAGCGGCGGGTCCTCGAACTGCCGGTAGAGTACGTCTCCGGAAGCGAGGTTTCATGACAAAGAACGCAGGCGACACGTCGGTGTTCACCGACGATTCCGGCTCGCGTCGGCGATGGGTGGCGTGGACGTTTCGTTCGACGTCCGTGCTCCTGATTCTCGGTGTGTTGGCCGTCGTGATCAGCATGGTGGGCAACGTCTCGCTGCCCGGCTTCAAGTCTCCTTTGTCGTTCCCCGGTACCGGATCGGGGACTTCGCGTGTCACCGAGTCACGCCCACACTCCCCGTCCGTCTCTGCTGGTCTGCCGTCCAGCGGGGCCGTGGCGCCGACAGATCTCGCTCCGGGAGATGCACAGCCGAGCGACACCGTGACGAGGACCGGGCGCACCACGCGCGACAGTATCGCGGGCAACGGGGGCCGATCCGATGCAACACCTGTCCGGCCCTCCACTCCCGCGCCGGGAACTTCAACCCCGGCTGTGCCGAGCAAGCCCGGCAAGGGCAAAGGGACGGTGCACGGGAAGCCCACGTCCAAGCCGACCAATGCCGCGGAGCCGGTCCATTCGCCGGGCAGCCCGCCCACCGAGCCACCGGGCAAGGCCAAGAAGTCCTCCGACGGCTCGTGAACTCTCGTGTTTCGCGCGAACCGCGGGCTCACTGGTTTCTTTTGGCCGTTCTGCTGGCGGCCTTGTTCCTGCTGCTGGTCGTGTCGGGATTTACCACCGGGCAACTCGGGGAGAACAAGGACGCACCGAAGTCGAAGGGTGGTGCAGTCGCGGTTCCCGACGCCGTTCGTCGAGGCGGGCCCGTACTCGATCCGTCGGCTCCGGCGGAGCCTGGTCTCAAGGTGCCCGCCAAGACGATCGCGCTGACGTTCGACGATGGCCCGACCGACTGGACTCCCCGCATCCTCGACGTCCTCGAGCGCCACCGCGTCAAAGCCACGTTCTTCGTGATCGGATCACAGGTCGCTCAGAAGCCCGATATTCTCCGCCGAATCGTGGCAGACGGTCACGAAGTCGGCATTCATACGTTCACACACATCAACATGGCCAACGTGCCAGATTGGCGCCAGAAGCTCGAACTCAACCAGACCCAGTTCGCCGTCGCCGCAGTCACCGGCCGCACGACCGATCTGTTGAGGCCGCCGTACTCTTCGACCGTTGCCGGAATCTCTCCCGGGGACTGGCGTGCCCTCGTTCGTACCCGCGGCTATCGCATCGTGCTGACCGATCTCGACACCAAGGACTGGCAGACGCCGGGTGTCGACAAAATCGCCACCTCGGGGACCCCGTCGGGTGATGCCGGCGCCGTGGTGATGCTTCACGACGGGGGAGGCGACCGCGCCCAGACGGCGGCCGGTCTCGAAAAACTCATCGTCGATCTCCAGGCGCGGGGATATACGTTCACGACGGTGACCGAAGCGGTCGGCGTGCCGTCTCCCTGGCACGAGGCGAGCCGCTTTGCTGAACTCCGCGGAGACGTCGTCATCGCCTTGGTCCGCATCAGCGATGCGGTGGTCTCGTTCCTGCGCTGGGCCTTCATCCTTCTCGCGATACTTGCCATCGCACGGACCCTGCTGCTCGTGAGTGTTGCGCGTCGGCACGCCCGGACACCGGTGGAACCGCACACGAGCGGGGACGACGATCTTCCCGGCGTGACGGTCATCGTGCCTGCCTTCAATGAGGAGCTGGGGATCGAGGCCGCCGTCCGATCCTTGGCGAACAGCGACTATCCCGAGCTGGAGATCATCGTTGTCGACGATGGTTCCACTGACTCGACCTCGGAAGTCGTGCGTTCGCTTGCGATGCCCGCGGTCCGACTGATCCGTCAAGACAATGCTGGCAAACCGGCCGCACTCAACACCGGGATCGCAGCTGCCGCCCATGACGTCTTGGTTCTGGTCGACGGTGACACCGTCTTCGAACCCGACGCCATGCGTGCGCTCGTAGCTCCGTTGACCGATCCCCGCGTTGGCGCTGTGTCGGGGAATACGAAGGTCGGCAACCGCAGCGGCCTGCTCGGGCGCTGGCAGCACATTGAGTACGTCATCGGATTCAACCTGGATCGCCGCATGTTCGACGTCCTGCAGTGCATGCCCACCGTCCCCGGCGCGATCGGCGCCTTCCGACGGTCGGTGCTCGAGCAGGTAGGCGGAGTCAGCGAGGACACCTTGGCCGAGGACACCGACTTGACCATGGCGATCTGTCGAGCCGGGTGGCGAGTCGTCTACGCTCCCGCAGCGCGCGCCTGGACCGAGGCTCCCTCATCACTCGGGCAGCTCTGGCGACAGCGTTACCGCTGGTGCTACGGCACGATGCAGGCGATGTGGAAGCACCGCCGCGCCGTGATCGAGCCGGGCGCATCCGGCAAGCTCGGACGCCGAGGACTTCCCTACCTGATGGCGTTCCAGGTGCTCCTACCGCTTCTTGCCCCTGCCATCGACGTCGCGGCACTGTATTCATTGATCTTCGCCCCGTCGCCCACCATCGCCTACATCTGGTTGGCGTTTCTCGGCTTGCAGTACGTCAGCGCCGCGTATGCCTTCAAACTCGATCGAGAGAGCCTGCGTCCGCTGTGGAGCCTTGCCCTGCAACAAGTCGTGTACCGCCAGCTCATGTACTTGGTGGTGCTTCAGTCGGTCGCCAGCGCCATCTACGGCATCCGGCTGAAGTGGCAAAAGCTTCGCAGAACCGGTGACATGCGCTCTGCCCCGGCCGCGGTGGAATCGTAGGACGAGACTTTGGGCTGTGCCGCCGATGTCGTATGACCAAAGCTTCCGGGACCGCGAGCCAGGCTCCTGCATCCCGATTTCTGACGCTCGAGGTCGGCGCAGGAGGTCGCCAAGGCGTTCAAGGTGCACCGGCAGACGGCCTACACTCTTGCGTAACGGAGTCATGAAGTGCAGACAGGCGGGGGCCCGGGAGATGAGTCACACTTTCGAAGCTTGGGTGTCCGAAAATGTACTGCTGACTTTTGACGGCGACGTTCTCGAAGTGTTCGGGTTCGAGGACTCACATCGGATTCATATCGCCTACCGGCCTGACCTGCAGTTCACCGATGGGCGGCGCCCCCGGCTCCTAATCACCAAGGCGAACGAGCACCGCCACGAGATGAGCTATGACCCGGAGCGGCGAGCGGGTCTCGAGGCATTCGCTGAGCAGCTGAGAGCAGCGCACCGCTCGCAGTGAAGGGTATGTTTCGAACATCGCACATTTTGCGCGCCCGGCAGGATTCGAACCTGCGACCTAGAGATTAGAAGGCTCTTGCTCTATCCATCTGAGCTACGGGCGCCTAGACCGAAGAATTTGGTCGTTCGGAGTCTAACTGGTTGGTCGTCTTCGGCAGGCGGCACCAGGTCGGCGTCAGGTGCGGGCCGCTGGAGAGCGATAGACGCTGCGGACCGTCTTGCGCCACTCGCGGGCCTGTGCCGTCCAGATGGCCTACGATCTGACGGGTGACAGACGTGACGACCAGCCAGATTCCCGCCACGCTGCCCCGATATCGCGAGGCAGTGCGACAGCGAGGTCGCACGGCGCTGATCGTCCTGTTCACGCTGATCGCCGTCGCGGGTGTGGTCGGAGCCGTCCTGATCGCCTTGGGTGCCGGTGATGCGGAAGGAACCGGTCTCTCACTGTTCTATGCGATGATCCCGCTGCCATTGCTGTGGCTCGTCTTCTGGTGGCTCGACAGATATGAGCCCGAGCCGCTTCGCTACAAGTGCGCGGCGTTCATCTGGGGCGGTGTCGTCGCCGTCGCGATCGCGCTGGCCCTCGAGGTGTGGATCGCGAATGCGTTCGATCTGAGCGATAACCAGGTGGCGACATTCGTCGCTCCTCTGGTGGAGGAACCGGCCAAATGCCTGTTCCTGCTGCTGACCTTCGTGCGTACCCGTCGAGTCATCGACGGAGTGCTCGACGGGATGATCTACGCCGGCCTGGTCGGGATCGGCTTCGCATTCGTCGAGAACATCGGCTATTACGTCAGCAGCTACACGACATCGGCCGATTACCAAGTCGCGGGTGCCGAAGGTGTCACCAGCACATTCGTCGTCCGGGGCATCTTCAGTCCATTCGCGCATCCACTGTTCACTGCGGCGTTCGGCATCGCGATCGGTCTTGCCGTCTCACGCAGGTCGAAGTGGGCCAAAACGCTGATCGGAACGGCCGGACTCGCGGCCAGCGTCGGTCTGCACATGCTCTGGAACGGATCATTGAGTTACGGTCCCGACAACGGCTCAGCCTTCCTGCTGGCCTACCTCGCCTTGGCCGGGATCCTGATCGGTGCCACGGTGCTGGCGGTCGTGGTGCGCCTTCGCCAGGTGCGGATCCTGGAACGTTCGCTGTCATATGTGGCAGAACGCGGCTGGATCCATCCGGCCGAGATTCCGTACCTGTCGCGCTTCGGCCATCGCAACGCCGCGCGACGCTATGCCAAGGCCAACCACGGCAAGATCGCAGCCAAGATCGTGGCCCGATATCAGCAGCGCGCGACCGAGATGGCGTTCCTGCACGACTCCTTGATGAGCGGACGAGAGAAGCCGTTCGGGGTCGAACGTACCTATGCTCTGCTCGATGAGATGTACGCTCTGCGGCCCGGGCTGAGGTTCCCGCCGGCGCTCCAGACCACTCACCGTGCGTATTGAGCACGACGCCGCACGAGCCGCGGCCACGAACAGGCAGACTGTCGACTAATCTGGGTCCAACGAAGCCGCAACAGTGCACCAGCCAACGAGAGGAGCAGCCCGTGCCCAGCGAACACGCTTCGGCCGAACTCCTCGCGGGCTTGAGCTCCCTCCTCCTCACGGTGCGTGATGCCGGACTCGAGTTGGAGGTCCCAGGCGTTGAGGACGCCCGGCGCACACGCGCCGAAGTGGCCGATCAATTGTCCGACTACGTTCTGCCACGCCTCGTGCAGCTTGAGGCGCCGCTGTTGGCGGTTGTAGGCGGATCCACCGGCGCCGGAAAGTCGACGCTGGTCAATTCGCTCGTGGGCGAGCCCGTAACCGAATCGGGTGTCCTTCGCCCCACGACCCGTTCACCGGTGCTGGTGCACCATCCCGATGATGCCGAGTGGTTCCAGCCCGATCGGATCCTGCCCGATCTCGAACGCACGACGGTCGTCGGTAACGACTCGTACGGTCTGCGCCTCGCGTCCTCGACGAGGATCCCCCAGGGACTCGCGATTCTCGACGCGCCCGACGTCGACTCGATCGACAAGGGCAACCGGGAGCTTGCGGCACAGTTGCTGGCCGCCGCCGACATGTGGCTGTTCGTGACCTCGGCGGCGCGTTACGCCGATCAGGTGCCGTGGGACTACCTGCGCCAGGCCGCTGAACGTAGTACCTCGGTCGCGGTCGTCCTCGACCGTACGAGTGACGATGCCGTGATCGAAGTGCGCGGTCACCTTGCCCGCATGATGACGTCGCGCGGGCTGTCGGACTCGCCACTGTTCACGGTCCCCGAGGTCGGCCTCGACGCCGATGGTCTGCTCCCGCCCGAGGCGGTTGCGCCGATGGTCGGTTGGTTGCACGAACTCGCGGCCGATCCCAAGGCTCGGCACATGGTCGTCAACCGGACGCTCGACGGCGCGGTGCGCCATCTGGTCATGCGGACACATGACGTCGCCGACGCCCTCGACGTCCAGATCGCATCGGCCGAGCAGCTGCATGACGAGGCGGTGGCCATCCAGCTCACCGCGCTCGAAGACTTCGCGAAGCAGACCTCTGACGGCACCTTGCTGCACGGCGAGATCCTGGCCAGTTGGCGTGAGTTCGTCGGCACGGGTGAACTCCTGAAGTCCGTCGAGGACAAGGTCAGCCGTATCCGGGGGCGTTTCGTCGAGGGCATGACCGGCAAACGGACCCGCTCGACCGAGGTCGTCGACGCGATCGAGACCGGCGTCCACCTGCTGCTCGTCGAGCACGCTGAGGCCACGACCGAGAAGATCGCCCGGGCCTGGAGTGCGACAGTTCCGGGACGCCACCTTCTCGAAACGAACCGCGGGCTCGAACGGTCGTCGCCTGACCTGCGCGTCAAGGCCGAGCGTGTCGTCCACGATTGGCGCCAGTCGGTGCTCGAACTGGTCAGAACCGAAGGCGCCGACAAACGCATGACTGCGCGATTCCTGGCTTTCGGCGTCAACGGCATCGCGGTGGCACTGATGATCACGATGTTCTCGCGAACCGCTCCTGACTCGGTCGGTGGCGGCACAGCAATCCTCGGGCGCCGGCTCCTCGACGCGGTTTTCGGCGCCGAAGTCGTCGATCAGCTCGCCGACCAGGCTCACGCCGATCTGACGACGCGCGTCACGACGCTGTTGGATGCCGAGCAGAAGCGGTTCCTGACGCTGCTCGCGGATCCGGCGACGCTCAAGGCACAACAGACCGCAGTGCGCGAATCCGCGCGCCAGACCGAATACGCTCGACACGTCGAGTTCCTGAACGAAGAAGAGAAGACACCATGACAGAGCCCGTCAACGCCGCCGCGGCTGTGTTCGACGGCGGTCCCAGCTTCGATGGCGGGCCGAGTGACGTGGCCAAGCGCCTTGACGGGCTGACCCAGGCAGTCGCCGCGAGCCGCGGTCGGATCGACGAGGAGATCCTCGCCCCGGCTGAAATGCTGTCGGCTCGCGCGGCCGAGCGGTTGACCCTGTCCGGGGAGCACACGATCGTCGCGCTGGCCGGTGCCACCGGATCCGGCAAGTCGTCGTTGTTCAATGCGCTGACGGATCTGGAACTGGCCGGTGTCGGTGTGCGTCGACCCACGACGTCGTGGGCGCTGGCCTGCGCCTGGGGGCCCGACGGTGCCAACGGGCTGCTGGAGTGGATGGGCATCCCGGCGCGTCATCAGGTCTCGCGCATGAGCATGCTCGACCGTTCGGCCGAGGACACCAAGCTCGACGGTCTGGTGCTGCTCGATCTGCCCGACCACGACTCGACCGAGGTATCGCATCACCTCGAAATGGATCGGCTGATCAAATATGCCGATCTGTTGGTGTGGGTGCTGGACCCGCAGAAGTACGCCGACGCGGCGATCCATGACCGCTACATCCGACCCATGGCCGGATACAGCGACGTGACGCTGGTCGTGCTCAACCAGATCGACCGCATCCCGTTCGAGCAGCGTGAACGGGCACTTGCCGATGTGCGACGGATCCTCGCCGATGAGGGACTTCCCGACGTTCCGGTCATCGGAGTGTCCGCGACCCGTGGGGACGGCGTCGACGATCTCAAACGGGAACTTGCCTCCCGCATCCGGGCCAAGGCCTCGGCCAAGGGACGGCTTGCTTCGGATATCGCGGCCTCGGCCGATGTCATGGCGCAGGTCGGCGGCACGGCCGATGCGCCCGGCATCAGCCCGGTCGACCGGCAGGCGCTCGACGACGCGCTCGTGGAATGCGCGGGTGTCCCGCAGCTGGTCGAGGCATTCTCGGCTTCGTCCGAACGGCGCGCGGCCCTGCGTACCGGCTGGCCGATCACCCGCTGGCTCGGACGTTTGCGCAAGACGTCGCTTGACGAGCTCGAACTCGGCGATGAGCTGTCAACGGCCTCGCTCGCACGGTCGGCGGTCCCAGAAGCCGGCAATGTGCAGCGCGCGCAGGCCGAGCTCGCGATCCGTGACGCCGCCGAGAAGGCGGCGGTCGGTCTCGAACGTCCCTGGCGCGATGCCGTGCGGGACGCGTCGAATCCGGCCGGCCAGGACATCGTCGGTGAACTCGATCGGGCCATTGCGGCGACGAGTGTCGGCAGTGCTCAGCCCTCACGCTGGTGGATCGTCGTGCAGGCACTCCAGATTCTCGGTGTCATCGCGCTAATCGGCGGCTTGGCGTGGTGGGCGGTGCAGGGGATAGGTGAACTCGCCTCGTTTGACCTGCCAGACCTGGGTGAGGTCGCGGGCGTGCCGATGGCCGCAGCAGTTGCCGCCGGGGCTCTGGTGCTCGGCATCGCGATGTCCCTGCTATCACGAGTGGCTGCGCGGATCGGCGGTCAGCGCAAGGCGGCGCGGGCCGACCGTGAGCTGCGTTCGGCGATCCAGAAGGTCACCGACGAGCGGGTCATTGCGCCGATCCAGGCCGAGCTGGACTCCTACCGCAGCTATCGCACCGGGATTCTCGCCGCGATGAAGTAGCGGCGTCCACAGGTCGGCAAGGTGCTGTTGGTCGTCCACAGCCGCGCGCAGACGTCTTGGCGCGGTCATACCGCGAGGGCCAGGCTGGTGTTTCTGACCTCGAAGGAGACTGCCATGTCGAACGACAACATCTTGACCTTTCACGGACATATCGGCACGCCCGTCGTATTGCGCGAGGGGGCCAGCGTCCCGTGGGTGCTGTTCCGGGTCGCATCGACGCCGAGCTACTGGGATCAACCGACCCGTTCCTGGCGCGACCTGCCGACGACCTGGATGTCGGTCAAAGCCTTCCGCCAGCTCGCCCAGAATGCTTCCGACTCGTTGCAAGTCGGTGATCCGGTGGTCGTGACCGGGCGGCTGCGCACCGAGTTGTGGTCGACCAAAGAGGGGGAGGAGCGCGAAAGTACGGTTCTTGAGGCGACGTTGATCGCCCACGACCTCAACCGTGGAGTGACGCGATTCCGCAAAGTCGAGCGCAATCAGGTCGTGGCGTCGGCCAGTGACGGTACCGCTGAGGCGCTTGCCGAACTGGAGAGCCAACCGGCCGATGTTCCGGCGGCATGAACCGGCCATGACCGGCGTGGGCTGCTTGCAGGGCTCTCGTTAGTCTTGACCCTATGGCCGAATACGTCTTCACTCTCCGCAACGTCCGCATGAAGCTGGGCGAGAAGCTCGTCCTCGACGACGTCACGCTCTCGTTCCTGCACGGCGCCAAGATCGGTGTGGTCGGTCCCAACGGCACCGGCAAGTCGACGCTGTTCAAGATCATGGCCGGCATGGTCCAGCCCAATAACGGCGACGCCATCAAGGACCCCGAGGCCTCGGTCGGCATCTTGCTGCAGGAGCCGCCGTTGAGCGAGGGCAAGACCGTGCTCGAGAACGTCGAGGAGGCCGTCGCCGACGTCAAGGGCAAGCTCGATCGGTTCAACCAGATCAGCGTGGAACTGGCCGACCCCGATGCCGATTACGACAAGCTGCTGCCCGAGATGGGCGATCTGCAGACTGACCTCGATCACGCGAATGCATGGGATCTGGACTCCCGCCTTGCCCAGGCCATGGACGCCCTGCGCTGCCCGCCGCCGGATGAGCTCGTCGATCACCTGTCCGGAGGTGAGCGCCGCCGCGTCGCGCTCTGCAAGCTCCTGCTCGAGCAGCCTGATCTGCTGCTGCTCGATGAGCCCACCAACCACTTGGACGCTGAGAGCGTGCTGTGGCTCGAGCAGCACCTGGCGTCCTACCCCGGCGCGGTGCTGGCGATCACCCACGATCGCTACTTTCTCGACAACGTCGCCGAATGGATCCTCGAGCTCGACCGCGGCAAGACCCACCCGTACGAGGGCAACTACTCGACGTACTTGGAGACCAAGCAGCAGCGCCTCATCGTCGAGGGCAAGAAGGACGCCAAGCGCGCCAAGATCCTGGCCAAGGAACTCGAGTGGGTGCGGTCGAACGCCAAGGCCCGCCAGGTCAAGAACCAGGCCCGTCTGAGTCGGTACGAGGAGATGGCGGCCGAGGCCGAGCGCGGTCGCAAGCTCGACTTCGAGGAGATCAACATCCCGGCCGGTCCGCGCCTCGGCGATGTCGTCCTCAACGCCAAGGATCTGCACAAGAGCTTCGGCGAGCGCGAGCTGTTCGACGGACTGACGTTCGATCTACCGCGGGCCGGCATCGTCGGAGTTGTCGGCCCCAACGGTGTCGGCAAGTCGACGCTGTTCCGGATGATCGTCGGCGAGGAGAAGCCCGACAGCGGAACGCTCGAAGTCGGTCAGACGGTCAAGATCTCGTATGTCGATCAGAGCCGTGGCGGCATCGACGACAAGCTCAACATCTGGCAGCTCGTGTCGGGGGAGCTCGATTTCATCAAGGTCGCCAACTTCGAGGTGCCCAGCCGCGCATACGTCGCTTCGTTCGGCTTCAAGGGCCCCGACCAGCAGAAGCAGGTCAAGGTCCTGTCGGGAGGTGAGCGCAACCGCCTGAACCTCGCGCTGACACTCAAGATGGGCGGCAACCTGTTGTTGCTCGATGAGCCCACCAACGACCTCGACGTCGAGACTTTGCAGTCACTCGAAGACGCTCTGCTGGACTTCCCCGGCTGTGCCGTGGTCGTCTCGCACGACAGGTGGTTCCTCGACCGCGTCGCGACGCATATCTTGGCGTGGGAGGGCAATGCCGACAACCCGGCCAACTGGTTCTGGTTCGAGGGCAACTTCGCCGACTACGAGGTCAACAAGGTCGCACGTCTGGGTGAAGAAGCCGCCCGTCCGCACAGCGTCACCTACCGCAAGCTCACCCGCGACTGACCAAGGGCGGCGGGGGTTAGAACCTCTTGCCCTGGAGCTTTTCCTGGACTTTGTCCATGATCCGTCCGAGCGCGCGGAAATCTTCTGGATCGGCGTTCTCGATCAGGTAGTCGTTGACACCTCTGACGTGGGTGTGGGCGGCCTGCTCGAGGACGCTGAAACCGTGTTCGGTCAGTACCGCCGATACGCCCCGACCGTCGTCTGAGCACTGGCCTCGTCGGACGATGCCTTCGCGTTCGAGGCGCGCGATCGTGTGCGTCACCCGACTGCGGGAGTGGGAGACGGCATCGGCGAGCTCAGCCATGCGGATCGACCGGTCGGGAGCCTCCGAGAGCCTGACGAGGATCTCGTACTCGGGCATCGACAGGCCGTGCTGGTTGCGCAGGTCGCGATCCAGGCGATCGGTCAGGACTGTCGTAGCACCGAGGAACGCCCGCCAGACGTGCTGCTGCTCGGAGTCGAGCCAAGGTGTCTCTGCGCCGCTGTTCATGTGATCTACCCTACTAGTCGGTATTGTTGATTGAATCTTCAACCATGTGTTACGGTAGTCTAGTTGAAGCATCAACCACAATCTTTCAAGGAGTCACCATGGGCAACATCACCGCCGGTACCTGGAACCTCGATCCGACCCACACCGAGGTCGGCTTCACGGTCCGCCACCTCATGAGCAAGGTGCGCGGCAAGTTCGAGACGTTCGAGGGCACGCTCGTCACGGCCGATGACGTCACTGCCTCCTCGGTCAACGTCAAGATCGACCTCAGCTCGATCAATACCGGAACTGCTGATCGCGACGCGCACCTTCGCTCGGGCGACTTCTTCGGCGTCGACACCTACCCGACCATGACGTTCACCTCGACGGGCGTCATTGACAAGGGTGACAACGAGTTCGTTGTCACCGGTGACCTCGCGATCAAGGACGTCACCAAGCCGGTCGAGCTCACGGTCGATTTCCTCGGTGAGGGCGGCGACCCGTGGGGCGGCACGCGTGTGGGCGTCGAAGCCACCACCACGATCAGCCGCAAGGAGTTCGGCATCGACTTCAACATCCCCGTCGGTGGCGATTCGGTGATGATCGGTGACAAGATCTCGATCAACATCGTTGCCGAGGCCGTGCTGCAGCAGGCCTGAACCTCAGGTGCGAAGCGTCATCCGCACAGCGAGATCGGCGTGTAGCGTCGCAAGTTCATGACTCGATCGTGAGCCGCCTGGTTTGAACCACCGCACAAGATCGACGCCGAGAGAAAGTACCGAGAACGCTGTTCCGGGAACGTCATCGGCCTCCAGGACGCCCTGGCTGACCCCGTCGGCCAGGGCGTCCTGCATGGTCTTTTCGATATTGCGCCGATAGACCGCGATCTCGGCACGGTGCTCGGGCGTCAGAGCGTGGTACTCGTACTGGACGATGCGTCCGACGCGGCTGTGGTCGGCGTGCCAGAGGCTGAATTCGTAGACCATATTGCGCAGCCGAACGATCGGATCGGTGCTGGAATCGGCAGCCGACGTCAGGATCTCCAAGGTTTCACGGTGCCCGTCGAGGCTCACGGTGAACAGCAGGCTCTCCTTGGAGTCGTGGTGCACGTAGACGGCGGCCGGGCTCATACCTGCACGAGACGCGATGTCGCGCGTTGTCGTTGCAGCGAATCCTTTTTCGGCGAATGCCTCGACGGCGGCATTGAGCAGTCGTTCACGTGCAGTGACGGTCGTCATGATGTGGCCTCCTTAGGTTGACAGCATGGCGGAGGGACAGCATGCTAAGCAAGCGCTTAGTACTCGATTCCTTCGAAGTTCTTCACCTTAAGGCAGGCCAGCAGATGAAACGGACGATCTTCAGTGACGATCATGAGGCGTTCCGCGACTCCTGTGCGGCCTTCCTGGCCAAGCACGCCACCCCGAATCTCGAGGCATACCTCGACGACAAGGCGCTGCCGCGCGAGTTCTGGCTGGCGGCCGGTGGCGAAGGATTCCTCGGTTTGGAGATCCCTGAGGAGTTCGGGGGAGCAGGCGCCGAAGACTTCCGCTTCAATGCGGTGTGGGGCGAAGAGCTGAGCAAGCTCAATGCCGCCCTGGCCTCATGCGTCGCGATCCACGTTGATATCGCGGTGCCGTACATCGTCGACCTGGGCACCGACGAGCAGAAGCAGCGCTGGCTGCCCGGTTGTGCCTCCGGCGAGATCCTTACCGCGATCGGCATGACCGAACCCGGCGGCGGGTCCGATCTGGCGGCGCTGCGCACCACTGCTGTCCGCGATGGCGATGCCTGGGTCATCAACGGCTCCAAGACGTTCATCACGAACGGCTTCTCGGCAGATCTCATCATCACGGCCGTGCGGACGTCCCCCGAGAAGGGCGCCAAGGGAATCAGCCTTTTCGGTATCGAGGCCACCGACCCGGGCTTCAGTCGCGGTCGCAAGCTCGACAAGGTCGGGCAGGGTGAGGCCGACACGGCCGAACTGTTCTTCGAGAACATCCGTCTCGGCGATGACCGGTTGATCGGCGAGGTCGACATGGGCTTCATCTACATGATGCAGCGACTGCCGCAAGAACGGCTCAGCTGCTCGGTCGCGAACGTCGCCCACGCCAAGCAGATCTTGGCCGAGACGATCCAGTACGCCCAGGACCGCAAAGCATTCGGTCAGGCGATCGGCAGTCTGCAGCACAACAAGTTCCTCCTGGCCGAGCTCGTGACGCAGATCGAGGTGGCCGAGGCGTACGTCGACCAGGCCGTCTTGGCCCACACTACGGGGGATGCGACCGCGATCGATGCGGCCAAGGCCAAGTGGTGGTCGTCGCAGGTGCAGAACGAAGTGCTCGACCACTGTGTGCAGCTGCACGGTGGCTACGGCTTCATGAACGAATACCGGGTTGCCCGTGCGTGGCGTGATGCCCGCGTCACGAAGATCTGGGCCGGCTCCAACGAGATCATGAAAGAGCTCATCGGTCGCGATCTCGGCTTTTGATTCCTACCGTTTGAACAAGTCCACCATCGGAAAGAAGTGAGACGCAATGCCCGAAGCAGTCATCGTATCCACCGCCCGCTCGCCGATCGGCCGTGCCGTCAAGGGTTCGCTGAAGGAAATGCGCCCTGACGATCTGACCGTGCAGATGCTCCAGGCGGCGCTCGCCAAGGTGCCCGGACTGGATCCCCGCGACATCACCGATCTGCACCTGGGCGTCGGCCAGCCCGCTGGCGAATCCGGTCACAACCTGGCGCGCGTCGTGGCCGTCATGTCGGGGCTCGATCACTTGCCCGGCGTGACGGTCCACCGTTACTGCTCTTCATCGCTGCAGACGACCCGCATGGCCTACCACGCGATCAAGGCCGGCGAGGGCGACGCGTTCATCTCTGCCGGCGTCGAAACCGTCAGTCGGTTCGGAAACGGATTCGCCGATATCCCCGGTTCGGAGAACCCGGTCTTCGCCGACGCGATCGCGCGTACGGCCAAGCGTGCCGAAGGTGGCGCGGCCACCTGGACCGACCCGCGCGAAGGCGGCGAGCTGCCCGATCTGTACATCGCGATGGGCCAGACTGCCGAGAACGTCGCCCAGCATCTCGGCATGAGTCGTCAGGAGCAGGACGAATTCGGTGTGCGCAGCCAGAACCTGGCCGAGCAGGGCATCGCCAACGGCTTCTGGGCCAAGGACATCACTCCCGTCACGCTGCCCGACGGCACGGTCGTCAGCACCGATGACGGCCCACGTGCCGGCGTGACGCTGGAAGGCATCAGCGGCCTCAAGCCGGTGTTCCGTCCCGACGGCACCGTCACGGCCGGCAACTGCTGTGCGCTCAACGACGGCGCTGCGGCCGTCGTCATCATGAGCGACACCAAGGCCAAGGAGCTGGGGCTGACGCCGCTGGCTCGTATCGTGTCGACTGCTGTCACGGGCCTGTCTCCGGAGATCATGGGCCTCGGCCCGGTCGAGGCGATTCCGGCGGCGCTGCGCAATGCCGGCATGGGCATCGACGACATCGATCTGTATGAGATCAACGAGGCATTCGCCGTCCAGGCGTGGGGTTCGGCGAAGGTGCTCGGCATCCCCATGGACAAGCTCAACGTCAACGGCGGGGCGATCGCGGTCGGTCACCCGTTCGGTATGACCGGTGCGCGCATCACGAGCACGCTGATCAACTCGCTGCAGCACCACGACAAGCAGTTCGGCGTCGAGTCGATGTGCGTCGGTGGCGGCATGGGCATGGCGATGGTGTTGGAGCGTTTGTCTTGAGCGGACAGAGTTTGAGCGGACAGAGTACGACGGGTCGTTTCGACGGCAAGGTTGCGATCGTCACCGGCGCCAGTCGAGGTATCGGTTTCGCGGTCGCGGAACGTTTCGTCGCCGATGGTGGACGGGTGTGCATCACTGCTCGCAAGCCTGAGGCTCTCGCCGAGGCCGTGACGGCGCTGGGCGGTCCCGACAAGGCGATGTTCGTCGCGGGCGCGGCTGACAACGCCGAACACCAGGACGAGGTCATCGCCAAGACGATCGAGACCTTCGGCGGCCTGGACTTCCTGGTCAACAACACCGGCATCAATCCGGCGTACGGCAAGATGATCGACATCGATCTCGAGGTCGCGAACAAGATCTTCCGCGTCAACGTCGTGGCGGCGATCGGTTGGGCTCAGAAGGCGTACCGGGCGTCATTGGCCGAGAACGGCGGTGCGATCGTCAACATCGCGTCAGTCGCCGGTCAGCGTCCGGCGCCGGGGATCGGCACCTATGGTGCGTCGAAGGCGGCGCTGATCCACGTGACGCAGGAGCTCGCGCTCGAACTCGGCCCCGACATCCGGGTCAACGCGGTCGCTCCGGCGGTCGTGAAGACCAAGTTCGCCGAAGCGTTGTACGAGGGGCGTGAGGACGAGGTCGCGGCACCGTATGCGCTCAAGCGCTTGGGCTTGCCCGACGACATCGGCTCGGTTGTGACCTTCTTGCTGTCGGAGGACTCAGGCTGGATGACGGGTCAGACCCTGACGATCGACGGAGGAGTCCTCCTCGGCGGAGGCGTCTAACCCCCACGCTCGCGAGTCACTGAAACACAGTCGGCGAGTCACTCAATTACCTACCGCGAGAGGCAAAATATCTCGCGGCACGTGACTGGGTGACTCGCCGTAGGTAATTAAGTGACTCGCGAGCATTGCGTCTGGGGTGACTCACGCCACAGCAGAAACATGAGGTTTTCCTCGCGTTAAAGTTGAGGAAGTCCTCATGTTTTGCGAAGATGGTGGGTAACGACCGTCGATCCAGCGACGGCAGTACCGAGGGATTCCACGTGACGACGATTGACACCACGCCTGCCACGAGCCAGACCACCGAACGCCGCGGAGCACTTGTCGACCGCCTCCTCGCCGGAACGCCGTACGCGATCGCCTTCGGCGGTCAGGGCGCGCCGTGGCTAGAGCCACTCGCAGGTCTGATCCGTGACTTCGCCCTCGATGCTGAACTCGAACAGCTGGTATCGCAGGCTGAAGAGCGCATCGCGGCAGTGTCGACCGAACTCGCCCGCGTCGGCGTCACGTTCACCCCGCTGGCTTGGGCCGATGTCTTGGCCTCTGCTGAGTCCGCCGACGACGAAGACGCCCCCGCCCTGCCGACCTCCGAGGTGCTGGATACACCCGGAGCGTCGATACCCGGCATCCTGCTCGCCCAGCTCGCCGGTATCCGCGCGCTGCACCGTCAGGGTATCGATCCGCAGGCCGTCGCCCCGGCCGCTGTCATCGGCCACTCGCAGGGCTACCTTGCGACTCAGTCGCTGGCCGGCGTCCCCGACGTCGAGTTGCTGGCTGTCGCCCGCCTGATGGGTGCGGCGGCGCAGTTGGTCGGACGTCGCCGCGGCCTCCTAGGTTCGACGATGTTGAGTGTCTCCAACGTCGCGCCCGACATGATCGACGAGATCCTGGCCGAACTGCCCTCCTCCCTGCGGATCGTCTCGCGTCTGCGCAACGGACGCCGCAGCGTCGTGCTGTCCGGCCCGGCCGACAGTCTGGCGATCGTCCAGGCCCGCTTCGAAGAGATCGCCGCCGCGGAGAAGGCCGAGCGTGACCGCAAGACAACCGGTGGAACGCCGTTCGCCCCGGTCGTCGAGCAGTTGCCGGCGCTACTGGCATTCCACCACCCCGATCTCGCCGAGGCCGCCGACCTCGTCGCCGGCTGGGCCGAGACCTGCGGGATCGACGCCGACCTGGCACGCACCCTCACGATGCGGTCGATCGTCGATCCCGTCGATTGGGTCGCCTCGCTGGAGCAGGCCATGGATGCCGGCGCTTCCTGGATCCTCGACCTCGGCCCCGGCGATATCGCTGCACGCCTTTCAGCCCGCGAGCTGCGCATCCGCGGCGCGAACATCATCGCCACGACGACCCGACGTGGTCATCGTGAGCTCACGGCTGCCGGCGCCGCGCCGCGTCCTACGACTCCGTGGTCGGCGTACGAGCCGACCGTCGTGACGCTGCCCGACGGGACGCTGCACGCCGAAACCCGTTTCACTCGCCTGACCGGCAAGTCGCCGATCCTGCTGGCCGGTATGACGCCGACGACCGTCGACCCCAAGATCGTCGCCGCTGCCGCGAATGCCGGCTTCTGGGCCGAGCTCGCAGGCGGCGGCCAGGTCACCGAAGACATCTTCGCCGATCACGTCGCCCAGCTCGACGAACTGCTGACACCCGGCAGCACCTACCAGTTCAACTCGCTGTTCCTCGACCCCTACCTGTGGAAGCTGCAGCTGGGGCAGAAGCGTCTCGTGCAGCGCGCCCGCGCGGCCGGCTCGCCGATCGATGCGGTCATCGTGACGGCCGGGATCCCAGAACTCGACGACGCCGTCGCGCTCGTCGAGGAACTGCACGAGGCCTCGATCGCACACGTCGTGTTCAAGCCCGGCACGGTCAAGCAGATCCGCCAGGTCATCGCGATCGCCAAGGCCGTCGCGCCGACGCCGACGATCGTCCAGATCGAAGGCGGCAAGGCCGGCGGACACCATTCGTGGGAGGAGCTCGACGATCTCCTGCTCGCGACCTACGGTGAGCTGCGCGCCCTCGACAATGTCGTGGTCTGCGTCGGCGGCGGAATCGGTACGCCCGAGGTCGCCTCGGCGTATCTGACCGGTGAGTGGGCCCGTCGCCACGGCTTCCCCCTCATGCCCCTGGACGGCATCCTGGTCGGCACCGCTGCGATGGCGACGCTCGAGGCGACCACCTCGCCTGCCGTCAAGCAGATGCTCGTCGACACCCGCGGCACCGGCTCGTGGGTCGGCGCCGGAACCGCGAAGGGCGGTATGGCATCGGGTCGTAGCCAGCTCGGCGCCGATATCCACGAGATCGACAACACCGCGTCGCGGACGGGCCGACTGCTCGATGACGTTGCAGGAGACGCCGACGCGGTCGCGGCACGTCGCGACGAGATCATCGAGGCGCTGAACCGCACGGCCAAGCCGTACTTCGGCGATGTCGACACCATGACGTACGCCCAGTGGCTCACGCGTTTCGTCGAACTGTCGGGCACGCCGACGTGGCTCGACGTCTCGCTGCGCAATCGCTTCTTCGCGATGTTGCAGCGTGCCGAGGCTCGTCTCCACGACGCCGATCGCGGCGAGATCGCCACGCTGTTCGCCGACGCGACCACGGTCGAAGACGGAGCCGCCGCACTGGCGAAGCTGCTTGAGACCTACCCGAGCGCCTCGGAAATCGTGCTTCACCCCGCCGACATCCTGTTCTTCGTCGATCAGTGCCGCACGCCGGGCAAGCCGGTCAACTTCGTGCCCGTGCTCGACCAGGACGTCCGCCGTTGGTGGCGTTCGGACTCGCTGTGGCAGGCGCACGATCCGCGCTACGCCGCCGACGAGGTCTGCATCATCCCCGGCACCGTGTCCGTCGCGGGTATCGAGCGCGTCGACGAGCCCGTCGCCGAACTGTTGCGCCGCTTCGAGGACGCGACGATCGACGGACTGCTCGCCGCCGGGCGGTCGCCGCACCGTGTCGCTGGACGCCGTCGCGTCGATGACGCCGGTTCGGTGCTGTCCCTCGTACTTGCCTCGCCCGATCTCGTGTGGGCGGGTCGCACGGTCCGCAATCCCGTCCACCGTCTCGGTGACGAATGGGTCATCGTCGACGCGCAGCGCGCCGAACACCCCGAAACCGGAGCCGCGCTCGTCCAGGTGGACGCTCAGACCGCCGAACTGACGGTCCCGATGGCACGACCGTTGACGCTGCGCATCACGGTGGGCGAGTCGGTCCTGACCGGTGCATCGCCGGTCGTGGCGACCGACAGTGCCGTCGAGGCCATGAGCACGTTGCTGGTCGGCGCCGCCGGGGGCGATGTCCCGGTTGTCAACGAGGGACGCGCGAGCGTCGCTGTCGACTGGAATCCCGATCTGGTGGCCGACCACGCGGGTGTGACGGGTGCGAACGTCCCGGTCCACCCCGCGCCCGACGTCCTGGTGGGCCTGGCCTGGCCGTCGGTGTTCGCCGTGATCGGCGATGCCAAGACCGCTGCGGGTCTGCCCGTCATCGAGGGCATGCTCGATCTGGTCCACCTCGACCACGCGATCGCGTTGACAGGTGCTTTGCCGACCGTCCCGTCGAGCCTGATCATCGCCGCCGACCTCGACTCGATCGAGGACACCGATTTCGGTCGGGTCGTCTCGGTCGACGTCACGATCTCTTCGGGCGACGGCGATGTCGCCACGCTGCGTGAACGATTCGCGATCCGCGGACGCACCGGCGCCGGCACTCTCGCCGACCCGGAGCGCGCCGGTGGAACGCTGGGCGACGACGTCCGCGACACACCGCGCAAGTCACGCGGCTCCGCGACTCTGGCCGCGCCAACCGATCTGCGCGCCTTCGCAGCCGTCACGGGCGATCACAATCCGATCCACACGAACGTGGCTGCTGCCCGCCTCGCTGGACTCGGCGCCCCGATCGTTCACGGTATGTGGATCTCGGCTGCTGCTCAGCAGGTGGTTAGTCAGCGCGGTGTCAGCGACCGCAAGATCACGGGCTGGACGACGCGCTTCATGTCGCCGCTCGCACCGGGTGCGACCGTCACGATCTCCGCCGACCGCGTCGGCCTCGACGCCGGTGCCGAGGTCGTCGACGTCACAGTTCGCGCCGGGGGAGAGGTCGTCATGTCGGCGACTGCTCGCCTCGAAGCTCCCCGCACGGCGTACGCCTTCCCGGGTCAGGGCATCCAGCACAAGGGCATGGGCATGGCCGCCTACCAGCGGTCGAAGGCCGCCCGTGAGATCTGGGACCGTGCCGACGCACACACCCGCGAGGCTCTCGGCTTCTCGATCCTGACCGTCGTACGGGACAACCCGACGACGCTGGTGACGCGCGGCGTCACGCACAAGCACCCCGACGGTGTGCTGTTCCTGACCCAGTTCACGCAGGTCGCAATGGCGGTGCTCGGTGCCGCTCAGATGGCCGAACTGCGCGAGTCGGGCAACTTCGTCGAGGGCTCGATCCTCGCCGGGCACTCCGTCGGTGAGTACAACGCTCTCGCGGCCGTCTCCGGCGTCATCCCCCTGGAAGCTGTCGTCGAGGTCGTGTTCCAGCGCGGCTCGGTCATGCACGGACTCGTCCCGCGTGATGCGGCAGGTCGCAGCAACTATCGTCTCGCCGCGATCCGTCCCTCGCAGATCGGTCTGAGCGACAGCAACGTCACGGCCTTCGTCGACGGTGTCGCTGCCGAGACCGGCGAGTTCCTGCAGATCGTCAACTACAACCTCAAGGACTCGCAGTACGCGATCGCCGGCACCGTCAAGGGCCTCGAAGTCCTGGAGAAGCGGGTCAACAAGCGCCGCGAGGAGTTCAAGGGCAAGGGTGCATTCATCCTGGTTCCGGGCATCGACGTGCCGTTCCACTCCACGGTGCTGCACGGCGGCGTGCCGGACTTCCGCGCGCGTCTGACCGAGCTGCTGCCTGCCACGATCGATCCGGCGATCCTCGCCGGCCGGTACGTGCCCAACCTGGTGCCGCGGCCCTTCACGCTCGACCGCGCCTTCCTGCAGGAGATCGCCGATCTCGTGCCGTCCGAGCCGCTCAACGAGGTGCTCGCGGACTATGCCGCGTGGGCGAGCCGTCCCGGCGAGCTGTGCCGCGTCGTGTTGATCGAGCTGCTGGCCTGGCAGTTCGCCAGCCCGGTGCGTTGGATCGAGACGCAGGACCTGTTCTTCACCCCCGTCGAGGACGGCGGACTCGGTGTCGAGCGGTTCATCGAGATCGGTGTCGGCCAGTCGCCGACCGTCGCGAACCTGGCAGCGTCGACCCTCAAGCTGCCCGGACGTTTCGGTCCCGCGGTGCAGGTGCTCAACTTCGAGCGCGATGTCGCTGCGGTGTTCTCCACCGACGAAGAGCAGGCCCCCCTCGATGACACGAGTGTGGAAGATGAGACCCCGGCTTCCTCGTCGGTTGAGCCTGTCGGAACCACAGCTTCTGCTGCACCCGCTGCGGTGGCGACCAGCAGCGGACCGCGCCCGGCCGACCTGACGTTCGACGCCGCCGATGCCACCAAGGTGCTGATCGCCTGGTGGACCAAGATGCGCCTCGACCAGATCGGTGCCGCCGACTCGATCGAGTCGCTGTGTGACGGTGCGTCGTCGCGCCGCAACCAGCTGCTCGTCGACCTCGGTGGTGAGCTCGGCCTCGGTGCGATCGACGGTGCGGCCGACGCCGACATCCCGTCGCTGTCGGCCCAGGTCAAGGGCCTGGCACGTGGCTACAAGGCCTTCGGTCCGGTACTGACAGAGGCACTCGGCGACCACCTCAAGAAGGTGCTCGGTCCGACCGGCAAGCGTCAGGCCGCGATCGCCGAACGCGTCACGGACGTCTGGCAGCTCGGCCCCGGCTGGGCCAGTCATGTCCTGGCGGAGCTCGCGATGTCGACCCGTGAGGGTTCGAGTGTCCGCGGCGGAGCATACGGTTCGCTGTCGATCGCTTCGGGTGCCGATGTCGACGCCGCGGTGGACGCGAGTGTCCAGGCCGTCGGCGCACGCCATGGCGTCGCGGTCGACATGCCGTCCTCGGGCGGGGGAGAGGCCACGATCGATGCGGCCGCCCTCGGAGAGTTCACGGCACAGATCACTGGTCCGGACGGCGTTCTCGCCTCCTCGGCACGCCTGGTTCTCGATCAGCTGGGACTCACCGAGACCCCCACGGTGATCGAGCCCGACGCGGCCGACGCCGAGGTGCTGGCCCGGGTCGAGGCCGAACTCGGCAGCGATTGGGCCAAGCTCACCGCGCCGGCGTTCAATGAGCAGCATGCGGTCCTATTCGACGACCGCTGGGCGAGTGCACGCGAAGATCTGGCGCGTCTGGCTGTCGGCCAGACCGTGGACGCCTCGTTCGTCGGGGCCGGCAAGGTCGTCGCAGCGCAGGCCACCTGGTGGGGTGCCCAGTCGCAGGATGCTCAGCTTCGGGAACGGTTCAATCAGATCGCGCAGGAAGCGCTGCAGGCTTCGGACGGCCAGTGGGCCGCCGAGCTCGCGGTCGTGACCGGCGCCAGCAAGGGTTCGATTGCCGCAGGCATTGTTGGACAGCTGCTCGCAGGCGGTGCGACAGTCGTCGCGACGACGTCGGGCATGGGGCCGGCGAAGCTGGAGTTCTTCAAGCAGCTCTACCGCACGCACGCCGTCAACGGTGCCGCTCTGTGGGTCGTCCCGGCCAATATGGCTTCGTTCTCAGACGTCGACTCGCTGTCGGACTGGATCAGCTCGGAGCAGACCCAGACCCGCGCGGGTGCCACGACGGTGCTGAAGCCGGCCATGACGCCGACGCTGCTGTTCCCGTTCGCGGCCGGACCGGTTGCCGGTGACCTGCGCGATGCAGGCAGCCGCACCGAGGTCGACATGCGCATCCTGCTGTGGTCGGTCGAGCGTCTGATCGGGGCGCTCTCGGCGCACGGTCAGGATCACGACATCGACGCCAAGCTGCACGTCGTCCTGCCCGGCTCGCCAAACCGCGGAATGTTCGGCGGGGACGGCGGCTACGGCGAGGCCAAGTCCGCCCTCGACGCGCTCGTCACCCGCTGGTCGGCCGAGCGCACATGGGGCGAGCGGGTCACCTTGGCCCACGCGATCATCGGCTGGGTACGTGGCACCGGGCTCATGGGTGCGAACGATCCGCTCATCGAAGCGGTCGAAGCCGCTGGCGTCCGTACTTGGACGACCGCCGAGATGGCTGCGGCCCTGCTCGACACCTGCTCGACGGCATCACGTGTCGCCGCGCTGGACGAGCCGCTGACGGTCGACCTGACCGGTGGTCTGGGCGGCACCCGCATCGACATGAAGGCGCTCGCCGAGGGCATCGAACGTCCGGTGGCTCCGGCCAAGGACGAGACTCCGACGATCACGGCGCTGGCACCATCGCCGGCGCAGCTCGATCGGGTCGAAGAGCTCGACTGGGCGCCCGTCACAGCGCGTCCCGAAGACCTCGTGGTCATCGTCGGCGCGGGTGAACTCGGGCCGTACGGTTCGGCTCGCACCCGGTTCGAGGTCGAGGTCTCCGACGAGCTGTCGGCTGCCGGCGTGCTCGAACTCGCCTGGTCGACCGGGCTCGTCAGCTGGGACGCCGCCGGTGGCGGCTGGTTCGACACCGCGACACAGGAGAAGGTCGACGAGGCCGATCTGGTCGAGCGCTACGAGGAGACCGTCCGCGAAGCAGTCGGCATCCGCCGCTACGTCGATGAAGGTTCGATGGTCGACAACGCAGCACCGCTGCTGACCTCGGTCTTCCTCGACAAGGATCTGTCCTTCACGGTGGGCAATGAGGCCGAGGCCCGCGCGCTGCGTGACGCCGACCCCGAGCGCACGGTCATCGCGGCCACCGCCGACGGCGACTGGACAGTCACCCGCAAGGCCGGCACCGAGATCCGGGTTCCGCGCCGCATGAAGCTGACCCGTACGGTCGGCGGCCAGATCCCGACCGGGTTCGATCCCACGGTGTGGGGCGTCCCGGCCGAGATGGTCGAATCGATCGACCGGGTCGCGCTGTGGAACCTGATCTGCACCGTCGACGCCTTCTTGTCGAGCGGCTTCACGCCGTCCGAACTCATGAAGTGGGTCCACCCCGCGCTGGTCGCCAACACGCAGGGCACCGGTATGGGCGGCATGCAGTCGATGCAGTCGCTGTACATCGACACGCTGCTGGGTGAGTCGAAGGCCAATGACATCTTGCAGGAGGCGCTGCCCAACGTCATCGCGGCGCACGTCGTGCAGTCGTACGTCGGCTCGTACGGCGCGATGGTGCATCCGGTGGCCGCCTGTGCCACGACGGCCGTCTCGGTCGAGGAGGGCGTCGACAAGATCCGTCTCGGCAAGGCGCAGTTCGTCGTGTCGGGTGGCTTCGACGACCTGTCGGTGGAAGGCATTGTCGGCTTCGCGGACATGTCGGCCACGGCCGACTCGGGCGCCATGAAGGCCAAGGGGCTCGAAGACAAGTACTTCAGCCGCGGCAACGACCGTCGCTACGGCGGATTCGTCGAGTCGCAGGGTGGTGGCACGATCCTGCTGGCGCGTGGCGACGTCGCTGCGGCGATGGGGCTGCCGGTGCTCGGAGTCGTGGCGTATGCCGGATCGTTCGCGGACGGCGTGCACACGTCGATTCCGGCGCCCGGCATCGGTGCTCTGGCGGCCGGACTCGGTGGACGTGAGTCGGCGCTGGCCCGTGGTCTGGCCCAGGTCGGTCTGACCGCCGATGACGTCGCGGTGCTGTCGAAGCACGACACGTCGACCGGCGTCAACGAACGCAATGAGTCCGAGCTGCACGAACGTCTCGCCGCTGCGATCGGTCGAAGCGATGGCAATCCGCTGTTCGTCATCTCGCAGAAGACCATCACGGGTCACGCGAAGGGCGGCGCGGCGGCGTTCCAGATCATCGGGCTCTGCCAGGTGCTGTCGGGCGGCGTCATCCCGCCGAACCGCAGCCTCGACTGCGTCATGGACGATCTGGCCGAGCATGAGCATCTCGTGTGGCTGCGTCAGCCGCTCGCGACGGGAGCGTTGAAGGCCGGACTCGTCACGAGCCTCGGCTTCGGGCACGTCGCCGGCCTGTTGGCGATCGTCCACCCACAAGCATTCCTCGCAACCTTGTCTGCCGCGGACCGTGACGCGTACGCCCAGCGTGCGCAGGCCCGCAGCATCGAGGGCCGGATGCGGATCGTCCGGGCGATGTACGGGGGCCCCTCCCTGTACGAACGCCCGGCGGACCGTCGTCTCGGCAGCGAGGGAGTGCGGACCCGTGAGGCAGGAATGCTTCTGGATCCGCAGGCACGGCTCGGGGAGGACGGCGCCTACTTCGGCGTTGCCTGCCAGTGACGATTCTCGGTGTCGGTGTCGATCTGGTCCACGTTCCCTCATTCGCGGACCAGCTGGAACGACCCGGCACCGGATTCGAAGTTGTGTTTCTTCCCGGAGAAAGAAGTGATGCGCGGAGCCATCCCTCCGGCTCCGCGCGTCACTTCGCCGCCCGCTGGGCGGTCAAGGAAGCTGTGATCAAAGCCTGGTCCGCCTCGTTGTACGGCGAGGCGCCGGTCATGGACGAGAACGTCCACCATCTGATCGAGCTCGTGAAGGATGCCTGGGGGCGGCCGCGCGTGCGCCTTCACGGCGAGGTGGCCAAGCACCTGGAGGGTTGCACCGTCGACGTCTCACTGAGCCACGACGGCGACTACGCGATCGCCTACGTGGTCCTCCACCGCTGACGGTTTACCACGGTCCCGCGGCAAACCGACTCTGCCCGCGGGAAGCTTTCCGCGGTAGGAGCACGGTTCCCGCGGGAAGAGACGCCGACAGAGGTTTCAGCTCAGCTGGATGTGAGTCGCATTGCGCAGATACAGCTTCTTGGATCGTTGCATCCCCTGGAAGATCGTGCCGGCCGTAGTCGCCTGGGCTTTCGGTGCCAGTCCACTCCAGATCCAGCGGGACATGCCGAGGAACTGGTCGCGGACTAGGTCTTCGCGAATCTTCTCGTCGGCAATGACCTGGCCGACGTCGGTCGAGTACGGATTGAGCCGACCGTACTTGGAGAGTCCATCAAACTCGCCGACGTGGCGATAGCCGCACCAGCAAAAGTCTGTGCGGGCGATGAATCTGCCATTTCCGTCGGCGACGACGTACTGGAGCTCGGGAAAGGGAATCCCGTGTCGCCAGAACATGTGCAGTGACCGGGCCTCGCCGACTGATTCGAGGCGCCCATCCGACAACCGGATCGCGAGTCGCGCCTTGCGGGTGCCTGGCCAGTGGGCGAACTGTCCTCCGCTTTCAACGAGTTCTTCCTTGCTGAACGGGCCTTTGTGCAGGGCAGAGCTCGCCAGGACCAGCCCGGACTCAGTTGTGGTCAGGCTCGCGGTCTCGTACACCGAACGTATGGGCGACGACACCAGGCGACCGTCGAACTCGATGAATGCCCCGGTGGTGTCGGTCGTGCCCTCGTGGAACACGACCCCTGCTTCGGTGCGACCGGAACGTCCGTCGAGCAGAGTCACGTGCACTTTGCTGAGGTCGACGTCGTAGAGGTCATGGCCGTGAATTGCGCTCGCCGAATGGTGGGACGCTCCAACCGCAGGCCCGAGTTTGTCGAGGATCGAATAGGTCACGACGCGATGCTTCTCTTCTGGTGACAGCTTTCGGTAGCTCTCTGTGGGTGCGTAGGTGCCGTGGCGGAGTCGGGTCAGCGTGCCCGTTCGGGTCAGTGCCCGGATCAAACGGTCGCTGCAGCCCAATGAGTTGAGCTGGTGCCGGAAGAGGTAGCCGCCGTTGATCTTGGCGGCGTACGCGAGTTCGTCCATGCCTCGAGCGTCGCTGTTCACGACGGCGCGTACGAGACGCGGAACGGCCCCTGTGGACGGCGGAAGGCGGCTGCCAGGTTGTGGACGACGACTCCCCGCAGCAAGCCTGCTCCTACCGCGGAAAGCTTCCCGAGGGCGGAGCCAGTTTGCCGCGGGACCGTGGTAAACCGTCCCTAGGGGCGTTCGGCGCTCAGAAGGTACGCCGTGAGGAGCCGTTTCAGTTCGATGATCGACTCGGCGTGCTCCTGGCCGTCGCGGATCGAGAAGTTGAGCATCGAGTACACGATGTGCACCAAGACCTCGGCCATGATGGTGCGGCGCTCGCGCGGGGTGCCAGGGGTGAGTGGCCCCAGGAAACGGGCGACCTCGGCGGCCAGCTCCCGCTCGGTGACTGCCGCGGTGGCCCTCGTGGCAGGAGTCGACTGCACCGCTAACCAGACGGCCCGCCGTGACGGGTCATTGGCCCACAGGGCGGCCATGTGGTCGACGAGCCGGTCGAGGAAGCGCAACCAGTCAAGCGACGGGATCGCTTCGGCGAAGCTCTGCAGTTCATGGCGCACCGCGACAGCGTCGACCCGGTCGAGCTCGCACACGATGACGTACTTGTTCTGGAAGAACTGGTACAACGTGCCGATCGGCAGGCCGGCCCGATGGGCGACTTCCTCGCATGTGAACGACTCGAAGCCCACGTCGAGCAAAAGCTCGCGTGCTACCAACAACAGGTGGTCGAACTTCTTGTGGCTACGCTCCTGGGTCGGGCGGCGCCGGGGTTCGAGGATCTCGGCCGTCACGCGCGCAACCCTAGCGTGAAGCGGCGCGTCCTGCGTCGATCAGCGGCACAATCATGTCGCCGAGACCGTCGAATCCGGCTCCGACGGTCTGTCCGCGCGAGTGTCGGAGGTGGATTCCTTCGAGAATCACAGCAAGTTTGAAGAATGCGAGCGAAAGGTGGAAACCGAGGTCATCGACGGCACGGCTTGAGCGGGCCGCATAGCGCTCGACGACCTCGTCGCGGCTCAGATAGCCCGGAGCCCGCGGGGCATCCGTCACGACGGCCCCGGACGAACCGGGAAGTTCGCCGAGTTGCTGATAGGCCAGCATCACGGCAAGGTCGGTCAGCGGATCGCCGAGCGTGCTCATCTCCCAGTCGAGGACTGCGGTGACCTGGTCATCGTCGTCGACCAGCAGATTGTCGAGTCGGAAATCGCCGTGCACGATAGTTCCTTCGCCCGATGCCGGGATGTTCGCGTCGAGATAGGCGACGAGCTCGTCCATACCGGGCAGCTCGCGGCTGGTGGAAGCGACAAGCTGCTTCTTCCAGCGCGCGACCTGGCGATCGAGGTAGCCGTCGGGTCGGCCGAACTCGGTGAGTCCGACGGATCGATAGTCGACCGCGTGCAGCGCGACGAGGGTGTCGACCATGCGTTCGGTGATCGCGCGCGTGCGCTCGGGTCCCAACGGCTCGAGCTGCGACGCGCGACTGTACGGCGTACCGACGACGCGCTCCATGATGTAGAACGGGGCGCCAAGCACCTCGGTGTCCTCGCACAACGCGATCATGCGGGGGACCGGCACCGCGGTGGGTGCCAGCGCGGCCATGACACGGTGCTCGCGGGCCATGTCGTGGGCTGTGGCCAGAACGTGCCCCAGGGGCGGACGCCGAACGACGTAATCGTGCACGCCGTCCTGAACCAAGTAGGTCAGATTGGACTTGCCGCCGGTGAGGAGACTGGCCGTGAACGGCCCGGCAACGGCCTCGGGCTGTCGAGCCCGCAGCCAGTCGGCAACGGTGATGGAGTCGAACCCCTGGGGATCGGTCATGTCAGTTGGTAGGTCCGCCGGCGACGTAGATGACCTGACCGGACACGAAACCGGCGCCTTCACTGACCAGGAACGAGGCGGTGTGGGCGATGTCCTCGGGCTGTCCGACGCGCTGCACGGGGATCTGCTCGGCGCTGAACTTGATGAAGTCGTCGAATGACACCTTCATACGTTCCGCGGTGGCCGCGGTCATGTCGGTCTGGATGAATCCGGGCGCGATCGCATTGGCGGTGACACCGAACTTGCCCAGCTCGATAGCGAGGGTCTTGGTGAAGCCCTGGACGCCGGCCTTGGCCGCCGAGTAGTTCGACTGGCCGCGGTTGCCCAACGCCGACGTGCTCGACAGGTTGACGATCCGGCCGTACTTGGCTTCGGTCATGTACTTCTGGGCGTACTTGGTCATCAGGAACGCGCCACGCAGGTGCACGGCCATGACCAGGTCCCACTCGTCGACCGTCATCTTGAACAGCATGTTGTCGCGGATGATGCCCGCATTGTTGATCAGGACGGTCGGTGCACCGAGTTCGGAGGCGATCCGCTCGATCGCGGCAGCGACCTGCTCCTCCTTGCTGACGTCGGCGCCGACGGCGAGGGCAGTGCCACCGGCGGCGGTGATCGCGTCGACCGTCGTCGCGCACGAAGCCTCGTCGAGGTCGACGACCGCGACCTTGAAGCCGTCGGCGGCCAGTCGCTGCGCCACGCCGGCGCCGATGCCTCGTGCTGCGCCGGTCACCACGGCAGTGCGGGGTTCAGTCACTGTGTTCTCCTCAGGGATAGGTCTAAGCGCTTGCTTAGTAAGGCACGCTATCGCAGTGCGGCGATCCACGCGAGAGACACGCATCCGACACGCTCAGAAGGTGAGGGATTCCTCATCTTTGTGTATAGTTGAGGCATCCCTCATGTTTTAGGAGACGATGTGTCGAAGCTCGACCAACCCGCGGTTGTCGAAGCAGCAACACCAGCCGATCAGCGTGAAACCCTCGCGCAGCGTCGGGCGACCCGGTTCGCCCGGATCGAGCCCAAGGGCAAGCGTGTCTATACCGCCCGTGAGCGCGCCGAGATGCTCGTCGACGACGGTTCATTCGTCGAGATGGCGCCGATGCGTTCGGCAGGAGCCGGCGCAGGCAGTGGCGTCGTGGCCGGTTGGGGCACGACGGACGGTCACTCGGTCGTCGTCGTCTCGCACGATGCCGCGGTCGCCTCCGGTGCCATCGGCGCGGTCATGGCCGAGAGCATCCAAAAGGCCCAGCGGTTCGCGATCGACAAGGGCTACCCGATCGTGTACATCAACGACTCCGGTGGAGCCCGTATCCACGACGGGATCTTCGCCCTCCACGGCTGTGGCGGGATCTTCGCGCTCAACATCGAGGCGCAGAGTCGCATCCCGCAGATCTCGCTGATCCTGGGCCCGTGTGCGGGTGCCGCCGCCTACTCGCCGGCGCTCACGGACTGGACGATCATGGTCAAGGAGCAGGGACAGATGTTCCTGACCGGCCCCGACATCGTCAAGGCCGCGACGGGTGAGGACGCTACTGCCGAAGACATCGGCGGCTCCGCGCTGCACACCAAGACCAGCGGCGTCGCCCATCTCGAGGTCAACTCCGAGGAGGAGGCCTTCGACGCGACCCGGCTGCTGTTGTCGTTCCTGCCGACCCACAAGGGTGGCAAGCAGAAACGGCACGACGCCGTACCGGCGAATCCACACGCGGTCGAGGCGCTGCCGACGCTGGTTCCGGAGAAGTCGAGCATCGTCTTCGACATGAACAAACTGCTCGACGGTGTGCTCGACAACGGTGCCCGACTCGAACTCATGCCGACGCATGCACCGAGCATCCTGACGCTGTTCGCCCGCATCGACGGTCACGCCGTCGGCGTCCTGGCCAATCAGCCGAATGCCCGTGGCGGAATCCTCGACTCCAAGGCGTCGGTCAAGGCCGCGCGGTTCGTGGAGTTCTGCGGCCGCTTCGACCTGCCGGTGCTGACGTTCGTCGACGTGCCCGGCTTCCTGCCCGGCACGGTTGAGGAGGGGCGCGGCGTCATCACGCACGGCGCCAAACTGCTCAAGGCATATGTCGACACCAAGAGCCCCAAGCTGACCGTCGTGGTGCGCAAGTCGTACGGCGGCGCGTACATCGCGATGGGTTCTGCCTCGCTCGGCGCTCACGCCAACTGGGCGTGGTCCAACTCCGAGATCGCTGTGATGGGCCCCGGAGGTGCGGTGGCGTTGCTGCACCGTCGTGCACTCAAGGAGGCCGAGGAGCCGACCGTACTGCGTGACGAACTCGCAGCGGTCTACCGCGAAGAAGTGGCCCGGCCCTATTTGGCTGCCGAAGCCGGCATCGTCGACGACGTCATTCACCCCGAGGAGACCCGCGACCGTATGATCGCCGCGCTGCGTATGTTGACCCACGGATCAGGTGAGTGATGTTCCTCGCTCGCGCAGAGATCGTCTCGAACGTCTGGAAGATCGTCGCCCGCGAGGGTGACCAGGTCGCGGCCGGCGACACCCTGGCCATCCTCGAATCGATGAAGATGGAGATCCCGTTGGTCGCCCAGGTCGGTGGCCACGTCAGCAAGATCCTGGTCGAGTTGGGTCAGATCGTCCAGGAGGGCGATCCGATCATGGAGATAGACGAGACCGCCAGCGCCTGACCCCCGCCGGTCCCCGCGAGTGGTGCATTTTGGACGTCTTGAGACGGCGTGTCAGTCCAGAAGGCACCACTCGGGGGCGGGCTTGCACCACTCGCGGCTCAGTCGGGCGTGTTGATCATGAACGTCGCGGCGTGCTGGACGTAGGCCCAGAACTGGGCGTCCTGCTCCGGCGTCAGCGCGGCCTTGTCGAGTCCTGCGCGAAAGTGGTGCAGCCAGCGTTCACGGGCCGCTGACGTCACCTCGAACGGCGCGTGGCGCATCCGCAGACGCGGGTGACCCCGACGTTCGGAGTACGTCGACGGTCCGCCCCAGTACTGCTGCAGGAACAGGGTGAACCTGTCCTTGGCCGGCTCGAGGTCGGCTTCGGGGTACATGGGTCGAAGAAGGGGGTCGGTGGCGACTCCGTCGTAGAAGACGTCGACGATCAGCTTGATCGTGTCGTATCCGCCGATCCGGTCGTAGAAGGTCTGCTCTCCACCGCTCTGCTCGCTCATGTCTGCTCCTCTTCGGTGGTCGTGCGGAATGTCGTGGGGATCCGGATGCCCTCTTCGTCGAAGCGCGCCTTGACCCGCTGGCGCATCGCGCGCGCCACGAGCCACTGCTTCATGGGCGCGGTCTTCAGCACCACCCGAACCACGGCGCCGTCCTTGTCGAACCGTTCGACGCCCCACACCTCGGGCGGTTCGATGATGACGCCGGCGAACTGGGCATCGGCGTACAGGCTGTTGGCCTCGTCCTGCAGGATCTGCTGCACCCGGTCGAGGTCCGCGTCGTAGCCCACGGTGATGTCGAGGACGGTCCGTGACCAGTTCTGGCTCTGGTTGCCGACCCGCAGCACTTCTCCGTTGCGGACGTGCCACACCGTGCCGTTGACATCGCGCAGCCGGGTCACGCGCAGACCGACAGCCTCGACCGTACCGGCCGCGAGCCCCAGGTCGACGATGTCACCGACGCCGAACTGGTCCTCGAAGATCATGAAGGTCCCGGCCAGGAAGTCCTTGACCAGATTCTGGGCGCCGAAGCCGAGTGCGACGCCCACGATTCCGGCGCTCGCGATGATCGGTGCGATATCGATCGAGAGCTTGGCCAGGACCATGACGGTCACCACGGCCATGATGAGGCCCGTGGCGGCACTCTTGAGTAGCGATCCCATGGCCTCGGTGCGCTGCTGGCGACGCTCGTACGATTCGGGACGCAGGTCCGCGAGGAACTCGCCGGCGCGGGTATTGGCGATGACGCCGGGGACTGCGCCCCGGTTGGCCTGCCTGACCAGTTTGTCGATCGCGCGGCACACGAACCAGCGGAACAACAGTCCGACCGCGATGATCAGCGCAATGGCGCCGGGCGTCGCCACGAACCAGTCGTAGGCCTTGCCCTCAGGCAGCTTCCAGTCGATGTCGAGGTGAGGCACGCCTCCAGCCTACGGGTGGCTAGGATTGACCCCATGAGGACTCCTGCTCGCGTGCTCGGTCTCGCGCTTTCGTTCGTGGTCATGTTCGTTGCCGGCACGGGTGCGGCGCTCGCCGATCAGCCCGCCGGCCCGGCCTGGCCCGATGGGGAGGGGCGCAGCACTCTCGACACGCTGTTGCTGTTCGGTGGTGGAACTGTGGTCCTGTTCATCGTGATCTCGCTGTTCGGACTGCTGACGGCCCGCAACAACTATGTTCCTCCCGCGCCGAGCAGCGAGGTCGCCACGACCGGCGGCAAGGCTCCGGCGCAGCACTAGAACCCGGTGATGACGGAGAACGAGCTCAACCTGGGCCTGCTGATCCTGCGCCTGGCGTTGGGGCCCATGCTGCTCCTTCACGGCTGCAACAAGGTGTGGGGCGGCGGCGGTCTGGCGGGGACAGAAGGCTGGTTCCGCAGCCTCGGCCTGCGGCCTGCCTGGCTCCACGCCCGGATCGCACCGGTCAACGAGATCGGTGCCGGCATCCTCATGACGCTCGGACTGCTCAACGGGCTTGCCGCCATGGCGTTCGTCGGTCTCATGCTGGTGGCGACGTTCACCGATCACCGTGGCAAGGGCTACTTCGTCTTCAAGGGCGGTTGGGAGTACACCGTCCTGGTCGCGATGGCGGCCGTCGCGATCGCCGCCCTCGGGCCCGGAGCCTGGTCACTCGATCACGCATTCGGCCTCGATCTCGCCGGGACCGGCTGGGCTGTTGCTGCTGCGCTCGGTGGAGCTGCCGCGGCAGCGGTTCTGATGGCTGTCTCCTACCGGCCGAATCAGCCGACTTCCTGACCGCCGGGGCCGAATGTCCGCGCGGTGCGGTCGATCAGGTCGGCCAAGCGTTCGAGTTCTGTAGCGTTCACGGGGCGCTCGAGAACGATGCTCCGGACGAACAAGAACGCCGGTCCGAGCAGCGCGATCATGCTCGCGGTGTCGTCATCGAGTTCGCCGCCGGATGCCTCGATCGCGGCGTCGCGAAGCGGGCCGACCAGTACCTGAGCGAACTGTTCGTCGATCGCCGCGCGCCGACTCGGATCGGCGCGCTGGATCGATACCAGGCACAACACCAGATTGGGACGATCGGCGAACAAGTCGCGGATCGACTCCAGTGACCAGTCCTGGGCAAGGGTCACCGACTGCACGGCCGCCAGGGCGAGGTCGGTCTTGGTTGGCCAGAAATGGTAGATCGTGGTGAGGCTGACCCCGGCTCGTTCGGCGATCGCTCTCATGGCCAGACCCGCCCAGCCGCCCTCGACGATCAGTTCGACGGTGGCGTCGAGGATGACCTGTCTGCGGTGGTTCTCGGGAGCGGGTGACACATTCGTCAGAGTATGCGAAGTTATCGGGCAGCGGCCAGATGATCGACTCCCACGGTGAGCGGACTGGCTGAATTCGGCTACCGTTGGAGTCGAAAGTGACGGATCGTGCGTCACTCAATCCGGGGGGAAGGGCACTATGTCGAGCATAGGGCCGGTGCAACGTCGTGCCAGCTACGGTCCGACGAGTCCGCAAATCGGGCGCCGGGGGAGTCTGACCCGCGACAGGATCATCGCCGAGACACTGCAACTGCTGGCACGCCAAGGCTTTCAGGACACGACGGTCCATGACATCGCCGAAGCAGCCGAGATGTCCCGTGCGACGTTGTACCAGTACTTCGCGAGCAAGGACGAGATCGTCCGGGAGCTGCTCGACGAGTGCAGTACCGCGCTGATCGAGGTGGTCGACGGGATCGGCCAGCTGGGACCGACAGCACAAGGATTCGAGCAACTACGACGTTGGATCGACGAGTGGAGTGCCGTCCACGATCGATACGGTGTCTTGTTCGTCCGGTGGGCCGGCGTCGACCTGCCCGGGGGTCTCGGCACCCTGCAGGAGTACGAACACCGCCTCACACATCTCTTGCGCGCAGGTGGTCTCAGCGCGATGAGTCCAGACGATGCCAGCACCTTGGTGACCGATGTCGTCCACCGGTTCAACTACCTGCGGTTCGCCGAGCCCGACTCACTCGTCCACCGGCCCGGAGCGGCCGACGAGGTCGCGATCGCGCTGCAACTCGTCCTGTTTCCTGCGACGCCCCACAACGTGCTGTCGGCCTGTCGGGCACAGCACGATGAGCCGTCGGCGGAGTTCGTCGTGACGCGTCGTGCCCGATCGTCCCGTCTGGACGACATCACGGCGGATCTGACGCCTCGCAGCTCTACGACCGTGCGCCGGATCGTGGATGCGGGAGCCGAGGCCTTCGCCGAACAGGGCTATCACCGAGCCCACTTGGACGAGATCCTGCGGCAGGCCGGATTCGCCCGAGGCACCTTCTACAAGTACTTCGCCGACAAAGCCGATCTGCTCTTGGTCCTGGCCGATGAATTCGAGGATCTGGCCTTCGCCCACATCCTTGCGCTCGGCGATGTCACGATGGGCGCCGGCGGTGTGTCCGAACGCCTCGACTGGACGCGCCGGCTTCTGGAACTTCGCAATGCCCATCTCGGGGTCATGCGTGCATTGATCGACCTGTCGCCCCACAGCAAGGAACTCGACGAGAGCCGCGAGCGGTTCCATCAGTTGGTCATGGTCGTGTTCGGATCTGTCGTGGAGACCGCCGAGCTGCACGACATCGTGGCCGCGTGGAGTGTGCAGGTCGTGATGATCGGTGCGCTCGACAGACTCCCGACGGCAGAGGCGCTGGCGACCGTGCTGGAACGTTGCCTGTTCGGCAACTGAGTCAGCGCGGAGCCATCCGCAGCGCACCGTCCATGCGGATCGTCTCGCCGTTGAGGTAGTCGTGATCGATGATCATCGAGACGAGCTTGGCGTACTCGGCCGGTTCGCACAGGCGCTGCGGGAACGGGACGCCGGCGGCTAGGCCGGCGCGGAACTCCTCGCTGACCGTCGCGAGCATCGGGGTGTTGACGATGCCGGGCGCGATCGTGCAGACGCGGATGCCGTATTGCGCGAGATCGCGGGCCGCCGGCAAGGTCATGCCGACGATTCCGCCCTTGGACGAGGCATAGGCGACCTGTCCGATCTGCCCGTCGTAGGCCGCGATCGACGCGGTGTTGACGATGACACCGCGCTGCCCGTTCTCATCGGCCTGGTTCTGGGCGATCGCCTCGGACGCCAGAGCGAGCACCGTGAAGCTGCCGACCAGATTGATCTGGACGACCTTGGCGTACATGCCGAGATCGTGAACGCCCTTGCGACCCAGGATGCGGGCCGACGGGCCGATACCGGCGCAATTGACGACAGACCGCAGGGGAGCGCCCTCATTCGCGGTGGCGACAGCCGCGCGGACCTGATCCTCGTCGGTCACGTCAGCGGCGAGGTACGTGACCCCGTCCACGGCCGGGGCCTGTTCGATCGACCCCTGCAGATCGAGCGCGAACACCGAAGCGCCCTTCTCGGCGAGCAGGGCTGCTGTGGCCGCGCCGAGTCCGGAGGCTCCGCCGGTGACGATCGCGGCTGTGTCGTTGAGTTGCATGCTGCTCCTGAGAGGTAGAGGTCGTTGGGGGCGGGTCAGCGCGCGAGACTGCGGCTGATGACGAGTCGCTGGATCTGGTTGGTGCCTTCGAAGATCTGCATGACCTTGGCTTCGCGCATGAAGCGCTCCACGGGGAAGTCCTTGGTGTAACCGGCGCCGCCGAGGACCTGCACCGCGTCGGTCGTGACCTTCATGGCGTTGTCGGTGCAGACCATCTTGGCGATCGAGGCCTGACGCGAGAACCGTCGCCCGGCGTCCCTCAGCCGTGCCGCGGCGAGATATGTCGCCCGAGCAGATTCGACCGCGGCCGACATATCGGCCAGGACGAAGCCGAGGCCCTGGTGGTCGATGATGGCCTTGCCGAACGTCTCGCGTTCCTTGGCGTAGGCCACCGCGACGTCGAGGGCTTCCTGCGCCAGGCCCGTGGCCACGGCGGCGATGCCGAGGCGGCCCGAGTCGAGCCCGGCCAGAGCGATCGAGAGGCCCTGTCCTTCGTCCCCGAGGCGCCGGTGTGCCGGGATGCGGACCTCCTCGAACAGCATCGTGGACGTTGTGGAGCTCATCAGCCCCATCTTGTTCTCGGGTGTGTCCGCCGTGAGGCCCGGAGTGTCGGCCGGGACGAGGAAACAGGAGATCCCGGACCCCTTGCTCCCTGAGCCAGTCGAAGGGTCGGAGGTGCGGGCCATGACCTTGTAGAAGTCGGCCTGGCCACCATGGGTCGTCCAGGCTTTGGCGCCGTTGAGGACGTAGTGATCGCCATCGCGGACGGCTTTGGTCCGCATCGCGGCCGGATCCGAGCCCGCATGCGCCTCGGACAGACAGTAGGCGCCGAGCTGTTCGCCCGACAGCATCTCGGGCAGCCATTCGGCCTTCTGCTCGGGGGTGCCGGCGGTGAAGAGGCCGAAGCACGACAGCGCATGGACGCTGACTCCGACTCCGACACTGGCCGAGGCCGACGCGATCTCCTCGAGGGCCTGCAGGTAGACCTCGTACGACTGGCCGGCACCGTTGAACTCCTCGGGATACGGCAGGCTCAACAACCCCGCGCGGCCGAGTGTGCGGAAGATATCGCGGGGGAACTCGGCTCTCGCATCGAGCTCGCCGATCTTGGGGCGCAGCTCCTTGCCGACGATCTCGCGGGTCAGCTGGATGAGATCGTCGGATTCCGCGGTGGGCATGAGACGTTCTGCCGGCATGGGCAACCTCTTTCAGCAGGGTGTACGCGCAACTGTACTGGAGTATGATCTCTGGTACTGTCTCGGCCATGGCCGAAAGAGCATCCGCTGGTCGTCCCGCGACCCTCGTGCTCGAACTCGTCGACCTGATCGCCGCCCGTGGATTCATCTCGCTCGGCGTCGCCGACATCGCGGCAGAACTCAACTGCTCCAAGAGCACGTTGTATGCGATCGCTCCCAGCAAGGAGCAGCTGCTGGTTGTCGTGGTGCGCGCATTCTTCAAGCGAGCCACCGAACGGATCGAGGAATCCGTCGACCGTCGGTCGACGCCGGTCGAACAGATTCACAGCTATCTGACGGCGGTCTCGGTCGAACTGGCCTCCGCCTCTCCGCAGTTCTACGCGGACCTCGAAGTCTTCTCACCGGCCGGCGAGATCTACCAGCACAACACCCAGGTCGCGGCCGCCAGGGTCGCCGATCTGGTGCGGCAGGCCCGACCGGACGCCGACTCGTCCTTCCTCGGAGCCGTCGCGGCGCTCACGATGGCCTCGATCCACCGCGGCGACATCGCGCGGGAGACCGGCCTCGACGATTCTGCGGCCTACCGCGCACTTGCCAGTCTCATGGTCGCCGGGCTGTCCGGCGATCCCCGAACTCCCCACTCCCAAACTCCTCACTCCCAAAGGACGTCCTCATGATCCGTACCCCCTTCACCGAGCAGTTCGGCGTGCAGCACCCGATCGTCTGCGGCGGTATGACGGGCCTCGGCACCGCTGAACTGATCTCGGCAGTCGCCAACGCCGGTGCCCTTGGATTCCTGACGGCCTTGACCCAGCCCACTCCTGAGGCGCTGGCCAAGGAGATCGTGCGCACCCGGGAGCTGACCGACAAGCCCTTCGGCGTCAATCTCACGATCCTGCCGACGATCAATCCTGTTCCGTACGACGAGTACCGCGCCGCGATCGTCGAAGCGGGTATCACCGTCGTGGAGACGGCCGGCTCGAGTCCCGAACCGCATCTGCCCGACTTCCACGGCGCCGGCATCAAGGTCATCCACAAGGCGACGTCGGTGCGTCATGCACTGTCGGCCGAACGCAAGGGTGTCGATGCGATCAGCATCGACGGCTTCGAGTGCGCCGGGCACCCCGGTGAGGACGATGTGCCCGGCCTGATCCTGATCCCGGCTGCGGTCCAGCAACTGTCGATCCCGGTGATCGCCAGCGGCGGTATCGCCAACGGACAGGGACTGGCAGCGGCGCTTGCGCTGGGTGCTGTCGCGGTCAATATGGGCACCCGGTTCATGGCCACGGCAGAGGCGCCGATCCATGCCAACGTCAAGCAGCAGCTCGTCGACAACGACGAGCGCGACACCGTGCTGGTGTTCCGCAAGTTCCGCAACACTGCCCGCGTCGTGCGCAACAAGATCTCGGAGGAGATCGTCGAGATCTCCGAACGCGAGGGCACGACATTCGACGACATCGCGGCCCTCGCCTCGGGTGCTCGCGGCCGGCAGAATGTGCTCGCCGAAGGCAAGATGGACGACGGCATGTGGTGGGCGGGTCAGACCCAGGGCCTGATCCACGATGTCGCCCCGGTCAAGGACGTCGTCGAGACGATCGTCGCCGACGCCGAGGCGATCATCCGGAAGCTGCCGACGCTGGTCGGCTGAGTCGGCGTCCACTCGGGGACTCAACTTCTCGACGTCAGGGGTGAGGATCGCAGGAGCGACCTGGCGGGCAGCTCGACTGAGGCGGTTGTGAGAACGACGATGAATAAGGCCGTCGCAGGCATCAGCCATATCGGCCCTGCCGGCCACGGACGACCGAGGAACCCGATGCCGAGGAAGGCCAAGGGCAACGCCGCCACGGCGAATCCGGCGATCGATGACATCGCACCGGCGATCAACGCCTCCCGACGTGTTATCGCCAGGATCTGGCGCCGGGTGGCTCCGGCCAGACGCAGCGCGGACAGTTCGCCACCACGCTGTGCGGTCGTCGCCACGATGCGGTTGGCGATCGTGAGCGACAAGTAGCCCAGCAGCACCGCAATGGTCGCGATGTTGAGCCACAGGGTAGGCGATGCGAGCGACTGACCGGTGTCGTCGCGGGTGGACCCGATGCTCAGGCCGGGCCGGGACGCGGTGAACGATTCGAGAGCTCGGGCCGCGTTCGGAGTGTCGTCGACTCGGACGAGGACGCTCTGGTCGAGGCCGGAGGTCGTGTGCCCCTCAGCGAGGTCGCGGGACAACACGATCGAACCGAAACCGAGGGTCCGGTCATAGACCGCGACAACGCGCGCTCGGACCTCGGATCCGTCACCCAGGGTCAGATCGACCGATCGACCCACTGCGGCATCTCGTGAATCCGCAATATCTCGGCCGACCGCGACGGTGTCACCCTCAAGCGCTTCCAGGCTCCCGTGCCGTACGTCCAGATCGAGCACGCCCGGGGCCTGGGGGGTGAGGATCATGGCCGGTTCGGCCGTGATCTCAAGCTCACCCAGCACGCGGTGTGGCCAGACGACGGACGTCCTCGATACGGGTGCGGCATCACGGACCCCGCTCAGGTCGCGCACCTGGTCCACGACGTCGCGGGGCACCCCGCCGAGCTGGTCGGCCGTGATGCGGTGCTGGGCCGACGTCCCAGCATGCTCGGAGTCGGCCGTGGCCTGCAGCAGCGTCGTCTGGGACAGCGCATAGGTCAGCGTGAAGACGATCAGCATCGTCGAGGCCGTGATGACACCCGCGAACCGCGTGGCGAACACGCGCATGTTGGCTATCGCGAGCCAAGTCGTGGCCGAAGCGCGTCGCGGTACCCGGGCGGCGATCGCGTCGCCCGCACGACGAAGGAGAGCAGGGCCCGCGATGGCCAGGCCGATCGCCGCGACGATCCCGGCTGTCGAGGTCATTGCTGCGCTGATCTCGGACGTGACGATCAGCGGCGCGCCCGAAAGGGTCACTGCGGCCAGGATCGTGAGTACGCCGACGCGCGCGCGGATAGTCGATCCGGAGCGAGCAGCACTGGACGACTCAACGACGGCGCGTGTGGGTGCGAGCCGCGACGTCCGCCAGGAGGCTGCTCGGGCCGACAGTTGGACGACGCAGACCATCGACACGACAGCGGCAGCGGCCGGCAGGGGACTGAACGTCAGGGGCAGAGAGGCGGGCAGGATGTCGACAGCTCTCAGCAGCCGACCGAGCTGACCGGCGAGGAGATACCCGAGCGCGAGCCCAGGAGCCATGGCGAGCAGGGCGATCGCGGTGGCCTCGCCCGCGACGAGGTGGCGAACTTGGCGGGGGGTGCCACCGACGGACCGGATCAGGGCGAGCGATCGACGTTGTCCGGCAACCGAGACCGCCACAGCTCCGGCGACGACGAATCCCACGAGCATCATGACGATTCCTGCCAGCGAGCCGGCCACGAGCAACAGCGTGCTCCGGGCGGCCGCGACGTCTGGGGCAATGGCGTCGCCACGGACGGCACCGGTCGATACGACCAGGCCGGAACCGCGCACCTCACGGCGTATCACCGACGCGATCTGTTCGGTCGACCCCCGGTCGACCCGTAGGCCGATCAGGTCGATGCTTCGGGTCACCGAGCGACCGTCGAGGGCCGCCAACCGGGTCGCGGTCCGATCGGAGAAGAAGAGATCGTCACCGGCGCCGTCGATGATCGCCGACACCCGATAGTTCTGCGGGGGGCGTCCGGCAGCCGCGACGCCAACGAGGTCACCGACGGTCACCTGCGCGCTCGAGGCCGCCCGGGAACCGAGAGCGACCTGATGGTCGGCCGACGGCGGTGTGCCGTCTGTCCGGTGTTCGCCCAGCAGGTGCGTGGATGACCAGCCGTGTGCGGCGGACGCCCGCAGATCCGTCGTGTCGACGATCCTCCCGTCCGTGTCGAGGAGCGCGGCCGGGAACGTGATGTCGCCGACTGAGCGATGGACGCCGGGTACGTCCTGGAGATCAGCCGCCAGGCTGGTGGAGAGCCGATGGCGTTCCGGAAGGGCGGCAGCGAAGTCCGCCGACGCGTCCACGCTCTGCTTCCCACTGACCACGATGTCAGCGCCGGCGAGGCGTCCGGTCGGCGCGTGGGATCGGAGGCCCGATTCGGCCAGCACGCCGGTGGCGGTGACGAGGGCGGCCCCGCCGAGGACGGCGCAGGCCACCGCGATCAACGAGGTGAGGCGGTGACGAGCCATGCGCATCGCGAGCGTGATCATGTCTCAGTCCCGGCTCAAGGCGATGAGGTGGTTCGCCAGATCGGCGGCGTCGGGTCGGGGCACGGTGTGGACGATGCATCCGTCCGCCATGACGACTGCGGTGTCGGCACGAGCTGCGACGGCGGGATCATGGGTCACCATCACCACGGTCTGTCGAAGCTCGTCGGCCACATCGCGGAACAGATCGAGCACGTCATTGGCCGTTCGCAGATCGAGAGCACCGGTGGGCTCGTCGGCGAACACCACGGCGGGCCGGGTGACCAGCGCTCGTGCGATGGCTGCACGTTGCTGCTGCCCGCCGGAGAGCTCGGCTGGACGGTGCGAGAGACGGCCGCTCAGCCCGACCCGTTCCACGAGCGAGGCGACCCAGTCGGCGTCCGGTTCGCGCCCCGCGAGCCTCAGCGGAAGGGTGATGTTGTCGGCGACGCTCAGCGCTGGGACGAGGTTGTAGGACTGGAAGACGAAGCCGACCAGCTCACGCCGTAGCTCGGTACGGCGGGTCTCGTTCAGAGCGCGGGTCTCATGGCCATCGATCTGGACGCTGCCGCTGGTGGGGAGGTCGAGCGCAGCGGCGCAGTGCATGAGTGTCGACTTGCCCGATCCGGACGGTCCCATCACGGCGAGGAAGTCCCCGCGACCGACGGCAAGGGAGACGTCGTGCAGAGCGCGCACGCCACCTTCGTAGGTCCGGGTCACGTCGATCAGCTCGATGGCCGGTTGGACGTCGTTCATGCGCGCGACCGTCGCCAGTCGGCGATCAGCGCTGCGGCGCATACCGCGCTGACGAGCCCGAACACCAGATGGACCGCCAGGCCCGGATCGCCGAGCGACGCGACGGAGTTGCCGAAGACGCTGATGACCAGCAATGACCACAAAATGGCCCGGACGACACGGTGGGCGGTTCGAGGTGCGGGAGGAGTGAACATGTGAGCGTCCTGACGTGTGGGAATGTACGTCATCGACGCTACGAGCCCGGGACGTCCGCCACGATCCCGTCGGCTACCCGAATCGTGGTACAGCCTGCACTACCTCGAAGTGGAGGTCAGCGTCCGAGATACTGCAGGACGGCGGCGACCCGTCGATCGGCCCGGTCGTCCGGCGCCAGATCGAGCTTCGCGAAGATATTGCGCACGTGCTTGTGGATCGCGCCTTCGGTGATGAAGAGCCGGTCGGCGATGGCGCTGTTGCCGAGTCCCTCTGCCATCAGCGCCAGGACTTGGTCCTCGCGTCCAGTGAGGCGCGAGAGCCGAGGATCGCGGTTGTTGCGGGTGAGCAGTTGCGCCACGACCTCCGGATCCAGCGATGTCCCGCCCGAAGCCACACGGTGCAGCGCGTCGAGGAACTCCTCCACCCGGCCGACGCGTTCCTTCAGGAGATAGCCGAGACCGTCGACGCCGTGGCTGAGCAGCTCGGTCGCGAATGCCTGCTCGACGTAGGCGGACAGTACAAGGATCGCCAGGCCCGGCTGTCTGTTCCTGGCTTCGACGGCAGCGACGATTCCTTCGTCGGTGTGGGTCGGCGGCATACGGACATCGACGACGGCGATGTCTGGTCGGTGCTCGTCAATCGCTGTCAGGAAGTCGGGGGCGTTCGCTGCCGTCGCCACGACGTCGAGCGATTCGGCCCGCAACAGCAAGGCCAGACCTTCGCGGAGCAGCGGGTCGTCCTCGGCGATCACGATCCGCATGGCAGCCTCGCGTGCAAGATCGTCGGTCCGCCGCTGGGACTGTTGACGTCGAGCGTCCCGTCGTGCGCCTCGATCCTCCGGCGGATACCGGTGAGCCCGGATCCGCCGGTCTCGTCCGCGCCGCCACGTCCGTCATCGGCGACGACGATGTCGAGGTGGCCGTCGATGATGTGCACGGTCACGGATGCCAGATGCGCCTGGCTGTGACGAGAGACGTTGGTCAGGGCCTCGGCGACCATGAAGTAGGCGCTGGCCTCGATGGAGGCGGGACAACGCACTCCAGTTGTGACATCGACGGTCGTGGGGACCGCGGACGTCGTCGCGAGACCCGAGATGGCCCCATCGAGCCCCCGGTCGGCCAGGACGGGTGGCAAGATTCCCCGGACCGTGGAGCGCAGCTCGCCGAGAGCATGCTCGACGGCGGTCTGGGCCTGTTCCAGCAGCTCGTCGGCACCGCGGACGTCCTTCGAGAGCTTGCGGCGGGCGGCTCCGATCATGACGGTGGCGGCGACCAGAGGGTTCTGTGCGCTGTCGTGCAGGGAGCGTTCGATACGTCGCAGCTCGGTGGCATGCGCGTCGAGCGCCGCGGCACGGCTGGCAGTCAGCACCGCGATCCGCAGGGGCAGATCGGTCCCGGGCGGCGGGGGAAGGAGCTTGCGGCCGCTGGTCGCCTGGAGTCGGGCCAGTCGTGGGCACAGCACGATCGTCAGCACGAGCCACCCGGCCGCTGACACCGCCACCAGAAAGGCACCTGCCCAAGAGTCGATGACCCAGAACCACAAGGCGGCCGCGGCCTCCCCGTCGGGTGCAAGCCACCACCACAATGGGAAGGTCAGATCGCGGACCACGAAAACTGGCAGGAGGATCCCGACCAGACCGATCAGCAGGCCTCCCGTGGCATGGAGGGCGAGCCACGTGACCTCACGACGGATCATCTGATCGCGGATGGCCGGCCGCAACTGAGACGGACCCGGCGGGGCTCCGACCACCTCCGGACCCCAGGAGCTCAGCCGTGCCCGCTCTCGATCGGCGGTGGCGCGCAATCTACGGAGTGCGTCAGGCACGAGAAGCAGCCCGATACCGACCACGGACAAGGTGAGGACCACGAGCATCCACGCGAGCGTCAGGACGGCCAGCAACGCCGTGCCGAGACCGCCGGCGAGCTGCTGGATCGAGATCACGGTCGCCGTCCGCCGAAACGAGCTGCGGCCGGGCGAAAGATCTTGCGAGGTCACGGAGCGTCCACCACCTCGTCCATCGGGGGACGCTGGTACGTCGTGGTTGAGCGTTTCGACATCTGCATCGCGGCACCGTCGCGGTGGAACACCACGGCGGTGCTGTCGACGGCGTGATCGGAGGCTGGATCGCCGCGCAGTTCGAAGGCGGCCTGAACGTGCTGGGCCATCGCGCTCAGCGCCGCGAGATCCTGATGGCGGTGCAACCGGAGTCCGAGATCGACCTGTGCCATCGCGTCGAGGCCGTGATTGCGCAGCACATCGATCATGAGACCGATGTCGACGCCGTAATCCGAGACGTAGGGGACGGCGCGGAGAGCCTCGACCCGGAATGCGCACTCCCCGGCGAGGGGCTGCACGAATCCCGCCAGCAGGGGGGCCCGATCGAGGATCAGCGGTCGCGCGACGAGTTCAGTGACCCGTCCGCCGCCCGACGACCGGGCCGGTCCTGACGACCAGGGGCGGTCATAGAACGCTTTGACGAACACGGTCTCGGGATCGGACAGCAACGGGCCCAGCAGGCCGATCACGAAGTCGGCGGTGAACTCCTGGACGTCGGCGTCGAGATATATGCCGATATCGCCCGACATCACCGCGAGTGCCTTCCACATCGCCTCGCCCTTGCCGCGGCGGCTGCCGACCTCGGGCAGCACCTGGTCGACGTGGAAAACTGTGGCACCGGCGGTCCTGGCGATATCGGACGTGTCGTCGCTGGAGTGCGAGTCGATCACGATGATCTCGTCGACCAAGGCGATCCGCTCCATCAGTTCGGTGCGTAGCGTCTTGACGATCGCACCGATCGTGGCGGCCTCGTCCTTGGCCGGGATCAGGATGCTGACCCGCGTCTGCCCTTTGGCGATCAACAGTGCCGCCGGGTCGAACTGGTCCCAGCGATACGTGCGGGAGCCGAACCAGGCCGAGGTCTGGGCAAAGGGATCAGGCAAGGCCGCGCACCACCCGGGCCGGCACCCGGTCGCCGCGGATGCTGGCGATCATCTCCAGGACACGCAATGTGCCCGGTACGTCGTGGGCGCGGAAGATCGCGGCGCCCCGATCGGCCGCGAGGGCCGTGGCCGCGAGGGTGCCCTCATGGCGCTGGTCGACCGGACGGCCGAGCGTCTCGCCGATGAAGTCCTTGTTCGACAAAGCCATCAGCACCGGCCACCGGGTCGCCACGAGCTCGTCGGCCCGGCGCAGCAGTTCCAGACCGTGCCAGGTGTTCTTGCCGAAGTCGTGCGTCGGATCGATCACGATGCCCTCGCGCGGGACGCCGCGGGCCACGAGCGCCTCGGCAGCGGCGGTGGTCTGCGCGATGACATCGCCCACGATGTCGTCGTAGTGCACCCGATGCGGGCGGGTGCGCGGGACGGCGCCTCCGGTGTGCGAGCACACGAATCCCAGACCGTACTCGGCCGCGACATCGCCGAGAGAGGCATCCGCGCCGGCCCACGTGTCGTTGATGATGTCGGCTCCCGCGGCGGCGCACTGCCGGCCGACCTCGGCGCGCCAGGTGTCGATACTCAAGACGGCGTCGGGAAACTCCTCGCGCACCGCCGCCAGGAACGGGACCGTGCGGCGGATCTCCTCGTCGACGTCGACGGCGTCACCGGGACCGGCTTTGACGCCGCCCACGTCGATGATGTCGGCGCCCTCGGCTAACGCCTGCCGTACTGCCTCACGTGCCGCGCCGTCGGCGTACGTCGCACCCTTGTCGAAGAACGAGTCGGGAGTGCGGTTGACGATCGCCATGACAAGCGCGCGATCACGCACCAGTCGTCGTCCGCGGAACGTGAGGTCCACAGTGTCAGAACGCAGCTTGCGCCGTGAGCGCACGGGCGAGGTCGTCGCGGCCCTCGGAGACGTAGCGGATCGCGGCAGCGTTCGCGGTTGTCGTGGCGAGCCAGGCGTCGACCTTCTCCAACGCCGACTGCGACGGATTGGCGAGCGGGAACAGATGGATCAGGGCGACCTGACCGATCCAGACACCGAGATCGTCGATGACGGTATTGGCCATCTCGAGGTACCGGTCGACGTAGGGCTCCAAGATCTGGGCCTGACCCGGCACCTGGAATGCGGCCGCAGTCTGACGTCGAGTCTCGTTCGGCGTCTTGGGATCGACCGCGACGACCTGCCAGGCCGCCTCCTTGGCAGCTGCGGACGGACGGATCGTGCGAGCCGCGGCCGCGCGCTCCTGGCCCGAGATCGTGTTGTCCCGTTCCTGCTCGGCAGCGATCTGTGCCTCGTCGGCGTCATCGAGACGCGCCAGCGCCGTGATGAGGGTCCAGCGCAGATCGGTGTCGATCGTGAGGCCCTCCAGTTCACCGGCCAGCAGTGCCCGCACGTGCGCCGGGTCGGTCGCGGCCGACGCGAAGGCGCGCACGAGGGCGAGCTGGTGGTCACTGCCGGGCTCGGCCGCAACGACCAGGTCGTGCAGCCCCTTCTCCCAGCGGGCGGCGAGGGCAGGACGTGCCGCATCGCTCGTGTAGTAGTGGACCGCGCCGCTGCCCTGACGCAGTAGCGAACCGACTGCGGTCAGATCGGATTCAGAGCCCACACCGGCCAGCACCAACGTGACGAAGTCGGCACCCGACAGCTCGGCATCGCGGGTCATGTCCCACGCCGAACCCCAGCACAGGGCACGTGGCAGCGATTCGGTGAACGTCGCGATGCTCTCGACCAGCGTCGAGAACGAGCGCTCGTCGAGGCGGATCTTGGCGTACGTGAGGTCGTCATCGTTGAGCAGGATCAGGTCGGGCTGCTGCTGACCGATGAGCTCGGCGATATCGGTCGACGCGCCGCGGATGTCGGTCTCGACCCGGTGGGTACGTACGAGTTTTCCATCGACACGGTTGTACAGGCCGATCGCGATGCGGTGACGCCGCAGCGTCGGGTACGCCTCTATGGCCGACTGCTGCACCGCGAACGACGTGAAGATGCCATCGGCGTCGGTCTCGAACTCGGCGCGCAGCGTGTTGACACCGGACGTCTGCAGCCATTCCGCAGCCCAGTCGCCGAGTTCGCGTCCCGAAGCGGCTTCGAGCTCGACCAGGAGATCCTTCAGCTCGGTGTTGCCGTACGCGTGCTTGCCGAAGTAGGCGCGCAGACCCGCGAAGAAGTCCTTCTCGCCGACCCAGGCCACGAGTTGCTTGAGCGCCGAGGCGCCCTTGGCGTACGTGATGCCGTCGAAGTTGGCTTCGACCGCGTGCAGATCGTAGTTGTCGGCCGCGATGGGGTGCGTCGACGGCAGCTGGTCCTGGCGGTAGGCCCAGTTCTTGCGGGCATTCGTGAAGCTCGTCCAGGAGTCCTTGAAGCGGGTCGCATTGGTCGAGGCGTGCGAGGCCGCGAACTCGGCGAACGACTCGTTGAGCCACAGATCGTCCCACCACTTCATGGTCACGAGATCGCCGAACCACATATGCGCCATCTCGTGCAGGATCGTGTTGGCGCGGCTCTCGTAGGCCGCGACGGTCTGCCGGCTGCGGAAGATCATCTCGTCGCGGAACGTCACGGCTCCGGCGTTCTCCATCGCACCCATGTTGTACTCGGGCACGAACAGCTGGTCGTACTTGCCGAACGGGTACGCCATCTCGAAGGCACCCTCGAAGAACTCGAAGCCCTGCTTGGTGATGAGGAAGATGTCGTCGGCGTCGAGGTGTTCACGTACCGACTGACGGCAGAAGATTCCGAGCGGGATCTCGTCGTAGGCGCCACGGTAGGAGTCGGTGACTGAGACGTACTCGCCGGCGATCAGGGCCGTGATGTAGGTCGACATTTTCTTGGTCGGCGCGAAGTGCCACGTGCTCGTGCCCTCCGCAGCGCCTTCGGGCTCAGGGGTGGGGGAGTTCGACACGACGGCCCAGTGTGACGGCGCGGTGACGTGGAATGTGAACACGGCCTTGAGGTCGGGCTGCTCGAATGTCGCGAACACGCGACGGGCATCCGGTACCTCGAACTGCGTGTAGAGGTACACCTTGTCGTCGGCGGGGTCGACGAACCGGTGCAGACCCTCGCCGGAGCGCGAGTAGGCGCATGTCGCTTCGACGACCAGGGTGTTGGTCTCCTGAAGGTCCGACAGCGCGATGCGGTTGTCGACGTACGCCGCGGTGTCGACCGGGCTTCCGTTGAGCGTTATCGACGAGACTTCGGCATCGACGAGGTCGACGAACGTCGAGGCGCCGGGGGTGCCCCCGAAATCGATCGTCGTGACCGAGCCGAAGCGGGTCTCTGAGTCGAGGGTGAGGTCGAGCTGCACGTCGTAGGTCTCGGTGGAGACGACAGATGCGCGCTCGCTGGCTTCTTCGCGGGTGAGATTCGTACCAGGCATATCGCCATGCTTTCACGGTCCCGGAGTTTGGGCGAAGCGGGTGATGTGCCAAGACTCGGGCAGGATAGGGACATGCCCATTGCCTTCGCGCAGTCCAGACGCTCGACGGTCGGCATCGAGTGGGAGCTGGCTCTCGTCGATTCGGACTCCGGTGATCTGCGCCAGGTGGCCCAGACGGTGCTCGATGCGGTCGTTCCGCGAGGTCTCGACCAGCATCCGCACATCCGTCAGGAGCTGTTGCTCAACACCGTCGAAGTGGTTTCGGGCATATGCGCCAACGTCGCCGAGGCGGGCGCTGACCTGCAACGTGCGATCGACGAGATCCGGACCGTCACCGATCCGCTGAGGGTCGAGCTGATGTGTGCCGGAACCCATCCGTTCGCGGCCTGGAATCACCAAAAGGTCACCGACAAAGAACGTTATGCGCGGTTGATCGACCGGACCCAGTGGTGGGGCCGGCAAATGCTGATCTACGGCGTGCACGTGCATGTCGGCATCGAGGATCGTGACAAAGTACTCCCGATCAGTCGGGCGCTGCTGACGGTCTACGGACATTTGCAGGCACTCAGTGCGTCCTCGCCGTTCTGGGGTGGCCGTGAGACGGGTTACGCCTCCAACCGCGCTCTGATGTTCCAACAGCTTCCGACAGCAGGGCTGCCATTCCAGTTCGAGGAGTGGAGCCAGCTCGAACGCTATGTCGACGACATGCTGCACACCGGCGTGATCGATTCGTTCGACGAGATTCGCTGGGACCTTCGACCGTCGCCGAAGTTCGGCACCTTGGAGGTGCGGGTTTGCGACGGGATCCCGACGATGTCCGAGCTGCTCAGCATCTCTGCCCTCACGCACTGCCTGGTCGAGTACTTCTCGACCCAGCTCGACGAAGGTCGCGAGCTTCCGACGATCCCGCCGTGGTTCGCGCAGGAGAACAAGTGGCGGTCGGCCCGCTACGGCATGGACGCGATCTTGATCCTCGACAAAGAGGGCAATGAAGATCTCGTCACGACCGATCTGCATCGCTGGCTCGACCGACTCGAACCCGTGGCGGATCGCCTCGGATGTGTCGACGAACTGGCCGGGATCCACGACATCATCGCGCGCGGGGCGTCGTATCAGCGGCAGCGACGGGTCGCCGCGATCAACGCCGGAGAGCTCGACGCCGTGGTCGGATCCCTGGTCGAGGAAATGCGGGCGGGTCATCCGGTGTTGCACCCGTCATGACTTCCACTGACGCTGTTGAAACTGAACTTGTTGGAAAAGAGACCGTCGACTTCTGGTTCGACCCGCTGTGCCCGTTCGCGTGGATCACGTCGCGTTGGATGCTGGAGGTGGAGAAGGTCCGCGATGTCGAGACGCACTTCCACGTCATGAGCCTTTCGGTGCTCAATTCGGGCAAAGACGTGCCCGACGAGTACAAAGAGATGATCGAACGCGGTTGGGGCCCGGTCAGGATCGCGATCGCGGTCGAACAGCAACACGGCCGCGCCGCGGTCCGTGAGTTCTACACCGCGATCGGCACACGTCACCACAACGAGGGTCGGGAGTTCGACACCGCGATGTTCGAGGAATCCCTTGCTGCGGCAGGCCTGCCGGTCGAGCTGGCCAAGGCCGCCGACGACCCGTCGCTCGATGACGCGGTGCGGGCTTCCCATCAAGTCGGCATCGACAAGGTGGGCGAGGACGTCGGCACCCCGGTCATCGAGATCGCCGGCTCGGCGTTCTTCGGCCCGGTCCTGCAGAGCATCCCCAAGGGTGAGACGGCCGGTTCGGTGTTCGACGGCGCCCGTGCACTTGCGGCGTTCCCGGACTTCTTCGAGCTCAAGCGGACCCGGAAGGGCGAGTTGTCGTTCGACTGATTTTGACTAGTCTCGTGCCATGACTCTTCACCCACAGGCGCAGGCGCTGTTGGACACCGTCATCGAAGGCGCTGAACCGTGGCGTCCTGAAGACCTCGTGTCGCTGCGCGCTGAGGCGAAAGCAGCCGCGATGTCCGGTGACCGGATCGGACTCGACTACGTCATCGACGTCGACGCGGACGGCGTCCCCTGCCGGCTCTACCGGCCCAAGCAGGGGGCGCCGGTGGCGTTGTACGTCCACGGCGGCGGCTGGGTCATGCACGACCTGGAAACCCACGATGCGTTCTGCCGGTACCTGGCTCACAAGACCGGGTGGGCGCTGCTGGCGGTCGACTACCGGCTGGCACCCGAGCATCCTTTCCCGGCACCGTTGGACGATGTCGAGACGGCAGCGCGCTGGTTGCGCCGACACGATCGGACGCATCGCATCGATGCCTCGTTCCTACCGGGAATCGGCGACTCGTCAGGGGCCAATCTGATCGCCGGGCTGTCTGTGCGCGATCCGCGGCTGCTCGACTTCCAAGTGCTGATGTACCCGCCGGTGGATCGCCGGGCCGAACTGCTGTCCGAACTGGCCAATTCGACGCTCGGCGATGTCGCGATGGACTGGTTCTGGGAAGGCTATGCACCAGGTGAGCTCGGCGATCACCCAGAGGTCTCGGTGGCGCGCGCGGAGAATCTGGACCAGCATCCGCCGGCATTCGTGCTGACGTGTGAGTACGACGTCCTGCGCGACCAGGCCGAGCAGTACGCCGCACGACTCGCGGCGGCCGGGGTCGAGGTCACCGCACATCGAGCGCTCGGCATGGTGCACTCGTTCTGGCGGCAGCCTGATGTATTCGACGGTTCGCGCTCGGCGGTGACGTTCGTGGGTGCCCTGCTCGACACGCACCGGGCCCGTCGACGCTGACTGGCATACTGTCCGGGTGACTGAAGACCAGCCGACGAGGCGTCTGCCGGTACTCCAGACGATTGCGGTCCTGGTCTTCGTGGTTCTGATCGCGCTCGCGGTGGTGCTCGACCGCGGACTTGTCGCGGTCGGTGTGCTCGTACTGCTCGGTGCGGCGTCCGGATTCGATCCGACCATCACCGACAGCCCTCCGTGGTCGCACGGCCTGCCGGGAGTGCCCGATGGCCCGAGTGCGCCAAGCAAAGTTCCGGCCATCGCATATCCCGTCGTGACCGGTGCCGTCGTGGTGCTCGCGGCAGTGCTCGTGGCTGTTGGCGCGGGTGCCTGGGTGTTCGCAGCTCTCGCGGTCGGGGCGGCCCTGGCCTGGCTCGTGGCCGCTGACAGTGCGCTGAGGTACGTGAGGCAGAGCCGACGCGTCAAGCGGGGGCTCGCGGCCTATGCGCCGACGACCGCGATGGGCTTTGCCGGCCGGTCGGGCGGACCGTGGCAGTTGCGCATGTGGGAGCCCTACATCCTGCGCTCGGGCGAACGCAATGTCGTGATCAGCCTGCACCCCAAGTACGCCGGGATGATCCTGAAGGACGCCGGCTTGTCATCGCCGTTCGTGCAGCTGGGATCGCGCGGGTTCAAAGACCTCGGTCAGCTGCTCGTGCCTTCACTGAAGGCCGTCTTCTACGTGCAGAATGCGCGCGCCAATGCCGGTTTCATGGCCCACGAGCGACTCACGCATGTCTGGCTCAATCATGGTGACTCCGACAAGCCCGCCAACTTCAATCCGCGGCACGCGAACTACGACAGGCTCGTGGTGTGCGGCCAGGCCGGAATCGACCGGTACGAGCGTCACGGTATCCACATCGATCCGGAGAAGTTCGCGATCCTCGGCCGCCCGCAGGCCTCGGCGGTCAAGTCGATGAAACAGCCGATCGCCGAGAAGGACCCGAAAGTCGTCCTGTACGCACCGACCTGGCAGGGACTGGACGAGGCGGTCAACTTCTCCTCTCTCGAACGCGGTCCGCAGATCGTTCAGGCCTTGATCGATCGCGGCGTCACCGTGATCTTCCGCCCCCACCCGTTGAGCTATCGCTGGCGCATCCGCAAGGCCGTAGTGCGTGAGATCCAGGCGATCCTGAGGGCTGACCGTACGGCCTCGGGGCGAAGACATCGCTGGGGTCGCAAGATCGACAAGGAATGGTCGGTCGCCGACTGTGCCAACCACTCACATGCCTTGATCTCCGACGTCTCGAGCGTCGTGTCGGACTTCTTGCAGTCGCGCAAGCCTTATGCCATGACGAGCATGCATGCCTCGGTCGAAGACTTCCGGGCGGAGTTCTCGGTCGCCGAGACCGGCTACGTCCTGTTGGGCGATCTGTCGAACCTCGACGAGGTTCTCGACGATCTGCTGATCGCCGATCCACTGGCGCAGGCACGGGCCGAGCGAAAACGTTATGTGCTCGGTGACTTCGACGGCGAGCAGTCCGCCGAGGCCTTCGCCAAGTTCGTGCGAGAGCTCGTCGGAGCCAGTTGACGGGTCGACCGATACGACTGGGAGAATCGGGGCATGCGCGTCCACATTGCGGCAGATCATGCCGGCTTCGAGCTCAAGACCCACCTCATCTCCTGGCTTTCGGCCCATGGCTACGAGCCGGTCGACCACGGCGCTCACACGTATGACGCGCTGGATGACTATCCGCCGTTCTGCGTCGCAGCGTCCGCCGCTGCCGTCGCCGAGCCCGACTCGCTGGCGATCGTCATCGGTGGTTCCGGCAACGGTGAGCAGATCGCGGCCAACAAGGTCAAAGGCGCCCGCGCGGCCCTCGCCTGGAGCATCGAGACGGCCACACTCGCCCGGCAGCACAACAATGCGCAGGTCGTTTCGGTCGGTGCGCGGATGCACACCGCCGACGAAGCCACCGCGATCGTCGAAGCCTTCCTGACGACCCCGTGGAGTGACGAGGCTCGCCATCAGCGCCGTATCGACATGCTGCTGTCGTACGAGGAAACGGGCACATTTGCCTGAGGGGCACACTCTCCATCGCCTGGCCGGAGACTTGTCCGAGGCCTATGCGGGCCGGCTCGTCAGGTCGTCGAGCCCGCAGGAACGTTTCGCGGCGGAGTCGGCCCGTCTCGACGGACAGGTCATGGAGGGCGCAGAGGCCTACGGCAAACATCTGTTCGTCTCGTTCGCGGGCCTTCCAGAGCAGGTCCACGTGCACCTCGGGCTGTACGGCACATTCGTGATCTCGCAGGGCGTCGACCGACCTGTCGTCGGGCAGGTCAGGTGGCGGCTGGAGTCCGATCACACCGCCGATCTGCGGGGACCCAGTGCCTGCCGTCTGCTCACGCCTCCCGAGGTTGATGCGATCGTGGCGCGCCTCGGTCCGGATCCGCTGCGGGCTGACGCCGATCCCGAGCGTGCGTGGACCAGGATCCACGGTTCGTCGGCGCCCATCGCGACACTCCTGATGGACCAATCCGTGCTGGCCGGTGTCGGGAACGTCTACCGGGCAGAGGTGTTGTTCAGGCAGCAGATCGCGCCCATGACCGCGGGCCGACGAATTTCCAAGGTCCGCTGGAACGCGATCTGGACAGATCTGGTCGAGCTCATGCAGGTGGGTGTCGAACGTGGGCGCATCGACACGGTGCGACCCGAGCATGAGCCTGAGGCGATGGGACGTGAACCCAGGGCGGACGATCACGGGGGAGAGGTCTACGTGTACCGACGTGATGCGCAAGGCTGTCTGGTGTGCGGCACCGCGATCAGGCGGCGTGTCGTGGCCGCCAGAAATCTGTTCTGGTGCCCGTCATGCCAATAACGTCGCTAGTGTTTCTCCGGTGATGCCAAGCTTACGACGATCGCTGCCGACCGTGGCCGGGTACCTGGACGATCGCATCGTGCGCTGGCGCACCGGGACGTCCGAGGGGCAGGTCGCGGTCTTCGCGGTCCTCGCCGCGATGTCGGTGGTGTTGCTGGGCTGTTCGGTCCTCAGCTATGACACGTTTCCAGCGGTCGTTTTCGTCATCCCGCTTCTGCTGGGGACCATGGCGTTGCGGTATCGGCCGCTGTTGCTGCTCGTGCTGTTCATCTTCGTCTGTGTCGCGATCACGGTGACCCACGCCTATCTGGAGGCGACCGAACGACACGAGCCGGGTATCACGGCGGGCAGGATCAGCACCCTGGCAGTCATGGCGCTGGCCGCGGTTCTGGTCCTTTACGAATCGAGCCGGCACCGCAGCGGCCTGCCGGGTCCGCTGGGCGAGGCGATGCTCGTCGATCTGCGCGACAAACTGCAGGCCCAGGGCGTCGTCCCGGCGCTACCCGACGGCTGGCGGGCGCAGAGTGCCATGTTGTCGGCCGGCGGGGCCAAATTCGCGGGGGACTTCCTGGTCGCCAACTTGTCGGAGGACGAGAGCAGACTCGAGATGGTGTTGGTCGACGTGTGCGGCAAAGGTGTGGGAGCCGGCACCCAGTCGCTGCAGTTCGCCGGAGCGCTCGGCGGATTGATCGGCGCGCTGCCGCCCAACGGCCTGTTCTCCGCGGGCAATGAGTTCTTGATGCGACAGAACTGGGATGAGGGATTCGCGACCGCCGTGCATGTCGTGATCGACATGAGGTCGGGTGACTACTCGATCATCAATGCAGGTCATCCGCCGGCGTTGCGGTGGGATCATCACCGCGAGGTCTGGGATGTCGACGGTGCGCGTGGTACGGCGCTGGGGATCATGAAGCGTCCCGACTTCGTCCAGACGACGGGACGACTCGAAGTCGGGGATGCGCTGATGTTCTACACCGACGGAGTTGTCGAGTCCCGCACCCAGGACTTCACGAGCGGTATCGAATGGCTGCGTGCGAGTGCGGCGACTGTCGTGGCGAGCGGATTCGATGACGCACCGCGCAGATTGCTCAAACTGGTCAAGTCGGGCGATGACGATCGGGCGGTCCTGATCCTGGACCGGATGGCTGATTTCTGAGAAATCTTCGACCTATGCAACTGGTTGCGCAATAGATATGGCAATCTGTGGGAGTCATCACTTCCCAGGAGGTCACATATGAAGCTAGGTCTTTCCCTCGGTTACTGGTCTGCCGGCCCGCCGCCGGGCATGGCGGAGCTGGTTCGCACCGCCGACGATCTCGGCTTCGATTCGATGTGGACGGCGGAGGCCTACGGCTCGGACGCCCTGACGCCGCTGACTTGGTACGGAGCGACGACGCAGAATCTCAAGCTCGGCACGGCGATCGCCCAGATGTCGGCCCGTACGCCGGTCGCGACCGCGATGGCGGCCATGACGCTGGATCACCTCAGTGGCGGCCGGGTCATGATAGGCCTCGGAGCATCGGGTCCCCAGGTCGTCGAGGGCTGGTACGGACAGCCGTATCCCAAGCCGCTGGCCCGCACGCGCGAGTACATCGCGATCATGCGCCAGACCATGGAGCGCCAAAAGGTCGAGTTCGACGGCGAGTTCTTCCAGATCCCCTTCAAAGGCGGCGCGGGTCTCGGTAAGCCGTTGCGTTCGACGATCCACCCGCTGCGCACCGACATCCCGATCCTGCTTGCTGCGGAAGGGCCCAAGAACGTCGCGCTGGCCGCGGAGATCGCTGATGGTTGGCTGCCGCTGTTCTATGCCCCGACCGACGACGCGCACTACCGTGAGGCGCTCGGTGTGGGCTTCGCCAAGGAAGGCGCCCGCAACACGATCGACAACTTCGAAGTCGCCTGCATGGTCAACGTCGAGGTCGACGACGACGTCAACGCGGCCGCCGACCGCATCCGTCCCATGATGGCGCTGTATATCGGCGGCATGGGTGCCAAGGGGGCCAACTTCCACAAGGCCGTGTTCGACCGCATGGGCTACGAAGAGCAGTGCGACAAGATCCAGGACCTCTACCTGTCAGGGCGTAAGGCCGAGGCCGAGAAGGCCGTGACATTGGAGATGGTCGAGCTGATCTCGCTGATCGGGCCGCGCGAGAAGATCGCCGAGGACATCGCACCTTGGCACGACTCGCTCGTCACGACCATGATCGTCAACGGATCACCGGAAACGCTGAAAATGATGAAGGACCTGACGAGCTGATCCTCGCCGATTCTCGACCGAAATAACGAAGGGCCCCTCGATGAGGGGCCCTTCGTGGTGGAGCGGACGACGAGACTCGAACTCGCAACATTCTGCTTGGAAGGCAGAGACTCTAGCCAATTGAGTTACGTCCGCAAGTGCTGCCGAAGCAGCGTGTACATCATGCCACAGCCCAAATCAGACGCGCCAATCGGTCAGGGGGCGTCACGGTCGGTCTCTGCAATTGCAGAGACCGCGAGCTGGTCGGCTCCCGTGGCGCTCTTCCAACTCGCGGCGTCGGCCAATCGGCGAGCGGCCGGTATGCGCAGGCAGGCCCGGAAGAGAGCGTGCCCGACGACGGCGCCGAGGGTGTTGGCCAGCAGGTCGTTGATGTCGGCGATGTGGCCGCCGTGACCTGTGACGGCATTGACGAACTGGGCCGCCTCCATCGTCAGGCTGATCAAGAATCCGTAGAGCACTACGCGCCCTGACGTGCGTGCGCGGGTCACAAGTGGCAACAAGAAGCCGAGCGGCATGAAAACCAGGACATTGCTGAGCATGTCGAACGGTTCTGTGTCGGCCAAGGGGACGAGGTTGATGAATGCGTCCCACGGCGGACGGTAGGCGTCCTGGCCGATCAGGATCGGGAAGATCGTGTTGGCGACGATTCCGGCGCCGTAGACGCACAACGCGGCGGCGACCACGACCCGAGGGATCGACCATGCAGCGCGGCGATGCAGCCGCCACAGCATGACGGCGAAGAGCAGTGCAGCCAGCGGGATGACGACCGGCAGCGCGGAGATCTCGTGGTGGGCACTTGTCATTCGTCGATCCTCAACTGTCAGGTGCGCAGGCACATCGAAGCATGGGAAACCTAGCATCGGGATGCTCAAGGAGTGGGCGGGCCGTGTCGGAGTGAGGGCGCTCACGCTGCTAGGCTGAGGCCGTTCAACGACATCCTTTAACGGCCGTCCCGAGAGGCGGAGAAGGAGGTCAGTCATGGTCGCGCCTACGGACGCTTCACGTGCTGGCAATGCCCACGACGACAGCAGCGACGATGCTCGCACAGTCCTCGACGACCAGGACATCTCCCGGGCTCTGACCCGCATCACGCACGAGATCCTGGAACGCAACCGTGACTCCGACGGACTCGTCCTCCTCGGTATCCCGACTCGCGGCGTCCATCTCGCCCGCCGGATCGCCGAACGGATGTCCGACGTCGAGGGGCGCCAGATCACTGCCGGCGCACTCGACGTCACGATGTACCGCGACGATCTGCGGCTCAAGCCTGCTCGCGCGCTGGAGCACACCGAGATTCCCGATGACATCGACGGCAAGGTTGTCGTGCTGATCGACGATGTGCTGTTCTCGGGACGCACGATCCGCGCCGCGCTCGATGCGCTCAATGAGCTGGGCCGTCCCAAGGCCGTCCAGCTCGCCGTGCTGATCGACCGTGGTCACCGCGAGCTGCCGATCCGGGCCGATTTTGTGGGCAAGAATCTGCCGACGTCTTTGGCCGAGAAGGTCAAGGTCAAACTGGCCGAGTCCGATGATGCGGACTCCGTGTCGATCACTGGGGGAGCGGCATGAGCGAGCGCCAGTTGGGGGTCCCCCCACGAGCTCTGCGAGTAGGGGGCGCGACAATCAGCGCAATCATGCCGCTGCCTACCTACCGTTGCTTCTCCGAGGGGGCGGCGGCATGATCAAGAATCTCCTCAGCGCAGGCGATCTCAACCGCGCCGACGCGATCCAGGTACTCGACACCGCCGAAGAGCTCCTCGGCGTCGCGAGCCGGCCGATCAAGAAGCTGCCGACGCTGCGCGGACGCACCGTCGTCAACCTGTTCTTCGAGGACTCGACCCGCACCCGGATCTCGTTCGAGGCCGCGGCCAAGCGGCTCAGCGCCGATGTCATCAACTTCTCGGCCAAGGGCTCGAGCGTCAGCAAGGGTGAGAGCCTCAAGGACACTGCGCTGACGCTGCAGGCGATGGGTGCCGACGCGGTCATCATCCGGCACCACTCGTCGGGTGCGCCGCACCGGTTGGCTCAGGCCAAGTGGACCAAAGGTGCTGTGATCAATGCCGGCGACGGCACGCACGAACACCCCACGCAGGCGCTGCTCGACGCGTTCACGATGCGCAGGCATCTGGCCAAGGACGGCGACGGCAGCCTCGAAGGCAAGAACGTCACAATCGTCGGCGATGTGCTGCACAGCCGGGTCGTGCGGTCGAATGTGCTCCTGCTCAAGACCTTGGGTGCCAACGTCACGATCGTCGCGCCGCCCACATTGCTGCCGGTCGGCATCGAGCATTGGCCGGTCAAGACGTCGTACGACCTCGACTCCTCGCTGGAGAAGGCCGATGCGGTCATGATGCTGCGGGTGCAGGCAGAACGCATGAACGCTTCGTACTTTCCGAGCGCGCGCGAGTACTCACGCCGCTACGGCCTCGACACCGTGCGGATGAACCGGCTGCCTGACCACGCGATCGTGATGCATCCAGGCCCGATGAACCGGGGCATGGAGATCACCGCCGACGTCGCCGACTCCGGCCGCTCGGTCATCGTCGAACAGGTCACCAACGGCGTCGCGGTTCGAATGGCCGTCCTCTACCTCCTCCTCGGCGGCGCCGCTGGAGACACAGCAGAACAAGACTCCACCGATAGGGAACGTGAATGAGCATCGTCATCAAGGGAGCGAACCTCCTCGGTGAGAACACGGCCGACATCCTGATCGAGGGCGGCGTCATCGCGGCAATCGGCACGGGCCTCGACGGCGACGAAGTTCTCGAAGCCGCGGGCCTGGTCGCCCTGCCCGGTCTCGTCGACCTGCACACCCACGTCCGCGAACCCGGGCGCGAGGACGCCGAGACGGTCCTGACCGGCTCGCGGGCCGCTGCCCGTGGCGGGTTCACCTGCGTGCACGCCATGGCCAACACGTCCCCGGTCGCCGACACCGCCGGTGTCGTCGAACAGGTCTGGCGCCTGGGCCGCGAAGGCGGCTACTGCGACGTCCAGCCCGTCGGCGCGGTCACCGTGGGGCTCAAGGGCCAGCAGCTCGCCGAGCTCGGGGCGATGGCCGATTCGGCCGCCGGTGTCCGGGTGTTCAGCGATGACGGCCTGTGTGTCTCCGACGCCGTCCTGATGCGGCGGGCTCTCGAGTACGTCAAGGCATTTGACGGCGTCATCGCCCAGCACGCCCAAGAGCCGCGCCTCACCGAGGGCGCTCAGATGAACGAGGGCCCGTTGTCGGGCGAGCTCGGACTCACAGGCTGGCCGGCCGTCGCCGAAGAGGCCATCATCGCCCGCGACGTGCTGCTGGCCGAACACGTCGGCTCACGTCTGCACGTGTGCCACCTGTCGACCCGCGGATCGGTCGAGATCATCCGCTGGGCCAAGAGCCGCGGCATCGACGTCACCGCCGAGGTCACCCCGCACCACCTGCTTCTCAGCGACGACCTCGTGCGCAGTTACGACCCGATCTACAAGGTCAACCCACCGTTGCGCTCCAACGACGACGTCGAGGCGGTCCGTGACGGTCTGGCCGACGGGACGATCGACATCGTCGCGACCGATCACGCGCCGCACCCCATGGAAGACAAGGAGTGCGAGTGGTCCGCAGCAGCGTTCGGCATGCTCGGGCTCGAGACCGCGCTCTCGGTCGTCCAGCAGACCATGGTCGACACCGGACGCCTCACCTGGGCGCAGGTCGCCGACAAGATGTCGACCAAGCCCGCGTCGATCGGACGAGTAGCCGGTCACGGCCGTCCGCTCGCTGTGGGGGAGCCGGCCAATATCGTGCTGGTCGACCCCGCGGCGACCCGCACGATCGACCCGCGCGACACCGCCTCGCTGTCGCGCAACAACCCCTACGCCGGCCTGACCCTGCCCGGCGAAATCGTCGCAACGTTCCTGCGTGGCAATCCCACCGTCCAGGACCGTGCACTCGTAGAAGGTGTGAACGCATGACCGAGGCAATCCTCGTGCTGGAGGACGGGCGCGTCTTTCGTGGCGAGTCTTACGGTGCGATCGGTGAGACGATCGGCGAGATCGTGTTCTCGACCGGCATGACCGGCTACCAGGAGACGCTGACCGATCCGTCCTACAAGGGCCAGATCGTGGCGATGACCGCGCCGCACATCGGCAATACCGGAGTCAACGACGAAGACTTCGAGTCGCGTCGCATCTGGGTCGACGGCTACATCGTCCGTGACCCGGCGCGCGTGCGGAGCAACTGGCGGTCCGACCGCTCGCTCGACGAAGAACTGACCAAGCAGAACGTCGTCGGGATCTCCGGTATCGACACCCGTGCACTGACCCGCCACCTGCGCGAACGCGGATCCATGCGCGGTGCCATCAGCTCGACCAGCACCGATGTCGAGACCGTCCTGGCCCGTGTCCAGGCCGCGCCGACGATGAAAGGCGCGAACTTCCTGGCCGATGTCACGACCGAGAAGACCTATGTCGTGCCGGCCGTCGGTGAGAAGCGCTTCACGGTCGCCGCGATCGACCTCGGCATCAAGGGGATGACCCCGCGCCGGATGGCCGAGCGCGGCATCGAGGTGCACGTCATGCCAGCGACGACGACGTTCGACGAGATCGCTGCCGTCGCTCCCGACGGCGTCTTCATGTCGAACGGACCCGGCGACCCGGCCACCGCCGATCACGCGGTCGGTGTGCTGAAGCAGGTGCTCGCCGCCAAGCTGCCCTACTTCGGCATCTGCCTGGGCAACCAGATCTTCGGCCGCGCGCTCGACCGTGGCACCTATAAGCTGGTCTACGGACACCGTGGCATCAACCAGCCGGTGCAGGACCTGACGACCGGCAAGGTCGAGATCACTGCGCACAACCACGGCTTCGCAGTCGACGCGCCCACTACCGGCACGTTCGAGACGCCGTACGGCGCGGGGAGGGTCACCCACGTGTGCCTCAACGACGACGTCGTCGAAGGGCTGGCTCTGCTGGAGCAGCCCGCGTTCAGCGTCCAGTACCACCCAGAGGCGGCGGCCGGCCCGCACGACGCGGCCTACCTCTTCGACCGTTTTGTAGACCTGATGCAGGAGAATTCCGTGGTTTCGACAAGCTCAACCGACGGGGCCAACTAATGCCGAAGCGCAATGACATCAAGTCCGTCCTGGTCATCGGCTCGGGTCCCATCGTCATCGGCCAGGCGTGCGAGTTCGACTACTCGGGCACCCAGGCGTGCCGCGTCCTCCAGGAGGAGGGCATCCGGGTCATCCTGATCAACTCCAACCCGGCCACGATCATGACCGATCCGGAGTTCGCCGACGCGACCTACATCGAGCCGATCACGCCCGAGTTCGTCGAGAAGGTCATCGCCAAGGAGCGCCCCGACGCCCTGCTGGCAACCCTCGGCGGTCAGACGGCACTCAACGCCGCGATCCAGATGCACGAGGCGGGGGTGCTTGAGAAGTACAACGTCGAGCTGATCGGCGCCTCGATCGAGGCGATCGAGAAGGGCGAGAACCGCGAGTCGTTCAAGGAGGTCGTCGCGACGCTGCCTCCGGAGTGGGGCGCGGAGTCGGCCAACTCGGTCATCTGTCACAGCATGGAAGATTGCCTCGCCGGCGTTCCTGAGCTCGGCGGCTACCCCGTCGTCGTGCGGCCGAGCTTCACGATGGGCGGCAGCGGTTCGGGTCTGGCGTACAACGAGGAGGACCTCTACCGCATCGCCGGTTCGGGACTCGCGCTCAGCCCGACCACCGAAGTGCTCCTGGAGGAGTCGATCCTCGGCTGGAAGGAGTACGAGCTCGAAGTCATGCGCGACACGGCTGACAATGTCGTGATCGTCTGCTCGATCGAGAACTTCGACCCCATGGGCGTCCACACGGGCGACTCGATCACGGTCGCCCCGGCCATGACGCTGACCGACGTCGAGTACCAGAAGCTGCGCGACATCTCGATCGGCATCATCCGCGAGGTCGGCGTCGACACGGGTGGCTGCAACATCCAGTTCGCGGTCAACCCCGAGGACGGCCGCATCGTCGTCATCGAGATGAACCCGAGGGTTTCGAGGTCCAGCGCTCTGGCTTCCAAGGCCACTGGGTTCCCTATTGCGAAGATTGCTGCGAAGGTCGCGATCGGCTACACGCTCGACGAGATCCCCAACGACATCACGCAGGAGACTCCGGCGTCGTTCGAGCCCACGCTCGACTACGTCGTCGTCAAGGTGCCGCGGTTCGCCTTCGAGAAGTTCCCGGCGGCCGACTCGACCCTGACGACGCACATGAAGTCGGTCGGCGAGGCCATGGCGATCGGTCGCAACTTCACCGAGGCGCTGGGCAAGGCGCTGCGCTCGTTGGAACGCAAGGACTCGGTGTTCACCTGGGCCGGCGACGCCGGTGACAAGGCGACGCTCCTCAAAGAGATCGCCCGTCCGCACGATGGTCGAATCAAGCTCGTCATGGACGCAATCCGTGCCGGTGCGACGCCCGACGAGATATTCGAGTCGACCAAGATCGACCCGTGGTTCGTCGACCAGCTGTTCTTGATCAACGAGGTCGCGGTCGAGCTGCGCGACGCCAACGAGCTCAACCCCGCCGTCCTGCGCAAGGCCAAGCGCCATGGCTTCTCCGACGCGCAGATCGCGGGTCTGCGCGATATGCGCGAGGAGGTCGTCCGCGGTGTTCGGCACGCGCTCGGCGTCCGCCCGGTGTACAAGACCGTCGACACGTGCGCCGCCGAGTTCGCGGCCGCGACGCCGTACCACTACTCGTCGTACGACGAGGAGACCGAAGTCGCGCCGCGTACCAAACCGGCCGTGCTGATCCTCGGCAGTGGCCCCAACCGCATCGGTCAGGGCATCGAGTTCGACTACTCGTGCGTGCACGCGGCCATGGCGCTGTCGGACGTCGGCTACGAGACCATCATGGTCAACTGCAATCCCGAGACCGTCTCGACCGACTACGACACCTCCGACCGCCTGTACTTCGAGCCGTTGACGCTCGAGGACGTGCTCGAGATCGTCCACGCCGAGCAGCAGGCCGGGCCCGTCGTCGGTGTCATCGTGCAACTGGGCGGACAGACCCCGCTGGGTCTGGCTGCGGGCCTCGAAGCTGCGGGCGTCCCAATCGTGGGCACTCAGCCCGCCGCGATCGAGCTGGCCGAGGAGCGCGGAGCATTCGCACGGGTGCTCGATGAAGCGGGACTCGTCGCCCCCAAGAACGGCATGGCCACGACGTTCGAGAATGCCAAGGAGATCGCCGACGAGATCGGCTACCCGGTCCTGGTGCGTCCGTCGTACGTGCTCGGCGGGCGCGGCATGGAGATCGTGTACGACGAGGCGACACTGGCCGATTACATCGGTCGGGCCACCGAGATCTCGCCCGATCGTCCCGTGCTGGTCGACCGGTTCCTCGACGACGCGATCGAGATCGACGTCGACGCGCTGTACGACGGCACCGAGCTGTTCCTCGGCGGCGTCATGGAGCACATCGAAGAGGCCGGCGTGCACTCGGGCGACTCGGCCTGTGCGCTGCCGCCGATCACGCTCGGCGACCTGGAGATCCAGCGGATCCGCGAGTCGACCGAGGCAATCGCCAAGGGCGTGGGCGTGCGCGGGCTCATCAATATCCAGTTCGCGCTGTCATCCGACATCCTGTACGTCATCGAAGCCAATCCGCGGGCATCGCGCACCGTGCCGTTCGTCTCGAAGGCGACAGCGACCCAGCTGGCGAAGGCCGCGGCCCGGCTCATGCTGGGCGAGTCGATCGCCGAGCTGCGTGCGGCGGGCGTGCTGCCCGCGACCGGCGACGGCGGACGCCTTCCCGACACGGCCCCGATTGCCGTCAAGGAAGCCGTCATGCCGTTCAACCGGTTCCGCACGTTCGAGGGCAAGTACGTCGACACCCTGCTCGGCCCCGAGATGCGCTCGACCGGCGAGGTCATGGGCTTCGACGCAGGCTTCGGCCCGGCGTTCGCGAAGTCTCAAGCCGGTGCGCAGCAGAACTTGCCGACGTCGGGCAAGGTCTTCGTGTCGGTCGCCAACCGCGACAAGCGGCACATGATCTTCCCGGTCAAGCGGCTCGCCGATCTCGGCTTCGAGATCCTCGCGACAAGCGGAACTGCAGTCGTCCTGGCCCGCAACGGCGTCAAGTCGACGGTGATCCGCAAGCTCAGCGAGGAGCCGCTCGAGGGACAGAGCCGCAGCACGATCGTGGAGAAGATCCACGAGCAGGACGTACAGTTGATCATCAACACCCCGCACGGCGTGACGTCGGGTGGCAGCCCGCGCATCGACGGCTACGAGATCCGCACCGCGGCCGTGGCCGAAGGTGTCCCGTGCATCACCACGATCCAGGGGCTTGCTGCGGCGGTCCAGGGCATCGAGGCGATGATCGAGGGCAGCATCGGCGTCACGTCGCTGCAGGACTGGGCCAAGATCATCACGGCCGGGCGCAGCTGATGTCCTTCGGTTCCCGCGCGCGGGTCGCGATGCAGGCCTACGGTCCAGCCTGCATCGGCATCGACCCGCATGCCGCGTTGTTGGAGCAGTGGGGACTCGACGACGACATCGAAGGTCTCGACCGGTTCGCCTCTTCTTGCGTCGAGGCGTTCGCCGGGCAGGTCGCGTTCGTCAAGCCGCAGTCGGCGTTCTTCGAACGGTTCGGTGCCAGGGGAGTCGTGATCCTGGAGCGCACGATCGAAGATCTGCGCCACACAGGTTCGCTCGTCGTGCTCGACGTCAAGCGCGGCGACATCGGATCGACCGCTGCGGCCTACGCCGAGGCCTACCTCGACGACGACTCGCCGATGGCCGCCGACGCCATCACAGTCAGTCCCTACCTCGGATTCGGCTCGCTGACCCCGTTCTTCGAGGTCGCCGAGAAGAACGATGCGGGCGTGTTCGTCCTCGCGTTGACCTCGAATCCCGAAGGCCCCGAGGTGCAGCATGCGCGCGTGGGTGACCGCACCGTCGCCGGAAACGTCCTTGCCCAGCTCGCCGAACTCAACGCCGGCGCGACTCCCATGGGTTCGTACGGTGCCGTGGTCGGTGCGACGATCGGTGACGCGACCGAGGACTTGGCGATCAACGGTCCGCTGCTCGTACCGGGCTTCGGTGCGCAGGGCGGCACGGTCGACGACATCCGGCGTCTGTTCGCCGGTGTCATCGACAACGTCATCCCGTCGACGTCGCGTGGCGTGCTGACGGCCGGTCCCGATATCGGCGCATTGCGCGATGCTGCCGCCCGGGTCAACGCCGAACTTGTAGGGTCGTGACATGAAGAAGGCAGCGGCCCTGGTTGCCGCGACGGTCGTCGCGTCCACCGTCCTGTCCGGCTGTGGCGGAGACAGCGAGTACTGTGCGACGGTCAAGCAGAATGTGTCGGTGCTCGACTCCTTCGGCAAGAAGAAGACTGACGCCAAGTTCAAGAAGTACCGTCGCGCGGTCAATGAGATATCCAAGCTCGCCCCCGAGCCGGTCGACAAGGACTGGACCGCGCTGACCAAGTCACTCATCGAGGTCAGGGACGCCCAGAAGGCTGCAGGACTCAAACTCGAAGACGTCACGGTCAAGTCGGTCGCAGGACTCAGCACGGCGCAGAGCACCGGGCTCAACGAGGCGTACAAGTCATTCTCGGACGCCGTGGCCGATCATGGTCAGGCCATCACTGACAACGTCAAGAGCGAATGCGGTGTGACGCTCAAATGATGTCCCGCAGGCAGAGAGGTTGAGGCAGTGGCACTTCCCGCACTGACGCCAGAACAGCGCAAGGCCGCACTCGAAAAGGCGGCCCTGGCCCGCCAGCTGCGTGCCGAGGTCAAGAACCGGCTCAAGAGCTCGACCGCGAGCCTGACCGAGGTCATCGCAGAATCGAAGGCCAATGAGGTCATCGCCAAACTCAAAGTGGTCGATCTCTTGCAGGCCATGCCGGGCGTCGGCAAGGTGCGGGCCCAAGAGATCATGCAGCGCATCGGCATCGCCGACAGTCGTCGATTGCGCGGTCTCGGCGCGAATCAGATCTCGGCGCTGATCGCTGAGTTCGCCGCGCGGGCTGAGCGTACTGCCCGTGGCTGAACAGATCGAAGGACCTTCTCGTCTCGTGGTGCTCGCCGGCCCGACAGCCGTCGGCAAAGGCACCATCGCGGCGTGTGTGCGGGAGCTGCATCCCGATATCTGGATCTCGGTGTCGGCCACGACCCGGCCGGCAAGACCGGGGGAGATCGACGGCGTGCACTATCACTTCGTCAGTGACGCGGAATTCGATCACTTGATCGCGACCGGCGGGCTGCTCGAATGGGCGGTTGTACACAAGGCCGCCCGCTACGGCACCCCGCGGGCCGCCGTGGAGGAGCAGTTGGCCGCTGGCCGACCGGCGTTGCTGGAGATCGATCTGCAGGGAGCCCGCCAGGTGCGCGAGGCGATGCCCGGTGCGTTGATGTGCTTCCTGAAACCGCCGAGTTTCGCCGAACTCGAGCGACGTCTCGTGGGTCGCGGCACCGAGGACACCGAGGAACGTGAACGTCGTCTGGCGACCGCGCGGGTCGAGTTGGCAGCCGAGTCGGAGTTCGACGTGACGATCGTCAACACCGATGTCGCTACGGCTTGCCAAGAATTGGTAGACTTGTTCAGATCCGGCTCCAGCCGGGTCGGTTCTTGAATGAACACCCCCATCAAACCGTCTTTTCTGTGAGGCTCTGTGTCCACGACACGTTCGACTGCCATCGGCATCACCAACCCGCCGCTCGACGATCTGCTCGAGAAGGCGGACAGCAAGTACAAGCTCGTGCTGTACAGCGCCAAGCGTGCGCGCCAGATCAATGCCTACTACTCGCAGCTCGGTGAAGGCCTGCTCGAGTACGTCGGACCGCTGCTCGAGACCGGCGTCCAGGAGAAGCCGCTGTCGATCGCGCTGCGCGAGATCAACGCCGATCTGCTGACCGTCGAAGACATCGACCCCGAGGCCGAAGCGGCAGCTGCAGAGAAGGCCTGACCTCCACCCCGGAGGTTGCACCATGACTGAGATCGTCCTCGGAGTATCGGGTGGGATCGCGTCCTACAAGGCCGCGGAGCTGTTGCGACTTTTCACCGAGTCGGGCCACAGTGTCCGCGTCGTGCCGACGGAGTCTTCACTGAACTTCGTCGGCGCGGCCACGTGGGAGGCCCTGAGCGGCAAACCGGTCCAGGTCGGCGTGTTCGAGCATGTCGACGAGGTGGCTCACGTCCGCATCGGCCAGTCGGCCGATCTGGTGCTCGTGGCTCCTGCGACGGCCAATATCTTGGCCAAGGCCGCCCACGGACTAGCGGACGATCTGCTGACCAACACCCTGCTCACGGCCCGCTGTCCGGTTGTGTTCGCACCGGCGATGCACACCGAGATGTGGGAGAACGCAGCCACACAGGCCAATGTCGAGACCCTGCGGTCCCGCGGATGTGTCGTGCTCGAACCTGCCGTCGGACGTCTGACAGGCGTCGATACAGGCAAGGGGCGGCTTCCCGCGCCGGCCGAGATCTTCGCCGCCGCCTTGAACGTTCTCGAAGGACATCCGCAGGATCTGGCCGGACGCCACGTCGTGGTGTCCGCAGGCGGCACGCGTGAATACCTCGATCCGGTCCGTTACCTCGGCAATCGCTCATCGGGACGTCAGGGCTTCGCCCTGGCCGAGGCAGCAGTGGCCCGCGGCGCCCGCGTCACGGTCGTCGCCGCCAACGTCTCGCTGGCCCGCCCGGCAGGTGTCGAGGTCATCGACGTCGTGAGCACCGAGGAACTGCGCCAACAGGTGCAGTTGGCCGCCGCTTCGGCCGACGCCGTCGTCATGGCCGCCGCCCCGGCTGATTTTCGCCCGGCGGAGTTCGTCGATGCCAAGATCAAGAAGACTCCCGACGGTGTCGCGCCGCAGATCCACCTGGTGGAGAACCCTGACATCCTGGCCGAGCTCGTCAAGACACGGACGGGCACCCACCCGGTCATCGTCGGTTTCGCGGCAGAGACCGGCGATGCACATGCCACGGTCATCGAGCATGCTCGGGCCAAGCTGGCCCGTAAGGGCTGTGATCTACTCGTCGTCAATGATGTGAGCGCAGGCAAGGCATTCGGCCGCGAAGACAATGAAGCCGTTCTGCTCGGCGCCGACGGCACACTCAAACAATTTCCGCTCGGTTCCAAGACGGCCCTCTCCCACGTGATCTGGGATGCAGTGGTCCAGCGCTTGGACTGAGCAAAACCGCGAGACGTTTCGCTCGTTACACTTTCGAACAGTCGTCAACCCAGGAGTAATAGTGAGCCGCTTCTTTACGTCCGAGTCAGTGACCGAGGGTCACCCGGACAAGATCGCCGACCAGATCAGCGACAGCGTGTTGGACGCGCTGCTTGCCCAGGACTCCAAGAGCCGGGTCGCGTGCGAGACATTCATCACGACCGGCCTCATCGTCGTCGGCGGCGAGGTCACGACCGAGGCATATGCCGACATCGCGAAGATCGCACGTGACCGCGTCCTCGAAATCGGTTACGACTCCTCGGTCAAGGGATTCGACGGTGCTTCATGCGGCGTCCAGATCACCCTCGACGCGCAGTCGCCCGACATCGCACAGGGCGTCGACACCGCATTCGAGGGACGGACCGAGGGTTCGGCCGATCCGCTCGATCTGCAGGGCGCCGGCGACCAGGGTCTGATGTTCGGTTTCGCCTGTGACGAGACTCCCGAACTGATGCCCTTGCCCATCACGATCGCGCATCGTCTCGCCGAGCAGCTCACGGCAGTTCGCAAGGACGGCACGCTGCCGTACCTGCGTCCTGACGGCAAGACTCAGGTCACGGTCGAGTACGACGACAACGACAAGCCGGTTCGCGTCGACACCGTCGTGCTGTCGACCCAGCACGAAGAGGGCATCGATCTGGATGCGCAGCTCGCGGTCGACATCAAGAAGCATGTCGTCGACGTCGTGCTCGCGGGATTCGACATCGACACCTCCGACTACCGACTGCTGGTCAACCCGACCGGCAAGTTCGTCATCGGCGGCCCCATGGGCGATGTCGGCCTGACGGGTCGCAAGATCATCGTCGACACCTACGGCGGCTATGCCCGTCACGGCGGCGGCGCGTTCTCGGGCAAGGATCCGAGCAAGGTCGACCGTTCGGCCGCCTACGCGATGCGTTGGGTCGCCAAGAACATCGTGGCCGCCGGACTCGCGTCCAAGGTCGAGGTGCAGGTCGCGTACGCAATCGGCAAGGCTCACCCGGTCGGCTTCTACGTCGAGGCGTTCGGCACAGAGACTGTGCCGGTCGACAAGATCCGGGCCGCTGTGCTCGAGGTCTTCGATCTGCGTCCGGCCGCGATCATCCGCGACCTCGACCTGCTCAAGCCGATCTACGCCCAGACTGCCGCGTACGGCCACTTCGGTCGTGAGCTCCCGGGCGTCGTGTGGGAGACCACCGATCGCGCCGAGGCACTGAAGGCAGCTGCGACAAAGTAGGTGTCACCGCCGGCTGATAGAACTGGCACGTGACGTCGGATGAGGGACCAGAGCAGCTAGCTCTGGTCCCTTCGTCCGTCCCCACGCCGAAGAAGGCTGCGAAGAAGGTCAAACCGGCCCAACAGGCGGCTGCGACCGACCCCGTCGCCCGGGTCGTCGTCGACTCCGGCCTCCCGCATCTCGACCGGCCCTTCGACTACCGGGTCCCGGCCGAACTCGATGCCGAGGCGGTGCCCGGTTGTCGGGTCAAGATACGTTTCGCCGGTCGGATGGTCGATGGATTCGTGGTCGAGCGGATGGCAGACAGCGCACACGAGGGCAAACTGGCCTTCCTGGCCAAGGTCGTGTCGTCCGAACCGGTCCTGAGGCCTGAGGTCCTGACGCTGGCTCGTGCGGTTGCCGATCGGTACGCCGGCGTCCTGGGTGATGTCCTCCGACTGGCGATTCCGCCGCGACATGCCCGCGCCGAGGCACAAGCACGTCCGGTGCGGCCGGCCCGGCTGCCCGATGCCACCTCAGATGGTTGGAACGACTACGAGGCCGGTGCTTCGTTCCTCGCCGCATTGCTGGCCGGTGAGAGCCCACGAGCCTGCTGGAACGCCGTCCCGGGCCATGATCCGGCCCGCTCGATGGCGCAGGCTGCTCTCGCTGCGCTGCACGCCGGTCGCGGCACGGTTGTGTGTGTTCCCGACCAGCGCGATGTCGCTCGGTGGGACGCGGTGTTCACCGAAGTGCTGGGGGAGGGACACCACGTCACGCTGACTGCGGCGCAGCCACCAGCGCGCCGCTACCGCTCGTTCCTGGCGTTGTCGCGCGGTGATGTGCAGATCGTGGTCGGCACACGTGCGGCGGCTTTCGCGCCGGTCAAAGATCTCGGCCTGGTCGCGATCTGGGACGACGGAGACGATCTGTTCGCCGAACCACGGTCGCCCTATCCGCATGCGCGCGACGTGCTGTTGCTGCGGGCTACTGAGCAGAAAGCTGCCTTGCTGTTGGGTGGTTATGTCCGAACCGCCGAGGCGCAGCTTCTCGTCGAAAGCCGATGGGCCGGCGAGATCGTGGCAGATCGCGACACCAGACGCGACCGATGGCCGCGGCTGGCGGTGACCGACGGTGTCGTCGACGGTTCTGCTCCGGTCCGGCTGCCTAAGGAGGTCTTCGCGGCGATTCGCAAGGCTTCTGGTCCGGTGCTGATACAGGTCCCGCGCCGGGGATACCGCGAATCGTTGTCATGCCAGACCTGCCGTCATCCGGCCCGCTGCAGGCACTGCCAAGGACCGCTCATGCAGAGATCGGCCTCCCAGCCGGTCACGTGTCGCTGGTGCGGCGTGAGCGAACCGTCGTGGCGGTGCAGTGAGTGCCAAGGCACCCGGCTCCGGTCGCCTGTTGTGGGGGCGCTGCGAACGGCCGAGGAGTTCGCGCGAGCGTTCCCGAAGCTGGAGGTCGTGACGTCGGGTGGTCAGACGATCCGCGATTCGGTGGAACCTGGCCCCGTTCTTGTGCTGGCGACCCCAGGAGCAGAGCCGCATGTCGAAGGCGGCTACTCCGTCGTCGTCTTGCTCGACACTTGGCTCATGCTGGCTCGCGACGACGTACGCGTCGAGGAGGAGTCGCATCGCCGCTGGTTCAACGCATTGGCGCTGGCCGGTGAAGGGGCCACCGCCGTCGCGGTAGGTGATCCGACCACACTTCAGGCACTTGTGCGCGCCGACCCGGCAGGGTTTGCTGCGCGCGAACTGGCCGACCGGACGGAGACCCGCCTGCCGCCGACCGGCAGGCTCGCGATCATCGACGCAGACGATGACGTCTTGGCCGAACTGGCCGGGCGAACCTGGACGCCGCATGCCGAAGTGCTCGGTCCCGTGCCGGTCGACCCGCGCGATCCGTCGGCCGGACAGCGTCTGATCGTCAGAGCACCCCGACGTGAGGGAGCGGCGCTAGCGAATGCGTTGCGGGAAATCGTGGCGACCCGCAGCGCGGCCAAGCTCTCACTACCGCGGATCCAGGTCGATCCGATGCGGTTCTGAGTCAGCTCGCCTAGATGAACAGGTCCTCTCCGCGCTGAGCGTCGAAGTATTCCTCGACGATGGCGGTAGCTCCCTTCGATGCCACGGCTAGGGTGTCCCTGTGACGGAGCAGGACGAGAGCGATGCCAAATCAGGCACTCAGGTGCAGTCTTTGGTCCGTGGTCTGACCGTCATTCGGGTGTTCGACGCAGAGCACGCCAGACTCACCTTGTCGGAAGTCGCCCGTCGGGCAGGACTCACACGTGCGACAGCCAGACGGGTTCTGCACACCCTGGTCGACCTCGACTACGTCGCGACTGACGGAAAGAACTTCAGCCTGCGGCCCAAGATCCTCGAACTGGGCTACGCCTACCTCTCATCGATGAATCTGCCGACGCTGGTGGCGCCGCATTTGGAGAGCTTGACCGCAGCCACTCAGGAGTCCTCATCCGTTGCCATCCTCGACGGCAAGGACATCGTCTACGTCGCGCGAGTCGCCAAGCGGCGGATCATGTCTGTCGATATCGGTGTGGGAACTCGAATGCCGGCCTATGCGACGTCGATGGGTCGCGTTCTGCTCGCGGGCCGCTCGGCAGAAGAGCTCGAGTCATATCTCGATCAGCACGAACGTAAGAAGTTCACTTCCAGGACGCTGGTTGACCGCCAGGCGCTGCTCGACGAAATCGCCGTGGTGCGTGAAAAGGGCTGGTCGATGGTCAGCGAAGAGCTCGAAGAAGGGCTCCGATCGCTTGCCGTGCCCATTCGATTGCCGGCTGGCCAGATACTTGCGGCACTCAACGTGTCGGCGAGTGCGCTGCGGGGCGACGCCGAAGAGATCGTGGAGAACTTCCTGCCGAAGCTGCTGGCTGCGGCCAAAGACATTGAGAGTGACTTGGTCTTCGTCCACCGCCGATGAACTGGGTGTTGTGACAAGGCCTGTGGACAACCGCGCTGCAGCCAAAACCGGGTGTCGGAGGCGTCTTCTAGGTTCGATGTATGGCCTCAGAAATCGACCCGGCGCAGGTGATCCTCGACCGGATCGCCGCACGTGAGGTCGAGCGTGCCCAAGTCGAGGCAGCGACGTCGACCGGTTGGCCGCAGCCCGTCGGATCCGTGGCACCATGCCCTTGACGTGGCAGGCTCACCTCGATGGTGAGATCGATTCTTACCGGGTCGGTCTGATCGCKGCGGCCGCCGAGAAGCTCCGCGACCCCGAGTCCCGGGCCAGGCTGGACCACCGGRTCGGGSGRTATGCCTCCAACCACACCCCGTCGCAGGTCAAAGGATGGTTGAACCGGTTCGTGGCCCGTGCCGAACCAGAAGCCGCCAGAGCTCGCGCGCGTGATGAATACGCSAAACGGTCGGTGTGGGCCAAACATGGTGATGACGGTATGACCCGACTGACCGCGTACATCAAGACAACCGATGCCGCTCAGATCAGCGATCTGCTGACCACAATGGCCAGAAACAAGCCGTCCGGCGACCGCAACATCGACCAGATGCGCGCTGACGCGTTCGTCGACCAGATGCTCGGGCGCGGYCAYRGCTCGACCAACCGCAGGGCCGTCATCGGCGTCGTGGCCACGCTCGAATCTCTGGCCGGTCTGACTGACGAGCCAGGCGTAGCCCTCGACGGTTCCTTCGCGCTACCGGCCGACATGGTCCGTGACCTCGCGGCCGAACCCGGCACGATCTTCTATCGCATCCTCAAAAATCCCCTCGGCCACATTCTCGACATTGCCGAAATCGGCTACCGACCCTCATCCAAGCTTCGCCGAGCTGTCGAGTTCCGCGACGGAACGTGCCAGTTCGCCACCTGTAGCCGTCCAGCAGTCGAGTGCGATCTCGACCATCAGATCCCCTGGCCCCACGGGCCCACCCA
>NZ_JBFUME010000012.1:0-126069 GCF_054049535.1 Aeromicrobium sp. P5_D10
CCCTTAAGGGGGCGGCCTCGACCCATTTCCATGCCCTTTTGCACCTGCAGTGGCCGCACCTACCACCACTAGGCGAGTGTGGGATGGGATGAATATCCATCAAAGACGTGGTGTGGGCGGGATCGTGGCGTCCGAACGCTCTCAGCGTGACATCCTGACGCGATGAAACGTAGAAGAGGATGGATGCTGCGCATCGTTGCGCCAGCAGGAGTGAGCCTTCTGCTGGCAGCTGCTTTTGTGCTGCTCATGGCATGGACCAGCAGCGTGACGGTCAACACGGCTCCCGGCCCCGGGGGCTATCAGATTTCCACGGGCTGGCCGATGGTCTGGGTGACCCAGACATCGTCGGCTACGCCCCCGCTGCCTGGGGAGATCCACTTCGGTTCGCCTTGGGAGAATCCGACAGACATCGATGCGCTTGCCCTCGCGCTCAATATTCTGGTGCGTTGGATAGCGGTGATGGTCTTGGTCTTCGCGCTGTTCGGACTGCGCAAGCGTCCAGACAGCACAGAACCCGACCGAGAGGGAGATCACCGGCCGGGTTCTGTTGTGCCACGAGGAGCAGCACATGATCTAACGGGAGGGAGTGCTGTTAGATCCACCCTGTAAAACGACCGTCCGGTTCAAGGGTTACGACGTTCATCAAGAAAGTTCTCGACCGGTAGAGTAGCCCGGTGAGCTCCGAACATGATCTTGTCCTTGTCGTCGACTTCGGGGCACAGTATGCCCAGCTGATCGCCCGCCGTGTCCGAGAGGCTCGGATCTACTCCGAGATCGTCCCGCACACGATGCCGGTTGCCGAGATGCTGGCCAAGAAGCCTGCTGCGATCATCCTGTCGGGTGGGCCGTCGTCGGTATATGAAGAGGGCGCTCCCCACCTCGACGTCGCGCTGTTCGACGGACAGACTCCGGTATTCGGGATCTGCTACGGCTTCATGGCCATGGCTCAGGTCTTGGGTGGCACAGTCGCCCACACCGGGCAGCGTGAGTACGGGCGCACCAACGTCAACGTTGTGGAACCTGGCACTTTGTTAGCCGGTTTGCCGACGACCCTGGATTCATGGATGTCGCACGGTGACGAGGTCGTGACCGCTCCCGACGGCTTCTTGGTGAACGCCAGCTCACCCCGTGCGACGGTGGCCGCTTTCGAGGATGCCGATCGGCGCCTGGCCGGCGTCCAGTGGCACCCCGAGGTTTTGCACAGTGAGCACGGCCAGCGGATCCTCGAGAAGTTCCTCGTGGACATCGCAGGCTGCCGTCAGAGCTGGACCAGCAGCAATATCGTCGATGAACAGATCGACCTGATCCGTGAGCAGGTCGGCGACGCGCGAGTCATCTCTGCGCTGTCAGGCGGCGTGGACTCCGCGGTGTCGACGGCGCTCGTGCAGCGCGCGATCGGCGATCAGCTGACAGCGGTGTTCGTGGATCATGGGCTGCTGCGCCAAGGCGAGGCCGAACAGGTCGAGAAGGACTACGTCGAGGCCACGGGCGTCGATCTGAAAGTCGTCGACGCGAAGGACCAGTTCCTGGGCTTCCTGGCCGGGGTCACCGACCCTGAGGAGAAGCGCAAGATTATCGGTCGCGAGTTCATCCGCGTTTTCGAGGCTGCTGAGCGGGAGGTTCTCGCGACGCCGGGCGCCCCGGTGAAGTTCCTGGTGCAGGGCACGTTATATCCCGACGTCGTCGAATCCGGTGGCGGAACCGGCGCCTCCAACATCAAAAGTCACCACAATGTGGGTGGGTTGCCAGAAGATCTGGAATTCAGTCTGATCGAACCGCTGCGCACGTTGTTCAAGGACGAGGTGCGTGACGTCGGTCGCCAGCTCGGCATCCCCGAGGCGATTGTGGGACGCCATCCGTTCCCTGGCCCGGGACTCGCGATCCGGATCGTGGGAGCCGTCGACGAGGAACGCCTCGAAGTGCTGCGCAAAGCCGATGCGATCGTCCGGGAAGAGACGACCGCAGCCGGTCTCGACAACACGATCTGGCAGTTCCCGGTGGTCCTGTTGGCCGATGTGCGGTCGGTGGGCGTACAGGGCGACGGACGGACGTACGGGCATCCCATCGTGTTGCGGCCGGTGTCGAGCGAGGATGCCATGACCGCCGACTGGAGCCGGTTGCCGTACGAGGTGCTGGAGAAGATCTCCACTCGGATCACGAATGAAGTCGACGAGGTCAACCGGGTCGTGCTCGACATCACGAGCAAGCCCCCAGGAACCATCGAGTGGGAGTAGCCGTCTGTGGCACTTGTTAGGGTCGAGGAAGTCAATCGGGAGGCAACACCTTGAGTCAGACCGCTGCCAAGCGGCGCACCCTCGCGGTGGCCGCCGTGGTCGTTCTAGTAATCGCTACGGCACTCGTGCTGTGGAGGATGGGCGACGACGACAGTGAGGCCAAGCCTCTCGCGACACGTACGTCTGAGACCGCTGTGCCGACTGCTACCGCGACTCCGACGCCTTCGGCCACGACGCCGACCCCGAAGCCAGACAAGACCAAGGGGCCATGTGAGGGCCCCACGACGCAGTTCAACGTCGAAGGGGTCAAGCAGGACAGCTTGTTGCCTGATTGCGGTACTGCACCGGTGACGCAGGCCGAGGAGAAGAAGGCCGGTCTGGGGTTGGCATGTGGCGGCTCCTATCCTGTGATCCTCTACAAGACGACAACCAGCGGAGCCAAGACTTCGATCTGTGGGCGAGACGCATCCGGGGTCGACTTCCGGTTCGTCACCCAGGCATCTGGCGGCGAACCTGTCGACGCCAAGGGCGAGTACGACCCGTCGCTTGATGCCTTCGTCGCTGAGAACGATGGCGTGAGCTATGCCGTGCAGGCCTATGACGGCACCTTGTTGGTGACGAAGGACGGTCGGACGACCAAGCAGCCGTCCTCCGATTGGATCTCGCTCGACAACGAGTCGGACTACGACTGATAGACGTCGGGGACCCCGTCACCGTCGTCGTCCCGTCCTTCTGTCTCATGAAGGTCGGCGTAGTGACGATTGCGCAATCGCAGTAGCACTGAGGCGGCGATTGCTGCGGCCAACGAGCCAACCAGCACCCCGACCTTGACGTGCTCGTCAGCCGCGCTGCCGGGACCGTAGGCGAGTTCCCCGATCAGCAGGGACACCGTGAACCCGATGCCGGCAAGCATCGACAGACCGAGCACATCGATCCAGGCGAGGTCGTCGTCGAGCTCGGCCCGGGTGAACCGTGCGACCAGCCACGTCGTGCTGAACACGCCGACGGTTTTGCCCACAAGAAGGCCTGCGATGATACCGATCGTGACCGGATCGGTCAGCGCCGAGCGTAGCCCGGAGAATCCGCCGATCGCGACGCCCGCGGAGAAGAAGGCGAAGACCGGTACCGCGACGCCGGCCGAGATCGGCCGGAAGACGTGCTCGAAGTGTTCGGCCAGACCAGGCCCCTCGTGGCCCTTGCGGGTCAGCACCGGGATGGCGAACCCCATCAGCACACCGGCTACCGTCGCGTGGATCCCGGAAGCATGCACCATGGCCCAGATCGTGACGGCGAGTGGCAGCAGGATCCACCACGCGCGTACGCGTCGCTGAACCAAGATCGTGAACACGGCGAGGGGGATCAGTGCGGCGAGCAACCAGAGGATTTTGAGCTCGCTGGTGTAGAAGACCGCGATCACGATGATGGCCAACAGATCGTCCACGATCGCGAGGGTCAGTAAGAATGTGCGCAGTGCGGTAGGCAGATGGGTGCTGATCACCGCGAGCACCGCCAGCGCGAAGGCGATGTCAGTCGCTGTCGGAATCGCCCAACCGCGCATCGATCCGCCGAGGTTGACCAGGGTGAATATCGCGGCCGGCACGATCATGCCGCCCACTGCGGCGGCGATCGGGATAGCGGCCCGGCGCGGATCACGTAGGTCACCGGCAACGAACTCCCGCTTGAGCTCGACCCCAGCGACGAAGAAGAAGATCGCGAGCAGCCCGTCGGCGGCCCAGGCACCAAGCGACAGATCCAGGTGAAGCGCAGAAGGACCCACAACAGTGTCGCGCAGCTCGGCGTAGCCGTCGCCGACATTCGCCGCGATCAGGGCAGCGATTGCCGCAATGATCAGCAGGATTCCGCCGATGGTCTCCTGGCGCAGGATATCGGCGATCCGTGACGTTTCAGGCCATGAGCCTCGAGCCAGCAGGCCTGACTTCTTCTCGGGCGGGGTGTGCGTCACAAGATCTCCTCGGGGGTCGGCTGTTCCATGCCGACCAGGCTTCCCGGCGCACCGGAGTCCATCATACCCGCAAGCCACAGCGGGAGGAGTAGCCTGCCGAGATGCCTGACATCGCACTCGCCGCACCCAATGAGGCCTCAGCCGACGCAGGTGAGCAGGTGGCCCGCGCCGGCGGCAATGCGATCGATGTGGCACTCGCCGCCGCGCTCGTGACGATGGTCAATGAGGCGGGGATCGTCTCGCTCAGCTCCGGGGGATTCATCACGGTCCAACCGCCAGATGGCAGCGCGCCGCAAACGGTCGACGGCTGGATGGACATGCCCGGTCGGGGACAGGCGCTGGGCGCCGGAACCTGGGACATCGACACCGACTACGGCGGAGGCGTGACGGTGACGGTCGGCCCGGGTTCCGTGGCGGCCCACGGTTCACTCGCGGCATTCGAGGAAGCCCATCGCAGGTGGGGCAGCATCCCGTGGCGAGAGCTGGTGTCGCCCGCCGTCGAGGTGGCTCGGCGGGGTTTCCGGCTCAGCTCGGCATCGCGCTACTACCTCGAATACGTTCACGGCACGATCTTCGGATGGGATGACGAGAGCAGCGCAGCAGTCCACGATGTCCACGGCGATATCGAGACCGGCCTCATCGTGCTGCCAGATCTCGCCGCTTCGCTCGAGCTGATCGCTGCCGACGGTGCCAGTACGCTGCACACCGGTGAGCTGGCCAGGCTCATCAGCGATGACGTCGTGCGCCGGGGCGGGATCCTGAGTGCCGCGGACTTGGCGGCATACCGACCGGTGGTCCGCCCCGCGCTGCTCAGCAGAATCGGTGGATGGACGTTCGGAACGAACCCACCACCATCAGTGGGCGGGGTGTGCGTCGCGGCGATGCTGCGGCTGCTCGACGGACGCCCACACGGCGACTGGTCGCCCGATGACGTCGAGCACCTGGTCCGCGTGCAACGCGCAGTCCTGGGCCACCGTCTCGACGTACTCGACCACAGCGACGATCTGACACGGGACGGCGCTGCCTACCTCGACCTCGTCGACCGCGATCACCTGGCAGTTCTCGAGTCTGGGTCGACGGCACATGTGTCGGCGACCGACAGCGAGGGCGGGGCGTGCTCGGTCACGGTCTCGTCGGGCTACAGCTCGGGCATGATCGCGCAAGGCACTGGGATATGGCTCAACAACTGTCTCGGCGAGCAGGAACTCAACCCGCGTGGCCTGCACGGGCTTGCGCCGGGCACCCGGCTGTTGTCCAACATGGCTCCGACTGTCGGCCACCACGAGGATGGATCTGCGCTGGCGATCGGCTCTCCAGGTGCGGATCGGATCACCACGGCGATCGTCCAGGCTCTGGCCGGCTTCGTCAACGGCGGGCTCGGCCTGCAGCAGGCGATCAATCGGCCGCGGGTCCACGTGCACCGGGCCGGGCGCCGATCCGAGGTGATCAAGACCGAGACCGATCTGACGATGTACTACGGGGGAGTGGCCGCCACCTTGCGCCAGGCCGACGGTCACCTGGTCGCGGCGGCCGATCCGCGCCGTGACGGTGCCGTGCGTCTCGTGCATGGTCCGACACGAGCGGCACCGCATACGGTTTGATGGAACCTGTGTCCACGATCCCCATCGTCATCGGTCACCGCGGAGTTCCCGGTGAACGACTCGAACACACTCGCCCGTCCTATCTGCTCGCGATCGAGCAGGGCTGCGACTACATCGAACCCGATGTCGTCTCGACCAAGGACGGCGTGCTTGTCGTCCGGCACGAGAACGAGATCAGTGGTACGACAGACGTCGCGGCGCGGCCCGAATTCGCCGACCGGAAGACCACCAAAGTCATCGACGGTGTCCCGCACACCGGTTGGTTCACCGAAGACTTCACCCTCGATGAGATCAAGACCTTGCGGGCGCGCGAGCGACTGCCACAACTTCGGCCGCAGAACATCGGCCTGGCCCACACCGAACCGATTCTGACCTTCGATGAAGTGCTCACGATCGCGGAAGAGGTCAGCGTCGGACGGGATGAGCCGATCGGGGTGTACGTCGAGACCAAACATCCGACGTACTTCGCCGGGATCGGCCTGGATCTCAACGACCTGTTGATCGCCGACCTGGAACGTCGTGGGGCCAACCATTCAGCTGCCAAGATCATCATCCAGTCGATGGAGACCGGTAATCTGCGGGCATTGCGACCGCGCACCCCGCTGACGTTGATCCAATTGATGGACCGGCAGGGTGCTCCGTACGATCTGGTCGCAGCGGGCGACTCCAGGACCTACCGCAAGATGCGCAAACCAGCAGAGCTGGCGAAGATCGCCGAATACGCAGATGGGATCGGTCCCAACAAGAGCCAAGTCATCCGACGTGACCTGCGTGCTCGGCTGGCCGGTCCGACCAAGTTGGTGCGCAACGCCCACCGTCTCGGCCTGCTGGTGCACATCTGGACCATGCGCAACGAGAACAACTTCCTCCCGAACGATTTGCGGGTCGGAACCGACAAGGCCGCCCACGGCGATGCCGTGGGCGAGTACCTTGCCTTCTTCGATGCAGGGGTCGATGGGGTGTTCTCCGACTTCACCCAGACGGCTGTCCGGGCTCGGTCGCAGTGGTTGGCACGTCAGTCGCCTGCGCCCACACCGTGACGTTCTCTGGCCGACTCGGCATCAGGATCCATGCGACGGCGTAGGCGCACAGGCCTGTTCCGGCGCTGATCACGGTTCCGATCGCCACGATCAATCTGACGACGATGACGTCGAGACCGGTGTAGTCGGCGATTCCTGCGCAGACGCCACCGATCCACTTCTCGTCACGGTTGCGGGTCAGCTTCTTCATGCGTTACTCCTTCGGGGGATGATGAGGTCGGGGTCTTTCGAGTCGGCCACAGTGTCGCTGCGGTGCCGAGAACACCGATGACGATCAGTGCGCCGGCCGCTGTCAGGCTGAGTTCTCGGGGCGACAAGAGATCGCGCTCCCAGACCGCCCAGTTACCGATGATGGCCAGGAAGAACACGCCGAAGGCGAGATTCTCCCAGCGGAATGAATGTCTGGTCATTTGCGGATCACCTCGATCTGTCCGAGGCGCTGACTGATGTCGAGGGTCAGTGCCGGTTGGCTGGTGGACGGAACGTCCAGGTCGTTGTCGGTGCCGTTGGCGTTGCGGCCGAAGATCGAGATGTCGCCCGCGGACAGGTGGGAGGTGATGTCGACATTGAGCCCGCGGGGCACCAGCACCCGGGTCTGACCGACGCCGAGCCTCAGCTTCACCGTCCGCCCTGTCAGCGCCTCCAGGTCGTCGACCTGAGTGAGGTCGAGCTCCAGGAGGCCGACGCCGTGCTGGTACTTCGGCTCGAGTTCGCTGGCCGTCGTGGGTATCTGACGGTCCTCCCCGAATCCACCTTCGGGGACCAGGGAGCCCACCGCGAGTGTCACTGCCAGGAGGCAGCCGATCGCGATGAGTCCGCCGCCATTGCCGAAGAACGTACCGACCAGGAGACCGATGGCGACGACGCCGAGGGCGACCGCGATGTAGACCGTCCAAGGGATGCCCTTTTGCGTCTCCTCATAGATCCAGGTCGCGGCCAGCGCGATCAGGGTGACCGATGTGGTCAGGCCCAGCAGCGCGTGAGACTTCGAGCGGGGTGCGGCCGATGGAACAAGAATCTGTGTCGCACTGCCCGTTTCCGCCGAATAGTGCAGCGTCTGGGGGGTCTGGGCGGCTTCGCGTGCCTCACGGCGACGGCGTGGACGGATCCACACGAAGTACGCCACGATCGCGAACGGGATCAGCCACCAGGGTGCGCTGCCCCACCAGGACCAGCTGCCGTCGCCGACCGCCGACAAGACAGCCAGCACGACGGCACCGACCATGCCCGCGACGCGCACCTGCTCCTCGTTCTTGTCGAGGTTGAGCCAGTCGGCCGCGACGCTCTTCTCAGCGCCTTCGGACGGCAGCAGGAACCATGCTGCGAGGTAGATGATGGCGCCGGCGAAGCCTGCGAACGTCAGTACGGCGAGTACGACTCGCACGACGACGGGATCGATGTTGAGGTATCTGGCGGCGCCCGCGCAGACACCGGCGATGATGCGGTCGTCCTTCGAACGCCGCATGTCGGTGATGCTGCGCAGCTTGCGTGCGTCGAAGTCGTCGTCCGGCCCCGATGCTGTCGGTGGCTGCTGGGTGTCGTTCATAACCCCATCTTGTCGCGGGCAAGGGGTCCGGCACATCGGGTACGACCCTGAACCTACCCTTGGCCCGCTCAGGGGCGATCCTGATGGCGCACACACGCATGCCCATGTGACGATCATGGTGTGCCAGAAGACGCCATGACCTACCGCCGTGCCTATCGGCCGGCCGATCGCCGACTCATCGGCGGCGTCGCGACGGGGCTGTCCGAACACTTCGGCGTTCCGGTGCTGTACGTCCGGCTGGTGTTCGTCGTCGGCAGTTGGTTCAACGGCATCGGCGTCATCGCCTATCTGTTGCTGTGGCGCCTCCTGCCCCTGCAGGCTCCCGAACTGTCGCCCGGTCTGGAGTCCGCGACACGGCGGGGCCTGCGCACTGGGAGCGTGCCACGTCAGCGCGAGACCGTGCAGTCGGTCGCGCTCGTCGCGATGGGCATTGGCGTCCTTCTGGTGATCCAGGCGAGTGGACGAGGTGTCAACGGCGGCCTGTTCTTGCCGTTGCTGATCGGTGTCGTCGGCATCGCGGTGATCTGGCGTCAGCTCGACAACGCCGCCTGGGCGCGCTGGATGCGAGGCACTCAAGGCTGGGCCTTCGCCTCCAGGATCGCAGCGGGGGCCGTGTTGGTCCTGGTGGCGGCCCTGTACCTGCTCTCGCAGGAAGGCGGCTGGGGTGCGGCACTGGATCTGGCTGCCGCGTTGGTCATCGCTTTGTTGGGAATCGGTCTGCTGCTCGGACCGTGGATCGCCAATCAAGCCAGAGATCTCACCGACGAGCGACGTGAGCGCGTCCGATCGCAGGAGCGAGCTGATGTCGCCGCGCATCTGCACGACTCGGTCTTGCAGACTTTGGCGCTGCTGCAGAAGAATGCGGGTGACGCGGCGACCGTGGCGACACTCGCACGCCGCCAGGAACGCGAACTGCGGTCGTGGCTCTATGGCAGTGACGAGGAGTCCGGTGACTCGCTCGTCGGCGCGCTGAGACTGTCGGCCGCGGAGATCGAGGACGTCCACCATGTTCCGGTCGAGGTTGTCGCGGTCGGTGATTCGGCGCTGGACCCCGATGTCACAGCACTTGCACGGGCGAGCCGTGAGGCGATGGTCAATGCCGCGAAGCATGCGGGAGTGGATCGCATTGACGTGTATGTGGAGTCGGACGGACGGGCCGCCGAAGTCTTCATCCGAGACCGCGGCGTCGGATTCGACCTCGATACGATCGCCGACGATCGGATGGGTGTGCGTGGTTCGATCATCGGTCGGATCGAACGTCATGGTGGCACCGCTACGATCCGAAGTCAGCCAGGAGAAGGCACCGAGGTCGCACTTCGCGTCCCGATCCGGCGGGCCGAGTCTGAGAGCACCCATCCCGAAAACGCTGCAAGTGAAGAGGCCACATCATGACCCTGCGTGTTGCGATCGTCGACGATCACGCGATGTTCCGCACGGGCGTGCGGGCCGAGATCGAAGGTCCTGTCGACGTCGTGGCCGAGGCTGAGGACGTCGAGAGTGCCGTCACAGCCATCGCCGCGACGACACCTGACGTAGTACTGCTCGACGTACACATGCCCGGAGGCGGGGGACTCGAGGTGATCCGGCGGCTCCACGTGCGCCATCCCGACATGAAGTTCCTGGCGCTGTCGGTCAGCGATGCTGCAGAAGACGTCATCGGCATCATCCGGGCCGGCGCACGTGGCTATGTCACCAAGAACATCTCGGGCCCCGAGCTGCTCGACGCGATCAATCGAGTCGCGGCAGGTGATGCCTTCTTCTCGCCACGGCTTGCCGGATTCGTGCTGGACGCCTTCGCCGGGACGATCGAGATCGCCCAGGTCGACGAGGACCTCGATCGGCTGACCGAGCGCGAACGCGAGGTCATGCGATTGATTGCCCGTGGCTACGCCTACAAGGAAGTCGCCAAGGAGCTGTTCATCTCGATCAAAACCGTCGAGACCCATGTGTCGAGTGTCCTGCGCAAACTGCAGTTGTCGAGTCGCCACGAGCTGACCCGCTGGGCCAACGACCGGCGCCTGATCTAGCGTCCTCGCCGTAACCGGGTGATGATGGCCGCATGCGTTTGGTCGGCTTCGCGGGTGTGATGTGTGTCGGATTGCTGGTGCCGTCATTGGCGGTGCCGGCGCAGGCTGCCGAGGAGAAACGTCCGGCGGTGATCGAGAAGCGGGTCATCGGCAAGAGCGTCAAGGGCCGTGACATCGTGGCGTGGCGACTGGGCAATCCCCGTTCGTCCAAGAAGATGGTGCTGCTGGCCGGTATGCACGGCAACGAGAAGGGCGCGATCAAGACGCTGCGCGCCCTGCGTGACGGCCGACCGATCAAAGGCGCCGACATTTGGGTCGTCCCGGTCGTCAACCCTGACGGTGTTGCCAAGAACCGTCGACAGAACGCCCGCAAGGTCGATCTCAATCGCAATTTCTCGACCGGGTGGAAGAAGGGCTCGGGAGCGACCTACGGCGGCAAGCGGGCGTTCTCCGAGCCGGAGAGCCGGGCGGTGCGTGACTTCATCAAGAAGATCAAGCCGCGGTACACGATCAGCTTCCACCAGCCGCTCAACGGCATCGACATCCGCGATACCGGAAACAAGGCATGGGCCAAGCGCCTGGCCAAGTACATCCGGCTGCCCAAGAAGTCCTTCGACTGCTTTTCCAGATGCCATGGGACGTACTCGATGTGGATCAGACGGCATCACAAGAAGAGCGCTGTCATCACGGTGGAGATGGCCAAGAAGCCGTCTACCAAGTACCTCACTCGAACCGCTCCGCGCGCGATCCTGCGCAGTGTCAAAGCGACCCGCTAGCCGGCTTGCCTGATTGGAGGGTGGAGACAGGCACAATGGCGGGTGTGCTGGTATTCGTCCTCGGGCCGCTGCGGGTGTGCGTCGACGACCGAGAGGTCGACCTCGGCGGACCACGCAGTCGCGCGCTCATCGCCCGACTCGCCCTGGCCGGCGGGCGCCCCGTCACAGTGTCGACGCTGATCGACGATCTATGGGGGCAAGACGTTCCGACTGATGCTGTCAACGCACTCCAGTCGGTCGTCTCCCGCACGAGACGCCGACTTCCAGCCGGTGTCCTCGATTCGACGCCTGCGGGTTACGTCCTGCATGCCGACTCCGTCGATGCGCTCCAGTTGGAGACCTTTGCTTCAACCGGGCGGTTCGCCGAAGCGCTCGACCTCTGGCGGGGTGAGGCGCTTGCCGACGTCATGGAGTTTCCGTTCGCTCCCGCAGCAGCCGCCCGCCTCGAAGAGTTTCGTCTGACGGCGATCGAGTCGAGCATCCAGACGAGGGTCCGCACCGATCCGGCTGCCATCGCCGAACTGGCGCAACTGACGAAGGACCATCCCTATCGCGACGGATTCTGGCGGCTCTACCTCACCGGGTTGGCCGCGCAGGGCCGGCCCAATGAAGCGCTGGCTGCCTACGAGCGGTTTCGAACCCTCCTGGCTGAGGATCTCGGCGCGGACCCGTCACCGGAACTGCAGGAGCTACATCTCTCCCTCCTGCGCGGCGAGCACGGCACGCAGCGCAGCCACCCGTCATTGCCGGCCGGACTGACCAGCTTCGTGGGCAGGGAGAGCGCGATCGACGACCTGCAGGCGGCGCTCGTGGACCACCGGCTCGTCACGATCCTGGGTCCAGGCGGTGCCGGCAAGACCCGACTCGCGGTCGAGACCGCCCGAGCCGTCCTCGACAGATTCGAGGACGTGTGGCTGGCCGAGCTCGCCCCCGTCACTGGAGATGACGGCATCATCGGCGTCGTCCTGTCGGCCATGGGCCTGTTGGAGGTCGCGGTGCTGGACCGGCCGGCTGCGACGCACCGGCTCGATGAGCGCGCGCGACTTCTCGAGGCGGTGCGCGACGTCGAAGGGCTCCTGCTGATCGACAACTGCGAGCATCTCGTGGAGGCGGCGGCAACGCTCGCGGAGGACCTCCTGGCGCACGCGCCCAAGCTCCGTATCCTCACCACGAGCCGTGAGCCCCTGCGGATCATCGGCGAATTCGGCTATCAGCTCAACCCGCTCACGATGCCGGCTGCGGACAGCACAGTCGGCGAAGCCATGGCCCACAGCGCGGTCCAACTCTTCGTCTATCGCGCTCAGGCCGTCGACCAGTCGTTCGCCCTCACGGCCGAGACGCTGCCGGCCGTCCGGGAGATCTGCGTTCGCCTCGACGGTCAGCCGCTTGCGATCGAGCTCGCGGCCGCGCGATTGCGGACGTTGACGGCCGGACAGGTTGCCGCGCGGTTGTCGGATCGTTTCCGGCTGCTCACAGGTGGCAGCCGGACGGCCCTGCCTCGTCATCGCACGTTGCGGGCGGTCGTCGAATGGAGTTGGGACCTCCTGGACGAAGCTGAGCGTGACCTCGCCGAGCGGCTCGCGGTGTTCCCGGGCGGCGTGACGGCAGAGAGCGCGAGAGCGGTGTCACTCGCAGGCGATCACACCGAGGAACTCCTCGACTCACTGGCCGACAAGTCCCTGCTGGTGCCGGTCCGAGGTGACGCCCCCAGGTTCCGCATGCTTGAGACGTTGCGCGAGTACGGCGTCGAGCGGCTGATCGACCGGGGGATTGTGGAGACGGTGCGCGAGGCGCACCTGGCCCATTTCCTGACCATCGCCGAGGCCCAGGGCATGCTGCTTCGGGGACGCGGACAAGTCGCTGCGATGAGTGCGATCGACACCGAGCAGGCCAACATCATGGCCGCCCTGCGTTTCGCGGTGGACCGCGGCGACCGGTCCGCGGGAGCTCGCATCGTCGGCGGCCTGGCGTGGTACTGGTCGATTCGCAGCCAGCACGTCGAGGCGTTCACCTGGGCTGACCTGGTCCTTGCTGTCCCGGGTCGGATCGAACCGCACGACGAGATCTGCCTTCAGGCGCTGTCGATCACCGGCATCCTGGCCCGGTCGCACTTCGCCGCCGGGGACGACGCGGCGTGGCGCCCGCAGGTCGACCGAATCCTTGAGTTGTGGGACGCCCACCGGCCCGATCACCCGATCGTGCACGTGGTGTTGGCCGCAATGGAGTTCCTCGGGGTCGTGGGCGACCGCGTGCTTCCCGAGCCGACCGACATCTGGACCCGTGCCTCGACCAACCTGGTCCGTCTGGTTCTGCTCGACAATGCGGGTCGTATCGGTGAGTCGGTCGAGCTGATCGAGCCGACGATCGCGGAATTTCGCGGGATCGGCGATCGATGGGGGACCGCGATGGTCCTGTCGCAGCGCGCCACGCTCGAGTCATTGGACGGCCGATACGACGAGGCGCTCGTCACCTGGGAGGAGGCACTGGCCATGCTGGCCGAGCTGGGAGCTCTGGAGGACATCGACTTCTCCAGCATGAAGGTCACGGGTCTGCGTCTTGCCCTCGTCGGAGAGGACGGCCTGCCGGCTCTACGACGCGATATCGAGGCCGGTGTCGAGATCGCCCAGCGTTCCGGCAACCGTCGAAAGCAACTCGTCGCGCGCATGAATCTCGCGAGTTTGGAACATGTCGAAGGCAATGACGCCGCGAGTGTCGAGCACCTCGAATATGTCTTGGACAATGTCGACACCACCTCCGAATTCGGCAGCGGTCAGATGGAGGCAGCCATCCGGGCCGGCCTTGCCGTGGCGCGCTGCGGCGTGGGCGATTTCGACCTCGCCCAGCAGGAGCTAGTCACGGCCGGCCGGGTCGCGCTGGACACCAGGGACATGCCGATCGTCGCCGAGGTCGCGTCGGCGGCAGCCGTCCTGGCGCACAGTGCCGGCGATGATGAACGGGCCGCGCGGCTGGTCGGGATCGCGGAGTCGATTCGCGGTCGCGCCGACCTGATGAACCGTGATCTTCGCAGGCTCGTCGAGACCTTGCAGGAGAACCTGGGTCTCGCGACGTATGAGGCGCTGCGCGCCGATGGCCTCGCCCTCGAGCGGGGCGAGGCCATCGGCATGGCATTCCCTATGCTTTCGTCCGGTACGCCCTGACAGCAAGAGGTGCGAACACTGCCAGGATCAGACCGCTTGTGCCGAGCGCGATGAAGGCGTCCTGAGCAACCGGCCCACCTGTCAGTAGCCCGCGGATCGCGTCGGTCAGGTGAGTGACGGGATTGATATTGACCCAAGCGCGCAGCCAGCCGGGCATCGTGTCGGCCGAGGCGAACATGCTGGAGCCGAATGTCAGCGGGAACAGTGCCAGGAAGCCGATACCTTGCACCGAGCCTGCCTCGCGCATGATCATGCCGAGCCAGATCGCGATCCAGCACATACACCAGGCGAAGAACAGCACCAGGAGGAGCGCAGTGATGACCTTGACGGGGGAGGTGCCGGTGCGAAATCCCATGACGAGTCCGGCGATCATGGTCACGGCGATCGTGAGGGCGTATCGCAGACACTCCGCGATCGTTGCGCCGACCAGCGGTGCCGAACGGGGGGTCGGCAGCGACCGGAACCGGTCGAACACGCCTTCTTTGATGTCGGTGTTGAGGTTGACGCCGATCGCCACGGTGCTGAACAGCACGGTCTGGATCATGATTCCGGGCAGGACGAATTGCAGGTAATCGTGTGTCGATCCGGCGATCGCGCCCCCCAGGACGTACACGAAGATGATGAGGAACAGTGCAGGCTGCAGCGTCACGTCGAAGAACTGCTCGGGGTGACGCATCATCTTCTTGATCGAACGGCCGGCCAGCGACAGCGAGTGCCGCAGCCAGGGCAGCGACGAGGAGGGGCGCGCGACGGCGACCTCGGGGACGGTCATGGTCGTCATTTGACGAGCTCCTTTTCGGTGCCGGCAGGCGCTACGGAAGCGCCTTGGCCGGTGAGGGTGAAGAAGACCTCGTCGAGGCTCGGCAGACTCAGCGAGATCTCGGTGAGCGCGATGCCGCGGGCCGCGAGATCGGCGACGATCGAGGTGAAATGCTGTTCTGCCTCGATCGGGGTGGTCAGTAGGCCGCGAGCGGGCTCACCTACGGGACGTCCGGTGACCCGGCTGAGGACCGCGCGGATATCGGCGGTGTCGCGCAGGTCGGCGGGACGGATCTGCAGCGACCGTCCTCCCACGATCTGCTTGAGTTCCGACGCCGTGCCGTGTGCGATGACCTTGCCCAGATCGATCACCGTGATCGTGTCGGCGAGGGCATCGGCTTCCTCGAGGTACTGCGTCGTCAGAAGTACCGTGGTGCCCTCCGAGGTCAGCAGCCGCACCATGTTCCAGACGTCATCGCGCTTGCTCGGGTCGAGTCCGGTTGTCGGTTCGTCGAGGAAGATCACGGCAGGACGACCGACGAGGCTCGCGGCCAGGTCGAGGCGGCGCCGCATACCACCCGAGTACGTCCTGGCACGACGATCGCCGGCTTCGTCGAGACCGAATTGACCGAGCAGCTCGGCAGCTCGAGCCCGGGCATCGGGTCGGGTGAAGTCGAGGAGTCGGGCGAACAGTTCGAGGTTCTCTCGGCCGGTCAGCTGTTCGTCGACGGAGGCGTACTGTCCTGTGAGGCCGATCGAACGGCGGACCGCATTGGGATCCTTCATGACATCGTGACCCGCGACGATCGCGGTGCCGGCGTCAGGACGCAGCAGCGTCGCGAGGATGCGCACGGCAGTGGTCTTGCCGGCGCCATTGGGCCCGAGGACTCCGAGCACGGAACCTTCGGGCACGGACAGATCGATGCCGTCGAGTGCTTTCGTCGCGCCGTAGTGCTTCGTGAGCCCTTCGGCGCGGATGGCGTAGTTGGTCATGTCGACCAGCGTGATCGACTGCGCTGGCACCTGGCTGTCAGAGCGCTGACGCCTGGTCGTTGTGCTGACAGTTGATCGTCAGGCTGCACCCAGTTTTCGATGAGAGGATCGACGGCATGGACCTCACGATCTTCGCGGTGCTCGCTTTGACGGTGATCGTCGTCTCGTCGGTAGTCGCCCCGAAAGTGGGGGTCGCCTCGCCGCTGGTTCTGGTCGCGGCGGGCTTCCTGCTCGCCCTGGTGCCGGGCGTTCCGCGCATCGAGCCGGAGCCCGAACTGATTCTTGCCGGTGTGCTGCCGCCTTTGCTCTACGCTGCTTCGGTCAACATGCCGGCGATGGATTTTCGTCGAGACCTGAAATCGATCGGCTGGCTGTCGATCGTCGTCGTGATCTCCTCGGCCCTGGCGATCGGCTGGGTCGTCCAGCTAGTCGTGCCGAGCCTCGGCTTTGCCGAGGGGTTCGCCTTGGGTGCCATCGTCAGTCCGACTGATGCGGTGGCGACGTCGATCGTCAAGAGGACCGGTGTTGCGCCTCGTCTGGTCACTGTCCTCGAGGGCGAGAGCATGATCAACGACGCCTCGGCGTTGGTGTTGTTGCGCGCGGCGGTTGCGGCCACCGGAGTCTCGGTCTCGCTGATCGACGTGTCGGTCGATTTCGTGGCCGCGATCGCGATCGCAGCGGTGATCGGTCTGGTCGTCGGCGCGATCAGTATCGGCGTGCGAGCCCGTCTGTACGACGCGACGATCAACACGGCCATCTCGTTCGCCGTCCCGTTCATCGCCTACGCGCCGGCGGAGCATTTCGGTGCATCCGGGCTGGTCGCCGTGGTCACGACCGGGCTTGTGACGGGGTATTGGGGTCCTTCGGTGCTTCGCGCGCAGGACAGGCTCGCGGAGTCGGTCAATTGGCGCACGATCGCCTTCCTGCTCGAAAGCGGCGTGTTCTTGTTGATGGGACTCGAAGTCGGACCATTGGTCGACAGCTTCCGGGCGGAGGACGGAAGCGTCGGGCAGCTGGTGCTGCTGAGCGCGATCTGTCTTGGCATCTTGCTCGTGGTTCGTGCGGTGTACGTCGTATTGCTGCTGTGGAGTCTGCTCAAGGATCGGCAGAGCATGAAGCGGGCCGAACCGCGGTTGACCCGGATCCGGGACTATCTCGCGAGCGACGAGGGGCAAAGCCTGTCGGAGCGACGTCTGCAGCGCATTCACCAGATGGTGACCAGACGCGAGGCGGATATGCGCTTCTACGAGGAAGAACGGCTCGATCGGCGTTCGGGCATCGTGTTGGTGTGGGCAGGGATGCGCGGAAGCGTGACCCTCGCGGCCGCGCAGACATTGCCGACCGAATTCGAGCAGCGTGAACTGCTCATCCTGGTGGCCTTCACGGTCGCAGTTGCTTCGCTGCTGTTGCAGGGCGGGACCTTGGCCTGGGTCGTGCGGGGCCTGGGGGTCGAGTCCGACCGTCTTGACGTCGAACGTCGGCAGGAGGCCGCGCTGTTCGCGATGCTGACCGATGTCGCGACGTCGAGGTGCGACGAGGCGATCTCGGAGGGGATCGACGGCCGTTCGGTGGAGGACGCGGTGGTGACGCAGGTGCGCGATGACAGTCATGTCGACAGGACGACCCGGTGGGCCGGCGAGGATGGCGAACGAAGCCGACAACGTCTGCGTGACTACGCCGATCTGCGCCGTGCGGTGCTGGCCGACCAACGCGATGCGTTGATCGACGCGCGGGCGTCGGGGCGTTTCGACTCCGAGATCCTCACTCAGATGTTGCGCCGAGTCGATGCGGGCGACATAGCCATCGACCGCATGGAGTGAACCTGCGAGGACTGATTGATATCACGAGTGAATGGCCGCAGTTGCGTCTTCTCGCATCGTGAGAGGGCGACTCGTCCGCTGTTGCACTGGTCGATGATGAGTGTTCGCACTCACCGAAGGACCACGCATGACGATTGAATCAGTGACCCGCCTCAACGACGTCGACCTGGAAGCTGTGGGTGGGCTCGTCCAGACCATCGCGGATGACCCGGCCAAGGCGCAGACGACGTGGGCAGCGCATGTGACCTGGAAGGGCGGCTTCGCCTCTGAGGCGCGGGTGCGCAAATTCGACCCGACCGGCTCGGATGAGCCGACGATATTGGGCGGCGGAGACACGGCGGCCAATCCGGTCGAACAGCTCCTGTCGGCGCTGGGCAACTGCCTTGCCGTCGGTTACGCCGCGAATGCGTCCACAGCGGGTATCGCGATCGATCAGCTGCGGGTCGACCTGAAGGGGAATCTCGATCTGCAGGTGTTTTTGGGGCTCGCCGAAGGTCATGCCGGCTTCGACTCGATCACCGCGAAGGTCTCGCTGACGTCAGACGCTTCGCGCGAGGAGCTCGAGGCGCTGCATGCCAAGGTGCTGGCGTCCTCACCGGTCGGCCACACGCTGCGCAACGCGGTCCCGGTCGAAATCCAGCTGGTGAGCTGACCGGAGCTGACGGGCGAGGGAGACGTCGCTCGGATCGTCGAGCCGGTTGAAGTAGCGGTTGACGTCGCCGGGCTGAGACTCCCTTCCCCTCGCTGAGGTTGCGCATCCGGCGTGGCGGGTAGAGGGTCAGGACATGGACGAGCCTCATCTGATCGTGCTCTTCGGCGCCACCGGCGATCTGGCCCGGCGCAAGCTGTTGCCCGGCATCATGCACCTGCTTCAGTCCGGGCTCGTGCCCGAATCGCGCATCATCGGGGTCTCGCTCGACGAATTCGACGATGACGGTTTCCGCAGGTTCGCCGAGGAGGCATATCGGGAGTTCAGCACGCGCCCGATTGATGACGCGCAGTGGGAAGAGTTCGCACCCAAACTGTCGTACGTCAACGTCAAGGCCGGACCGGAAGCGCTGGCTGCTGCTGCCGCGGCGCTCGAGGCCGAACTGGGCGGCTCCCCGCGGCGGCTGCACTATCTGAGCGTCCCGCCCAAGGCAGCACTCGACGTCGTCCGCACCCTCGACGCGGCTGACCTGGTAGAGCGTTCGCGCATCATCATGGAGAAGCCGTTCGGCACCGACCTGGCCAGCGCCAAGGCGCTGAACGCCCAGATCCACGAGGTGTTCGACGAGTCACAGATATTCCGGATAGATCACTTCCTCGGCAAGGAAGCCGCACTCAATATCCTGGCGTTCCGGTTCGCGAATGGCCTGTTCGAGCCGATCTGGAACCGCAACTTCATCGACCACGTGCAGATCGACGTGCCTGAGACCCTCTCTTTGTCGGGCCGTTCGGGATTCTACGAAGGGACCGGTGCGTTCAAAGACATGGTCGTGACGCACCTGTTCCAGGTGCTGGCGTTCATGGCGATGGAACCGCCGACATCCTTGGACTCCGACTCGATCTCGGAGGAGAAGAACAAGGTGTTCCGTTCGATGCTGCCGCTCGATCCGCACAGTGTCGTACGCGGTCAGTACCAGGGATATCGCGACGAAGAGGGCGTTGCGCCAGACTCCGAGACCGACACGTTCGTCGCGCTCAAGGCCGAGATCGACAACTGGCGCTGGGCCGGCGTCCCGTTCTACCTGCGCACGGGCAAGAAGCTGGCAGAAGGGGCGCGCATCATCTCGATCGCCTTCCGGGAGCCTCCCAAGAGCATGTTTCCGGCCGGCTCGGGAGTAGGGCTGGCCGGACCGGACCACCTGACGTTCGATCTGGCTGACGCCTCACGTCTCTCGCTGTCGTTCTACGGCAAACGTCCTGGGCCCGGTATGCGGCTCGACAAGCTCAGCATGCAGTTCGCGATGCAGGAGACCGAGCGGGCCGGGCAGGTGCTGGAGGCGTACGAGCGGCTGATCTATGACGCGATGCGTGGCGAACGGACGCTGTTCACGACGTCTGCGGGCATCGAGCGGCTGTGGGAGATCTCCGAGCCGCTCCTGGCGGATCTGCCGCCGGTGCGTCCGTACGCGGCCGGAACATGGGGACCCAATGCGATCCATCAGCTCATCGCGCCGCGGGCCTGGCGGTTGCCGTTCGAGCGGAGTTGGCGGCGGCCCAATCCGAGCGCCGAGTGAGCCGGTCAGGTGATGTCGCGTCGCAGCGTCGTCCGCAATCCGATCACCGCGAGAACTGCGACGTACGCCAGCATGACGAGTGCGCCGGGCAGCCGACCGAGTAGTTCGACCGACGATCCTGCGGCGTAGAAGCTCGACCCGGCTATCGATTCGGCAGCAGCGCCGGGCAGGAATCGCGCGATCGCCGCCGTGGCGTCGAATGCCGACAAGCCCAGACGCACGATCGGCTCGACGAACTGGGTGAAAGCCAAGATCGTGATGATCGCAGCGATCTGGTTGGGCAGCACCGATCCGAGCCCGACGCCGATCATGCACCAGATCGAGAGCGCGACGATCGACAATACGATCGCGACCCAGGTGTCTGCATCGCCGAACCGCAGCGGCACGTCCTTGAAAGCCAGCACAGGTGCTCCGGTGGCCAACGTTCCGATCACGCCGGCCACACCGAACAGAAGTCCGATCACGGCGCCGACCACGAGCTTGGCCAGCAAGACGATGTGGCGACGAGGCTCGAACAAGAACGTCGGAGTGGCGGTCTGGTGACGGAACTCGTTCGTCACGATCAGGGCGCCGACCACGAGTGGGAAGACGTAGCCCAGTGCGGTTGCGAGTGTGTAGACCGAACCGGTGACCTCCTCGGGCGACAGAACAGACCCGGACCCCGTCATGTCCTCGCCCGCCGCAAGGGCGAATCCCAGCACGCCGGCGAGGAAAGCCATATAAAGAGCCATGCCGATCAGCAGAATCCACCACAGGCGGGTGCTGAAGAGCTTGCGGAGCTCGGTCCTGATCGCGGCGCTCATGCGGCGGTCCCGGCCTGATCGGTGAGGCGTAGGAACAGGTCCTCGAGGTCCAGCACATCTTGGGAGAGGCCGTGTAATTCGAGTCGTTCGGTGAAGGCCACGGCACCGATCTCTTCAGCTGTCGGGCCGTGGACCACAACGCTGTCGGCGGCGGTGTCGAGGCGCCAGTCGCGGGCCTGCGCGATCTGCTCGAGGAGCGGACGGTCGGGAGTGCGGACGTGGACCCGGCGCTCTCCGAGCGCTGCGAGTTCGTCGAGGGTCGAGGCGTGCACGAGCCGGCCACGGGCGATGATCACGACGTCGTCGACGGTCTGCTGAACCTCGCCCAGGACATGGCTCGACACCAGCACGGTCCGGCCTTCGGAGGCGAGGTGACGTAGGAACAGCCGCAACCAGGAGATGCCATGGGGATCGAGCCCATTGGCCGGTTCATCGAGCACCAGGACCTGGGGATCGCCCAGCAGCGTCGTGGCAAGGCCGAGGCGCTGGCGCATGCCGAGGGAGAAGCCGCCGACCCGGCGGTCGGCGGCATCGGTCAGGCCGACGATCTCCAACACCTCGTCGACCCGGGCATCCGTGGCATCGACCTGGGGCGCGAAGACCCTGAGGTGGCCGCGCGCCGTGCGTCCGGGATGGAAGCTATTGGCTTCCAACGCCGCACCGACCGTCCGTCCGGGGCTGGTGAGTTCGCTGTAGGGGCGTCCACCGATCAAGGCGGAGCCTGCTGTGGGCTCGACCAGCCCGAGCAGCATGCGCAACGTCGTGGTCTTGCCCGAACCGTTGGGACCGAGGAATCCGGTGACCCGTCCGGGAGAGACGTCGAACGAGAGATCGTCGACGGCCCGTACGTCGCCGAACGTCTTGGTCAGGCCGCTGATCGTGATGTCTGACGAAGGCACCGAATCAGCTCTCGTCGCGACGGCGCAGTTCGTCTTGGATGTCGTGACCGGGCAACCGGGGTGGGGGAGCCGCAGATCGATCCCGGCTGCCGACACCGCTGAGAGCTACACCGATGAGGGCGATGCCGCCGACGAAGAGAAGGAACAGAACGACGTTGAAAGGCACCCCGTCACGCTATCTGATGTCACAAGCTCCAATGTTGCTCGACCAGCCTGACGGCCTCGTCCTTCGACAGTCCTTGGCGCCGGGCGAGCTGGGCGTAGGCCTTGGCCGAAGCGTCGGATTCGGGATCATTCATGCGCTGGGACGCGATGAACGTGCCCTGGCGTCCGCGGGTCTCGATGACACCGTCGGTCTCCAGGGCGCGATACGCCTTCGCGACGGTGTTGGTCGCGAGATCGAGTTCGGCAGCGAGCGCGCGGACGGTGGCGAGCTTGTGTCCGGCCGGAAGGGTGCCATCGGCGGCGCCTGCCGCGATCTGGCGACGCAGTTGTTCGAATGGCGGTTCGGAGCCGGAATGATCGATCGTCAGGGTCATCGTTCGAGCTCCACCATGGGATAGGGACGCCCGACGGCGTCGCGTTCGCGCCGGGCGGTCTCGGTGAATCCACGGGAGCGGTAGAACGCGAGCCCCGCCGTGTTGTCGGCGTACACCTCGACGCTCGTGGCACCGACATGCTGGATGAGCCGGGTGCCTATTCCTTGACCGTGGAAATCAGGATCGATGTACAGCAACTCGATGTGGTCATCGCGCGCACCGACGAAGGCGACAGCAGCGCCGTCGATCTCGACGAGCCACACATCCATCGACGGCAGAAATGAGTCGCGGATGAAGGGACGCATCTCGGTGAACTCGTCGTCGGTCATGAAGCCGTGGGTCGATCGGGCGGCCCGCTCCCACACATCGGTCAACGTGTCGAAGTCGGCCTCGCGGGCCACGCGAATGCCGGCCGTGGGGTCCATGACACGGAGTCTACGTCCGACCGCACCCACGACTGCGGTGTCGGCGCCGGCAACTAGGATCGATACACGATGACCTTGCCGTTCCCCGTGCCCTCGATGGGCAGTCCCGCCACGCCCGCGACCAGGCGCCCGCGCTCTGAGATCCTGCTCGACGGGCTCAACGACGCCCAGCGCGCCGCTGTCTCGCACCCTGGCGGTCCGCTGCTTGTCGTCGCGGGTGCCGGCTCGGGCAAGACGCGGGTGCTGACCCGGCGCATCGCCTGGCTCATCGCCGATCGCGGCGCACATCCCGGTTCGATCTTGGCGATCACGTTCACCAACAAGGCGGCCGCCGAGATGCGCGAGCGCGTCGCCGATCTGGTCGGTCCCCGGGCCCGGATGATGTGGGTCTCGACATTCCACTCCGCATGCGTGCGCATCCTGCGTCGTGAATCGAACAAGTTCGGATTCACCTCGTCCTTCACGATCTACGACTCGGCCGACCAGCGTCGGCTCATGACGTTGATCTGCCGCGACATGGACCTGGATCCCAAGCGCATCAACCCGCGGGCCGTCCTGAACTGGATCTCCAATCTCAAGAACGAGCTGGTCGATCACGAGGCGGCGGCCGGGCGGGCGCAGAATCCCACCGAAGAGATCTACGCCGAGGCCTACAAGGCCTATCAAGGGCGGTTGCAGGCCGCCAACGCGATGGACTTCGACGATCTCATCATGAACACGGTGCACCTGTTCCAGGCCTGGCCTGATGTGCGGGAAACCTATCGCAGGCGGTTCCGCCACATCCTGGTCGACGAATACCAAGACACCAACCACGCGCAGTACCAGCTCATCAAAGAGCTGACTGACGAAGAGTCCGATCTGCTGGTCGTGGGTGATTCCGATCAGTCGATCTATGCGTTCCGCGGCGCCAACATCCGCAATATCCTCGAATTCGAGGACGATTTCCCCAATGCCGCAACGATCCTGCTGGAGCAGAACTACCGGTCCACGCAGACGATCTTGTCGGCAGCCAACGCGGTGATCAGTCGCAATGCCGGCCGCAAGGACAAGCAGTTGTGGTCCGCGGAGGGCGATGGCGAGAAGATCGTCGGCTACGTCGGTGATGACGAGCGCGACGAGGCGCAGTTCATCTCCGACGAGATCGACAAGCTCGTCGACACCGGTGACATCGCCGCCAAAGATGTCGCGATCTTCTACCGCACGAATGCTCAGAGCCGGGTGTTCGAAGAAGTCTTCATGCGCGTGGGCCTGCCGTACCGGGTTGTCGGTGGTGTGCGGTTCTACGAGCGCAAGGAGATCAAGGACGCACTCGCCTATGTGCGGACCCTGGTCAATCCGCGCGATGCGGTCTCGCTGCGGCGCATCATCAATGAACCCAAGCGCGGAATCGGCGATCGTGCGGAGGCCTCGATCCAGCGGCTCGCGACCCAGCACGACATCAGTTTCTGGGAGGCGTTGACTCGCGCGGAAGAGGCGCCCGATCTGGCCACCCGCTCGTTGAACGCGATCCAGGGCTTCACGACGTTCATGTCCGAACTGATGGAACTTTCCGACTCAGGTGCGGCTGCCGATGCAGTGCTCGAAGCTGCCCTGACCCGAAGCGGCTATCTGTCGTCGCTGGAGAACAGCACCGACCCGCAGGACGAGACACGGGTTGAGAACCTTGCAGAGCTCGTCGCGGTAGCCCGTGAGTTCGTCGTGGGCGCCAGCACAGTCGACGAGGACGATCTGATGCCCGAGCACTACGTCGAGGAGCCGTCTGAGGCCGTCGACGCCATCTCGGACGAGCCGACGTTGGGCGAGGGGTCACTTGCGGCTTTCCTCGAACAGGTTGCGCTGGTCGCCGACGCCGACCAGATCCCCGACGAGGGCGATGGCGTCGTCACGCTGATGACCCTGCACACCGCCAAGGGGCTGGAGTTCCCGGTCGTGTTCTTGACGGGACTCGAAGACGGCGTCTTCCCGCACATGCGGTCATTGGCCGACGTCAAGGAACTCGAAGAGGAGCGCCGGCTGGCCTATGTGGGTATCACCCGGGCGCGTTCACGTCTCTACATCACGCGTGCCACGACGCGAGCGGCGTGGGGCGCACCGTCATACAACCCGGCCTCACGGTTCCTCGAGGAAGTGCCGGCGACATTGATCGACTGGCGACGACTCGGGTCCTCGCCCTCGCAGTGGACGCCGAGTCAGGCCTCGGCCTCCTCGCAGTCGTCCTTCAGATCGTCTAATGTCGCGGCGCGGTCCAAGAAGGTCAATCGTGAGGTCATCTCACTGTCACCCGGCGACCGGGTCAGCCACGACCAGTTCGGGCTGGGAACCGTCATCGCGGTCGAAGGGCAGGCCGACAAGTCTGTCGCGTCGGTCGACTTCGGCTCTGGCGGAGTCAAGCGACTCCTGCTGCGCTACGCACCGGTCGAGAAGCTTTGACCTAGGAGCGTGGCCTCGTAAGGCAGCGTTACGGTGTGACCCGGTGCCCGACCAGTGCGGCGTAGGGATCGACTGGATCGCCGCCGCCCGGATGTACCTCGAGGTGCAGGTGCGGGCCGGTCACATTGCCGGTCGAGCCGGTGTAACCGATGGTCTGGCCAGCAGAGACGACATCGCCGGGCTTGACCGCCATGCTGCTCTGGTGGCAGTACCAGATCTCGGTGCCGGCATCAGGGCCGCTGGTCAGGGTGACAACCGTGCGATTGCCGTAGGCGCCTTCGTAGCCGGCCGATGTCACAGTGCCTGCGGCAACTGAGACGATCGTGGTTCCGGACGGACCGGCGAAGTCGAGTCCGGTATGGGTCGTCGACCACAGTCCGCTGCTCTGACCGAACCGTGCGGTCAGGTGGTAACCCGTGACCGGGAGAACCCACTGATTGAGCAGGTCCTTCTTGGCTTCCTTGCTCACTGCGCTGGTGAGCTCTTTCTGAGCTGCCTGCACCTGAACTGCCTGGGCCTTGACCTGCTTGTCCAGCGTCGTGCGGTCGAAGCTGCGGCTGACATCGACGTCGCCGCTCACGTCCTTGGCAGAACCGGTGTAGCTCTGCGAAATGGTCTGATACTTGTCGGCTTTGAGCGAGTTGCTGTCGGTCGCGCCACCAACTACCGCAGAACCAAAAGCAGCCAGGATCAGTGCGCAAGCACCGGCCATGGCTGGGGTGGGAACGAGGGTGCGGCGGCGAGTCCTGGTGGCTACGCGTTTACCTGCAACCCGTTGCGGGCTCTCCTGGCGCACGTCGAGCCGGCGTTTGGGCGCAGATGAAGACACGCAGTAAACCTCCGGGAGATGGCGACAGGACTTGACCGACCTTAGCCGACCGCACCTGACGGAGGAAACCGAATCAGCGATTTGAACACTATGTGGACACATCGTGAGGCGAAATTGTCGACATAATGTGAGGGCATTCACTCGCATGGGACGATGGATCCGTGGCCAGAGAACGCATCGTCGTGGGTTCCATCGGCGCAGATGAGGCGGTGCGGACCTATGCACGCCAGCTGCGCGATCAGGGGCGGGAGGTTGTCTTCGTCGGGGGCGGGCAGAGCCCCGAACATCTGCTGAGCACCGCGATCGCGGAAGACGCCGTGCAGATCGTGGTCGACGGCGACGCCGCCGCGCTCGGACGTCTGGGGGAGCTGTGCGCGCGGCTCGGCGCGGATGCGCCGCTCGTGGTCGATTGGCGAGCCGACGGGTGTGACGTAACCAACGCCCCTGAAACGACAGAGCCGGTATAGAGTCGATAAGGCTCAATTTTCGGCGGTTCACCCGCCGCCCTGAGCGCAGCGGAACTCCAACTGAGGACGGACACCACCGTGGATTTGATGGAATATCAGGCGAAGGAACTCTTCGCCAAGCATGGCGTCGCGACGACGCTCGGCGTCGTCGTCCAGACCGCCGAAGAGGCCAAGGCCGCAGCCGAGCAGATGGGTGGCGTCACCGTCATCAAGGCTCAGGTCAAGGCCGGAGGCCGCGGTAAGGCCGGCGGAGTCAAGATCGCCAAGACTCCCGACGAGGCCTTCGAGCACGCGACCAACATCCTGCAGCTGACGATCAAGGATCTGCCGGTCAACCGCGTGCTCGTGACGCCGGCGACTCCGCCGATCGAGGAGTACTACTTCTCGTTCCTGCTGGACCGCTCCAACCGCAGCTACCTGTGCATCGCGAGCGTCGAGGGTGGTGTCGAGATCGAAGAGGTCGCCAAGACCAACCCCGAGGCCGTCCGCCAGATCCCGATCGACGCCGGTATCGGCGTCGACGAGGCCAAGGCTCGTGCGATCGTCGAAGAGGCCAAGTTCCCGGCCGAGCTTGCTGACCAGGCCGTCGCCATGGTCCAGTCGCTGTGGAAGGTCTTCGTCGAAGAAGACGCCACGCTGGTGGAGGTCAACCCGCTGGCTCGCCTCGAAGGCGACAAGCTCGAAGCACTCGACGGCAAGGTCTCGCTCGACGAGAACGCCTCCGAAGTGCGCCACCCCGAGCACGAAGACTTCGTGATTCACGAAGAGGCCGACCCGCTCGAAGCCAAGGCGAAGGCCAAGGGCCTCAATTACGTCAAGCTCGACGGTGAAGTCGGCATCATCGGCAACGGCGCGGGTCTCGTCATGAGCACCCTCGACGTCGTCGCGTACGCCGGTGAGAAGCACGGCGGCGTCAAGCCGGCCAACTTCCTGGACATCGGCGGAGGAGCGTCGGCCGAGGTCATGGCCAACGGCCTTGACGTCATCTTGAACGATCCGCAGGTCAAGAGCGTTTTCGTCAACGTCTTCGGCGGCATCACATCGTGTGACGCGGTCGCCAACGGCATCAAGGGTGCTCTCGAGCTCCTCGGTGCCGAGGCCTCCAAGCCGCTGGTCGTGCGCCTCGACGGAAATAACGTCGAAGAGGGCCGCGCGATCCTCAACGAGCTCAACCACCCGCTCGTCACCCAGGTGGACACGATGGACGGCGCGGCCGACAAGGCCGCCGAACTGGCGAACGGCTAAGGGGCAGACATGTCAATCTTTCTGACCAAGGACTCCAAGGTCATCGTCCAGGGCATCACCGGCGGTGAGGGTTCCAAGCACACCGCGCGCATGCTCGCGGCCGGCACGCAGGTCGTCGGCGGCGTCAACGCACGCAAGGCCGGCACGACCGTCGAGCACGTCGACGCATCGGGCGCCAAGGTCGAGCTTCCCGTGTTCGGCTCGGTCGCTGAAGCTATCGAGAAGACCGGCGCCGACGTCTCGGTCGCCTTCGTGCCGCCGGCGTTCACCAAGGACGCCGTCGTCGAAGCTATCGACGCTGAGATCGGCCTGCTCGTCATCATCACCGAAGGTGTCCCGGTCCAGGACAGCGCCGAGTTCTGGGCCTACGCCCAGGGCAAGAAGACGCGCATCATCGGCCCGAACTGCCCCGGCATCATCACGCCGGGCGAGGCGCTGGCCGGCATCACGCCGGCCAACATCGCCGGCTCGGGTCCGATCGGTCTGGTCTCCAAGTCGGGCACGCTGACCTACCAGATGATGTTCGAGCTGCGCGACTTCGGCTTCTCGACCGCGATCGGTATCGGCGGCGATCCGATCATCGGAACGACGCACATCGACGCCCTCGAGGCGTTCGAGGCTGACCCCGACACCAAGGCGATCGTCATGATCGGTGAAATCGGCGGCGACGCCGAGGAGAAGGCTGCGGCCTACATCAAGGCCAACGTCACCAAGCCGGTCGTCGGCTACGTCGCGGGCTTCACGGCTCCCGAAGGCAAGACGATGGGCCACGCCGGTGCGATCGTCTCCGACGGTGCTGGCACCGCGCAGGGCAAGAAGGAAGCTCTTGAGGCAGCAGGCGTCAAGGTCGGCAAGACGCCGTCCGAGACCGCTGAACTCATGCGGGAGATCCTGAAGAACCTGTAGGACCGAAAAGCAGGAATGCCCCCTCCGTCTTTGATGGGAGGGGGCATTCCTGTGTGGGCCCATGCAGGGTCTATCCGGGTCGGGTCAATTGCTCCACCGCAGGCGTGAGCTCGACTCGGTAGGGCAGAACTCGCAGGTCATCCGCGTTCACGTCCACTCCTTGTGACCTCGCTAATCGTGCCAGGTACTGCCATGGGTGGTCCTCGCCGTCATCGTCGTCGCCCTCGTCGGGCAGGACCACAGTGAGCACCGACTCGATGAGAGATGACCGGCTCTCCCGGAGATCGTCGTCGGCCTCGTAGCCGCGCATGCCGGTAGTAAGGCCGAGGTCATCGCGCAAGATGACTCTCGTGCCGTCTTGAAGGTCCACGAACTCGCTGATATCCAGGCTCGTGGTCATCCCGCCGTCTAGGTATCGGCTTAGTTCGCAACGGGCGCCTAATGCAATGGGTTTCATCAGGTCCCAATCACGATGATGGATAGCAAGCTAGATCTTTGCCCGGGCTGGTTGTCCATCCGGACGGATCGCCGACACCGATGAGGTCGACATCGACCCGCACACGCCAGCCGACCGTCTTGCTCCCGGCACAGTTCTCGCGCACAGCGCTTCGGTTGGCACTGCCGCCTCCGGCGTACACGCTCTTGCTTTTGGTGTCTACTGTCCGCCAGTAGCAGGATCCAAAGGCATCACAGAATACAGCTTGTAGAACGGCATCTACATTGGCTTTGGATGGGCAGGTGCCAGACTCCTTCGTCCACCAGCCATGGGCCGAGGCGGCGAACCCAGTGCCCGAGAAGTGGACGTTGTCGGTTCGTTGCCGGTATTTGCAGGACCCGGCGGTAATTACTCCCGAAACGGCCATCGCGGAGAATTCGGGTTTCTCGTTGAGGTCGGCCAACGAACCGTAATGTCCTTCGGTCGCGGTCCCAGTAGACGGCTCGGTCTCTGCCGCTGCGGGACCGAATGCGAGGGTGAGGGAGGCTATTGTGCCGACGACGGCGGAGAACCACACTGCGCGGCCGGATCTCTTGCCGACAGGACGAATAGTCTGCATGTATCTCTCCGATTGCCTCGAAGGCGGAGTCAGGGGCGTCAAGAATCCGCAGGGTGCGCCGGAGGTTACCGGCTAGTATCTGCATGCAATCGCATATGTGACAGTATGTCAAGGTCCTACTGTCAGTGAGGCGCGACAGAGAATCGAGTGGTGCAAACAGCAGCCCGAGCGGTGCGGTCTGGACAGACACGCCGTCCCAGAAAGACCAAACCGCACCGCTCGCGGGGGAGGGGGCTACCTGAGGTACTTCAGCCGGGTTCCGGCGCGTTCGGCGATCGCGGCGAACTGCTTTTGGGAGATGTCGTATTTGCCGGACGGGGAGAACGTCACCTGGGCAATGTCGGCGCCGCGGCGGACGATCGCGCTGCGGTAGTAGACCCGGCTCTTGGTCTTGTCGTCCAGCTGGAAACTGACTCGGCGGGCCTGACCGCTGAAGGCATCGGTCGACACCTTGACGACCTGGTCGATCTCGGCAGACAGAATCTTCTCATTGCATGCGGCGATGCGCTGATTGACGAGCTTGACGAACGTCTTGGCCTTCTTGACCGAGGAGAACCTGGCCACGGTCTCGGCGACGCCGAACTCCTTGGGCAGATTGGCAGCCTGGTACAGCACGTAGATGCGGGATCCGGCCTTCTCGACCGACTTGCTCGTGAAGCTCGCGTTGTCGCACAGCGTCGCGGCCGGATTGGTGCTGGCCGCGAACGGTGCGGCGGCCCAGACTTTGTCGATATCGGCGACGGGTGGCAGGTCGACGATGCCGAGGAACTCGGGAGCTTTCGACGTCGCCGGTGGATCGGTGCGGACGACCTGGATCTTGTCGGAGCAGTCGCCGCCACTGTCCTCGCAGATCTTGGCGACCGAGTCGTTGAGAGTACGTGCGAAGGCCTGGACACTCGGGCCTTTGGCTCCATCGACCTCGTGGACGAGAGTGCTCGTGACGGTGCCCGAATGGCTGAATCCGACCGTGAAGGTGCGTCCGGGCGAGCGATGCGATCGCAGTTTGAGGATCTGGAAGTCGCCGAACGGGCGCTGCACGGTGTACGCGGCGACGAGCTCGACCCGCGGGTGCGCGCAGTCGGCGTACCACTGCACGAGCCGGTTGTAGGTCTCGGTGGCGATCTCGTCGCTACGTGAGAGCTCGATGGCTTGGGCGACCCGCTCGCTGTCGGCGCCGTTCGAGCTGAACGTGCGCACGAACACTTTGAGCGGGTCGCTGTCGGCGTAGCGCGTCATCGGGCAGGTCGCGTACGGCGTCGTGTTGGTGACGGCGTCGTCGGTGTTGTCGACCTTCCAGGCGCGCCCGGGGTTGAGTTGGGTGACCTGCGGGGCGGACAGCAGGTTGCCGGCATCGATCTTCTCGGCGTCGAGCAGGATGTCCTTGCTCTCGGCACCGAGTTTCTGACGTTGTGGAAGCTGTTCGCTGGTGGCGAGGGCATCCCCGTCGGTGGCGAGCCAGCCGCCACCGAAGATCACGGCCAGCGCGACGGCCACGAGCAGCACGGTGTTGCGTTGACGTCCTCGCCGCGCAGCGGTGCGGACGACGGAGGACCGCGGTGCTTCCAGGGTTTCGGTGACGTTGGCCAGCCCGTGCATGCGTCGTTCGACCGCGTCGATGCTCTCGTCGAGGGCCTTCTCCAGTGCGGCAAGAGCCGTCGTGACGTTCTCGATGCCGACCTCGGCAGGCAGCCCGACCTCGCGGGAGGCTTCTTCGAGGTCTGTGTTGCCGAGCGTCATGAGCGCGATCAGACGGCGGTCGTCAGACGGTAGATCATGCAGCGCGGTCAGTAGCTCGGTGTCGCTGTCTTCCTCGTGGCGCTTGCGCAGGGGATGCGCGCTGCGGCTCAACGCGGTCAGCTTCCAGGCTTCATTGCGGACGTAGGAGATGGGGTGGCGATCGCGGATCTTCGACCAGTCGCGCCACGCTCGGCGGTAGGCATCGACGGTCGCCTCGAAGGCGACCTGACGATCGCCGCAGACCGCGTAGGTGACGTGGACGGCTCCGGCGAAGGTGGAGGAGTAGAAGCTGTTGAACTCGTCGACGCGAGTCATAGTCCAGCCTCCTCGTTCCATCGGCGTGCCTGTGTGCAACGGGGCAACTTTACAGGGGATGATGAAGCAATGGCCCCGCCCGCTGAATCCTCCTACCTTCGTGCGGCCTTCCTCACAGCAGTTGTCGCGGCATCGATCTCATGGCTGGTCGCTGGGCTGTTCGTGTTGATCGCCCAGGCTGGCGGCGATATCTCGCTGGTGTCGACATTCCGGGTCAGCGTGCGGACCTGGCTTGTGGCGATGGGGGCCGGGATCGATGCTGGTCCGGTCGCGTTCGGTCTCGTCCCCTTGGGCGCGGCCTTCGTGTCGATCGCTGTGGTGGCCCGCGCGGCCCGGTGGATCCTGGTCGACCCGATCGATGATCTCGCCGCTTTCGCCGCCTCTTCGGCGGGTGCCTACGGGATCATCGCCGCGACGGCATCGGCGGTCAGCAACTCCGGCGATGTGCAGGTCTCGGCCGTCAGGGCCGCGTGCGCGGGTTTCGTGGTCGGCGGTCTCGGCGCCGCCTGGGGCAGTGTCATGCGCCATGGCGACGGCGAGCGTTGGTGGTTCACGACCCCCGAGGACGTCCGGGCGACGGTGCGCGCGGCGGCGTCAGGCGTCGCGGCGGTGCTGCTGGCCGCGACAGTCATTGTGGCGATCCTCACGATCCGGGGAGTCACCCGAGCCGGTGACCTGTGGGCGGCGCTCGATCCGGGCGCAGGCGGTGGTCTGGTCCTGGGGGTGGGGTCGTTGCTGGCCGTTCCCACGCTCATCATGTGGACCGTCTCGGCGTTGATCGGTCCAGGATTCGCGCTCGGCACAGACACGACAGTCGACCTGACCGGAGCGCAGCTCGGGCAGGTGCCGGGTTTCCCACTGTTCGCGGCTCTGCCGTCGCCGGGTGAGTTCCCCGGCTGGGTCTTCATCCTGGGTCTGCTGCCCCTGTTCGCCGGAATGTTGTGCGGCTGGCGCCTGCGCACGTCCGGTGAGACCGGTGCGGGCCTTCGGGTGCTGCTCGGGACGGCTGCCGGAGCGCTGGCCGGTCTGGTGCTGGGGGTTCTGGTGGCGCTGTCGCACGGCGCGATCGGGCCGGGACGGATGGCAGACGTCGGACCGCCGCTGTTCACGCCGGCGCTGGTCGCCATGGGCGTCATGGCGGTAGGCGGCGCATTCGGTTCGGCGCTCGCCCACTATCGTGGAGGGCGTGCCTCCCGCCCCTCGGACACCAGCGCGACTGGTGGTTCTCGTCTCTGGAAGCGGCACCAATCTCCAAGCACTGATTGATGCTGCCGCCGACGTCGAGTACGGCGTCGAGATCGTGGCGGTCGGGTCGGACCGCACCGGCATCGAAGGACTGGTCCGGGCCGAACGTCACGGCATCCCGACGTTCGTGTTGGCGACCAAGGACTTCGAAGACCGGGCGGCCTGGGATGAGGCGCTCGGCTCGACGGTCGCGACGTATGAGCCAGATCTCGTGGTGCTGGCCGGCTTCATGAAACTCACCGGCCCAGCGTTCTTGTCGCGATTCGGCGGCCGGACCCTCAACACCCACCCCGCCCTGTCACCGGCGTTCCCGGGCATGCACGGTCCACGCGATGCTCTGGCGTACGGCGTCAAGGTCACCGGAGCCACGCTCTTCGTGGTCGACGAAGGCGTCGACACCGGCCCGATCGTCGCCCAGGTCGCCGTACCGGTCCTGGCGGACGACGACGAAAGCTCTCTGCACGAACGAATCAAGACCAGCGAGCGCGCCATGCTGGTCGAATGGGTCGGCACCTTGGCGCGCAATGACTTCCACCTCGACGACCGGGCCGTGCGGCTCGGAGGAGAACAGACATGACAGAGCCCACACTGACAGATTCGCGCCCCCTCAAGCGTGCCCTCATCTCGGTCTATGACAAGACCGGCCTGGAGGATCTCGCCCGCGATCTGCACGCCGCTGGCGTCTCGATCGTGTCGACGGGCTCGACCGCCAAGACGATCGAGGCGGCGGGCGTTCCGGTGACCCCGGTCGAGGCATTGACCGGATTCCCCGAGTGCCTCGACGGCCGGGTCAAGACATTGCATCCGCGCGTCCACGCCGGAATCCTCGCCGATCTGCGGCTCGATTCCCACGTCGAGCAGCTCGCCGAACTCGAAATCGAGCCCTTCGACCTTGTCATCGTCAACCTGTACCCGTTCAAGGCCACGGTCTCCTCGGGTGCCACGCCCGACGAGTGCGTCGAGCAGATCGACATCGGCGGACCGTCGATGGTTCGGGCCGCGGCCAAGAACCACCCGAGCGTTGCGGTCGTCGTGTCGCCGGATGCGTACGACGATGTGCGAGCCGCGCTGGCCGCAGGTGGTTTCTCGCTCGCACAGCGCAAGCGTCTCGCCGCCCAGGCATTCGCGCACACCGCTGCGTACGACGTCACCGTCGCCTCGTGGTTCGCCAGCTCGTACGCCGGAGAAGAGGGCGAGTGGCCCGACTTCACGGGCGAGGCGTGGGTCAAGTCAGCGGTTCTGCGCTATGGCGAGAACCCGCACCAAGAGGCTGCGCTCTACACCGACGGCACGGGCGGACTGGCAGGGGCCGAGCAGTTGCACGGCAAAGAGATGTCATACAACAACTATGTCGACACCGATGCCGCCCGCCGCGCGGCCTATGACTTCGACCAGCCTGCCGTCGCGATCATCAAGCACGCCAATCCCTGCGGAATCGCCGTCGGCACCGACGTCGCCGAGGCACATGCGCGCGCCCACGCATGTGATCCTGTGTCGGCCTTCGGCGGCGTCATCGCGACCAACCGACCCGTCAGCGTCGCGATGGCCCAACAGGTGGCCGAAGTGTTCACCGAAGTCATCGTGGCCCCCGACTACGAGCCGGGCGCCGTCGAGGTGCTGCAGGGCAAGAAGAACATCCGCATCCTGAAGTGCGCCGACGGCGATCAAGCCGCCGAAGAGATCCGACAGATCAGCGGTGGCGTCCTGGTGCAGATGCGCGATCACGTCGATGCCGACGGCGATGCGCCGTCCACCTGGACGCTCGTCGCCGGCGAGCCCGCCGACCAAGCGACCCTCGCCGATCTCGAATTCGCGTGGACGGCATGCCGCGCGGTCAAGTCCAATGCGATCCTGCTGGCCAAGGACGGCGCCTCGGTCGGCGTCGGCATGGGACAGGTCAACCGAGTCGACTCCTGCAAGCTCGCAGTCGAGCGAGCCGGGGAGCGCGCCACGGGTTCAGTCGCCGCCTCAGATGCGTTCTTCCCGTTCGCGGACGGTCTCCAGGTGCTGCTCGACGCCGGAGTCCAGGCGGTTGTGCAGCCGGGCGGCTCGGTGCGCGATGACGAGTCGATCGCTGCTGCGAACGCGGCCGGCGTGACGATGTACGTCACGGGGACCCGGCACTTCTTCCACTGAGGCCGGGTGCGGCCCTAGTCTGCGGAACGTAGGGCCGCGAGAGCCTCGTCGACGCCGTCTGGTCCGATGGCGTGGGCGGCAACCAACTGCCTGATCGCGGTGGTCAGGATGCGCGCCTCATCGGTCTCGTCGTACAACGTCGACTGCCGGCGCAGTGCGGTGCCGGCGATCAGGGCCACGATCGATGCGGCGAGCATCGGGGCCTCGGCAACGCCGACCCGCGACAGGAGCGAGACTGCGAGGGACTCCAGGGCCTGGAGCGCTCGGGATGTGAGGTCGTGCAGGCTCGGCTCGCGGGCGGCGGCCAGGAAGATCGAGAGTTCGAGCGCCGCGACCTCGGGACCCCGGGCGGCGAATACTGTGCCGATGAGGTCTACCGCAGCGTCGAGACTCACGTCGATCTCGAAGTCGACCTGGGTGAATGCTTCGAGTTCAGTCGTCCAGGCCACGAGGTGGGCGCTGAGGGAGGCCCGGATCAGCTCGTCAATCGACTCGAAGTAGTAGGTCGTGGTGGCCGATGGGAGGCCGGCGCGCGCCGCGACAGCGCGGTGGGTGATGGCGCGGGAACCGCCTTCTGCGAACAGCTCGATGGCGGCCTGGAGCAGAGCCTCGCGGCGTACTCGGCTGCGTTCTTGCGACAGCTGTGCGCGTTCGACCATTGACGCCACCTCACCATTTCTATGCGTTCGCACGATTTGTCTCGTGTTCTGGGATTCTGGGGGAAGTCTATGCGCCGTCTCGTCGTGACAATGTCCGCCTTGCTGACGGGGCAGATCACGCTGCCTGTCGTCGATTGACAGGTGGGACGTGAAAGACTCGTCCCCGTGACTGCGCAGATTCTGGACGGCAAGGCGGCTGCGGCCGCGATCAAGGGCGAGCTTCGCGAGCGGGTGACCGTGCTGCGCGACAAGGGCATCGTCCCGGGTCTCGGCACGATCCTGGTCGGTAACGATCCGGGATCTCAGTGGTACGTCGCCGGCAAGCATCGTGATTGCGCGGAGGTCGGTATCGAGTCGATCCGGATCGACCTGCCGGAGACGGCGTCGCAAGCAGATGTCGAGGCTGCGATCGATCAGCTGAACGCCGATCCGGCATGCACGGGGTACATCCTGCAGCTGCCATTGCCCAAGGGGCTCGACGAGAATGCCGCGATCGGCCGGATCGACCCGCTCAAGGATGCCGACGGCTTGCACCCAACTAATCTGGGCTGGTTGGTCCTGGGCAAGGAAGCGCCACTGCCGTGCACCCCCCGCGGGATCATCGAGTTGTTGCGTCGCCACGACGTTCCGATCGCGGGCCAGCACGTCGTCGTGGTGGGCCGCGGAATCACCGTGGGACGGCCGATGGGTCTGCTGATGACTCGCCGCAGCGAGAACGCGACGGTGACCCTGTGTCACACCGGCACGGCCGACTTGGGTGCCGAGGTGCGCCGCGCGGATATCGTGATCGCGGCGGCGGGTGTGCCGGGAATCATCACCGCCGACATGGTCAAGCCGGGTGCGGCACTGCTCGATGTCGGCGTCAGCCGCGACGAGAACGGAATCGTTGGCGATGTCGATCCTGCGGCCCATGAGGTGGCCGGCTGGATCTCGCCGAATCCCGGCGGCGTCGGTCCGATGACCCGGGCCCTGTTGCTGGCCAATGTCGTCGACACCGCGGAGCGACTGAGCCGGTGAAAGGCCCCCGTAGCCGCGGCTCGCAGCTGTATCTGCTGCAGTTGCTGACTGTCGCCGTGGGCATCGCGCTGGTCGTCGCGAACCTGTGGCGGGCGGGGATCATCGCAGTCGGAGTGGCCTTCGCGATCGGTGCGATCGCCCGCTCCGTCGTGCCGCTCGATCACACCGGGATGCTGCGGGTGCGCGGCAGATTATTCGACATCGTCTGGATGACAATGCTGGGCACGGCCTTGATCGTCCTGGCACTGGTCATCCCCTCCCAACCCAAATAACGCTCGCGAGTCACCTAGTTACGTCCGGCGAGTCACTTGTTCACCACGTGGGTGTAACTGAGTGACTCACGGGCGGTAACCCAGTGACTCGCGAGCGTTGGGGTTAGATGAGGCCTAGGTCCTTGACCGCAGCCCTTTCTTCTTCGAGTTCTTGTGCTGTGGCGTCCATCTTCTGGCGGCTGAAGTCGTCGATCTCCAGGCCCTGGACGATTTCCCAGTCACCATTGCTGGTTGTGACGGGGAAGGAGTAGATCAATCCCTCGGGCACGCCGTACGAGCCGTCGGAGCGGACAGCCATGGACGCCCAGTCACCTTCGGGGGTGCCGGTCAGCCAGTCGCGGGCGGCGTCGATGGTCGCCGACGCGGCTGAGGCGGCCGACGAGGAGCCGCGCGCGTCGATGATCGCGGCGCCGCGCTTGGCGACGGTGGGGATGAACGTGTTCTCGATCCAGGCCTGGTCGCCGACCGTCTCCGCGGCGTTCTTGCCTGCGATCTCCGCGTGGAAGATATCGGGGTACTGGGTGGCCGAGTGATTGCCCCAGATCGTCATCTTCTTGATGTCGGTGACAGCTGAGCCGGTCTTGGCCGCGAGCTGTGAGATGGCCCGGTTGTGGTCGAGTCGGGTCAGGGCGCTGAACCGCTCGTCGGGGATGTCGGGCGCATTGGTCATCGCGATCAGGGCGTTGGTGTTGGCCGGATTGCCGGTCACGCCGATACGGACGTCATCGGCTGCCACTTCGTTCAGCGCCTTGCCCTGGGCGGTGAAGATCGCGCCATTGGCCGACAACAGATCGCCACGCTCCATGCCGGGGCCGCGTGGGCGTGCGCCGACGAGCAGTGCGAGGTTGACGCCGTCGAAGATCACATTGGGGTCATCGCCGATCTCGACGCCGGCCAATGTGGGGAACGCGCAGTCATCGAGTTCCATCACGACACCCTCGAGGGCTTTCAGTGCCGGAGTGATCTCGAGCAGCTGCAACTGGATCGGCGTGTCGGGCCCGAGCAGCGAGCCGCTGGCAAGACGGAAAAGAAGGCTGTAGCCGATCTGGCCTGCTGCGCCGGTGACGGCAACCTTGACGGGTGTTGTGCTCACGAGTTGTGCTCCTTGGGAGGTGTCGAGAGATAAGGCCTGCCATCCGAAACTAGCGCAGTCGCCCCCAGCTCAATAGCGGGGGCGACTGCGGATCGTGTACGGATGCGACCTCAGTCGTCGGCTCCCACGATCATTGCGTGGGTCACACCGGCGATCGCGGCGCCGATGACCGGCGCGAGGATGAAGACCCAGAGCTGCTGAATCGCATCGCCGCCGGCGAACAGGGCAGGGCCGATCGAGCGGGCGGGGTTGACCGACGTGCCGTCGACCGGGATCGAGATCAGGTGGATCAGCGTCAGACCAAGACCGATCGACAGACCCGCGAATCCGACCGCTGCCCGCTTCGCTGTTGCGCCGAAGATGATGAAGAGGAAGAAGGCCGTCAGGACGATTTCGGTGACGATCACGGCGACCAGGCTGTAGCCACCGGGCGAGCGGTCGCCGAAGCCGTTCGTACCGAAGCCTGAGGCTTTGGCGTCGAATCCGTCGGTGCCAGAGGCGATGACGTACAGCACGGCGGATGCGACAATCGCGCCGACGAGCTGGGCGCCGAAGTAGCCGGGTACGTCTTTCCAGTCGAAGCGCTTGGCGGTGGCCAGGCCGACTGTCACGGCAGGGTTGAAGTGGCCGCCGGAGATCGGGCCGAAGGCATAGGCCGCGGTCAGCACTGTGAGGCCGAACGCCGCGGCGATGCCGCCGAAGCCGACCTGCTCGCCGGCCAAAACGGCGGTACCGACACCGCCGAGGACCAGCCAGAACGTACCCAGCGCCTCAGCGCCGAGCTTGTGGGCAGTAGTGGGAGTGGACATGGCTCCTCCTGAGAATATGAGTCTTTGGCTGTCAGATTAGGGCGATTCTGGCTGCAAGCGGGGGAGGCTGAAGGTTTCACGGCAGGTGAGATATCTTGATGTCAAACAATCTTTTGGCATCCGACTGGAGGAGTCACCGCACTCATGGCCAAGATCATCTACACCCACACCGACGAGGCGCCCGCGCTGGCGACCTACTCACTGCTCCCCGTGATCGAGGCGTACGCCTCGACCGCCGGCGTCGAGATCGAGACTCGTGACATCTCGCTGTCGGGGCGCATCATCGCCCTGTTCGGCGACCGTCTGACCCCCGAGCAGCAGATCGGCGACGCCCTCGCCGAGCTCGGCGACCTGGCCAAGACGCCAGAAGCCAACATCATCAAGCTGCCCAACATCAGCGCGTCGATCCCGCAGCTCAAGGCAGCGATCGCCGAACTGCAGGAGCAGGGCTACGCCCTCCCGGACTACCCGGACGATCCGCAGACCGACGAGGACAGGGACGTCCGCGCCCGCTACGACAAGGTCAAGGGCAGCGCGGTCAACCCCGTCCTGCGTGAAGGCAACTCCGACCGTCGTGCGCCGTTGTCGGTCAAGAACTATGCACGCAAGCACCCGCACTCGATGGGTGCCTGGAGTAGCGACTCGAAGACCAACGTCGCCACGATGGGCGAGAACGACTTCCGCTCGAACGAGAAGTCGGTCGTGATCGACGCCGACACGACGATCTCGATCCAGCACGTCGCCGCCGACGGCACGACGACCGAGCTGAAGCCTGCGTTCAACGTCCTGGCCGGCGAGATCGTCGACGGAACCGTCATGCGCGCCGCCGCGCTCGACGAGTTCCTCAAGGCTCAGGTCGCCCGCGCCAAGGAAGAAGGTGTGCTGTTCTCGGTGCATCTGAAGGCCACCATGATGAAGGTCTCCGACCCGATCATCTTCGGGCACGTCGTCAAGGCGTTCTTCCCGGCCGTGTTCGAGCAGTACGGCGCCGACCTCGAGGCTGCCGGCCTCAGCGCCAGCAATGGTCTCGGCGGAATCCTCGCGGGTCTGGACAAACTGCCCAACGGCGCAGAGATCAAGGCTGCCTTCGACCAGGGCATCGCCGAGGGTCCGGCCCTCGCGATGGTCGACTCCGACAAGGGCATCACCAACCTGCACGTGCCGAGCGATGTCATCGTCGATGCTTCGATGCCGGCCATGATCCGCACGTCGGGCCACATGTGGGGCCCGGACGGCAACGAGGCCGACACGCTGGCCGTAATCCCCGACAGCTCGTACGCCGGGATCTACCAGACCGTCATCGACGACTGCCGCGCCAATGGTGCGTACGATCCGACCACGATGGGCTCGGTGCCCAACGTCGGTCTCATGGCTCAGGCGGCCGAGGAGTACGGCAGCCACGACAAGACGTTCGAGATCGCTTCCGCAGGTACCGTCCAGGTCGTCGACGCGGCAGGCAATGTGCTGCTCGAGCACGCCGTCGAGCCCGGCGACGTGTGGCGCGCCTGCCAGACCAAGGACGTCCCGATCCGCGACTGGGTCAAGCTCGCCGTGACCCGCGCTCGCGCGTCCAGCACGCCGGCCATCTTCTGGCTCGACGAGACGCGTGCGCACGACCGCAACCTGATCGAGAAGGTCAAGGCGTACCTGCCCGACCACGACACGGACGGCCTGACGATCGAGATCATGGCGCCGGCCGAGGCCACGCAGTACTCGATCGACCGCATCCGCAAGGGTGAGGACACGATCTCGGTCACCGGCAACGTGCTGCGCGACTACAACACCGACCTGTTCCCGATCCTGGAGCTCGGCACGAGCGCCAAGATGCTGTCGATCGTCCCGCTGATCAACGGTGGCGGACTGTTCGAGACCGGCGCCGGTGGCTCGGCGCCCAAGCACGTGCAGCAGCTCGTCAAGGAGAACTACCTGCGCTGGGACAGCCTCGGCGAGTTCCTGGCCCTGGCCTCGAGCTTCGAGCACATGGCCGTCACGACGGGCAACGCCCGCGCGCAGATCCTCGCCGACACGCTCGACCGGGCGACCGGCACGTTCCTCGACGAGAACAAGTCGCCGGGCCGCAAGCTCGGCACGATCGACAACCGTGGCAGCCACTTCTACCTGGCGCTGTACTGGGCCAAGGAGCTCGCGACGCAGACCGAGGACGCCGAGCTGGCAGCGGCGTTCACGGCGGTCGCCGATGCGCTGTCGAGCAATGAGCAGACGATCGTAGACGAGCTCCTGGCCGTCCAGGGCTCGCCGGCCGACATCGGCGGTTACTACCGTCCTGATGAGGAGAAGGTGAAGGGCGTCATGCGTCCGTCGTCGACGTTGCTGGAAGTGCTCGCAACGCTGGTCTGATTCTCGCGTCACGAACTCTCGGTTGGGCACTCTCGTAAGGGAGAGCCCAACCGAGAGGCGTTTATGCGCACCCGTACGACCATCGTCCTTCCCCTGACCGCGGCGCTCGCCTCTATCGCACTGGTGGGTGTCCCGTCCGCGGTCGGCCGCGTCGATGAGACGATCAAGCCGCGCGCGCAGACGATCGCCGCCGGGGCAGCGCACACCGTCCTGATCGACGGCGCAGGCGAGGTATGGGGTGTGGGGTCCAGCTCTGACGGCCAACTCGGGGCTGTCGGGTCGGTCGCCGCGCTACGGAAGATCCCGGGGCTACCCACGACCGTGACGGCTCAGGCCGTCGATGCCGGACCTGACTTCACGCTCGTCCTCGGCTCCAACGGCGTCGTCTACGGAACCGGTGCCAATGGCTTCGGTCAACTCACCGGTACAAGCGGCGCCGACGTCACGACGTTGAAGCCCCTGAGCGGTCTGCCGAGTGGCGTCAAGGCCACGGCGGTCGCCGCTGGGAACAACTTCACCCTTGTAGTCGGTAGTAACGGGACGGTGTACGGCACGGGCCGAAACGATCATTCGCAGCTGACTGGGGCCGCGGGCGCTCGCAGCACGCTGTCAGCGCTCACAGGACTGCCGGCCGGAACCAAGGCGGTGGGAGTCGACGCCGGCGCCGACTTCAGCGTCGTGATCGATACCGACGGGAAGGTCCACGGTGCAGGCAGCAACGCAGCGCACCAGCTGAGTCGGGCTAGTACCTCGGACGTGACGACTCTGACCGGGTTCGACAACTGGCCTACAGGTTCGGCGACTGCCGTCGCGGCCGGAGTCGACTCGACCGCAGTGCTGCAGGGCGGACGGATCGTCTCCGTGGGAGCCGGCAACGCGACCCCGGCCACCAGCGATCTGTCCAGCGCGACAACCTACGCTGTCGCCGTGGCGGCGAACTCGCAAGCTGCGAGCGTTCTCGCGGCAGGCGAAGACGGCAAGGCCTACCGGGCCGCAGCGTCGGCGACGACCTACGTGCCGGTGGCGGAGCCGACTGAGCTCGACAAGGTCGTCGAGGTGGCCGCTGGTGCGAGTCACGTGATCGTCCGCGATGCGGTCGGCATCGTCTACTCGGCACCCGGCGGTTCAGCTGAGCCTTTGACGCAGGTACCCGGCCAGAAGTTCGCGGCGCACGACCGGCCCACGTTCGTGACTGGCGCGACGGTGAGCGAAGGCGACCAGATCACCGCGAACCCCGCGAGCTGGATCCCGTCAGACATCGGCACCTCGACCTTCCAGTGGCTGCGCAATGGTGTGGAGATCCCCCATGCGACCTCCGCGACGTACACGGTCGTGCCCGCGGATCACGGATCCTCCATCAGCGTGCTGGAGACCCGGGAAGCGACTGGATTTGAATCAGGAACGCGCGAGAGCGAATCGGTCGAGGTCGCATTGCCGACGCTCGCGGCCATCGCCCGATCGAGCATCTTGGGTGGAGGGAAGGTCGGTGCGACGCTGACGGCGACCGATGCGGTTTTCGAGCCTCAGCAGGAGGACATCTCCAGGGTCTGGTTGCGCAATGGAGCGCAGATTCCCGACGCGACGGGCCTGTCCTATCGGTTGACGACGGCTGACGCAGGACGCAGTATCTCGGTGCGAACCCGGGGTACCAAGCCCGGCTCGACCGACGGGGTGTCGATCTCCAATGCGATCAAGGTTGCGATCCTCAACACCAAACGACCCACGATCTCGGGCACGGCGAAGGTCGGCAAACGGCTCAAGGTCAGGTCGAAGGGGACGTGGTACGGCGCGGCGAGTTACTCGTACCAGTGGTATCGCGGTTCGTCGAAGATCCGTGGAGCGACCAAGACGACATACAAGCTGACCAAGAAGGATCGCAAGAAGAAGGTGCGCGTGAGGGTGTCCGCCAAGCGTCCCGGTTTCTCGACCGTCACGCTGGCTTCGGCGACGACCAAGAAGGTGAGATAGCCGGCCGGGATGTGATTCGGGGCACGCCACGCGGCGCGGCCGGAATAGCGACCGTCACGGGCCTCTTATCCTGAAACGTGACCGCCGTCGATTCGCCCATCCGCACCCGCCACGTGACCTTGGCGTTGATTGCTCTGGCTCTGGGCGGGTTCGCGATCGGCACCACGGAGTTCATGACGATGGGGCTGCTGGAGGAGATCGCTGACGGGATCGACCGCAGCAATGCCGAGACGGGGCACATCATCACGGCGTACGCGTTCGGAGTCGTCGTCGGTGCGCCGATCATCGTCTCGCTCGGGGCCCGACTGCCCAAGAAGGAACTCGCGATCGGCCTGATCCTGGCGCTGGGCGTCGGCAATGCGATCACGGCCGTCGCCAGTGGATATCTTCCGGTCATGGCGGCGCGGTTCGTCTCCGGACTGCCGCACGGGGCCTACTTCGGGGTCGCATCACTGCTCGCGGCCTCGATGGTGGCTCCGGCCATGCGCGGTCGAGCGGTCAGCTCGGTGATGCTGGGATTGTCGGTCGCCACCGTCGCCGGAGTGCCGGCCAGCACGCTGCTGGGACAGGCCCTCGGCTGGCGCAGCGCCTACTGGGCGGTGCTGGGTATCGCGATCGCGGCTGCGGCGATGATCTTGTTGTTCGTCCCGCATTCGCCGGCGAATCGCGGCGCGTCCGTGCGCGGAGAGCTCTCCGCGCTCAAGCGTCCCCAGGTGCTGTTCGCGGTCTCCGCGGGCATGGTGGGCTTCGGCGGCCTGTTCGCGATGTACAGCTACATCGCACCTATCGTCACCAAGACCATGGACCGGCCGGAATCGTGGATCGCGGTCTTCACCCTGGTCTTCGGTATGGGGTCGGTCGTCGGATCGTGGGGCGCGGGAATCCTCGCGGACTGGAATGTGGAGCGTTCGGTGCTCTGGGGTTTCGTGGCCACCGCGTTGGTACTCGTGGCGTTCTACTTCGCGGTGCTGCAGCTCGTGCCGGCGCTGTTGTTGGTGTTCGCGGTGGGTGCGCTCGGATCGGTTCTCGCGATAACCCTGCAGATCCGCCTCATGGATGCCGCAGGCGAAGCCCAGATGCTCGGCGCGGCACTCAATCACTCCGCGCTCAACGTCGCCAACGGCCTGGGGGCGTTCTTCGGCTCGGTCATCATCACGACCGGTTACGGGTACCGCGCGACGGCGCTCGTCGGAGTCGTCCTGGCAAGCGTCGGCCTGCTGATATTCGCCGCCGGTCTGGTGTATCAGCGCCGCTCTCGGTCAGTGACTGACTGATTCTGCTCCCACGCGAGGACGCAGCCAGACCATATCGCCCTCATGCAACTGAAGTGCCACGGCCTCAGCGCGGGTCACCACGACCTGCACCGGATCGGGATGCAGCTTGTCGTCGGGGGTGACTTCGAGGCGGATCTCGAAGCCGACCCGGGTCCAGCGGGTGATCCGTCCCGATGCCGTGGCAGCGTGTTCGTACCGGGTGATGTCGATGTCATGAGGACGGATCAGCTTGTCACCGAGCTTGGTCACCGGACCGAGGAAGGACAGTACGAAGTCGCTGGCCGGACGGTCGTACAGGTCGTCGGGGGAGCCGATCTGTTCGATCCGTCCCTCGTTGATCACCACGATGCTGTCGGCGACTTCCAGTGCCTCCTCCTGGTCGTGGGTCACGAACACCGTCGTGACATGCACCTCGTCGTGGAGTCGGCGCAGCCAGTCGCGCAGCTCTTTGCGCACCTTGGCGTCGAGCGCGCCGAACGGCTCGTCCAGAAGCAGGACGCTGGGTTCGATCGCGAGCGCGCGGGCCAGGGCCATCCGCTGGCGCTGGCCACCGGAGAGCTGGGACGGCAGCCGGTGGGAGAACTGTTCGAGGTGGACGAGCTTGAGCAGCTCATGCACCTTGTCCTTGATCTCGGCCTTGGGCTTCTTGCGGATCTCCAGACCGAAGGCGACGTTCTTGGCCACCGTCATGTGTTTGAAGGCCGCATAGTGCTGGAACACGAATCCGACATTGCGCTTCTGGGCGGGGACGTTGGTCGCGTCGATTCCCTCGATCTGGACGCTGCCGCTGTCGGACGACTCCAGTCCGGCGATGATGCGCAACAGGGTCGACTTGCCGCCGCCGCTGGGTCCCAGCAGCGCGGTCAGCTGTCCACTGGGGATGCTCAGGTCGATGTCCTGCAAAGCGACGAAGTCGCCGAAGTTCTTGTTGATCCCGCGGATCTCAATCCCCATCAGTGTCGTCCTTGGGTCGAAGGATGGTCACGACGACGAGTGCCGCGACCGCGATCATGGCGAGCAGGAATGAGGTCGCGTAGGCCGACCCCTGCTCGAAGTCCTGGTACTTCTGTTCGACCACGAGGGTCGCTGTCTGGGTCTGCTGGGCGACATTGCCCGACACGATCTTGACCGCGCCGAACTCGCCGAGCGCCCGGGCCAGGCTCAGGACGACGCCGTACACGAGCGCCCATTTGATCGATGGCAGCGTGATTCGCCAGAACGACTGCCAGGCGCCGGCTCCGAGGCTCTTGGCCGCCTGCTCCTGGTCGGTGCCGATCTCGTGCAAGACCGGGACGATCTCGCGGATCACGAGCGGCAGGCTCACGAAGGCCGTCGCCATGACGATGCCCGGGGTCGCGAACGCGACCTGAAGCCCGGCATCTTCGAGCGCGGGCCCGAACGTGCCGTTCGTACCGCCATAGGCCAGCAGGAGGGCGAGTCCGACGACGACGGGCGAGACCGACAGCGGGAGGTCGATCAGCGCCGACAGCACGCCTCGTCCCGGAAAGTCGTAGCGCACGAGCAAGAGCGAGATCCCGACGCCGAAGACCGTGTTGATCGCGACGGCCCACAGCGCGACGATGACCGTCAGCTGGAGCGCATCGGTGACGACGGGATCGGACATCGCCGTCTGGAGGTTGTCGAGCCCGCCTTCGAATGTCTTCTGCACGACCAGCACGACCGGCCAGATGACCAGCAGGAACAGATATCCGATGACCAGGACGCGGCGGACCCAGGTGCCAGGCGTGCGGGGCGGGGCCATATGACTAGCCACGGCGTGCCACCCACTTCGACACGATCTGCAACAGCACGATCGCGGCGAGCGCGACGATCAGCAGAATCGTCGCGACCGATGCGGCCGCGGCCTCATTGCCGTTCTCGATATAGGTCAGGATGCGCACCGACGCGACCTCGGTCTTGAGCGGCAGATTGCCCGACAGGAGGACGAGCGAACCGTACTCGCTGATTCCGCGGGCGAATGAGAGCGCCGCGCCGGCGGTGATGGCAGGAGCCAGGCTCGGCAAGATGATGCGGCGCAGTGTCGTGAATCGGCTCGCGCCAAGCGATGCCGCTGCCTCTTCGACGTCGCGGTCGAGTTCCATCAGCACCGGCTGGACGGTTCGCACGACAAACGGGAGCGTCACGAACAGCAAGGCGAGGAACACCGATCGTTCGGTGTTGGCGACATTGACGCCGAGCGGACTGTCGGGTCCGTAGAGGCTCAGCAGGACCAGGCCGGCCACGATCGTCGGCAGGGCGAACGGGATGTCGATGACAACTTCGAGGATCCGCTTGCCCGGAAAAGTGTCGCGGACCAGTACCCAGGCGATCAGGGTCCCCATGACGATATTGATCGCGGTGACCAGCAAGGCCTGCGTCACGGTGAGACGCAGGGCTGCGGCAGTCTGCGGATTCGTCAGGGTCTCGCGGAACGTCGTCCAGCCGCCGTCGATCGACTGGATCACGACAAGCGACAGGGGGATCAGGACCAGGAGGCTGAACCACGTCAACGCGACCCCCAGGCCGAGACCTGAGGATCGCGTCAGCGAGGTCGTCGATCGGGGGCGACCCTGCCAACAGCTTGGTGATGATGCCGTTGTTCTCGTCGAAGAACTTCTTGTTGAGCGCATCCCAGCCGCCGAGGTCACCATCGATCGTGAACAGCTTCTCGGGTGTCGGGAACGGATTGGCCTCATCATTGGCACCCTTGACCGTGCCGACGTCGACGCCTTCGACACTCTCGAGCGGACGGAAGCCCTTCGCGACGTACTGCTCCTGGCCTTCCTTGGTGAGGACGAAGTCGAGGAACGCCTTGGCCTTCGGATCCGCCTTGGTCGTCACGGCGGCCGGGTTCTCGATCTTCAGGGTGTCGGCAGGCACGACGTAGTCGATCTTCTCGCCGTTCTGACGGGCCAGGATCGCCTCGTTCTCGTACGAGATCAGGACGTCTCCGGTGCCGCCTTGGAATGCGGTCGTGGCGTCTCGCCCGCTGCCGGGAAGTGCTTTGACGTTGGCGAAGACTTTGGTGAGGAAGTCCGATGCCGCCTTCTCATCGCCGCCGGCCGCGATGACGTGCTGCCAGGCCGCGAGGATGTTCCAGCGCGCGGCGCCCGAGGAACCGGGGTTGGGGGTCACGATGCCGACGCCGGGCTTGACCAGGTCGTCCCAGCCGGTGATGTTCTTCGGATTGCCCTTGCGGACGACCAGGACGACGACCGAGTCGGTCACGATGCCTTTGTTGGCGCCCGCGTTCCAGTCCTTCGCGACCAGGCCGGCATCGACCAGGCGGGTCACATCAGGCGTGATGGAGAAGTGGACGTAGTCGGCCTTCAGGCCGTTGGCGACCGCGCGGCTCTGGTCGCCCGACGCGCCGTACGATTCCTTCCACGTCGTGCCCTTGCCGTCGGCGGTCTTGGCGAACGCGACCTGGGCGGCGTTGTTTCCGGCCTTCGGGACGGCGAAGCCGACCAGGGAGAGCTGGGCGCCGTCCGAGTCGCCGCTGGCCCCGCCGCCGCATGCGGTCAACACAGCCGCACCCAATGAGAGTACGAGCGCAGTGGTCACGCGGTTGCGAGTGAAGATCTTCATGTCCAGCCTCTGGGTCCGAGCACGCCACCGTGCGTGCGCCGTGACTCAAACTAGGCGGATTTTCGTGGCCGGATTTCATATCTCAGTATGTAAGACATTCCGCCGCATGCTGAGAACGCGTGTCACGGGGGCCACGGGGGAATCGGGTTTTGGCCCGTGAATCGCGGACAGAACCCGATTCCTGCGTCAGTCGAAGACGACAGTGCGGGGGCCGTTCATCAGCACCCGGGATTCCGCGTGCAGCTGGACCGCGCGCGAAAGGGTCTGGGCCTCGACGTCGCGGCCGACACGGGCGAGATCGGCCGATGTCATCCGGTGGTCGACGCGCAGGACGCCTTGGTCGATGATCGGCCCTTCGTCGAGCTCGGCCGTCACATAGTGAGCCGTCGCACCGATCAGTTTGACGCCGCGGTCGTGCGCCTGGTGGTAGGGCCGGGCGCCCTTGAAACTCGGCAGGAAGCTGTGGTGGATATTGATCGCGCGTCCCTGTAGTGAGCGGCACAGATCGTCCGACAGGATCTGCATGTAGCGCGCGAGTACGACGAGGTCGACGTTCAGTTCCTCCACCAAAGCGATCAGCGCGGTCTCGGTGTCGGCCTTCGTCGCGGGAGTCACGGGCATGTGTATGAACGGGATGTCGTACGAGCTGGCGAGTTTCTCCAGGTCTCGGTGATTCGAGACGATCGCCGGGATCTCGACGTGCAATGACCCGCTGCTCTGTCGGTACAAGAGGTCATTGAGGCAGTGGCCTTCTTTCGAGACCATGACGAGTGTGCGCATCGGCCGTTCGGCCGGGACCAGGCGATATGCCATGGCGTATTCGGCACCTACGGCTGCGAACTGTGTGGACAGGGTCTCGGCATCGCGCGCGTCGGGGAAGTCGAAGTGGATCCGTAGGAAGAATTCGCTGTCGGAGGTGTCGGTGAACTGCTGGCTGTCCAAGATGTTGCCGCCGGACTCGGCGACCCATCGGGTGACCGCGAAGATCAGGCCGGGCTGGTCCGGGCAGGAGAGCGTGAGGATAAACGTCGAAGGCACGCGCTCAGCCTAGGTGATGCCAGTTGCACCCTGACCGGCATCGCTCTGAACGATAATGCGAGATGCCATCCCGCATGCTTGACATGGGTCGGGGTGGCCGAATAGAGTCATTCTTGATGTTAGAGGGGTCACACCGGCTCCACGCCTCGCTGACCGAAATGTCGGCTCACCAGCCGGGTAAGCGATGACATCGCGGCGATATCCGTGCCCGTGGCGTGCCGCTGCCGAACAACCCAGGAGAACACATGCGCGTAGACACTCTGGTTACGGGCGGACGGCTCGTCAGTCCCCACGGCGTCGTGGAGACAGACCTCGCGATCAAGGACGGTCGGATCGTCGCGGTCGGCGATGCATCGATCCTGCCTGAAGCCGACGAGGTCATCGACGCCGGCGGCAAGTACGTCTTGCCGGGCATCGTCGATCCCCATGTCCACCTCGGCGGCGGTCGGCCGCTGGAAGAGATCTTCGCCTCGGAGACCGCGTCTGCGGCAGTCGGCGGCGTCACGACGGTCCTGCAGTACCGTCGCTCGCCCTCGACCTTCCTCGACACGTTCCCGGCGGAGCGCGAGCTGGCTCGCACCAAAATGCTGGTCGACACGCAGTTCCACTTCATCATCTCCACGATGGAGCAGGTCGAGGAGATCCCGCGTTACGCCGAGGAGTTCGGCGTCACGAGCTTCAAGTTCTACATGGGCGGCTACGAGCCCGGAAACCCGATCGGCCTGGTCTCGGTCAATGACGCCGTGCTGTACGCCGCGATGGAGAAGATCCGTGAACTCGGGCCCTATGCATGGTGCATGGTGCACTGCGAGGACGACTCGCTGGTGTGCCACCTGACCGCGAAGGTCAAGGCCAAGGGCGGCAACGATCTGGCCGCCTACACCGAATCGCGTCCCGACTTCGTCGAAGAGCAGGACCTGCTGCGCGCGATCTGGCTCGCCGATCTGCAGAAGTGCCCGCTGTACGTCCCGCACACGACAGTCGGCATGGCGGTCGACTCCGCGGCCGACTCGCGCAAGAAGGGCAACACCGTCGTCCTGGAGACCTGCCCCCACTACCTCGTGCTGAGCGCCGACGACGAGCGCCTGACCGGCAGCGGCGTCGGCAAGGTCGCCCCGGCACTGCGCAATGAGGACCACAAGGCAGAACTCTGGCGCGGACTGCGGGAGGGCTGGATCTCCACGATCGGTTCCGACCACGTCCCGATCCCCAAGAAGGGCGGCGACTTCTGGGATGAGGCACCGGGCTTCGCGGGCCTGGCCACGATGCTGCCGGTGGTCCTGACCGAAGGCGTGCACGAAGGCCGGATCACGATCGAGAAGGTCGCCGAGACGATGTCGTTCAACCCGGCGCGGCTGTTCGGGCTCTACCCGACCAAGGGCGCGCTGCAGGTCGGCTGCGATGCCGACCTCGTGATCGTCGACATGGACAACGAGAAAGTCGTCGGTCCGGAGACGACGCAGAGCGAGTTCCCCAGCGCATTCGAGGGCCTGTCGCTGCGCGGCTGGCCCGTCCTGACGATGAGTCGCGGACAGGTCGTGTTCAAGGACGGCGTCGTCACCGGAACCCCTGGCAGCGGCCAGATCGTCACCAAGGCAGAGAACACTGAGAAGAAGAGGAACTGGCATGCCGCTTGACATCAAGCTCGATCGTTCGGACGTCGGAATTCTGGTCGTCGACATGCAGAACGGCTTCTGCCACCCGGAGGGCTCGCGCGGCAAGGCCTTCGGGGCCGACGCCGTGCGGCAGCCGCAGGAGATCATCCCGAACGTCGTGGAGCTGATCGAGATGGGCCACGAGCTGGGTATTCCGGTCTGGTTCACCCAGCAGGTCCACTACGACGATGACGTCACGCGCGGCAAGCGCCGTATCCCGTCGCACCTGCAGCGTCGCGGGGTCGACCTCAAGCTGTGCCGTCGTGGCACCTGGGACGCTGATCTGCTCGACGAGATGAAGGCTGTCCAGACTCCTGAGGACGAAGTTGTCGTCAAGCACCGTTCGAGCGCGTTCTACCAGACGACGCTGGAATGCGAACTGCGCATGAAGGCCGTCCAGGTTCTGGTCGTCGCCGGAACGACGACGAGCTTCTGCGTCGACTCCACGATCCGCGATGCGTATGCCCGTGATCTGGACGTCGTGGTCGCCGCCGAGTGTGTCGCCGACTCCGACGACGATGCGCAAGCATCGACGCTGGCCTCGATCGACCGTTTCCACGGCGTCGTGACCTCATTGCCCGAGCTCCGTAGCTCCCTGGGCGCGTGATGTGACCAGGCGACGTCTGTCGGTCGACGGCCATTCGGTCGACGTCGATGCAGCGCTCGACGAGACTCTCTTGTCGGTGCTGCGCGCCGCGGGCCGCACCGCGCCGAAGCTGGCGTGCGGCCGCGGCGAGTGCGGCGCCTGCACGGTGCAGATAGACGGTCGTCCGGTCATGTCCTGCGCGATTCTGGCCGCGACCGTGACCGGTGAGATCGTGACGGCCGAGGGCGTCGCCGAGACGTCCCCCGACCTGGGTGAGGCCTTCGCCGACAACGTCGCGTTCCAGTGCGGCTTCTGCACACCGGGCCAGATCGTGCGGGCCGATGCCTTGTTGCGTGACAATCCTTGCCCGTCGCGAGCCGACGTCGCGCAGGGGATGATCGGGAATGTGTGCCGTTGCACCGGATATGTCCAGATCGTCGACGCCGTGTGCGCGGTCGCGCGCCAGCGAGAGGTGGCCGGATCATGAAGGTCGTCGGTCAGCAGGTACGTCCTGTCGACTGGGTCGGCAAGACTGCGGGCACCGCGCCGTACGCGAGTGACGCCGCACCTGCCGAAACGCTGGTTTCGAAGGTGCTGCGTTCGCCCTATCCACACGCGAAGATCACCCGACTGGACGTTTCGCGCGCTCGCGCGCTGCCGGGCGTCCATGCCGTCATCACGGCCGCCGACTTCGGCGACGTGATCTACGAGCACAGCGGAGAGACCTACTCCGATCGCCCGCCCATGGCATCCGACAAGGTGCTGTTCGTGGGACAGGAGATCGCCGCCGTGGCGGCAGACTCCGCCGAGATCGCCGCTGAGGCGATACGACTCATCGATGTCCGCTACCGCAGACTTCCGGCTTTGCTCTCGGTCAAGAAGGCCCTGGGCAAACGCGCCCGTCCGCTCCACGAGCGCGAGAGCGGCACCAACGTGGCTCTCGGCGTCGAGGGGGTGTGGGGTGATCTGGCCACGGCCGAGCGCAACGCCGTGACCAGTGCGAGCGGGACGTTTGTGTATCCGCGTGTCGCGCATGCCTGCATGGAGCCCAACAGCACCGTCGCGTGGTGGCACGACAACCGTCTGGAGCTGTGGACGTCGAGCCAGGCGCCGCACTTCGTCGTGCACGAGCTCGCCCGCGTGCTGCATTTGGAGCTGGATCAGGTTGTGTGTCGAGATGTCTCGGTCGGCGGAGGATTCGGTTCCAAGTCCAAGATCTCCGAGCATGAGGCGCTGGCCGCGATGCTGTCGATGCGCTCTGGTCAACCGGTCAGTGTCGTGTACTCCCGCGAGGAGGAAATGGCGGTCACGAAACCGCGTCACGAGTTCACGACTCAATTCGAGGCGCACGTCGATGCCGACGGTCGGATGTGCCTGTTCGAGGCCCACATCGACGTCGACAACGGCGCCTACAACCACTACGGTCCCTCGGTCATGCGCGCGGGCATCAAACAGCTCGGCTCGATGTACCGTCCCGACGCTGTTGTGTGGGCCGGGCAGCTGGTCGACACCCATCTACCGCCCGGTGGACAGTTCCGCGGCTACGGGACGCCGCAGACCGCGTTGGCACTCGAGAGTGTTGTCGATCAACTGGCCGAAGCCACCGGTACGGACCCGATCGACTTCCGGATCGCGAATGCCAGCAAGCCGAACACCGTTGCGCTTGCCGGCGCCAAGATCGGCTCGAACCGGCTGGTCGAATGCCTGCAGAGCGTGCGGGAGCTGATCGGCTGGGACGTCAAGAAGGCCGACCGCACGTACGGCCGCGGGGTCGGAGTCGCGGCCGGAATGCACTCCAGCGGGTCCTACGCCTATCCCGGCGGCAACGTCAGCGCGGCTGGTATCGAGGTCACGAAGGACGGCGATGTCATCGTGCGGTTCGGCGGCGCCGATGCCGGCACGGGGCAGCGTACGGTCTTGGCCCAGATGGCCGCCGAGATACTGGCGGTTCCGATCGACCGGGTCACGGTCATCATGACCGACTGGGACGAGACCCCGCCGGACATGGGTGCCTGGTCGTCGCGAGGCACCCATATGGGCGGTCACGCGACCCGGCAGGCGGCCGAAGCGATGGCCGACAAGCTGCGGGAGACCGCGGCCGACAAGCTGGGCACGGCGGACCTGGAACTGCGTGACGGCGAGTTCGTCTCCGCCGAGGACTCTTTGGGCATCGGCGAGGCTGCCTCGCTGACCGAAGGGTCGATCGACGGCGGTCTGCGGATCGACATGGAGTATCTCGAGAAGCGGATGGAGCCGTACTGGACCGGTATCGCGAGTCCCAATATCTCGGCGAGCTACACGTTCGCGGCGCACGCGGTAGAGGTCGAGGTCGACACCGAGACCGGCGAACTGAGAATCCTCGACTACGTCGCGGCGCACGATATCGGTCGCGCGATCAATCCCGGTATGGCCAAAGGACAGATCATCGGCGGAGCCGTCCAGGGTCTCGGCGCGGTGCTGGGCGAGGAGCTGGTCTACGAAGGCGGCCGGGTCGCCAATGATGCCTACGTCCACTACGCGGTTCCTCGTGCGACGTCGGTTCCCCACATCCGTGCCGAGCTGATCGAGGGACCGGAAGAGGCCGGACCCTTCGATGCCAAGAGCGTCGGAGAGATGTCGATCGTGCCTCCGGGGCCCGCGGTCCTCAATGCGGTCTACGACGCGATCGGCATCCGGTTCCACTCCCTGCCGCTGACGCCGGACGTCATCTTGAACGCCCTGCGCGAGCAAAGCGGTAAACGGCGCAGGTTCGGTCTGTGGCGTCGCCCCGGACGTTGGCAGATCGCTGCCTTCCGACGGCTCTACCCCTTGGGTATGCACTGGATCTTGGAACATGTCGGTAGTCGGTGGGCCCGGAGTCTGACCCCGCGACCGATCGAGTCGATCGCGGCGCCCGGCTCGGTCGACGAGGCGGTCTCCGCGCTGTCCGCGGCCAAGGTCGGCGACGTCGCGCTGCACGGCGGCGGCACCGACATCATCGTCCAGCGCAATCAGACCCTCATGAATCCGACGACGCTGGTGTTGACCAAACTGATCGCCGGTATGGGTGACATCACGGTGCTGGACGACGGCACGACCCGCATCGGCGCGGCCGTCACGCTGCGCGAGGTCGCCCAGTGGGCAACACCTGAGTTCGCGGCATTGACCCGGCTGATCGAGACCATCGCGTCGGCGCAGGTGCGCGAGGTCGCGACGGTCGGCGGCAATCTCGGCCAGGCCAAACGCTGCTGGTTCTACCGCAGCGGCTTCGACTGTTACAAGCGGGCCGGCGCATCCAGTCCGTGCTTCGCGGTGACGGGGGACAATCGATTCCACCACGCCGCGATCGACGCGCACCGCTGTCAGGCCGTGACCCCGTCGGACCTCGCCACGGCTTTCACGGCATTGGGCGCCGAGGTGGTTGTCGCCGGTCCCAAGGGCAACCGTCAGCTGCCGATCTCATCTCTCTACTCCGGTCCGGGTGAGCTCCACCTGGATCCTGCCGAGATGATCGAGGCGATCCTCGTGCCGGCGTCCGCCACGACCAGACGGTTGGCGATCGAGAAGATCCAGATGTCGGGCGGTGACTTCGCGCTGGTGTCGCTGGCCGCCTCCGCCGATGTCGACGAGCACGGTGTGTGGCGTCGACCGCGATTCGTGTTCGGTGCGATCGCCCCCACTCCGTGGACCCCGGAGGCGCTGGAAGCCGATATCGATGGCACCACACCGACGGTCGAGCAGCTCAGCGCCGGTCTGGAGCGCGAATTCAGCAAGCACGCACACCCATTGGCAGGCAATGAATGGAAGCTCGATGCGGCGGTCGGCCTGATGGTGCGCATCGCAAGGGAATGGACACAGCATGACTGATGTATCCGCCGCCGAACAGGCGCGGCAGGACAGAGGGGCGGCGATCCTCGGCCGTCTGCGGGCCGGGGGAGTGACGATCGCGGCCTCGCTGCCCGACAGCTGGCTGACCCCGACGATCGACGCGGTGTCGGCCGAGCCGACCATCGTGCACACGCGGGTGACCCGAGAGGACGATGCCGTGGCGATAGCTGCCGGCGCTGCGCTGATGGGTGCGCGCTCGGCGGTCCTGTGCCAGAACGCCGGAGCCCTGTTGGCGACCAATATGCTCGCGGCTCTGGCCCATCATCATCAGCTTCCCTTCGTGATCCTCGCGGCCGACCGTGGTGGACCCGAGGACGGCTTCTACTACCAGTCGTACAAGGGGGCCGTGACCGCCGATGTCATGGCGGCACTGCGACTGCCGATGCATCGGGTCAGCGGGCCGCAGGACGACTGGTTGATCGAGCGGTCGTGCGAGCAGGCCATGATGCACCGGCGGCCCGTCGTGCTGCTGTGCTCGAAGGCTGCGTTGACGGGAGCTGTGGCATGAGGCGGCAACAGGTGGCTGAAGCTCTGAAGGCAGAGCTCGATCAGCAGGTCGTGATCGCAAGTCTCGGCAGCGCAGGTCGTGCCTGGCGTGAGTTCGGCGGCGACAATGCGACGTTCTACTCCTCCGATCCGATGGGCGCTGCTCCGGGCATCGCGCTCGGCGCGGCCCTGGCCCGACCGGATCTCGAATTCGTCCTGTTGGAGGGCGATGGCGATCTGACCATGAATCTGGGTTCACTGCTCGCGATCGCCGGTTCCGTCGCCACGAACCTGAAGATGGTCGTGTTCGCGAACCACCGCTACGAGACCGGTGGCGGTCAGCCCCTGGCCAATGCCGAACGGCTCGATCTCGCGGGCATCGCAGCTGCCGCAGGGTGGGGCTGGACCAGGACGCTCGACTTCGACACGAGCGATGAGGATCTTCGCGGCTGCATCCGGGAGATGTGCGAAGTCACCGGTCCCGCGGTCATCGTGGCCCGCGTCGTCACCGAAGCATCGCCGTACGGCGGTCCGGGTGACTACTCCGGCGCCGAGGCCCAGTTCGTGTTCCGTGAGCAGATCAGACAGCTCGACCAGAAGAAGAGGGAAGACAACGCATGAGCACATTGATCCTGCGCAACGCCAGGCTGCTCGATCTGGAGCGCGACGGTTCGATCGGCGACATCGTCGCGGTCGACGGACGAATCGTGGCGATCGGCAGCGGGGTTGCAGCCCAGCACGAGGTCGCGGCTGGTCAAGAAGTCGTCGACGTCGATGTGGCCGGTGACGTCGTGATGCCCGGCATGATCAACGCCCACACGCACTCCAACCAGAGCATCGAGAAGGGGCTGTGCGACGCACTGCCGCTCGATGCGTGGATGGTGCTGGCGAGTTACGGCGGCGCGGGAGCCCGCCTGTCGCCGCGTGATCTCTATGTCTCGGCGATGGCCGGCGGCATCGAGATGATCCGCAGCGGATCGTCGGCGGTCCTGGACTGTGCACGTGCCGACATCGAGTGGGTCGATGACGGTATGGACGCCATCATGCAGGCGTATGTCGACCTGGGCATGCGTGCATCCGTGGCGATCCAGTTCTCCGACCTCGACTTCTTCTCCTCGATCCCGATCGATCTGATCCCTGATGGCAAGTCATTGCGCAAGCCGCCGATGGCTCCGCCGGATGTCGTGCTGGCCGGTGCCGGACGCTTCCTCGAGCGCTGGGACACGACGTCGTCGCGGGTGCGTCCGATCCTGGGCCCGTCGTCGCTGCCGCGGTGCTCGACCGATCTGTTCGCGGCAAGCGTCGATCTGGCCAAGGGCCGCGGAGCCCGCATGCAGACGCATCTGCTGTCGGCCAAGTCGCAGGTGGACATCGCTGCGGAACGCTTCGGCGGTTCGACCGTCGAGTTCCTCGGCAAGATGGGTGCGCTGGAGGACTGGGCGTCTTACGCTCACTCGATCTGGCTCAACCAGCGCGAGATCGAGATGTTCGCCGAGACCGACGCCGTCGCTATCCACAATCCGGCGAGCAATCTCAAGCTCGGTGCGGGCGTCGCGCCGATCCCGGCGATGCTGCGCGCAGGCGCCAACGTCGCACTCGGTTCTGACGGCGCGAGCAGCAGCGACACCCAGAACATGTTCGAGACCCTCAAGCTGTCGACGACGCTGCACCGAGTTCAGGGTCCGCCGGCGACCTGGCCGACGGCCATGGATGGTCTCGGGATGCTCTGGACCGGGGGTGCAGCCGCGGTGGGTGCCGACATCGGACGCCTCGAAGTCGGCGCTCTCGCCGACCTGACATTGCTCGACATCGATCGGCTGTGGCCGGCGCCGGCCGAGCAGATGCGCTATCAGCTCGCGTACTCCGAGCTCGGCGCGGCGGTCAAGAGCGTCTACGTCGACGGTGCACCGGTCATGGTCGACCGGGCGATCACGACGATCGATGAGAGCGCGATCCTCGCGGAGGCTCGCGAGATCGCCGAGCGGGTATGGACGACGCTGCCGGCCCGCCTCGCCAAATTCGAGGAGCTGCGCCCGATGCTGGAACAGATCGAGGCGGCATCCGGCCAGGGCTTCGGCGCCGGTTGCCAGTGCGGCTGATGGGGGTCGCGATCCGTGGCTGAGACCTGGGAGGATTCGGCCGCCGCCCTGGTGCGCGCCGATGACATCCGCTCCGCTCTGGAAGTCTTGACGGCCTTCCCGAGCCCCCGTGGCGGCGAGCATTCGCTTGCCATGGGGCTGGCCGAATGGGCCCGTGTCAGGTGGCCAGAACTCGACTGGCAGGTCGAGAATGTGGGCAGCCACGGCGCAAGCCTCGTTTCTCGGGCATCTCGCGATGCAGAGGACGCGACGCTGATCTACTCCCACCTCGACACCTCGTTGACCGGCGACGTGGAATGGGACCAGGCCTTGACCGGACGGGCCGACCACCCGGTCGGGCTGAAGTGGGACGAACCGGGCGATATGGCTCGCGGGTTCGGGCTCGGCGTGGCCAAAGGCCCGGCCGCCGCCGCCCTGGTGGGCTATGCGGCGGCCGCGGTCCGCGATGCCGGACGTTCACGCGCTTCAGGGTTGACCCTGCTGTTGGCGGGCTCGGGCACACACCGTTCGCCGTTCGAGGATTCGCCGACAGGATTGCAGCTCTATCTCACGGGGGTGCAACGCTATCTCGGCGCCGGACATCGGCCGCGCAACGTCGTGGTGGCCAAATGCGGTCCGCCGGGGCTGTTGCATCATGAACCGGGAGCACTGTTCGTCAGGATTACGATCCGCGCCGACATGCTGCCTGCGATGGGTGCTTCGACGGCGGTGCCGGTCGGGGGACTCCCGCTGAATCTGGGACCCTTGCTGGCGGGGCTGGGCGCCTGGCGTGATGCGCATCTTTCGAGTCGCCGCCCGCACGGCCAAATTGCCCCGGAAGTCGGCGTCGGCTCCATCGTGGCCGGAAGGCCGGGCAAGCCGGATCTGTTGCCGGCCGCTGTCGAGGTCCACGCCTATGTCGTGATGATCGACGGCGATGTGCCCGAACGCATCGGCGCGGACCTGCGTGAGCAGCTGACGGCGTCCCTGAACGGCACGAATCTCGAGGACTGCCCTTTGGAGGTCGCAGTCGTCCAAGAGCATCCGGCCGCCGCGACGCCCGAGTCGGCCCCGATCGTGCAGCGCGCGAGAGCTGCCTGGCTGACTGAGCGGGGTGCGGCACCGATGCCGATATCGGGCTGGAAGGGATCGACCGACGGCGTGGTCTTCCGTTCAGCGGGCTGCAGCACGGTGCGCCTGGGGCCGAGTCCGACGTCGGCGATTGAGGATCGACGCCTGGATCAGATACCGATCTCAGATTTGCTCGATTTTGCTCGCATTTACGCACGTCTCGGCGCAAGCGTCAGTCAATCGAGCTGATTTTGCATCTCTATTTGAGATGCCATCTCATAATGATTGACAGCGTCTTGCTCTCACCATATCGTTGAAACACGCGAACCGGGTGGATTCCGGGCCGCTAGACCACCGGAGTATTTGAGTTCCAAGGAAGTGCCATGACCCAAAATGCTTACCAGTCACATACCGTGGCCGGCGAGGCAAGATCGACCTTCTTGCTTGACGATCCCAGCTCCCTGAGCTTCAAGGTCAACCGTGAGGCCTACCGGTCGAATGCGGTGTTCAACAGCGAGCGCAACGAGATCTGGAACTCCACCTGGCTGTACCTCGGTCACGAGACCGAGCTTCCCAAGCCGGGCGACTTCAAGATCCGCACACTGGGTGGACGTCCGCTGATCTTCGTCCGCGACTCCGATGGTGTGATCCGCGCGTTCTACAACGCATGCCCGCACCGCGGCACGATCCTGTGCCGCGAGGCCGAGGGTAATAAGAAGCACTTCCAGTGCTTCTACCACGCCTGGGCCTTCTCCAACTCCGGCGATCTTGCCGCGCTGCCCGGTCCCGAGGCGTATGCCGCCGACGAGCAGTTCAAGGCAGACCATGGACTGCGCGCCGTCCAGCGCCTCGACATCCACGAAGGCTTCGTATTCGTCGCGTTCACGACCGAGGTGCCGCCGCTCCTGGAACACCTCGGCGAGGCTGCGAACTACATCAGCATGACGGCGCAGATCGGCGCCGACGGCATGGAAGCTTTGCCTGGCGTCCAGCTCTACAGCGTCAAGGGCAATTGGAAGCTCACGGTCGAGAACGCGATGGACGGCTATCACTTCGCTCCGACGCACAACACCTTCGTGGGCTATCTGCGTGAGACCGGATTCCAGGTCAACGACGACGATCAGTACGCGTACACGCTCGACAACGGCCACGCATTGGCGGTGCTGACCGGACACAACGGCCGTATCGGCATGATCTGGGAGCCCCGTTTCGGCGAGGAGGAGAAGACCCGCACCGAGGCCAAGCGGGTCGAGATGGCCGAACGTCTGGGCCAGGAGCGCGCCGACGAAGTCGCCGACGCGAGCCGCATCCTGTTCGTCTACCCCAACCTGTTGCTGTTCGATCTCGAAGCTCTCACGATCCGTCAGATCGAGCCGGTCGCACCTGGGCAGACCGACGTACGTGCGTGGCAGCTGGTCGAGACCGGCGAGCCGGCCAACGTCCGCGAGCTGCGGCTGCGCACCATGGCGAGCTTTGTCGGACCCGGTGGCTTGGCCACCCCCGACGACATCGAGGCCTACGAAGCCGTGCAGCGCGGTATCGAAGCCACGGCGGGCTTCACCGAGACGCTGAACGACTGGAGCGATATGTCGCGCGGTATGGCCAATGAGGTCGCCGGGCGCAAGGGGCGCTCGATCGACGAGGGCGCGATGCGCGGATTCTGGCGCTACTGGGCGGACAGTCTGGACGGTCAGACCGAGATTGCGCAGGCCAAGAAGGAAGGGGCCTACCGTGGCTAGCTCGATCGTGACCCGTTCCGAGGTCGAAGACTTCATGTACCGCGATGCGCAGCTGCTCGACGAGTGGAAGCTCGACGACTGGCTCGCCACATTCCAAGAAGGCGCCAAGTTCGAGGTGCCGACGACCGACTGGCAGGGCTGGGACACCGGCTCGGCCGGCTACTTCGTCGCCGATGACTGGGACCTGATCAAGGCCCGTGTGCAGCGGCTCAAGAGCCGCAAGGCGCACGCGGAGAACCCGCACTCGCGCACCAATCGGGTCGTGGCCAATGTCCAGGTCTTCGACCGCGAAGACGGCACACTGCAGGTCAAAGCGAACTTCCACATCTCGCGATACCGCGATGGCGGATCGTTCACCTATGTCGGTCGCTATGACCATGTGCTCGCGATCGAAGGCGGGGAGATGAAGTTCCAGCTCCGCCGCTCGATCCTGACCAATGAGTCGATGCCGGCCGGCGCCCGACTCAGCTTCATCCTGTAGACGCCGATGATCAAACACATGGTGCTGTTCGCCTTCAACGAAGACGTCGACGGCGAGCAGCAGCAGGCCATCCTCGACGAGCTCAATGAGCTGCCCAGTCGCTATCCGGCGATGCAGAACTGGAGCTGCGGGCAGAACATCAGCAATCGCAACACGACGCTGAAGATGACGCACGCCTTCGTTGTGGAGTTCGCACAGGAACAAGATCTGCTCGACTACCTACACAGCGACGGTCACGAGGAGTTCGTGACCAACCGTTGGCGCCAGGTCATCTTGCACCAGGTCATCGTCAGCTACGAGTACGCCTAGTCCACCACACAGCCCAATCCACATGCTCCAGCGTGAAGACGCGGTGAAAGGAAAATGCCATGACAGACGAGCAGGCTGCACGTCCCAGGGGTCCCTACAGCATGCAGTACGCGCGGATCGCCGTGCCGGACATGCAGGACACAATCGAGTTCTTGACCTATCACGTGGGTCTGCAGCTCGAACAGCACGATGAGTCGCATGCGTACCTGCGTGCCGACATCGGGCACCACAACATCGAGCTGCTGCATGAGCCGCACCGGACCGAGTCCGAGACCGTCGCAGTCGGCTACACGGTCGAGTCGTCGGCGACGCTGGCCGACCTGCGCCGCCGGGCCACCGAAGCCGGGTACCCGGTCGCAGAACTCGACGAGAAGATGCAGAAGCTGTGCGCCGAAGGCTTTGCCGTCACGGACCCGAACGGTCTGATCGTCGAACTGTTCACCGAGTTCACCGAGTACGCCGAGCCGCCGCTGCTCGAGTACCGTCCGATCGAGCTCGTGCACCCGTTCCTCGCCACGCCGAAGTATGACGAGACGCTTGCGTTCTACCGCGATGTGCTCGGCTTCATGGCCTCTGACTACATCGAGGACATCACGGCGTTCCTGCGTTGCGAGAACCGTTACCACCACACGGTCGCGATCCAGAAGAACAAGGAGTACTACGTCGCGCATCTGTGCTTCATGATGAAGAGCTTCGACCACGTCATGCGCGGCCGGGCCAAGGCGCAGTACAAGAATGTGCCGATCGCCTCGGACCTGGTCAACCACTCGGCGTCGACCTCGATCGCGTTCTACATGCACGATGTGCGTCACGGTCCTCGCTATGAGCTGTGCGATCTGCACCGGGTGTTCACGCCTGAGGAGCACGAGACCCACCGGGCTCGTCGTATGAGTGCCGATCCGCGAAATATCGATGTCTGGCGCCCCGCAGCAGACGACTGGGGACGATTCTGAGAGACACCATGTGACTGCCGGGCGCTGTTTCAGCGCCCGGCAGTTCGCACATGTGACGAGATCTATCCGGTGGGAGCAGGCAGAACTGTCAAAGTTCGTGTACAAAGGGGTGTCGCCGTGGAAGGCGTTGTCGAACAGGATGCCGAAGGTCAGGAGGTCTCGCCCATGCCCGTCGAGGTGCAACCGACGATCAAATCAGTGCAGCGGGCCGCCCGGATCCTCTCGGCGTTCACGGTCAGCAATCCGCAGCTGACGCTCAATCAGTTGACCGAGAGCCTGGGTAGCACCAAGGCGACCGCGCACCGTTACACGATGGCCCTGCGCGAGGCCAAACTCGTGCGCTACTCCGAGAGGGACACACTCTTCTCGCTGGGACCGCAGGTTTTGACGCTGTCCGCCGCGGCACGTGCCGGCATGCCGATCATCGCGATGGCCACGCCCCTGATCCACGAGCTCGTGCAGGAACTCAATCAGACCGTCGTGCTGAGTATCTGGGACGGCGGAACGGCCGTGGTCGTGCACGTCGACGACAGTGCCGACAGCGTCATCCAGGTCAGCGTGCGTACGGGAGCTCGGCTGGAGCTCGAGCACTCCGCCCAGGGCAGGCTGTTCTGCGCCTATCTCGACCCTGAGGTCGAGCCGTTCGTCAAGGCGGCGCTCGAGGACAATCCCGGTCTGAGCGATGAGATGGCCGTGATCCGCGCCGAAGGCGTCTCGGTCAATCTGATCGCGGTCAGCGGTGTCCGAGCGGTCGCGGTCCCGGTCTTGAGCGATGGCAAGATCGTCGCCTCACTGGCCGTCATCGGCACGTCGTACTCGGTGCCCGAGGAGGCCAAGGCAGCTTTGGCGGCGCGCCTCAAGGAAGTCGCCGATCTGCTGGCGGCCGATCTCGCCAAAGCCAAGGGTGCGTCCCGACGCTGATGGTGTGCGGGGGCGGCCGGCGCACCTGGCCGCCCCCGACGTCAGCGGTTCAGCAGCTTGATGCCGACTGCCTTCTCCTGCGTGTACTCCAGCATCGAGTCGTAGCCACCGGTGCCGAAGCCGCTGTCCTTTTGCATGTTGAACGGGAAGCCGATCACGCCGGCATCGCCGAACTGGTTGACCGTGACCTGGCCCGCGCGAACATCCTGGGCCAGCCGTAGGGCCACCGAGACGTCATTGGTCCACACCGACGCCATGAGGCCGAATTCGGTGTCGTTGATCATCTCGGTCGCCTGCTGCAGTCCGTTGAAGGTCTGGACCGTCAGGACGGGTCCGAAGACCTCTTCGCGCACGATGTTCATCGAGGAGTCGACCTGGTCGAAGACGGTCGGTTGGACGAACCAACCCTCGCCCGCCTGGCCGCCGACGACGGCACGGGCGCCTTCTCCCTTGGCGGAGTCGAGGTGCCCGACGACCTTGTCGAACTGTGCCTGGCTGACCAGAGGGCCCATGTCGAGATCCTCGTGCCATGCGCCGACCCGGATCTGCTGCATCGCGGCGACGATGCGGTCGAGCGCCTCGTCCTTGATGCTGTCCTCGAGCAGCAGACGGGATCCGGCATTGCAGTTCTGGCCTGCGTTCTCGGTGATGCCACGCACGATGCCGGGAATCGCGTTGTCCAAGTCGGCGTCGGCGAACACAACATTGGGGGACTTGCCGCCGAGTTCGAGCTTGACCGGGACCAGATTGTCGGCCGCGGCCCGCATGACCGCCTTGCCGGTCATGGTCGAGCCCACGAAGCTGATGTGTTTGATGCCGGGGTTCGAGGTCAGTGCCGCACCGGCATCGGCAGCGCCGACGACGGCGTTGAGGACGCCGGGCGGGAAACCGGCCTGGCGAGCCAGCTCGATGAGAGCCAGCGGTGACATGGGTGCGATCTCCGAGGGCTTCAAGACGACCGTGTTGCCTGCGGCCAGGGCGGGGGCGACATTGGCCATCGCCAGCAGAGCCGGGACGTTCCACGGGGTGATGACGCCGCACACGCCATAGGGCTCGCGGACCGTGTAGCCCAGGTAGTCCTGGCTCCGCGTCGGGAGTGTCACGCCGGTCATCTTGTCCGCGGCGCCGGCGAAGTATTCGACGATGCTGTGGGTGATGTACATGTTCATCCGGCCGCCGGAGAGCGGTTTGCCGACGTCCTTGGCTTCCCAGGCGGCGAGGTTCTCGACATTGGCCATGATCAGGTCGGCCCAGCGGCGCAGCAGCTGGCCGCGGGCAGTGGCCGACGTTGCGGCCCATCCCGGCGCGGCACGACGTGCGGCGCCGACCGCGTCGGCGACGTCTTCGGGTTCGGCGAGTGCGACAGTGTGCAGGACCTCGTGCGTGGCGGGATCGAGCACGGACAACTCGCCCTTGTTTCGCGCGCTGATCCACTCGCCGTCAATGAAATGCTGTGAACGGGGAACTTCGAGGTCGGTCATGGTTCCATTCTTGGGCCGCTCGTCACGCATGTCAATATAGAATCTCGCAAAGCAATACATGCGTAAGTCTGAGAACGGTCTGTTGGTGGTTGCGCTCGAATCTTCCAGAGCCCCGCCCGGGATTCAATGGCTCGACAGGACCAGTCGAGCCTCGGTCGGCCCTGGCGCGGACTTCAGGATCGCCGCCTGGCGGATGAGGCCTGGCTCACATCAGTGTTGCGAAAACGCTTGACAATCGCGCCAGAAGCCAACAGCATATCTCGTACTACGAGTTACCGATTCGCAATGCAAGATCGCTTGTGACTCCACCAGCCCGAAAGGACACATCCAGTGAGACCCTTCCAGCGAGGTAGTGCCGCAAAGGTGGCAATGGCTGCCGTTGTCGTACTCTCGCTCGCAGCTTGTGCGAGCAACGAAGCATCTGACGGCGATCCGGGAAGCAAGGAAACGTCTTCGGCCCCGGCGGGACAGCCCGACGTCAATGGAGACGGCAAGGTCGCGATCGGGATCCTGAGCCCGGGCGACATCAACGACGGAGGCTACTTCCAGAGCTTCGTCGACGGTGCGGAACGGTTCGGCAAACCGAAGGGCTGGAAGGTCATCGCCCGTGGCAACGTCAGCACGGCGGACGCCCTGAGCGCCGCGCGCGCATTGTGTGCCCAGAAGGTCGACATGGTCGCCCTCGGTGCGGGCTCGCTGGCAGACGCCATCCCGGCGTCGGAGGAGCCGGCGTGCAAGGACACTGTCTGGTACGTCCCCGCGCAGGGCAATATCGCGCAGACGCCGCGCATCCTGCTCTCGGAGGACAGCGTCAACCAGAACCTGCTGGTCGCCGGCTATGCCGCAGGACTCAAGATGCAGGAGAAGGGGCTCAACAAGGCCGGCTTCGTCGGTGGGCTCGACGTCGAGTTCGAGCAGCGCGCGTCCGTCGCGTTCAAGGCCGGTGTCCGTTCGGTGCTGCCGGACGCTGACGTCCTGATCTCGTTCGCGGGTGACCAGAACGACTCGGCCAAGGCCAAGGAAGCCACTCAGGCACAGCTTGCCCAGGGTGCCAAGGTCATCTACCCGTACCTGGGTGGATCGACCGACGCCGCAGCACGCCTCGCCAACGAGAAGGGTGCGCTCACACTGACGCCCGGCACCGACCGGTGCGCATCGACCGATCCGAAGTTCGACATTTCGGTCATCTTCGATCCGGGCAGCTACCTCACCGCGGCCCTTCAGCAGTTCGCCGACGGCAAGCTGGAGATCGGCACCAAGAAGACCTGGAAGATGGGTGTCGACGCGGTTCCGACCGTCAAGTTCTGCGCCGGTTCCGACGAGCAGAACACCAAGCTCGACCAGTTCATGAAGGACATTGGTTCGGGCAAGATCAGCGCCGATGATGAAGTCAAGCGCCTTGGTTCCTGAGGTCGCGCAGCAGGTCGCCGGGATCGCTCAAGCGGTCCCGGCACCGGCCTTGGAGCTGCGCGGGATCAGCAAGGCATACGGCAAAGTCGTAGCTAGCGAGAACGTTGATCTGTCGATCAACCCCGGCGAGATCCACGGCCTCCTGGGTGAGAACGGCGCAGGCAAATCCACGCTCATGAAGATCCTCCTGGGTCTGGAGAAGCCCGACTCGGGCATCATCCGTAGACAGGGTGCCGAGATCCGCATCGCCAATCCGCAGGATGCGCGCAAGCACGGGATCGACATGGTCCACCAGCACTTCAGTCTGATCGGGCCGATGGCGGTGTGGGAGAACGTCATCCTCGGCGACACCGGCACGGTCAACCGCTCGTCGGCCTGCGAGCAGGTCGAACAGGTCGCGCAACGCTATGGACTGCCGATCGATCCGCTCGCGCGAGTCGATGCGCTGTCGGCCGGTGAGCGTCAACGGGTCGAGTTGATCAAGTGCCTTCGGCGTGAGCCCGAGTTCCTGGTTCTGGACGAGCCGACTTCGGTGCTGACGCACGAGGAGTCCGAGGAACTGTTCGACGTCCTGCGTCGCATGGTGCAGTCGGAGAACCGCGCAGTGATCCTGATCAGCCACAAGCTGGCTGAGATCACCGCCGCGACCGATGCGATCACGGTGCTGCGCAAGGGCCGGGTCGTGTTCCACCAGGTGACCTCGCAGACGACGCACCAAGAGCTTGCCCGCCAGATGGTGGGCCGCGACGTCTCGCTGCTCGCCGACGCGGCCGCGGTCGGGGTGATCCCCGACCATGGTGCTGAGGTCGCGGCGACTGAGCCCGCGGCTGACTTCTCGGGTCTGCCGCCTGCCTTGAGCCTGCAGGAGCTGACGGTCGTCACGGACGGCGCGGTGATGCTCGACAAGTTCAGTCTCGACGTGGCCCCGGGGGAGATCGTCGGTTTGTACGGCGTCGAAGGCAATGGCCAGTCGGTACTGGGGGATGTCCTCTCCGGTCTGGTGATGCCGAGTTCCGGATCGGTTGCCGTCGGCGGAGAGATCGTCGACCTGGATCGGGCCGATGCGCTGACCCGCGCCGGAATAGGCATCGTGCCTGAGGACCGGCACCGTTCGGGCGTTATTTTGGCGTTGAGCGTCGCAGAGAACCTGGCCATGAAGTCGCTGGGTTCGGTCAGCGGACGTTTTCTGCTGAGCCATCGCGCGATGCGGGAGAATGCGCAGCGACTCATGACCGAGTACAGCATCACCGCACCGTCCGTGGATGCGCCGGTCGGTCGGCTGTCCGGCGGTAACCAACAGCGCCTTGTGCTGGCTCGTGAGCTGTCCAATGAGCCGCGGGTCATGGTCGTCGCCCAGCCGACACAGGGCCTGGACATCGGCGCGATCGAAGACATGTACGGCCGTATCCGCACGATCGCCTCACAGGGAATCGGTGTCCTGCTGATCTCGACTGAGCTGGAAGAGATCATGACGCTCGCTTCGCGCGTCGCCGTCATCTCCTCGGGCATCCTCAGCGGGATCCTGGCCGCTGAGGACGTGACGGCCGAGCGTCTCGGCATGATGGTGGGAGGAGCGTCCTGATGAGCAAGGCACAGATCCGTGTGGTTCTCGCGACGGTGGTCTCGGTGGTCATTGCCTTGACCTCGTCGCTGGCTCTGATCTCGTGGACCGGAGGCTCGGCAGGGGACTCGGTCGACGCTCTCTACACGGGCAGTATGGGTTCGAAGGCGGCCTGGTCGACGACTCTGTTGTACGTCGCGCCGCTGCTGCTGGTCGCCATCGGCTCGTGCGTCTCGATGCGGGGCGGTGTGTTCAATATCGGCCAGGAAGGCCAGGTGCTGATCGGTGCCCTGGCCGGAAGCTGGGTCGCGCTGCGACTCGCGCTGCCTGGAATGTCGCTCATGATCGCGACGCTGCTCGCCGCGGCGGTTGCCGGCGCCCTGTGGGCGGGGCTCAGCTCGTTGATGTACCGGCTCCGCGGCGTCAACATCGTTGTCAGCACCTTGTTGATGACGTTCGTCGCGATCCAGGTCGTCGGCTTTGCCGTCAGCAAGGACTGGTGGCTGCAGGCTTCGCGTGTCGGGGACTCGGTCGTGGAGAGCCAGTCGAACCAGTTGCCCGCTGATGCCCGAGTGGGATCCCTCGGTGAGTATCCGGGGCTTCAGATCAATGGTGGTCTGATCGTCGCGGTGCTGCTCGCGATCGGCATCGCGATCCTGGTGTCGCGTTCGCGCTGGGGCCTCCAGCTCAAGATGATGGGGCTCAGTCCCATCGCAGCCAAGCACGCGGGCGTCAAGACGGGACGGCTGTCCGCCTTCGCGTTGGCTATCTCGGGGGCGACCGCAGGTCTGGCCGGAGCGATCCTGGTCACGAGCCCGGTCAGCACCAACCGTCTCCAGCCGGGAGTCTCGAACGGGATCGGCTGGGACGGCCTGTTGATCGTCCTGGTGGCCCGTTCCAATCCTCTGGTCGCCATCCCGGTGGCGCTGCTGTTCGGCGTCCTGCGGGCGGGCGGTGGATTCCTGGCTTCGACGGGAGTGCCGTCGTCCCTGGTCGACGTCATGAAGGCGCTGCTCGTACTGGCCTTCGTCGTGCCGCCGGCTGTCGTCCAGTTGGTGCAAAAGCGGCGCAAGCGGGTCCCAACACCCCGCATCGAGAATCCGGCCGCCAAGCCGGCACCTGAGGGAGCTGTGGCGTGAACTTTTCAGATGATCTGTCCACGATCTTGTCGAGCGGAATGCGGTTGACGGCGCCATTGGCGCTGGCCGCGTGCGGTGAGTATTTGGCCCATCGTGCGGGTGCCATCAACATCTCGGTCGAGGGCATGATGCTCGGTGCGGCATTCGGCTCGGTGGCCGCTGCAAGTGCTACTGGCAGCGCCTCGACGGGTCTCGTGGCCGGTGCCCTGGTGGGTCTCGTGATCGCGATCATCCACGGCAATCTGGTGCACCGGGCGCATATCAACACGTTCGTGGTGGGGCTGGTGCTCAATGCCTTGGTCCTGGGTCTGACGACCTTCCTGATCGCGATCAACACGTTCGCGAGCCACCAGGTCTCCAAGATCGACATACCGTTGTTGTCCGACATCCCCATCATCGGCGAGGCCTTGTTCACGGGGCGCTGGCCGATGTATCTGCTGCTGCTGATCATCCCGCTGACCTGGTGGCTGGTCGAACGCAGCAGATGGGGCCTGGAGCTTCGCGCCGTGGGGGAGGACCCCATCGCGGCCGACCTGACCGGTATTGAGGTCAACAAACGTCGGCGCCAGGCTCTGATGTGGTGTGGTCTGTTGGCCGGTCTCGGCGGTGCTTATCTCGCTGTCGGCGAGGTCGGTTCGTTCAACCAGAACATGACCGACGGTCGCGGATACATCGTGATCGCCGCGGTGATCTTCGGCGGCTGGCGTCTGGGCCGCACGATCCTCGGTTGCATCCTGTTCGGCTTGGCCGATGCGTTGCGCTTGGCGCTGCCGTCGATGGGGCTGACGTTGGACAGCAACCTGCTGATCGCGACGCCGTACGTCCTGGCGATCGTCGTGATGCTGATGTTCGCAAGCTCCAAGCGGGAACCTCGAGCGTTGGGGCAACCCTTCCAACGAACTATCTAGGTCGTACCTCAACCATCAGCGCCCTCGGAGCACCTCCGGGGGCGCTGTTGTGCGTGGCTGTGGATAACCCGAGGTGCTCGGAAAGTGAGTGTCTGACCCTCTCGGCAGAGAAGAAGCCTTGGCGGATGGCCAGATTGGTGAGAAGCAGGCCGGGATCATCGCCGGTGCGATCAGCCTCAAATCGCGTTCCAAGCGGATCACTGACCAGTTCAAACCAGAGCCTGAGGTCGATAAGGACGAGAACGAGAACTTGGAGGCGAAGGAGAAGCGGGCCTGGAAAGCCTCCGAATTCTGGATGCGAACCAACGGTGACGCACCCCCAGCGGTGGGTTCAAACTCCCTGACGCGCAGGCCGAATCAGGTTGATCTGGCTGCTGGTTTCGAGATGCTGCTCGTACCCCAGCAGCTCCTCAACCACCGGCCAGGGACATGAACGGGTCCCTGAGGAGCGAGCGTCTCGAAGGGCCGGACTCGCATGGGTGTCGGATTCGCTGAGCTGTGCTTCCACCTCCCCGGACAACTACTGCCAGGCCGTTCCGGGTTAGGTGCGACGGCGAACAACGCCTGTTCACCAAGGCTCAGAAACAAGCGCTAGCCGCTCGTGATCACGGGTGCACATTCCCGGGTTGCGACCGGCCACCGGAACAGTCCGAAGGGCACCACTGGCGGATGGACTGGGCCAAAGGCGCCACCACCACCCTCGACGACGGGTTGTTGATCTGCCCACACCACCACCGCTGGCGACCCTGAAAACCCAACGCGCCCCCGGTCCGAAGACCGAAGGCACGTTGGAAGGGAGCAGGGTCAATGCATCAGTCGAACAGCACGACTCCGCGCACGTTGATGCCCGCGTGCATGTCCTTGTAGCCCTGGCCGATCTCGTCGAGGGTGTAGGTGCGAGTGATCATCTCGTCGAGACGCAAGGCTCCGGCACGGTACATGTCGAGCAGCAGCAGAATGTCCGACGTCGGATTGCACTGGCCGAAGAGCGAGCCCTGGATCCGCTTCTGGTACAGCGTGAGCTCGGTCAGGTCGATCGGCACGTCGTCCCCGCCGCCACCGAGACCCGTCACGACCGCCGTCCCACCCTTGCGGATCGCGGCGAATGCCTGACCCACGTGCTCAGGCTTGACGATGCCGACCGTGACGATCGCCGAGTCTGCGCCTTGACCGTTGCTCAGCTGGCGGGCGAGATCTGCGGCTTCGTCCATCGTTGCGAAGGCATGCGTCGCACCGAAGCGCTTGGCCTCGTCGCGCTTGAACTCCACCGGGTCGACCGCAATGACGGTCGTGGCGCCGGCATGGACCGCGCCCTGGACGGCACTGATGCCAATGCCGCCGATACCCATCACGATGACGACCTGGCCCGGTCGCACAGCAGCGGAATTGACTGCGGCGCCCCACCCGGTGGCGACAGCGCAGCCGACCAGGCACGCCTTGTCGAGTGGGATGTCCTTGGAGATCTTGACGACTGAGCGGGCCGAGACCGTCGTGTGTTCGACGAACGCCGAGACGCCGCACATCTGTCCGATTGCTGCGTCCGAGTCGGGCAACGTGATGCGGGCGACCTCTGGGGGCATCCACACCTTGCCGCCGTCGTCACACAGGTTCTGCTGACCACTCGCGCACCAGCGGCAACGGCCGCAGGCAGGCAGGAAGGACATCACGACGTGATCGCCTTCGACCAGGTCGGTGACTCCCGCGCCGACCTTGGTCACGACGCCGGCGCCCTCATGGCCCAGCGCGAATGGATAGGTGGGGGCTCCGGAGTCGCCCACGGCAATGTGATCATCGGAATGGCACAGTCCGGCCGCGACCATGCGGACCTGGACCTCCCCCTGTTGGGGGTCGGCCACCTCAAGTTCGACAACCTCGTATGGGCCGGGTGCGTTCCGTACGATCGCGCCTCTGGTTCGCATTAAAAAGTCCTCTCGTAATTTCGTATGTGGTGCTGGTCTTGAGACGCGGACATCAGAGATCGAGTACGAGGCGATCGTCCTTGGTGCGGCTGACGCAGATCATCATGCAGGTACCGGACTCGCGCTCTTCCTTGCTCAGGATCGAGTCGAGGTGGTCTGGTGATCCGGCGATGACGCGGGTCTCGCACGCACCGCAGAAGCCCTTTTCGCAGTCGTACGACAGATCGGGCAGCACTTCACGGGCCACTTCGATGATGCGCTTGTCGGCCGGGACGTGCAGTGTCACGCCGGTACGTGCCAGCTGGACGTCGAATGCGGTGTTGTTCTCCGGATCGAAGACGACATCGAAGTCGTCGCCGGCGGTGAAGCGTTCGATGTGCAGCCGCGAGTCGATACCGAGTTCGGTGCAGACCTGCTCGGTGGCCGAGATCATCGCCGACGGGCCGCAGCAGTAGACCGCGGTGCCTTCGCTGATTCCGCCGAGGGCGCCGCGCAGGTCGAGCAGACCTGCGATCTCGTCCTGCGGAACGATCGTGACCTGTTCGGGCGCCAGCTGCTGCAACTCGTCGACGAATGCCATCGACGCGCGTGACCGGCCGCCATACACGACCGTGACGTCCTTGCCCTGCTCGACGACCGCGCGGACCATCGCGACGATCGGCGTCACGCCGATTCCACCGGCCAGGAACAAGTAGCTGTCGGCCTCGACCAACGGGAAGTGGTTGCGGGGACGAACTGTCAGCTCGACGCCGATCTTGGCGATGTCGTGCAGCTCGACCGAACCACCCCGTCCGGCGGGCTCACGCAGTACTGCAACGGTGTACGTGGACGTGTCCGCAGGATCTCCGCACAGCGAGTACTGGCGCAGACGGCCCGATGGCAGACGCAACTCGAGGTGGGCGCCGGGCTTCCACCCCGAGAGCTCGGCACCGGTCGGATCGGCCAGCGAGATCTTGACGACGTCGCTCGCGGCCTCGACGACCTCGGTGACGGTCAGATCCGCCCAATCGGCACGAGCCGGTATGGCGAGTGAGCCGAGCGATCCGTCTTGGGAGCGCTTGCCGGGCGTGAACGTCGCGGGGATCTCGTCCCAGCCGCTTGCGGTGCCACGCGACGGGTAGCCGACGAGGCCCTCGTCGATGACCTGGTAGTCGGGCATACGGGTCAGGACCTGGTTGATCATCTCGTGGAACATCGCCCGTGCCAGGTGGCTGCCGGGGCAACGGTGCGAGCCGGTGCCGAACGCCAGGTGGCGGGTGGCGTCACGATCGAGTTGGACCTCGCGTGGATTGGGGAAGACGTCGGGATCGTGATTGGCGGCGACCCAGGGGAGCAGGATGCGCTCGCCGGCCTTGACCGGGCAGCCCGAGATCTCGGTGTCCGCGGTCGAAGTGCGTGCCATCGATGTCGTCGGGGCGAAGACGCGCAGGAATTCTTCCGTCGCGGCCTCCAAAAGATCGGGGGCTTCGAGCAGCTTCTGGCGCTGCTCGGGGTTCTGACTCAGATGCACCAACACCGAACCGGTCAACGACGTCGTGGTGTCGACGCCGCCGGCGACGAGCAGGCCGATCGTCGACAGGACTTCTGCTTCAGTGAATTCGGTGCCGTCGGTCTTCTTCTGGTGCACGGCCCAGCTCAGGGCGTCATCGCCGGGCTCGGCGCGACGCTGCCTGATCAGCTCGCGGATGCGCTGCTCCATGTAGGCGAGACCTTCGCCGCCGCGCTGGAGCCGCTCGCTGCCGGGCAGCGAGGAGAAGATGAGGTGGACGGGCACGCCGATGCGGGCCCAGTCCTCTTCGGGGAAGCCGAGCCAATCCAATGTCACGCACGACGGCAGGGGATTGGTCAGGTCACGCACGAAGTCGGTCGAGCCGGACTCGATGAACTCGTCGACGATGCGGGTCGCATGTGCCTTGATCATCGGTTTCATCTTCTCAACCGCGCGTTCGGTCAGCAGCGGGTTGAGCAGGTTCCGGTATTCGAACGAGTCGGGCGGGTCGAGTTCGAGAGGGAACTGGAAGTCGTCGAGACCCGGTCCGCTGGGGATCACGATCGCGGTGCCTTCGCGGCCACCCATGCTGGCGCGAGAGGAGGAAAAGAGTTCGTCATTACGAGCGACACGGAAAACGTCGTCGTAACGCGTGATGTAGACGAAGCCGTCGTGCTCATCGCTACGGCCTACTGGACAGGTCTCGCGGAACGATTCGTAATAACCCACCTGGTCCTCTGCTGCGAGCGCAGAGTGGTGATCGAACTGGCGATTCTCAGTCATTGTGCGGTGGCTCCATCGCGGTCTTGGTGATAGATGTGGTGCGGCTTACACTCTAACTCCGTATCGTATTACGGGTCAATGAATCGCAATGTGAGTCGAGAAGATTCATCATCGCGATATGACGATGGGCCGGACCCAGGTGTTGCACAATGAGATCGTCGAGTCTGGCCGGTATGATTCGCAGACGCGCCCCACGGGGTCACCGATCGTGAGATGCTATCGGGCGTCGGGTTCACGCCGAGCCGATTCGGCCCCTAATTTGCCGCAACCATAGGGATCCTGGAGGGTCCGAAGGAGCAGCATGAGTGAAGACTCCGTACCGGCGATCCAGACGGTGCAACGAGCCGCGGTCATCCTGAATGCGTTCACGGTCCACCGTCCTCAACTGACGTTGAGCGAGATCACCGATGCGCTGGGTAGCACCAAGGCGACAGCTCACCGTTATGCCAAGGCGCTCAGGGAGGTCGGGCTGTTGCGCTACGACTCCCCGTCGGCGACCTACACGCTGGGCCCGCAGCTGTTGAGTCTCGAATCCGTGGCCAGATCCGGGTTGTCGGTCATCGCTGCCGCAGGTCCGCACATGGAGCGGCTGCTCAAGCAGGTCAATCAGACCGTCGTCCTGTCAGTCTGGGACGGTGAGACGGCCGCTGTCGTGCGCTGTCTCGACAACACGAGCGGCGTCGTACGTCTTGGCATCAAACCTGGTGCGCGACTCGATCTGTTCGAATCGGCCCAGGGCAGGGTGTTCTGCGCCTATCTCGACCTCGCCGAAGTGCCCGGGCTCGATCGTCGGTTGCGTTTCCTGCCCGAACTGGAGCATGAGCTCGGTCTGATCCGGACCACCGGGGTGTCGATCAACTCTCCTGCGGTACACGGTGTCCGCACGATCGCGGCGCCGATCTTCGAGTACCGCAAGATCGCAGCGTCCCTCGCCGTCATCGGCACTGCGGTGTCATTGTCTGAAGATGTCGAGGCGGAGGTCATCGAGAATCTGCGTCTCGCGGCGGTCGGCCTGTCTGCCGATCTGGGTACGCCCGCAGACGAATGGCCCATTGCGCCAGTCAGGTAAATCGTGCGGCAATACGAGATAACGTCTTGTAATGCATGAAGTGGGGGGGGGGGTGGAGCGCGAATTTGGCGTCGGCGTTCTCCGGGGAGTTGATCGCCTCATTGGCAGCGATCAAGGAGTCCTGGAAGGCTTTGAACGACTTCTCTTTCTTGTCGACGTTCTTGCTGGTCCCGACGTAGCCGGCGAACACGAGTCCCTTGCCATCGCCGACCGCGACGTAAGGATCCTCCAGCGACTTCAGTCCCAGTTTGGGGTCGACGTTCTGGGCCGGGATCTGCGCGGCGTCGATCTTGCCGCTGGAGACCGATGATGCGAGCTCGTTGAACGGCAGGGCGACGAATTTGACGCTGTCGACGTCGGCACCGTTGATCTTCAGCCATTCAGTCGTGATGATCTCGTTGATACCACCGATCTCGTTGACGCCGATGGTCTTGCCGTTGAGTCCCTTCGCCTCGGTGATCCCCGATTCCTCGGTCACGGCCATCGCATTGGTGCCTTCGCCCTCGACCGCAGTCGTCTCGTACGCCGTGGCGATCCACTGGACGTCGATGTCTTGTGATCTGGCGATCATGGTGGAGAACGGGTTCGTGAAGGCCAGATCGATGTCGCCGCTCTGCAATGCCGTCAAGGCCGCTGCCCCGCCGGTCGACTTGACCAGCTCGACGTTGAGACCGTTCTCCTTGAAGATGCCGTTCTTCTCGGCCCAGAAGACCGGGATCTCGTTGCACAGCCCGAGTGTCGTGATGCGCAAGGTGCCCGAGTCGGCCGCAGCGGAGTCCTTGTCGGAGCCTCCGCACGCGGCCATCGTTGCCGCAGTCAGTGCAAGCGTCGCAGCCAGGGCGATAGTGCGAGTTTTCATGGGATTGTGCCTTTCGAGTGGTGGAGTGGCTCAGGTATTGCTGTCGGTGGGGCGCATCACGAGCTGGAAGACCTGGCTGCGCAACTCGCTGAAGCGCTGGTCGAGTTTGGTCTCGACCTGATCGCGCGGCCGCGGCAGATCCACGGGGATATTGGCGACGATCCGGCCGGGGCCCGCCGCCATGACGACAACCTGATCGGCCATATAGACGGCCTCATCGATGTCATGTGTCACGAAGACCACCGTGACCTGGTACTCCGCGCGCACCCGCAGAACCAGGTCCTCGAGGTCCGCTCGGGTCTGAGCATCAACCGCCGCGAAGGGTTCGTCCATCAGCATGATGGTCGGTTCGACAACCAGTGCTCGGGCGATCGCGACGCGTTGCTGCATGCCGCCGGACATCTGCCAGGGATACATCGAGGCCGATCCCTCCAGGCCGACTGAGTGCAGAGCGTGCTCGACCCGGTTCTTCAGTTCTGCCTTCGGGATCTTGTACGCGGTTGCGGCCATCGCGAGATTGCGCTCGACAGTCATCCAAGGAAACAGCGATCGGCTGTAGTCCTGGAACACGACCGACAGCCCCATCGGAGGGCCGTCCACGGTACGTTCGCCGAGCCGGACCTGGCCGCCCGTGGGTGACAGCAGTCCGGCCATGACCATCAGCAGCGTGGATTTACCGCATCCTGATGGCCCGACGATCGAGACGAACTGCTTGGAATTGACGACCAGGCTCGTGTCGGTCAGGACCTGCTTGGCAGCGGTCCCATGTCCGTACGTCTTGTTGACGGCGTCAACGTAGAGGTCCATATCGCTCCTAGTGATGTCTGGATTACAGGGCGCTGAGTCCGACGCGGCGCTGCCAGCGCAAAACTCGACGCTCGATGAGGCTGAACAGGGCGTTGAGAGTGATTCCGATGACGCCGACCACGACAAACGCGGACCACATGTCGAGGTAGCGGAAACTGGTCTGGGCGATCACGATCTGGTGTCCGAGACCGACCGTGGTCGCGTACAGCTCGGCGATCACCATCAAGATCAACCCGATGCCGAGGCTGACGCGGAGTCCGGCCATGATCTGCGGCATCGCTGCCGGGATGATGACTTTGCGGTACAGCGTGAGCTTTCCGAGTTGCAGGCTGTGCGCGCTGCGGATCCACATGCGGTCGACCCCGGCGACGCCGTCACACGTGTTGATCATGACAACCCAGACACTGCCCAGGCAGATCAAGAACACGTTCATGTTGTCGGCGATCCCGAAGAGCTGGACCGCGATGGGCAGTAGCAGGGTGCTGGGAATCGACGCGAAGAACCTGACGATCGGGTTGTACATCCTCGCCAGGGTCGAACTGGCGCCCAGGAGGACGCCGAAGCTGATTCCGATGACGATCGCCAAGGCCCAGCCGCCGGCAAATCGGCCGAGGCTTCGTCCGGCCTGCTCGATGAACAGATCGGACAAGAACAGTTGCCGGGGATCGGACGAGAGCCAGACCGCCGTGAAATTGTCGAAGATCTTGCTGATCGGCGGGAAGTGGATCGACGGGACGGCACGTGCGTAGATCTCCCAGATCGCGAAGATCAATACCAGCAGCCAGACCGTACTGACGCCGCGCGACAGGTTTCGGACCTTGGTCCAAGGACCTCGGGTGGACAGTGACTGGCTCATGCGCTGACCCATCGGACTAGGCGATGCTCGGCTCGCATCATGAGTGAGAAGGTGGCGGCGCCGACCACCCCGAGCGCCAGGACGCCGGCGTAGACGACATCGGGACGGTCCGCCTGGGTGTACTGCACCAAGATCGTGCCCACTCCGTAGCGAGCGCCCAGCAGTTCGGTCGAGATGATCACGACGAGCGCGATGCCGACGCTGATCCTGATGCCGGTCAGGATCGACGGGGTGGCGCTGGGCAATGTGACGAACACCTGACGTCGCCACCATCGCCAGTGCATCGAACGCGCGGCGTCCAGACGCATCGGTTCGGTTGTGGCGACGCCGTAGATCGTGTTGATCAAGATCGGCCAGAAGATCGCATAGACGGCAACCGAGATCTTCATCTGGCTGCCCAGGCCGAACATCAGGACCGCGATCGGGATCAACGCCGTCGCCGGGACGGCTCGAAATGTGTTGACGACCAGTTCGGTCGGACGCCGGAGCCTGGCCGAACTGCTGGCCACGAGCCCGATCGCCACGGCTGCGACCGAGCCGATGAGGACCGTCGTCACCCAGTTGAAGATCGTGTCGACGGCCCCACTTCGAAACTCCGAGTCGGAGAACAGGGTCGGTATCGCCTGCGCGACATCGATCGGTCCGGGCAGCGACGAACGGGGGACCAGGCCGAACGTGCCGAGAAGCTGCCAGCCGATGAGCAGTGTGGAGATGCCGAGGGCGGTCCAGCCCAATGATGCGAATTCGATCCGGTTCCGTCTCATGACGCCTCTCTCGGTCGCACTGCCAGGTGCACCTTGACGGATGTCGGCACTTGCGTGGCAGCGGTTCGCCCGGAGGCCGCGATCGTGATGAGCAGCGGCGCGTCCGGTTGAGAAAGGACCCTAGGGCAGCTCCCAGCAAGTGTCAATGGACGATATAGCGTCTCGTATCAGGAAAAATCCTGACAGCGGTTCTCGGGGGCTCTCGCCTAGCGGCGGTGTGTGCCAGCGGGAGGAGTCCTTGATGTGGCGTCTTGATTGACAAGATGCCATCTCGCATATGAGGATACGTGACATGGAGTTCATGGTGACGCGTTGGGGCATCGGTCGGGCCGATGGCGATAACGTCCAAGTGCTGGATGTCCCCTTTCCCGACCTTCGGTCCGTCCTGGCCGAGCACAGCTCGTACGACTGGTTGTCGACGGCCCCTGTCGCCCGGACGTTGTCTCGTGAAGAGACCCTCGCCGGTGGGCTGTCCGCACCGCTCGGCCGTGGCGGCGCGGTGTGGGGCGTCGGCCTGAACTATCACTCGAAAGTCGTCGTGACAGGTCGTGCGATCCCGACCGAGCCGATCTTGTTCTCGGCAGCAGCCGGAGCGATCAGCGGCCCCGACGCCGATATCGACTACCCAGAAGGCTGCACCAACGAGCTCGACTACGAAGCCGAGATCGCTGCAGTCGTCTCCCGTCGCATGTACCGGGTCGACTCGCGTGATGCCTGGAAGTACGTGGCCGCCTACACGGGTGCCAGCGATATGACGGCGCGCGACGTCATGCGACAGACCGCGACGCCGGTGCTGGCCAAGAGCTTCGCGGGCTGCAAGCCGATAGGCGCCTCCTTGCGGACCGTGCATGCTGCCGAAGACCTCGACAACATCCGGGTCCGATCATTCGTCAACGGTGAGCTTCGGCAAGAAGACACCAGTGCCGGAATGGTGTGGAGCATCACCGAACTGTTGTCGCGGCTTTCGTGGTTCGTGCCGCTGCAGCCCGGAGACGTGTTCCTGTCCGGAACACCGTCGGGGACAGGCCAGGACCGCAAGGACTTCCTCCGGATCGGCGATGTCATCGAAGTCCATGTCGACGGCGTCGAGCCGTTGCGGAACTCGATCGTCTCGCCGACCGATTCGACCAGCGACCCGCAGCGCCTGGAAACGCAGCTGTCGTGACTGCAATCCCGTATCGCCCAATCCGTACTGACAGCCCAATCGTCCGAGGAGAATGATGTCTTCACCTACTACCGCAACCCTGCCGACCGAGCAGCAGGTTGAACACGATGTCGTCCTGCGAGGAGGGCGCGTGGTCGACCCGTCGAGCGGAGTTGTCGGCGACTTCGACATCGCGATCGCCGACGGCGTCATCAAGCAGGTGGCCCCGAGCATCGCCGACGGCGCGCGAGAGACGATCGACTGCACGGGCAAGTTGGTCTTCCCCGGACTGGTCGAGGGGCACAGCCACATCTTCGAGCATGTTTCGAAGGTCGGCGCCAACGCGACCGAGGCGCACCTGCGTCGTGGGGTCGTCGCGGTGGCCGATGCGGGTACGGCCGGTGCATCGACGTTCAACGCGTTCCGCAAGCTCGTCGTGGACGCCAATGACCTCAAGGTCCTCAACTTCTTGAACGTCTCGGTGCTGGGGCTGATCGACTTCCGGTACGGCGAGCTGATCAACCCCGCGACGCTGTGCGTCGAGGACGCACTGCAGGTCGCCGCCGACAATGCAGATGTCGTCCGGGGATTCAAGATCCGACTGTCCGAGGACGTCGTGGGCGAGGCTTGGCTCGACCTGTTGAACCAGTCGCTGGGCTTGGCCGACCAGGCCGGACTGCCGCTGATGGTGCACATCGGTGAGACTTCCGAGCCGTTGAAGGAGGTGCTGCCTCATCTGCGGGCCGGCGATATCGTCGCGCACTGCTACACCGGCAAGCCCCACGGAATCCTCGGCGACGGCAAGGTCCTGCCCGAGGTCATGGAAGCCCGCGAGCGCGGCGTCCTGTTCGACTCGGCGCACGGCCGCAGCAACCTCAGCTTCAACGTCGCACGTGAGGCGATCGCCGACGGTTTCTTGCCCGACATCGTGTCGTCCGACACTTCTGCCCGCAACTGGCAGGGTCCGGTTTTCGATCTGCTGACCAGCATCTCCAAGCTCGTGGCTCTCGGCGCGGACCTGACCGATGTCATCGAACGTGCCACGATCGTCCCGGCCAAGCTGCTCGGCATCGCCGACGAGGGCTACGGCACGCTCGCCGTGGGCAGCCCGGCCAATGTCACGGTCGTCGAAGAGGTCTCCGATCAGCTCATGCCTGATGCGGCCGGCAACTCGATCGTCGCGCCTCGTTACGAGCCGACCACGGTGCTGTCCAAGGGCGAGAACATCTCGATCACGCCATGGCGTGGCCTGAACCAGTGAATCTCCGCGGCCCAGGCGGGGTCCGTGCTCAGCGGACCCGCCTGAGGCAGCGCCTGGCGGCGGGGGATCGGCTGCTCGGGACTTTCGTCAAGCTGCCGACGACCGATGTGTTGGACATGTGCGCTGCGCTCGACGTCGTCGTGATCGACATGGAGCACTCCTCGCTCGACGAGGCCGACGTGATCTCGATGCTGCGGCACTGCCACGGCATCGGGCTGCCGGCGCTGGTGCGGGTGCCATCGGTCGAACCCGGTCAGGTCAACCGTCTCCTGGAGGCCGGGGCGATCGGCATCCAGCTCTCGATGCTGACAAGTGCGGCGCAACGTGAAGCACTCCACGCAGCCTGCCATTATGCGCCGATCGGGCGGCGGTCGATCAGTCTCGCGCACCCCACCGCAGGCTTCGGCGGTCTGTCATTGGCCGACTACCTGGCCGCTGAACGCATCGCCCCGCCCGTCATCGTCGGTCAGATCGAGTCCGAGGTCGAGGGCGAGCTGGCGGACGTCATCACGGGCCTCGACGTGGCCTTCGTCGGCACCACGGACCTCGCGGTTTCGCGGGGGCTGTCGTCGGACGACGGTTCGCTCGCCGGAGCGGTCGCCGAGATCGCCCGCTGCGCAGCAGACCAGCAGGTGCCGTTCGGCGGCTGGGCCGCCCGGCTCGACGGCATCCCCGACGCGGGGCTGCAGGACGCGGCCTTCGTCCTGTTGGGCTCCGATCTGCAGATCCTGGCCGCAGGCCTGCGGCAGCTGGCCACATGATGGCCCGCGACAACACCCCATGAGAAGAGGGACACAGCACATGAACAACTACGCGGCAGTCGTCAATTGGGAAGATATCCCGATCGTGGACGTGCGTCCGGGCGTGCGACGCCGGATCTATACGACCGATCAGGTGATGTTCGCGTGGCACTCGCTGGACGTCGGCATGCAGACCAATCCGCACTCGCACGACGACTTCGACCAGCTCGTCTATATCGATGAGGGGGTCTGCGACTACTACGTCAGCGGTGAGCCGCATCGGATGCGGCCGGGTTCGTTCATGCTGGTGCCGGCCGGTGCCGAGCACTACATCGTCCCGATCGAGGGGCCGTGCATCAATATCGACGTGTTCACGCCGCCGCGGGCCGACTTCCTGCCCTGACTGCGTACCGCCCTGGGTGTGCTTGTGGTGCTGGAACTCAGCCGTCCGTGGAGTGTCCGGGGTTGAGGGCCGAGGTCGGGTCGATGAGGCGGGCCATGTGGTTGATCGCGAGGGCGGCCTCGCCGAATCCGATCGAGATCAGTTTGACCTTGCCCTCGAAGTGCGTGACATCGCCGGCGGCGAAGACCCGCTCGCGATTGGTCCGTTGGGTGCGATCGACCACGATATGGCGACGATGAAGCTCCAGGCCCCACTGTTCCATCGGTCCGAGGTCGGCGATGAATCCGAGTGCGGCGACAACTGTCTGGGCAGGCAGATGCTTGACGTCCCCGTCCTTGCTGCTGGCCACGACGGTGGTCAGCTGATCTTCGCCGACCAGGGCGTCGACCTCGTACGGCGTCAGGATCGTGACGGTGGAGTCCATCAGCTGCTCAACGCTGCGTTCGTGGGCCCGGAAGGCCGGCCGGCGGTGCACGAGCGTGACACTTGCCGCGACGTCTTCGAGCGCCAGGGCCCAGTCGACCGCGGAGTCGCCGCCGCCCACGATCACGACGTCCTGACCGGCAAGCTCATTGAGCTTGGGGACGAAGTAGCGCAGACCGCGGCCTTCGAAATCGCTGCCGGTCGGCAATTGCCGGGGCTCGAAGGTGCCGATCCCGGCGGTGATCAGCAGGGCGGCGGCGCGGACCTGGCGACCGTCGCTCAAGGTGATCGTGACGTGCTCCGCGGTCTCTTCCAGGCCCACTGCCTGGCTCTCGAGCAGGATCTCAGGACCCCAGCGCTTGGCCTGGGTGTGCAGACCGTCGACGAAGTCTTGGCCGCGGATCGACGGGAATCCGGCGACGTCGAAGATCGCCTTCTCCGGGTAGAGCGCGGCGATCTGACCACCGACCTCTGGCAGCGAGTCGATCAGCGCGGTCTTGAGCCCGCGAAAACCCGCGTAGTACGCGGCGTACAGGCCGCTGGGGCCTGCGCCGATGATCGCGACGTCCACCTCGAGCGTCGTCATGCCTTCGTGCCGATCGCGGAGACGGCTGGATGATCGCTGCCTGTGGGCCCGATCTTGCGCGCTCCGCCAGGGGAGCCGATCTCGGCGAAGAACTCGGTGTTGATCTGCGCCCAGTCACGTTTGTCGTCGGCGAGATCGTCTTCGTGGAAGATCGAGATCTGCGGGCACACCGGCTCGCAGCGACCACATTCAACGCATTCGTCCGGCTGGATGTAGAGCATCCGGTCGCCTTCGTAAATGCAGTCGACGGGGCATTCTTCGATGCAGGACTTGTCCATCACATCAATGCAGGCATCGGTGATCACATAGGTCATGACGTGACTTTCACACGGGAGCTGAGGTGCTCGGGGCGCATTTGATTCTTAATACGTGATGACATCTTGCCATCAGAGACGCACTCGGTCAATGCGAAAGCGGGCCAGTCGGGATGAAAGATCAGCTGGCCGGTGGCACCTGCGGACGTCCGTGACCGGCATGTGTGGGACGGGCCATGAACAACACGGCGACGGCACCGACGACGTACGCGAGGACAGGTACCCACAAGGCCTGTGCCATGGCATCGGTGTAGGCCGCCTGGATGTCTGCGGGCATCTTCTGACCGGGCGATGACTGACTCATGCTGCTGCCGAGTCCCTGTGCTGTCAGCCGGGACGCGATGGCCGCGGCGATGGCGGCGCTGCCGAGCGCGGCAGCGATCTGGCGTGTCGTGTTGAAGATGCCCGCCCCCGCCCCGGCCGCCGACATCGGCAGATTGCGGGTGGCGGTGGCGCTCAGCGGGGCCCACAGCAAGGCGTTCGCGATGCCGAACACCGCGATCGGCACACACAGCTGCCACACCGGGGTCGTGGGGCTCATGATCAGGAGGAGCCCGGCCATCGAGGCGGCGGCAAGGACGAACCCGATCAGGGTCAGAATGCGGGGATGGACCTGATCGACGAGTCGACCGACCGAGGATGAGAAGACCAACAGCATGATCGCCATGGGGGCCAGGAGGAGTGCCGCCTCAGTCGGCGTCCAGCCGCGGGCGTTCTGGGCGTAGAACATGAGCGGCAGGGCCATGGCGGTGATCGCGAGGGACGCCATCGCGATGCCGGCGTTGCCGACGGAGAAGTTCCGGTCGCGGAACAGCCCCAGCGGCACAAGAGGTTCAGACTTGATACGGCTCTGCCACCACAGGAAGATCGCGAACAGCGCGAGTCCGAGGGCGATCAACAGCGGGACGCTGATGATGCCTTCGATGGTTCCCCAGTCGTAGTGCTCACCTTCTTGGATGCCGAAGACCAGGAGGAAGACCGCGACGGCGCTGAGCGCGACGCCGATCCAGTCGAAACTATGCGCATGCGTCGGCAGATTCGGTACGAGGCGCGCCGCCAGTACGAAGGCGATGATGCCGATCGGCACATTGATCATGAAGATCCACTCCCAGCCCGCAGCATCGACCAGGATGCCGCCCAGGATCGGACCGACGAGGGTCGCCACGCCGGACGTCGCTCCCCAGAGAGCCATGGCTTTGCCGCGGTTGGCGGCCGGGAAGGTCCGGGTGATGACCGCCATGGTCTGCGGTGTCATGAACGATGCGCCGAGACCCTGCACGACGCGGGCCACGATCAGCATCTCGATCGAGCCGGTCAGTCCGCACCACAGCGAAGCCAGCGTGAAGACGGCCAGACCGAACAGATAGACCTTCTTGGGTCCGATCCGATCGCCGAGACGTCCGGTCACGAGCAGGGGTACGGCATAGGCGAGCAGGTAGGCGCTGGTCGCCCAGATCGCGGTGTTGTAGTCGGTGTCGAGTTCGTCGATGATGGCCGGCGTGGCAACCGACACGATCGTGTTGTCGAGCAGGATCATGAAGAAGCCGATGACCAACGCCCACAGGGCTGGCCACGGCTTGTAGCCCGCCGGTAGATCAGTGTTCGCGGGTGTCGCTATTGCCATGGGTTTCCTCGGGCTGTCTGGTCGCGTTTGATTGTTTCAGGGCGCAACCAACCATGCTAGCGAAGCAGTTCATAACAGCGCAGATCGTCGAACGATCCGTTCCCGAGACGCTCGGCGGCACGCTGGGTGCCGTACGGGGCGAATCCGGCGGCCACCGCGACGGCATTGCTCGCGGCGTTGTCGACCGCCGCGTACAGCGTGAGTCGGCGGCGGCCCAGACCATCTGGATCGAGAGCATGTCGGGTGACCATGCGGACCGCTTCGGCCATGAGTCCTCGACCCCGCCCGGCGGGGTGCATCCAATAGCCGATCTCACCCGAATCGCCATAGGTCCCGAGCATGTCCATCACGGCGATGTTCCCCAGGAGTTCGTCACTGTCGAGATCTGCCACGGCCCATGTCGCTTTGGCGCCGGTTGCTGCTTGCCAGAGACAGTCGTGCAGGTACGCGCGTGCGACGGCGGGGGTGTAGGGCTGCGGGAAGTGGGCCAGAAAGTGTTGGGACACCGGGTCCGAACAGGCTTCCACGAGTCGAGGGATGTCGGCTTCGGTGAACGCGCGAAGGCGCAGTCGCCCGGACTCCAGGACGGTCGACTCGGCCCAGGGAGATCGCGCGTACGGTGCGTCACCGAACCGGATCGAACCTGTCCAGGCGTCGAGCACCTGACCACGTTCGTGGAGTATGCCGGGCGTTGTGCCGTGCAGGGTGAAGCCGGTCGAATGCGCGACCCGCAAGGAGGCCTCATTGCCGATGTGAGACCGCCAGTGGATGATCTCGACGCCGCCCTCCGTGAGCGCCCAGTCGACGGCCAGCCGCACCGCCCGGGCCATGAGACCGCGGCCACGAGCCCAAGGATGCAGGGCGAAACCGATATCGGCGATGGGCCGTTGGCGGATGTCGATATTGCCGGCGAACCGTGAGCGTCCGTCGTCATCGGTCGCCTCGATGGCCCAGCCGCGGTGGGATCCGTCGTCCCAGCCACGCGGAATGATCGTGAACGCGAATTGCTCGCTCATGCTTCGTTGATGGGGCGTCGGGATACCGGTCCATTTGACCATCACCGGATCGGTGGCCATTTCGAGCATCGCGTCGATGTCGCCGGGAACGTGCGCCCGGATCGTGACGACGCCGTCACTGAGCACGGGGACATTGAGAGGCCATCGCATGGTGCAACGATGCCAGACGGTCAGCTGGCCTCCAGCAGCCCGATGATCTGGTCGAGCTTGCCTCCGTGCTCGGTTCGTAACGTCGTGACGTCGTTCTGTAGTGCGGTGACGTCGGTTCGTAACGCGGTGACGTCGTTCTGTAGTGCGGTGACGTCGATTCGCAATGCGGTGACGTCGGTTCGTAACGCGGTGACGTCGGTTCGTAGTGCGGTGACGTCGTTCTGTAGTGCGGTGACGTCGGTTCGTAGTGCGGTGACGTCGTTCTGTAGTGCGGTGACGTCGGTTCGTAGAGCGGTGACGTCGGTTCGCAACGAGGCGATGTCGTTCTCGACCGTCGCGAGGATGCTGTAGAGGTCGTCGACATCATTGCGCAACTGATTGGTCTTCTTGCCGTTGGATTGAAAGCCGGTCATGACGTCACGCTAGGTGGGTTCGCCCGTCCGGGCCAGTCCCTCAGACGCATCTGTGGACAAGCTCGGCGATCACGCCGAAGTGCGAAAAGGATCGGCCGGGTAGACGCCGAGTACGGTCACGTCGGTCGTGAAGAACGCGAGTTCCTCCAGAGCGCGGGCCAACGCCAGGTCGTCAGGGTGACCGTCGACCTCGGCCAGGAACTGAGTCGCGGTGAACTCGCCGTCGACCATATAGCTTTCGAGCTTGGTCATATTGACGCCGTTGGTCGCGAAGCCTCCGAGCGCCTTGTAGAGCGCCGCCGGCAGGTTGCGGACGTTGAAGACAAAAGTGGTGATCGTCGGACTGGGGGCACCTCCCGCTTGCGGGGGATTGTCGGCCGGGGCCTGAACCGACTCGCGCGACAGGACGACGAACCGGGTCGTGTTGTGGTCCTCGTCCTCGATGTCGTCGGCCAGGACGTCGAGCCCGTAGATCTCAGCCGCCATGGGGGGCGAGATCGCGGCTTGGGTCGGGTCTCCGGCAGCGGCGATCTCGCGGGCCGCGCCGGCGGTGTCGCCGGAGATCACGGGGGTCAGTCCGTACTTACGGATGATCTTGCGGCATTGACCGAGTGCGTGCACATGGCTGTGGACCGTCGTGACCTGATCGATCGTCGTGCCCGGAACGGCCATCAGGCTGAACTGGATTCGTAGAAAGTGCTCGGCGATGATGTGCAGGCCCGATGTGGGCAGGAAATGGTGGATGTCGGCGACGCGTCCTGCGATCGAGTTGTCGATCGGGATCATGGCGAGTTCGGCATCACCGGCCGCGACCGCTGCGAAGACATCTTCGAACGATGCGCACGGCAACGTGTCCCAATCGGGGTAGTGGCGGTTGGCCACGATGTGCGAGTTGGCGCCGGGCTCGCCCTGATACGCAATGCGTCGTGAAGTCACTCGACTAGTTTGGCACCTGTTGTGCACCGTCGGCGGCGCGCACGGCGAACACCTCTGGTCTGGCCCATTGGCGCGCCAGGTAGCGGGCCTCCACGCGATCACGCAGGGACTGCACCTTCTCGGGCGCGACGAGTGCGATCGCACTGCCGCCGAATCCGCCGCCCGTCATGCGGGCGCCCAGGGCCCCGGCCTCCAAAGCTGCCTCCACAGCGGTGTCGAGCTCGGGGCAGCTGACCTCGAAGTCGTCGCGCAATGAGGCGTGGGATGCGGTCAGGATCGTGCCCAGCTGCGGCCAGGCGCGTCGCTTGATCGCGTTGACGGCACCACGCACGCGGGCGGTCTCGGTGAGTACGTGCCGGGTCCGCGCTTTGAGGGTCTCGTCGGTCAGCCGGACTGTGGCATCGAGGCCGGCTTCGGCCAGCCGGTCGAGACCCAACTCGGCGGCGGCGCGTTCGCACTCCTCGCGACGGACGGCGTACTCGCTGTCGGCCAGGGAGTGGTGGGCACCGGTCGAGATGACGACGAGTGTCAGTCCGTCCTCGTCCCAGGTGAGAGGAAGCGGGGTCGTCGTCGGGGGTGACTGCGATGTGTCGATCTGCACCGCATGGCCGGCTTGTCCGTACAGGACGGCGAGCTGGTCCATGAGGCCCACGGGGACTCCGACGAACCCGGTCTCGGCGCGTTGCGCGAGCTCGGCGACTTGGCTGCGATCGAGGCCGAGCCCATGTGCCTGGTTGAGTGCAGCCGCGAGCCCGCAGGTCGTGGCTGCCGAGGAGGAGAGGCCGGCTCCGGCGGGAAGCCTCGATTCGATCACCAGGTCCGCCCCGGTCAGTGCGTGGCCGGCATCGACCAGACTCCAGATCATCGCTGCGGCGTATCTGGCCCACCCGTCGACCTCGCCAGGACGCACCGACGTCGTGAACGATTGTTTGCCGGCGTCCGGGAGATCGGTCCAGACGTTGACGATCCCGTCGTCGCGCAATCGCGCCTTGACCGTCAGGAAACGATCGATGGCCATGGGCAGGACCGGGCCGCCGTTGTAGTCCAGGTGTTCCCCGATCAGGTTCACCCGCCCGGGCACATCCCACCGGCACACGTCAGTCACGCATGCGAGCCTAACGACCGACCCGGTTCGCGCGACTGGCAGAATGCCGCACATGGCAGCCGAACGTCGACCACGCGTGTTGTCCGGGGCTCAGCCCACGGCCGATTCGTATCACTTGGGCAACTATTTCGGAGCCTTCAAGCAGTGGGTCTCCCTGCAGGATGACTTCGACGCGTTCTACTTCATTCCTGATCTGCACGCCATCACGGTCGAGTACGAACCGGCGTTGCTGCGCGAGCGCACGTACATCGCCGCGGCGCAACTGGTCGCGGCCGGAGTCGATCCCGAACGCAGCGCGCTGTTCGTACAGAGCCATGTGCCCGAGCACGCACAGTTGGCCTGGATACTCGGCGGCGTGACCGGATTCGGCGAAGCGGCTCGGATGACCCAGTTCAAGGACAAGAGCGCCAAGGGAGGCCAGGACTCCGCGAGCGTCGGGCTGTTCACCTACCCGATCCTGATGGCGGCCGACATCTTGATCTATCAGGCCGACAAGGTGCCAGTGGGCGAGGATCAGCGTCAGCACGTCGAACTGACCCGCAACCTCGCGCAGCGGTTCAACCATCGCTTCGGCGATACGTTCACGGTGCCGGAGCCGTACATCGTGAAGTCGACCGCGAAGATCTACGACCTGCAGGACCCCACGTCAAAAATGAGCAAGTCGGCGCTGTCGCCCAACGGCGTGGTGTCGCTGCTCGACACTCCCAAGCAGGTCTTGAAGAAGATCCGATCGGCAATGACCGATTCGGGCACTGAGATCTCGTTCGACCCGGTCGACAAGCCCGGAATCTCCAATCTGCTCTCGATCTACTCGGCGCTGACCGACGAGCCGATCGAGAAGATCGTCGCCGAGTTCGAAGGCAAGCAGTACGGGCACCTCAAAGTCGCGCTGGCCGATATCGTGGCCGAATTCGTCGGGGAGTTCGGCGATCGGACCCGCGAACTGCTCGGCGACCGGGGCGAACTCGACCGGATCCTGGCCCGGGGGGCTGAACAGGCCCGCGAAGTGGCGAGTACGACGCTGGATCTGGTCTATGACCGGTCCGGATTCGTCCGGCAGGTCTAGCCGTGGTGATCATCGGCGTCGCGATACCGGTGCCTGAACCCTTCGGATCGTTGTTGCGTGAGAAGCGTGCGGCCTTCGGCGATCCCATGGCCGAGACGGTTCCTAGCCACGTGACCTTGATTCCGCCGACCGAGATCAGGCCGGACGAGCTGGATCTTGTCTGCACGGCGCTTGAGCGCGCTTCGGTGACGCTCCCGCCGTTCACGATGAAGCTCCGAGGCACGGGCACGTTTCGCCCCGTCTCGCCGGTCGTTTTCGTCGCGGTGAGCCAGGGCATCTCCTACACCGAGATGCTGGCCAAGTGCGTTCGCAGTGCTCTCGACAGTCCCGAGCCGGAGTTCCCGTTCCATCCGCATGTCACGGTCGCACACAACCTCGACGATGCGAGCCTCGATCGGGCATATGAGGATCTGAGCGATTTCGAATGCGATTTCGTGGTCAGTGAATTCGCGCTGTACCAACATGAGGACGAGGCCGGCTGGGTTCCGCAGCGGGCGTTCCCGCTGGGTCCCTAAGCGGAGAACGTCCTCAGATGTTCGAGCAGATCGGCCTTGAACGCCTGGACGGCCAGGGGGAGCGCGTCGGACTGGCGGTGCGCGAGCGCGATGACCCGATCCAGCGGCGGATTCTGAAGTTGCGTGACCCGTAGCTGCGGCCGGGTCGCCAGCACCATGCTGGGTACCACGGCGTGTCCGAGACCGGCTTCGACGAAACGCAGTACCGCGCTCATCTCGCCGCCTTCGACCGCAAGATGGGGTTCGAAGCCGGCGGCCGCGCACGCTCGCAACGTCACATCGCGCAGATCGTAGCCCTCGCGGAACATCACGAGCGGAAGGTCTCGTAGACCGCTGACGTCCAACTGCTCGGGCAGATGGGAGTTCGCCGGGCTTGCCAGTACCAATCGTTCTCGCAGCACAGGGGTGGCTTCGATATCGGGTTCGTTGCCGGGGAGGGGGACGATCAGCAAGGCGATATCGAGGTGACCCTGCGCGAGCTCGCGGGTCAGCAGTTGCGAGCCCGCTTCGTGGACTTCGAGGTCGATCTCCGGGTACTTGGCGTGGAAGCGGGTCAGCGCCTCAGGAAGGACCCCGTCGCACAGCGAAGGTGTCGCACCGAGTCGCACTCGACCTCGGCGCAGACTCGCTACTTCCTGCACTGCGCGTTGCGCACTCTCGACGTCGATCAGGATGCGTTGGGCATGGGGCAAGAGCGCCTCGCCCGCGCTGGTCAGCTCGATCGCGCCGCGGTCGCGGACGAATAGCGCGGTCCCGAGCGTGTTCTCCAAAACCCTGATCTGTTTGGACATTGTGGGCTGCGACACACCCGTCATTTCAGCTGCTCGGGTGAAATGACGGGTTCGGGCCACGGCCACGAAGTACGTCAATTGGTGGATCTGCACAGGTCAAGTGTGTCATAGCCAACGGCTATGAAGGTTGCCCTCAAAATGACTTAGCGCGAATCATCGAAGAGTTCTACTGTGTCAACGTGGCAACTACTCAAACTGCGAAGCGCGTCTCGGCCAAACGGTCGACCGTGGCTCTGAAATACTCGATGGCGGTGTCGGGGCTCATCATGTTGGGCTACCTGCTCGTCCACATGTACGGGAACCTGAAGTTCTTCCAGGGGCAGGAGAAGTTCGACAACTATCTCCACGAGACCCTCCCGCACATGTTCTACCCGTACCTGCCTGAAGACGGTGCGCTCTGGATCATCCGCGTGCTGCTCGTCGCTGCGCTGCTCGTGCACGCATACGCGGCCTCGACGCTGTGGCGCCGCAACAAGGCTGCTGCCGGCTACGTCGACGGTAAGCGCTATCACACGAGCCAGAACAAGACCGGCTACCAGCGCAGCTACGCCTCCTTCACGATGCGATGGGGCGGCGTCGTCTTGTTGCTGTTCATCATCGGCCACGTCGCGCAGATGATGCCCAACTGGATCTCGCCGGGCGGTGCGAGCGACAGCAAGTACGACCGTGTCGTCAACGGCTTCGAGATCTGGTGGGTTGTCCTGCTGTACACGATCGGCCTCGTCGCCGTCGGATTCCACCTGGCGCACGGATTCTGGAGCGCGCTCACGACCCTGGGTCAGAACCACAGTTCGACCCGCAGGGGTTCGCGCTGGACCGTGATCTCGATCGCGCTTGCCACGGTGATCACGGTCGGCTTCATCTCCGTCCCGTTCGCGATTCTCTTCTTCGGAGCTGGTTCCTGATGACTGAAACACTCACTCCTGCTGCCGGGCAGTTCCACGTCGTCGGCAATGACATCGCCGACACCAAGGCGCCCGCCGGTCCGATCGAGAAGCGCTGGGACGAGCGCAAGTTCAACGCCAAGCTCGTCAACCCGGCCAACCGCCGCAAGATCAGCGTCATCATCGTGGGGACGGGCCTGGCCGGTTCGGCCGCCGCTGCGACGATGGGCGAAGCGGGCTACAACGTCAAGAGCTTCTGCTACCAGGACAGCCCGCGTCGTGCGCACTCGATCGCCGCACAGGGCGGTATCAACGCGGCCAAGAACTACCGCAACGACGGCGACAGCGTCTACCGGTTGTTCTACGACACCGTCAAGGGCGGCGACTTCCGTTCGCGCGAGTCCAACTCGTACCGGCTGGCTCAGGTCTCGGTCAACATCATCGACCAGTGCGTCGCGCAGGGCGTGCCGTTCGCACGTGAGTACGGCGGACTGCTCGACAACCGTTCATTCGGCGGAGTTCAGGTCTCGCGTACGTTCTACGCCCGCGGGCAGACCGGCCAGCAGCTGCTGATCGGCGCGTACCAGGCACTCGAGCGCCAGGTCGCCGCCGGAACCGTCGAGGTCAACACGCGTCACGAGATGCTCGAACTGATCATGGTCGACGGCAAGGCCCGCGGCATCGTGGCTCGCGACATGGTCTCCGGCGAGCTGGAGACCCACACCGCTGACGTCGTCATCCTGGCCACAGGTGGCTACGGCAATGTGTACTTCTTGTCGACCAATGCGATGGGCTGCAACACCACGGCCACGTGGCGTGCGCACCGCAAGGGAGCCTACTTCGGCAACCCCTGTTACACGCAGATCCACCCCACCTGCATTCCGGTCTCCGGCGACTACCAGTCCAAGCTGACGCTGATGAGTGAGTCGTTGCGCAACGACGGCCGTATCTGGGTGCCCAAGAAGGCCGGCGACGAGCGTCCCGCCGATCAGATCCCCGAGGACGAGCGCGACTACTACCTCGAGCGCATCTACCCGGCGTTCGGCAACCTGGTGCCTCGCGATATCGCCTCGCGTGCCGCGAAGTACCAGTGCGACGACGGCAAGGGCGTTGGCCCCGGCGGCCTGGGTGTCTACCTCGACTTCGCGGACGCGATCAAGCGTCTCGGGCTCGATACGGTGGTCGCCAAGTACGGCAACCTGTTCGACATGTACGCCCAGATCACGGGTGAGGATCCGTACAAGACGCCGATGCGTATCTACCCGGCCGTCCACTACACGATGGGCGGACTGTGGGTCGACTACGACCTGCAGAGCAACCTGGAGGGTCTGTTCGTCACCGGCGAGGCCAACTTCTCCGACCAGGGCGCCAACCGCCTCGGCGCCTCGGCGCTGATGCAGGGACTGGCCGACGGATACTTCGTGCTGCCCAACACGGTCGCGAACTACCTGGCCGATGGACCGTTCGAGAAGATCGACGACAACCATCCCGAGGTCGTGGCGGCCAAGCAGGCAGTACTGGACCGGATCAACACCTTCTTGTCGATCAACGGCAACCGCACGGTGGATTCGTACCACAAGGAACTCGGCCACATCATGTGGGAATACTGCGGCATGGAGCGCACGGAAGAGGGCCTGACCAAGGCGATCGGCCTGATCCGCGAGCTCAAGGCCGACTTCTACAAGAACGTCAAGGTCTCCGGTGTCAACGAGGAGCTCAACCAGACGCTCGAGCGGGCCGGCCGGGTCGCCGACTTCTTCGAGCTCGGTGAGCTGATGTGCATCGACGCGCTGCACCGTCGCGAGTCGTGCGGCGGTCACTTCCGGGCGGAGAGCCAGACCGAAGAGGGCGAGGCGCTGCGTCACGACGACGAGTTCGCCTACGTCGCTGCATGGGAGTTCGGGGGCGACACCCCGGTCCTGCACAAGGAACCGTTGGAGTACGAGTACGTCGAGATGAAGGCCAGGAGCTACAAGTGAACATCACCGTACGGGTGTGGCGTCAAAAGGACGCCGACAGCAAGGGCAAGATGGTCACCTACGGCGTCGAAGACGTCAGCGAGCACATGTCGTTCCTCGAGATGCTCGACGTCCTCAACGAGCAGCTCACGCTGGCCGGTGACGATCCGATCGCCTTCGACCACGACTGCCGTGAGGGTATCTGCGGTGCATGCGGCGTCGTGATCAATGGTCAGGCGCACGGCCCGCAGGTCACCACGACGTGCCAGCTGCACATGCGCAGCTTCGAGGACGGCGCCGTCATCGACATCGAGCCGTGGCGGGCGGGTGCGTTCCCGGTCATCAAGGACCTCGTCGTCGACCGTGGCGCGTTCGACCGCATCATCCAGGCCGGCGGCTTCATCAGCGCTCCGACCGGTTCGGCGCCCGAGGCCAATAACCTCCCCGTGCCGAAGAACGATGCGGATCACGCCTTCGAGTCGGCCGCATGTATCGGTTGCGGCGCGTGCGTCGCGGCGTGCCCCAACGGCTCCGGCATGCTGTTCACGGCCGCCAAGATCACGCACCTGGGTCTGCTCCCGCAGGGACAGCCCGAGCGTGACTCGAGGGTCATCGGCATGGTCGAGCAGCATGACCACGAGGGCTTCGGCGGCTGCACCAACATCGGTGAGTGCACGTCGGCGTGCCCCAAGAGCATCCCGCTCGACACGATCAGCCGCCTGAACCGCGATCTCCTCGGAGCGCTCGCCAAGGGCAAGGCCTAGGGCGCGCGGCTCGTCCCTCGCCGCCTCAGCGGCTCCTTCGTCGCCGCTGCCGTGCTTCGCGCGGGCGCCTGCCTCGCTCCGCTCGGCCCATGGCCGGGTCGGAGCGAGGCTTGTTTTGGTGGCCCTTGGGTTGGGTTGGGTTTGGTTAGCTTAGGTAATTTGTTATGCTAACTATATGCCTACTGATGCCCACCAACTTGCTCGTTCGGTGGCGCGCCTCAACAGACGCCTGCGCCAGGAGCGGCAGAGCGACCTGACGGCGACCCAGCTGTCGGTGCTCGGATCGATCATGAAGATCGGCCCTGCCACCCCCAGTGCGATCGCGGCTCTCGAGGGCGTCCAACCGCCATCGATGACCCGCACGCTGACCTGTCTTCTCGACCTCGGGCTTGTGGTGCGCACACCCCATCCAAGCGACGGCCGCCAGGTTCTCGTCTCGATCTCCGACAAGGGAGACGCAGTGCTGGCCGAGGAGCGCGGGCGCCGCGACCTCTGGCTCGGTCAGCGACTTCACGAGCTCACCGCCGCGGATCGCAAGACCCTGAGGGAGGCTGCCGCGCTGATGGAACGGCTCGCTCAGTCTTGAGTCCGACATTCCGGGCACTGGCCGTCCGCAACTACCGCATCTACATGCTCGGAGGCGTGCTCTCCAACACCGGCACGTGGATGCAGCGCATCGCCCAGGACTGGCTCGTTCTGCAACTGACGGCGAGTGGAACCGCTCTGGGCATCACGACCGGTCTCCAGCTCCTCCCGGCACTGCTGTTCTCGCCCATCGCGGGTGTCGTGGCCGATCGCGTCCCGAAGCGGACGATTCTGCGTTGCACCCAGGTGGCCATGGCGGTGCCGTCGGCTTTGCTCGGAGTCTTGGCCGTGACGGGCGCCGTCGAGCTCTGGCATGTCTACCTGCTGACGTTCATCTTCGGCATCGCGACGGCCTTCGACGCCCCCGCGCGTCAGTCGTTCGTCGTCGAAATCGTCGGCAAGGACGATCTGGCCAATGCGGTCGGCCTGAACTCCGCATCGTTCAACCTCGCGCGCATGATCGGCCCGGCCGTGGCCGGACTCCTCATCGCGGCTCTCGGCTCGGGCTCAGCCGCCGCGGGCTGGGTCATCTTGATCAATGCCGTCAGCTATCTCGCGGTGTTCTACTCGCTGCAATTGCTCGACGGCAGCAGATTGCGTCCGGCCGATATCACCGGCACCCGCAAACATGCCGTCCGTGACGGGGTAGCGTACGTCCGATCGCGACCCGATCTCGTCCTGATCTTGACCTGCGTGTTCTTCGTCGGGACGTTCGGGATGAACTTCCAGATGACCAGCGCGCTGATGGCGACCGACGTCTTCGGCAAGGGCGCGGGGGAGTACGGCCTGCTGGCCTCGATCATGGCCGTGGGGTCCCTGGCCGGAGCGCTCATGGCGGCGAGGCGGCCACGACCCAGATTGCGGTTCGTCGTGCTGGCAGGTGCGGGATTCAGCATCGTCGAGATCGTCTCGGGGTTCATGCCGACCTACACGACTTTCGCGGCGGTGCTGCCATTGCTCGGATTCTTCGCCCTGACGATGATCACCTCGGCCAATGCGACGATCCAGCTGACGTCCAGTCCGATGATGCGCGGGCGTGTCGCGGCGCTCTATCTGATGGTCTTCATGGGCGGGACGCCGTTCGGATCCCCGTTGATGGGATGGATCGGCGAGTCCTTCGGCGCCCGTTGGATGCTGCTCGGCGGTGGCACTGTGACACTTCTCGGCATCACGATGGCCACCCTGTGGTATCTGCATCGTCAGGACCGGCAACTCCAGGAGTTGCGCGCCGCGATACGAGATCTACGGTGGAGACATGCACGTCGAACGGACTTTCACGGTGTCGAGGTCCCCTGAGGACGTCTTCGACTATTTGAGCGACTTCACCAACACCAACGAGTGGGATCCGGGCACGGTCGAGACGACCCGTGTCACCGGCGACGGCGGTCTCGGCACCACGTACGCCAATCGGTCCGAGTTCATGGGGCGCGAAGTCGATCTGACCTACGAGACGATCGGCTTCGACCGTCCGACGTTCTTCTCGTGCCGTGGCACCAACAAGACTGCGACGGCGACTGATTCCATGACTTTCACGCGCGACGGTGACCGCACCCAGATCCGCTATCGGGCCGACTTCGAGTTCCACGGGATCACCAAGCTCTTCGCGCCGTTGGTCGTCAAGCCCAAACTCGGCGCCCTCGCCGACGAGACGGTCGAGCAGATCAAAGCCGCCCTGGAGCGCTGACCCACCCGCGGGCGGTGCGCTGGCGTCCACCCAGGACCAGTGCGTGGACGCTAGCGCACCGCCTCTGGGGATGGGGCGGGTAAACAGCGATATCCTGACTGAATGTCTCTCGCAGAGTCCCTTTCGCGATCCATCGACGTGGTCACCCCCGACCTGATCGAGGTGCGCCGAGACCTGCACGCCTACCCCGAGCTTTCGTGGCACGAAGAGCGCACGACCGACCTCGTGGCGGCCTGGATGGACAAGAGCGCGATCCCGTACGAGCGGTTCGAAGGCACGGGCCTCATGGCCGATATCGGCCCCACGGAAGGCCCGATCGTTGCTTTGCGGGCCGACCTGGACGCCCTGCCGGTCGACGATGCCTCACAGGATCCTTGGCGTTCCATGGTGAGCGGCGTCTCGCACTCCTGCGGCCACGATGTGCACATCTCGGCCCTGATCGGAGCCAGCATCGCTCTGGCTCACGCCCACGCGCAGAACCAGTTGCCGGTTCGGGTGCGGCTGCTGTTCCAGCCGGCCGAGGAAGTCATGCCCGGCGGCGCGTTGAAGCTCCTGGCAGCCGGTGCCCTCAAGGGTGTCTCGCGCGTTTTCGCGCTGCATTGTGATCCCTCGCTCGACGTGGGACAGGTGGGACTGCGCGAGGGCCCCATCACGGGTGCGTCCGATCACATCACGGTGCGGCTCAGCGGACGGGGCGGCCACACCTCCAGGCCTCATCTGACCGAAGACCTGACCTATGCCCTGGGCAGCCTGCTGACCCAGCTCCCGGCGGTTCTGTCGCGTCGATTCGATCCGCGATCGGGCGCCAGCATGGTCTGGGGGCAGGTGCACTCGGGCAATGCCGCCAACGTCATCCCGTCCACGGGCGAACTCGTCGGGACACTGCGCATGCTCGACGCCGCCGCGTGGCACCAGGCCGAGCACCTGGTCCGCGGCCTCATCAGCGACATCATCGAACCTTTCGGGGTCAGTGCCGACGTCATCTACACCCGCGGAGTCCCGCCGGTCGTCAACGATTTCGGCGCCACCGAGATCCTGCGGCGGGCGGTCACCGCGGCGGTCGGTCCAAGCGGTGTCGCCTCGACGGCGCAGAGCCTCGGCGGTGAGGATTTCGCCTGGTATGTCGAGGCGGTTCCCGGTGCGATGGGGCGCCTCGGCACCCGTACGCCGGACGGTCCGACGTACGACCTGCACCAGGGCAATCTGCGCATCGACGAGCGGGCGATCGCGGTAGGCGCCAAGGTGCTGGCGTGCGCTGCCGTTAGTTGATCGCCACTGCGGGGCGCTCTCGCGCAGGTGAAGAAACGATTACGGCCTCAGGTAATGCGGACCTCATGCTCCCGAGCGCACCTATCCAGCATTAAGGTCATCACACGTGCCGGGTTCCCGGCTCCGTACCGAGGAGGAATTTTGCGTCGACTGACGAAGCTTTCCGCCGTTGCTGCCGTCGCCGCTCTCGCTCTTGCGGGTTGCGGTGGGAGTGACAGCGCCGGCGATGATGGCCCGAGCGACAAGCCGGCAGCCAGCAAGGACGTCTGCAAGACGGCCAAGGGCGATGGGCCGAAGATCGGTCTTGCCTATGACGTCGGTGGCCGTGGCGACCAGTCCTTCAACGACTCGGCGTACGCGGGTCTTGAGAAGGCCGTCGCCGACTTCGACGCCACGTGCGTCGAGGGCGAGGCGACCGACGGTGAAGCCGAGTCCGCTCGCGAGGATCGTCTGCGCAATATGGCCGAGAACGGCGCGACCGCGATCATCGGTGTCGGGTTCGCGTACAGCGATTCGGTCAACACCGTCGCCCCCGACTACCCGGAAGTCAACTTCGGCGTGATCGACGGCTTCGACCCCGACGACAAGGCCAATGACAACGTCGCCTACCTCGGTTTCGCCGAGGAGCAGGGCTCCTTCCTGGTCGGCGTCGCCGCCGCCGAGAAGTCCAAGTCCGGCACGATCGGATTCGTCGGCGGTGTCCACACCGACCTGATCAAGAAGTTCGAAGCCGGTTACGTCCAGGGCGCCAAGGCCGCCAACAAGGACATCAAGGTCGAGGTCTCCTACATCCAGGAGTCCGACCTCAAGGGCTTCGGCGACCCGGCCGGTGGCAAGGCTGCGGCAACGGGTCAGTTCGACAAGGGCGCTGACATCGTCTATCACGCTGCCGGCGGCTCGGGATCAGGCGTCTTCGACGCCGCAGTCGATGCGGGCGAAGGCAAGTGGGCCATCGGTGTCGACTCCGATCAGTACCTGACGGCCACGGCCGGTCAGAAGCCGCACATCCTCACCTCGATGCTGAAGCGTGTCGACACCGCGACGTTCGATTTCGTCAAGTCGGTCGACGCAGGCAAGCCGTTGACGAGCTACACGGTCTACGACCTGGCCCAAGACGGCGTCGGCTACTCGACGTCCGGCGGCTTCGTCGATGACATCGCGGCCGACATCGACGGCTACAAGGAAAAGATCATCAGCGGCGAGATCAAGGTCTCGGCCACGCCGTAAGGCAACTGCACGACCAATAGACAAACCTGGGCTGGGCGCGGGTAGCGTTCAGCCCAGGTTCGTCTTTTCTTATCGGGGCCCGACCCGGGCCAGTAGTACTGAGGGGTGTCCGTGCCATCTGATCAGGACGCGGTGCAGCTACGGGGGATCGGTAAGCGGTTCCCCGGCGTCATCGCCAATCACGATGTCGATGTGACGATTCGATCGGGGACGGTCCATGCCCTGATCGGTGAGAACGGCGCCGGTAAGTCGACGCTGATGAAAATCCTGTACGGCGTGCAGAGGCCCGACGAGGGCACGATCACGATCAACGGATCAGAACTCGTCTTCAAATCGCCGACCGATGCGATCGAAGCCGGCGTTGGCATGGTCTTTCAGCACTTCATGCTGGCCGACAATCTGACAGTGCTCGAGAACATGGTGCTCGGTGCCGAGAAGCTCCATGGCATCGGCGATGCGGCTCGGACCGAGATCCGCCGGATCTCCGATCGGTTCGGCTTCGAACTCGAGCCGGACGTACTCGTCGAGAAGCTGGGTGTCGCAGCGCGTCAGCGTCTGGAGATCGCGAAAGTTCTCTACCGTGGCGCCCGCATCATCATCCTGGACGAGCCGACGGCAGTCCTCGTGCCGCAGGAGGTCGAGTCGCTGTTCGACAATCTGCGCGAGCTCAGGGCTGCAGGAAACTCGGTGTTGTTCATCTCGCACAAGCTCGACGAGGTCCTGGCGATCGCCGACGACATCACAGTGATGCGTCGCGGTACCACCGTCGGCACCGCCGATCCGGCGACTGCCACCAAGCGCGAACTGGCCGAGCTGATGGTCGGCTCGGAGCTGCCGTCACCCGAGACCGCGGAATCGACCGTCACCGATGTCGTCCAACTGACGCTCGACAACGTGACGTTGACCGACGAGTTCGGCCGCGATCTGTTGTCCGATCTGTCCCTGAAGATCCGCCGCGGCGAGGTGCTGGGAATCGCCGGCGTCGAAGGCAATGGCCAGTCCGAGCTTGTCGAGACCATCATGGGAATGCGCATCCCCAGCTCCGGCCGGATTCGGCTCGGCGAGGTCGATGTGACCCACTGGCACACCCGCAAGCTCCGCGAAGCCGGAATCGGCTACATCCCTGAGGACCGGCACCGTCACGGTCTGTTGCTCGACGCGCCGCTGTGGGAGAACCGCATCCTCGGTCATCAGACCCAAGCGCCCAATGTCAAAGGCCCCTGGATCAACCGTCGTGGCGCGCGTCAGGACACCGAGCGCATCGTCGCGGAGTACGACGTGCGGGCACCGGGCATCGACACCCCGTCTCGGGCGCTGTCGGGCGGAAACCAGCAGAAGCTCATCGTGGGCCGGGAGATGAGCGGCGACCCGGTGCTGTTGATCGCCTCGCACCCGACTCGCGGCGTCGACGTCGGCGCACAGGCAGCCATTTGGGATCACATCAAACGAGCCCGGCGCGCGGGATTGGCCGTGCTGCTGATCTCGGCCGATCTCGATGAATTGATCGGTCTGTCCGACACGATCCAAGTGATCTTGCGCGGCCGCTTCGTCGGCGAGTTCGTACCGTCGCAGGTCACGCCACAAGATCTCGGCGCGGCGATGACCGGAGGTGAGGCGGCATGACGAAGTTCTCAGTGAAGTCGGTCGGCTTGTCCCTCCTGGCTCCGGCGATCGCCGTCGTCATGAGCATCCTGGTGACGACGTTGGTGATCGCTGCGGTCGGCAGTTCGCCGGGAGAGTTCTGGTCGACGATGTTCGAGATGCCCAAGCCACGGCTCCGGGTCGATATCGTCAACCAGACCGCAATGATCTACATCGCCGCGGTCGCGGCAGCGATCGGCTTTCGGATGGGCCTGTTCAACATCGGCCTCGAAGGTCAGTACACCATCGCGTCGTTCACGGCCGCCTCATTCGCGGGTGCGGCCTATCTCAGCGGTTCGCTGAATGTCGCCGCATCGATCGTGATCGCGATGCTGGTCGGTGCCGCCTGGGCCGGTATCGCCGGCGTCCTGCGCACGACCCGCGGCGTCAGCGAAGTGATCTCGACGATCATGCTCAATTCCATCGCGATAACCCTCGTCGGCTACTGGCTCAACAGGTACGGCGTGCACGAGGGCAATTCGACCCACACGACCAACCTGTCCCAGGACAGCAGGGTGACTGGCTTCTCGCCGTTCGAGGCGAAAGACGGTCAGATCTGGGGTCTGGCATTGCTCGCGGTCGTGGTCGGCATCGGCTTTTGGCTCCTGCTCAACAAGACCCGGTTCGGATTCGATCTGCGCGCCAGCGGACAATCCGAGTCGGCGGCACGGGCCAGTGGCGTCAACCCCAAGCGCATGATCGTCATCTCGATGCTGCTGTCGGGTGCAGTCGCGGGACTGATCTGGATGCCCGCGCTGTTCGGCAAGGCTCCCAACTACGGCAGCTCCTTCCAGGCGGGCCTGGGCTTCTTGGGCATCGCAGTCGCCCTACTCGGCCGCAACCGCCCGCTAGGCATGCTGTTCGGTGCCGTGCTGTTCGCATTCTTGTCGGTCAAGTCCAATGACCTGACCTTCGCGACCGACGTGTCACCGAGCATCGTCCAGATCACGCAAGGAGTCGCGGTGCTCGCAGTAGTCGTCGCCTATGAGGCGGTGCGCCGATGGCGGACCAAGATCGAGCAACGAGCCGTCAGCAGTGAGTTGGCCGCCGGAGCGGGGGCAACCGCATGAGCAACCTGACGATCAAAAAGGTTCCGGGCGGTCTGACCGATCGACTCGGCAGGCCGTGGCTGTACCTGACGCTGATCGGGATCGCGGCGATTTCCTTCGTCCGCATCGTGACCGACACCAACGATCTGTCGGCTGCGGGCACACTGCGGGCGGCGATCATCGCGACATGCCCGATTCTGCTCGCGGCACTCGGCGGTTTGTGGGCCGAACGCGCCGGTGTCGTCAACATCGGACTCGAGGGGCAGATGATCCTCGGCACGTGGGGTGCGGCGTTCTTCACGTACCACTACGGTCCGTGGGTCGGCATTCTCGGCGCGGCTCTGTTGGGTCTCATCGGCGGCCTCCTGCACGCGATAGCGACCGTCAGCTTCGGGGTCGACCACATCGTCTCGGGTGTCGCGATCAACCTGATCGGACTCGGCGCGGCAACCTACTTGGCTGAGGCGGTGTTCGCCGACTACGAAGGCGGCGGTCCGCGCCAGCTCAACGGTCTGCAGGCGCCTCCCAAGATCACAATCCCCGGGATCTCGGATGCGGCAGGGAGTGTGGCCGACAAACATTGGTTCTTCGTCTCCGACATCGCCTCGTTCATCGAAGCTCTGACAACCAATATCTCCTCGCTCAGCCTGATCGTGTTCTTGCTGGTCATCTTGTCGGCTGTCATCTTGTGGCGGACGACATTCGGTCTACGGCTGCGCTCGTGCGGTGAGAATCCGCAGGCGGCCGAGACGCTCGGCGTCAACGTGATCCGCTACAAGTACATCGCGGTGCTGATCTCCGGCGCACTTGCCGGTATCGGCGGCGGATTCCTCGCGTTGGTCGCGTCGAGCGGCTTCAGCACGGGGCAGACCGGCGGACGAGGCTATATCGGTCTGGCGGCGATGATCTTCGGCAACTGGCGTCCCGGTGGTCTCCTGATGGGCGCGCTGACGTTCGGCTACACCGATTCACTGCGACTGCGCGACTCCCAGTCGGTCCACGCACTCTTGCTGTTGGTCGCGCTGGGTCTGTTCGCCCTGGCGGCTTTCCGCGCTGTACGCCGACAGATGTCGAGTGCGGTCACGATCGGCGCGATCGGTGTGCTGGTATTGGTCTGGTTCTTGTCGACCGACACGGTGCCGCGCGAATTCACGAGCATGACCCCGTACGTCACGACCTTGTTCGTGCTGGCCTTGGGAGCACAACGGCTCCGAATGCCGGCAGCAGACGGAAAACCCTATCGAAAAGGCAGTGCAGGCTAGTGGCATTGGGAATCAGCGGTCCAGACGATCCGATCGACTGGGAAGCACTCACGCGGTATGCGACCGAAGTCATGGGACGGGCGTATGCGCCGTACTCCAACTACAAGGTCGGCGTCGCCGGTCTCGTCGACGACGGCCGGGTCGTGCTCGGCTGCAATGTCGAGAATGCGGCCTACGGGGTCGCGCTGTGCGCCGAATGCGGCATGGTCTCGGCGCTGCACGCGACCGGCGGAGGTCGGTTGATCGCGGTCGCGTGCGTCGACGCACAGGGCGCTGCCCTGATGCCGTGCGGTCGTTGCCGGCAGCTGTTGTGGGAGAACGGCGGGCCCGACATGCAGCTCATGACCGCATCGGGCGTCAAGACCATGAATGAAGTGCTGCCCGATGCCTTCGGCGCGGCTGATCTGGGAGTTCTGTGACACCGAGCATGCAAAAAAAGTACGCGGTTCAGCTCGATCCGGGTGCGCCGGCTTTTGTGGCGGACCCCTATCCCGTCCTGGCTTCGCTGCGGGAGACAGGTCCGGTGTTGTGGCACGAGCCGATGGGCATGTGGTTGGCAACGACCCATGACTCGGTCAGCAAGGTACTGCGCAATAGGGCGTTCGGCCGGTTGTGGACCGATTGGGAGCCGGCTTCGCAGATGGAGCCGTTCAACTCGCTGCACCGCAATCAGCTGATGGAGAATGAGCCTCCCGCGCACACCCGCTTGCGCAGGCTCTTGGCCTCGGCATTCGGTCGCGGCCACGTCGAACGCATGAGACCTCGCATCGAGGAACTTGCAGCACAGATGGTCGACGAACTCGGCGACTCATTCGATGTCCTGGCCGACTACGCCGAGCCCATGCCGGTGTTCGTGATCGCGGACCTGTTGGGTGTCCCGCGCGAGGACCATGTAGTGCTGCGCGACTGGTCGCAGGCCATCGTGCACATGTACGAGCCCAATGTCAGTGCTCTGACCAAGAAGGCAGCGATCGAGGCCAGCACGGCATTCTCGGACTACGTACGCGATGTCGTCGCACTCCGTCGCAAGCAGCCGGGTGACGACCTCATCACCGATCTCATCGCCGCCCGCGATGAGGGCACCAAGCTCAATGACGATGAACTCGTCGCGACGGTCGTCCTGCTGCTCAACGCAGGTCACGAGGCTTCGGTCAATGTGTTCGGCAATGGCTTCAACGCGCTGTTGCAGCACCCCGACCAGATGGCCCGGGTCGCGAGCGGCGAGGTGCCGATCGACATCGCGCTGGAGGAACTGATCCGCTTCGACGCGCCCCTGCAGTTGTTCGAACGCACCGCGACCGAGGACGTCGAGGTCTGCGGCCAGCTCATCAGCTCGGGACAGAAGATCGCGGCGCTGATGGGTTCGGCCAATCGTGATGCGGAGGTGTTCGCGGACGCCGACACCTTCGACGTCAGCCGTGATCCGAATCCGCACGTCGGCTTCGGGATGGGACTGCATTTTTGCCTCGGCGCTCCGCTGGCCAGGCTCGAGCTGCAGATCAGTCTCGCAACCCTGCTCAAGCGTTATCCGTCGCTCTCCCTCGTGGGCGAGCCGCCGCGCCGTCCCACTTGGGTGCTGCGCGGCTTCGAAAAATTGGAAGTGACTCATGAGTGAAGCTTTCGACGCTGTGGAGGTCATCGCCGCCAAGCGCGACAAGCACGAGCTGACCGATCCGCAGATCGACTGGGTCGTCGACGCCTACACGCGTGGAGTGGTCGCCGATGAGCAGATGTCGGCGCTCGCGATGGCGATCTTGCTCAATGGCATGAATCGGCGCGAGATCTCCCGCTGGACCCACGCCATGATCGACAGCGGCGAACGGATGGACTTCTCATCACTGTCGTGGGTCACCTCCGACAAGCATTCGACCGGGGGAGTGGGCGACAAGATCACGCTGCCGCTGGCTCCGCTCGTCGCGGCGTGCGGAGTCGCCGTGCCACAGCTGTCGGGTCGCGGACTCGGCCATACCGGCGGCACACTCGACAAGCTCGAGGCGATTCCGGGCTGGCGTGCATCGCTGAGCAATGACGAGATGATGGCTCAACTCGAAGACGTCGGTGCGGTGATCTGCGCTGCGGGTGCGGGCCTGGCGCCCGCCGACAAGAAGTTGTACGCGCTGCGCGATGTCACCGGCACAGTCGAGGCGATCCCGCTGATCGCGAGCTCGATCATGAGCAAGAAGATCGCGGAGGGAACCGGCTCGCTGGTCCTGGACGTCAAGGCCGGTTCAGGGGCCTTCATGAAAACGGTCGATCAGGCGCGTGAGCTGGCCGAGACCATGGTCGCTCTCGGCAACGATGCGGGTGTCACGACGGTTGCCTTGCTGACCGATATGTCGACGCCGCTGGGTCTCACCGCCGGCAATGCCTGCGAGGTCGCGGAGTCCGTCGAGGTGCTGGCCGGCGGTGGTCCGGCCGACGTCGTCGAGCTGACCCTCGCGCTGGCTCGCGAGATGCTTGCCGCCGCCGGCAAGGACGGCGTCGACCCCGCTGACGTCCTGGCGTCCGGCGCGGCGATGGACGTGTGGAAGAAGATGATCTCGGCCCAGGGCGGTGATCCGGATGCACCGCTGCCGGTCGCGAAGGAGACCCATGTCGTGACCGCACCGGTTTCAGGGACCTTGAGCCGCCTCGATGCGATGAGTGTCGGCGTCGCGGCCTGGCGTCTCGGTGCCGGTCGATCACGTCCTGGCGAGCAGGTGCAGGCCGCTGCGGGTGTCGTCCTGCACGCCAAGCCCGGTGACCGAGTCGTGGCAGGTCAGCCGCTGCTGACACTTCATACCGACACCCCCGAACGGTTCGACCGAGCTATCGCTGCGCTGTCGAACGGATACGACATCGGCGACCTGGTCGTGGAGGCGCCGGGTGTCGTGATCGACCGGATTCGGTAGGTTGCTCGGATGCGTATCTTCAACAACCGTCAGGAAATCGCGGACGCCGCGGGCCAAGAGCTCGGTGTCAGCGAATGGATCGCGATAACGCAGGACCGGATCGACATGTTCGCCGATGCCACGGGGGATCGGCAGTGGATCCACATCGACACCGAACGTGCGGCCGAAGGTCCGTTCGGCGTGACCGTCGCGCACGGCTATCTGACCTTGTCGATGCTGCCGTTCCTCGGCGCCCAGGTTTTCGCATTCGCCGGAGATGTCGCGCGGGTCAACTACGGGCTCAACAAAGTGCGTTTCGTCTCGCCCGTGCGTGTCGGTGCCAAGATCCGCAACCGGGTCGAGATGCCCGAGGTCGTCGAGATCGAGAAGGGCCAGCAGGTCACATTGCGGCACACGATAGAGATCAAGGGTGAAGACAAGCCGGCCTGCGTCGCCGAGACCGTCACGCTGTTGATGACCTCATGACACGATGACATCGTGACTGCTACTTCCGAACAGATCCGTCAGGCCCCCAAGGTCGCCCTCCACGAGCACCTCGACGGGGGGCTGCGACCTGCGACGATCGTCGATATCGCTGCCGAGATCGGCCACGACCTTCCGGCCGATGGGGCCAAAGCGCTGGGCGTGTGGTTCGAGGAGGCGTCGAGCTCCGGCTCCCTCGTGCGATACCTGGAGACGTTCGTGCACACCGTGGCGGTCATGCAGCGTCCAGAAGACCTTGCTCGGGTGGCCCGTGAGGCGGTCGTCGATCTGGCTACGGACGGCTGTGTCTACGCCGAACTGCGCTGGGCGCCCGAACAGCACCAGTCTGCCGGTCTGTCGCTGCGCGAGGCGGTCGAAGCGGTCCAGACCGGGATCGACGCCGGACGAGAGGAGGCCGCCGCCATGGGGCATCCGATCGTCGTGGGGCAGCTGCTCACCGCGATGCGTCACGCCAACCTCGGCAAGGAGATCGCCGAGATCGTGGTCGAGTACCGCAGCCGAGGCGTCGCCGGCTTCGACATCGCCGGAGCCGAGGACGGATTCCCGCCGATCCTGCATCTCGAGGCATTCGAGTATCTGCGCCGTGAGAATGCGCACTTCACAATCCATGCCGGTGAGGCATTCGGACTTCCGTCGATCTGGCAGGCCATCCAGCGGTGCGGTGCCGAGCGTCTCGGCCACGGTGTCCGCATCGTCGACGACATCGACTGGGACGCACCCGGTGGACCCGCACTGGGCGACCTGGCCGCCTACATTCGCGACCGGCGCATCCCGTTGGAGATGTGCCCGTCGTCGAATCTGCAGACCAATGCGGTCCCGGGGATGACGTCGATCGCGGACCACCCGATCGGCAGACTCAAAGACCTCGGCTTCCGGGTCACGGTCAACTGTGACAACCGGCTCATGAGCGGCACCTCGATGAGTCGGGAGTTCGAGCTGCTGGCCGAAGCGTTCGGCTACGGTCTGGACGATCTCAGGTGGTTCACGATCAATGCGATGAAGAGCGCCTTCTTGCCCTTCGACCAGCGTCTCGTATTGATCAACGACGTCATCAAGCCCGGTTACGCCGCCCTCTGAACGACCGCCGCCTCTAGCGCGTAGGCCAGGATCTCGGCGACATCGGCCACGGGCCGGACGTCGAGTTCGGCCAGCACCTCGTCGGGCACGTCAGCCAGGTCGACTTCGTTGCGGGCCGGGATGAAGACGGTCTTCAGTCCGGCGCGCTGGGCCGCCATGAGCTTCTGCTTCACGCCGCCGATCGGCAGAACCCGGCCGTTGAGGGTCACCTCGCCGGTCATCCCGACATCGGCTCGGACATTGCGGCCGAGCGCCAGTGACGTCAGCGCCGTGATCATCGTGACGCCCGCGGACGGTCCGTCCTTGGGCACCGCGCCGGCCGGCACGTGCAGGTGGATCGACCGTTCCAGAGTCACTGGATCGATGCCGAGCGCGTCGGCGTGCGACCGGACGTACGTCAAGGCGATGTGCGCCGATTCCTTCATGACGTCGCCGAGCTGGCCAGTGATCGCGAGATTGCGTTCGCCGTCATATGCGCTGGCCTCGATGAACAGCACATCGCCGCCGAGTCCGGTGACCGCCAAGCCGGTCGAGACACCCGGGACTGCCGTGCGCTCGGCCACTTCAGGAATGAACCGCGGCCGACCGACATAGTCGACGAGGGTCGCCTCATCCACCACGACGGGCTGGGTGACCTCGGGGTCGATCAGCTTGGTGGCGACCTTGCGGAACACCTTGGCGAGCAGCCGCTCCATCTGGCGGACGCCGGCCTCGCGGGTGTAGGACGCGGCGATGCTGCGCAATGCCCCGTCGGTCACGACGACCTCGTCATCTGTCAGCGCGGAACGGTCGAGCTGGCGGGGCGCGAGGTACTGTCGCGCGATCGCGACCTTGTCGTCCTCGGTGTAGCCGTCGAGCTGCACGAGTTCCATGCGGTCGAGCAGCGCCTCGGGGATCTGCTCGATGACGTTGGCGGTGGCCAGGAACAGCACGTCCGACAAGTCGAGATCGAGATCGAGGTAGTGATCGCGGAATGTGTGGTTCTGCGCCGGATCGAGCACTTCGAGCAATGCCGCGGCCGGGTCGCCGCGGTAGTCGGCGCCGACCTTGTCGATCTCGTCGAGCAACACGACGGGGTTCATCGAGCCGGCTTCGCCGATCCCCCGGACGAGGCGGCCCGGGAGTGCGCCGACGTACGTCCGGCGGTGGCCGCGGATCTCGGCCTCGTCCCGCACACCGCCGAGGGCGACTCGGACGAAGTTGCGGCCCAGGGCCCGCGCGACGCTCTCGCCGAGCGACGTCTTGCCGACGCCGGGAGGTCCGACGAGTGCCATGACGGCGCCCGAGCCGCGTCCGCCGACGACCTCGAGTCCACGCTCACTGCGCCGGGCGCGTACCGCGAGGTACTCCACGATGCGGTCCTTGACGTCGTCGAGGCCGTGGTGATCGGCGTCCAGCACGGCTCGGGCGGCCGCGATATCGGTGTTGTCGTCGGTCTTGACACCCCACGGGAGTTCGAGGACCGTGTCGAGCCAGGTGCGGATGTAGCCGGCCTCGGGGTTCTGGTCGCTGCCACGCTCGAGCTTGCCGACCTCGCGCAGCGCCGCTTTGCGGACGTCCTCGGGCAGATCAGCCTCCTCGACACGCTCGCGGTAGTCCTTGGTGTCCTCGGGCTCGTCGTCGCCGAGTTCCTTGCGGATCGCGGCGAGCTGTTGGCGCAGGACGAATTCGCGTTGGTTTTTGTCGATGCTCTCCTGCACGGACTCGGAGATTTTCTCGTTGACGTCGGCCTCGGCAAGGTAGGAGCGAGCCCAATCGATCAGCAATGTCAGCCGCTCGTGCACATCCTCGGTCTCGAGCAGTTGGCGCTTCTGTTCGTTCTCGAGGTACGAGGCGTAGCCGGCCGTGTCGGCCAGAGCACTCGGATCGGTCAACCGCTGGATCCCGTCGATGACCTGCCAGGCATTGCGCTTTTGCAGGATCGCGACCAAAAGTCCTTTGTACTCCTGGGCCAGGTCGAGCACCGCCTCGCTGGGCTCGGTGTCTTCGATGAGTTCGGCCTCAACCCACAGGGCAGCACCGGGTCCGGTGACACCACCTTGGATGTGGGCGCGCTGTTCGGCCCGGAGCACCGCGCCGGGCTCACCGCCGGGGAGGCGGCCGACTTGCTGGATCGTGGCGATGACGCCATGTGTGGCGTAACGGTCCTCGAGCCGCGGAGCGACGAGGAGGCGGTCGTCATTGCTGGTACGGGCGGCATCGACGGCGGCACGTGCGGCATCGTCGAGTTCGATCGGGACAACCATTCCGGGCAGGACGACGACGTCCTCAAGGGCCAGGACGGGGAACTTCTGCAGTGTGCTCACGATGTCTCCTCGAAGTTGAGTCTGACGGGCTCAACTGTCGTGAGTCGCGGCTTGTTCCCTGTCAGGGGCGCTGTTCGCTCTCGGCGGACGAAGGGGTGCTAAACCGTCAGCGGGTGAGGAATTCGCGGGCTTCGCGCGGCGACATCGGCTCACAGCCGTGGGCGACGGCTTCGGCGATGACACGCGGTTCGTCCCGCAGAAGCCTCAGGCCTCGCCGCACCAGGACCCAGGGAGCTTTGCGGCCCTCGCGCAGATCTCGGACGAATCGCAGTCCGAACGTCAGCAATCGGTGACGTCGCAGGCAGATCGCGGCGTCGAGCAGTCCGGCCTGGCGGCAGGCATCGACGATGACCGGTGCGAACAGCCCTTCGGCGATGAACATCCCATCCGGAACGGTCAGCGTCTGAGTTCCGGTGCGACGGCTGCTCGCCAGATCGTAGACGGGCACCTCGGCAGTCCCGGCAGCGCAGAGTTCGGCGATCGCGCCCACCGCGTCGACCGAACTCCATGACCGGACGTCGTCCCAATCGATGATGCCGAGGCTCGAACGTGGCATGTCGGGAGCGTCGAGGTCACGGTAGAAGTCGTCGAGCCGCAGGACCGGCCAGCCGAGCTTCGCCGCCAGGTGTGATTTGCCGGAACCTGAGGGTCCGGCGAGGATCACGACCCCCACTAGATGCCGATGGGGTGCCAGACCGTCTTGGTCTCGACGAATGCCTCCAGCCGGGCCAGCGACGGCTCGGCGAGCCAGTCGACCTTCGCGGCAGGAGCACGCAGCACGCGCTTGAGGTTCTCGGCCGCCGCGACCTCCAGCGATGTCGCGAGCGAGGCATCGCCGACTCCAGCCAGATCGAGACCGTTGACGTCCATGTGGCTGGCCAGCCAGGGGGCGATCTCGACCGCCGAACCGGTCAGGATATTGACCACACCGCCGGGCACGTCGGAGGTCGCCATGACCTCCGAAAGGGTCACGGCCGGCACCGGATGCTTCTCGCTTGCGATGATCACGACGGTGTTGCCGGTCGCGATGGCCGGCATGATGACCGATACCAGCCCCAGTAGTGCGCCGGAAGGTGCGACAGCGGCCACGACGCCGGTCGGCTCAGGCGTCGACAGGTTGAAATACGGGGCGGAGACGGCATTGGCATTGCCGAGCACCTGGACGTACTTGTCGGCCCATCCGGCGTACCAGACGACTCGGTCGACGGCGGCGTCGAAATAGGTCTCAGCCTTCTTGGCCGACACCCCTTCGGTCTCGATGAGCTGCGCGATGAACTGTTCACGGCGCCCCTCCATGACCTCGGCGATGCGGTAGATGACCTGACCCCGGTTGTACGGAGTACGAGCAGACCAACCGCCGAATGCCTTGCGTGCGGCGAGAACAGCGTCACGGGCGTCCTTGCGGGAGCCCTTCGCGATATTGGCGATGAATCCGCCTTTGGAATCGAGCGCCTCATAGGTGCGGCCGGACTCCGAGCGCGGGAACGCACCGCCGATGTAGAGCTTGTGCGTCTTGCGGACGTCGAGGCGGGTCATCGTGATGCTCCTTCGAGGTACGCGGCGAGGCCGTGGCGGCCACCTTCGCGGCCATAACCGGACTCTTTGTAGCCACCGAACGGCGATGCGGGGTCGAAGACGTTGAACGTGTTGGCCCACACGACGCCGGCACGCAGCTGATTGGCCATGTGCAGGATCCGGGAACCCTTCTCGGTCCACACGCCGGCCGACAGGCCGTAAGGCGTGTTGTTGGCCTTCTCGACCGCTTCGGACGGCGTTCGGAACGTCAGGACGGACAGCACCGGGCCGAAGATCTCCTCACGCGCGATGCGATGGGCCTGGGTGACGCCGGTGAAGATCGTCGGCGCGAACCAGAAGCCGTTCGACGGGATCTCGCACGGAGCGGACCAGCGTTCGGCCCCCTCGGTGTCGCCGATGGCCGACAACTCGGTGATGCGGTCGAGCTGCTCACGCGAGTTGATCGCGCCGATATCGGTGTTCTTGTCGAGCGGATCGCCGAGGCGCAGCGTCGACATGCGGCGTTTGAGCTTCTCGAGCACCTCGTCGTAGGCGCTCTCCTGCACCAGCAGGCGGGATCCGGCGCAGCACACGTGGCCCTGGTTGAAGAAGATGCCGCGCACAATGCCTTCGACGGCCTGGTCGATCGGCGCGTCGTCGAACACGATGTTGGCGGCCTTGCCACCCAGCTCCAAGGTGACTTTCTTGGACGTCCCGGCCACGGAACGCGCGATGGCCTTGCCGACGGCGGTTGAGCCGGTGAACGCGACTTTGTCGACGTCGGGGTGCTCGACCAGGGCCTGACCGGTCGCGCCGGCACCCGTGATGATGTTGACGACACCTGGCGGCAGCTCGGCCTGCTGGCACACCTCGGCGAACAGCAGTGCCGTCAGGGGAGTGGTCTCGGCGGGCTTCAGGACGACGGTGTTGCCGGCCGCCAGCGCCGGGGCGATCTTCCACGCCAGCATCATGATCGGGAAGTTCCACGGGATGACCTGACCGGCCACGCCCAGCGCCTTCGGATCGGGTCCGAGGCCCGCGTACGAGAGCTTGTCGGCCCAGCCCGCGTAGTAGAAGAACCACTGGGAGACCAATGGCAGGTCGACGTCGCGGGATTCCTTGATCGGCTTGCCGTTGTCGAGCGACTCCAGTACCGCGAACTCGCGCGAACGCTCGGCCATGATGCGGGCGATCCGATACAGGTACTTGGCGCGCTCGCTCCCGGGCATCTTCGACCAAACCGTGTCGTAGGCCTTGCGGGCGGCCTTGACGGCTCGGTCGACGTCATCGGCGGTCGCCTCGGCGATCTCCGCGAGCACTTCTTCTGTCGACGGGCTGATCGACTTGAACGAACTGCCCGAACCGTCGCTGAACCGCCCGTTGATGAACAGCCCGTACGAGCTCTTGATATCGACGATCGCCCGCGACTCGGGGGCTGGCGCGTATTCAAACTTCATATAAATCAGTCCAACGTCACGTAGTCGGGGCCGGAGTAGAAGCCGGTGGTCATCTTCTGGCGCTGCATCAACAGGTCGTTGAGCAGTGTGGATGCGCCGAACCGGAACCAGTCAGGATCGAGCCAGTCGTCGCCGGCGATCTCGTTGACCATCACGAGGTACTTGATGGCGTCCTTGGAGGTGCGGATGCCTCCGGCAGGCTTGACGCCGACCTGGCGTCCGGTCTCGGCGCGGAAGTCGCGGACCGCCTCCAACATCACGAGCGTCACGGGCAGAGTCGCGGCAGGCTGCACCTTGCCGGTGCTGGTCTTGATGAAGTCGGCACCGGCCATCATGGCCAGCCACGATGCCTTGCGGACGTTGTCGTACGTCTGCAGCTCGCCGGTCTCGAAGATCACCTTGAGGTGGGCGTGGGTTCCGTCGGGACGGACACAGGCCTCGCGGGTCGCGACGATCTCGTCGTAGACGTGGCTGAGGTCACCACGGAGGAAGGCGCCGCGATCGATGACCATGTCGATCTCGTCGGCTCCGGCCTCGACCGCGTCAGCGGTGTCGGCGAGCTTGATGTCGAGGGCGGCCCGGCCCGACGGGAAGGCCGTGGCGACGGCGGCCACGTTGATGCCCGAGCTGCCGAGCGTCTCCTTGGCGACCGAGACCATGTCGGGGTAGACGCAGACGGCTGCCGCGGAGGGACAACTCGGATCCGTGGGGTCAGGTCGCATGGCCTTATTGGCCAGGGCGCGGACCTTGCCGGGAGTGTCAGATCCCTCGAGCGTCGTCAGATCGACCATCGAGATGGCCAGATCGATGGCCCACTGTTTCGCCGTCGTCTTGATCGAGCGGGTACCAAGACCGGCGGCGCGGGCCTCGAGCCCGACCTGGTCGACACCCGGCAGACCGTCGAGGGTCTGGCGCAGTGACGTGCTGACGCCTGTCACGAAGGACCTCCATGCATGTAGACAACCCGCATCGGTCACGTCGTCGGGACCGACTTCAAGATTAGGCCCCTGACAGCCCCGCAAGCCAATGCTGATCGGCCCCTCCGACGTGGATACGGGCGATTGCGGACCAACTTCACCAGATCGTCACGTCCCGTCCACTCCGAACCCGTTGACTGGGCCGCAGAGTCGGGATGTCATGTAGGCCACACATCGGGGGGATGGTGCGCGTGAGGCGGTTTCCCCTTCGTTCGACATGACAAAGGGGAATCTGTGAAATCCACCGCCCGAGGACTGATGTCCGCCGCAGCTGCCGCCCTGTTGGGTGGCTCGCTGTTCGTCGCTGCACCGGCACAAGCCGCTGATCCGGTCACGATCAACCTGATCGGTATCAACGACTTCCATGGCCGGGTCGACGCCGACACTTTGAAGTGGGCCAAAGTTGTTGAGGACCTCAAGTCCGACGGCGGCGACGCCAACACGCTGATGGTCTCGGCGGGAGACAACGTCGGGGCATCGGTTTTCGCCTCCGCACTGCAGGGCGATGAACCGACGATCGACATCCTCAACGAGATCGGGCTGGACGCGACTGCGGCGGGCAATCACGAGTTCGACCAAGGCTATGCCGATCTGATCAATCGCATCGTGCCGAAAGCGGACTTCAAGATCCTCGCCGCGAACGTGCGCAAGGCCGACAACAGCCGTGCACTCCCGGCGTATGAGATCTTCACGGTCGCGGGGGTCAAGGTCGCGGTCGTCGGAGCGGTCACCCAGGAGACGCCGACTTTGGTCGCACCTGACCGGGTCACCGGCCTGACGTTCGGCGATCCGTCCGATTCGATCAACCAGGCCATCACCGAGATCAACCAGCTCCCGGCCGAGCAGCGCCCCGATGTCACGGTTGTGTCGTTCCACGAGGGCGCCCCGGATGGATCGGTCACGTTCACCGAGGCGATGGCGCAGAGCCAGGTCTTCAATCGTCTCGTCAACAACACCTCACCCGAGGTCGACGCGATCTTCATGGGACATACCCATCAAAAGTACGTCTTCGATGCGCCGATCCCGGGCACTGACAAAACCCGCCCGGTGATCCAGACCGGCCAGTACGGCGAGAACGTCGGGCAGATCAAGCTCAGCGTCGATACTGACTCCGACGCAGTTTCGACGGTTGTCGCCAAGACGGTGGCCCGCGGTGCACAGAACGACGCCGCCGTGATCACGCAGTATCCGCAACTCCAGGCCGTCAAGGACATCCGCGACGCAGCAGTGACCTATGCCAACCAGGTCGGCAATGTCGCCAAGGGTGAAATCACCGACGACATCACTCGCGCGTACGTCAATCCGACCGCGACGCCGCTCGTCGAGGATCGCGCGAGTGAGTCCTCCCTCGGCAATCTGGTCGCCGACGCATTGCTGTACCGGATCAAGGACACAGCCGCAGGAGCCGATCTCGGCATCGTCAATCCCGGAGGCCTGCGCGCCGATCTGAAGTACGCCGGCGTCGCGGGCGATGCGGTCAACACAGACGGGGTCGTGACCCGCGGCGAGCTCAACACGGTGCTGCCGTTCGCCAACAATCTGAACTCGGTCAAGCTCAAAGGTGCCGACATCAAGGAGATTCTCGAGCAGCAGTGGCAGACCAATCCGGGCGGTCCGGCACCTTCGCGTCCCTATCTGCAGCTGGGTCTGTCCAAGAACGTGACGTACACATATGACGCGACCCGGGCCGAGGGCCAGCGGATCCTCGGCGTCCGGATCAACGGCGAGGCGCTCGACCCGGCCAAGGACTACAAGGTCGCTACCTTCTCGTTCCTGGCCGCCGGCGGCGATAACTTCCGGGCTTTCAAGAAGGGGGTCAACACCGACACGGCGCTGGTCGACCGCGATGGCTGGGAGAAGTTCTTCGCCGACAACAGTCCTGTCTCGCCGAGCTATGCTAAGCATGCCGTCCAGGTGACCGGACTCAAGAGCAAGTACCGGGTCGGAGCGACGGTGAGCTACACGCTGTCGAAGCTCAAGCTCGGCTCGCTGGGCAGTCCGGCCGACAAGACTGTGTCGTCCAAGCTGTTCTACGGCGACGGTCAGAGTGCGACGCTTCCGTCCAAGACAGTCGCCGATGACAGCGCAGCGCTGTCGTTCGCGCTGCCGGCAGGCGCCAGCGGCGCGATGCGGGTCGAATCGACGGTCTACCCCAACGGAACCAAGATCGTGGTGCCGCTCGACGTCACAGGTGCATCAGTTGCCGCCGATGCGGTCTCGGGCACGTACGGCGACGATGTCGCGATCGCGGTGACCGTCAGTGGCCCGGAGGAGACACCCACCGGCGACGTGTCGGTCAAGAAGGGCGACACCGTCGTGGGTACCGCGACTCTGGCCAATGGCACGGCCACCGTCACGGTCGACTCCGAGGACCTCGGCGCGGGTGCGTCGAATCTGACGATCGCGTACTCCGGTGACGCCAACTACCCCGCCGTGAACGGCAACGTCACAGCGACGATCGCCAAGGCGGGTACGACGACATCGGCCGACGAGCCGACTCCGACCAAGGTCAATGTTCCGGCCGACATCGATGTCGCGGTATCGTCCGCGACCGGCACGACGCCCACAGGCGAAGTGACGGTCAAAGACGGTGACACCGAACTCGGCAGCGGCACATTGAGCGATGGATCGGCCACCGTCAGCACGGACGTTTCCGGCCTGACGGTCGGGCAGCACGAGTTGACCGTCGCCTATGCAGGCGACAGCAATCACGAGGCGTCGACCAGCACCGTCGACGTCGACGTGCTCAAGGGCACGGCGACGTTGGTCGCGACCTCGAGCGGTGCTCCGTACGGCACCTCGGCCAAGGTCAAGGTCACGGCGGGGCCCGGCGCGTCGGGACTGCTGTACCTCGCCAACGGAGACGACATGATCGCGGTGGGCTTCCTGCAGGACGGCGTTGCCAATGTGTCTTTGGGCAAAACCGTGCTGAAGCCCGGTAGCTACACGCTGGATGTCTACTACGGCGGCAGCGCCTCGTTCGACAGCGCCCAGACCACGGTCGCCCTGGCGATCACGAAGGGTGCGACAACGACCAAGAAGGTTTCGGTCAGCCCGACCAAGATCGTCAAGAAGCGCACCAAGGCCACGGTCACGTTGTCGGTCATCGGCAATGGCTTCACGGTCGACGGCGGCAAGGTGACGGTGCGCGCGAGCGGCAAGAACTACACCGGCACGGTCAAGGCCGGGAAGGTCAAGGTCAGGCTCGGCGTCTTCACGTCCACGGGAAGCAAGAAGGTCACCGCGACGTACGCCGGAAATGACGTCGCGAAGGGGTCCTCGACCAGCTTCACGGTCAAGGTCGTCAAGAAGTAACCCGTCGGCGGTGCGTCAGCGTCCAGGCCGGACGTCTGTCTGGACGCTGACGCACCGCCCCAGAACGTTCGCCCATCACGAGATCGGGATCCAATGAAAACGTCATTCCTGGCCGCCGCCGCAGTGGCCGCAGCCTCCCTCGTCGCATTGCCTGCTGCGCCGGCGTCGGCCGCTGCGGCCGACCACGTCATCATCAACGAGTTGTACGTCAATGGCGGCAGCGCCGGGCAGACCTATAAGAACAAGTTCGTCGAGCTGTACAACCCGACGGCAGAAGCGGTCGACATCAGTGAGTGGTCGTTGCAGTACCGATCGGGCGCATCGTCGTCGGCGTTCAGCCCCAACACCAAGTTCGACCTCGACGGAATCATCCAGCCCGGCCAGCACTTCTTGGTGGCGGGCAATTCCAACGGGGCCAACGGTCTTGACCTGCCGACCCCCGACCAGACCACGACCCTGGCACCGGCTGCAGGCGGCGGGACATTGGCCCTGGTCAGTTCGACCGAGCTGATTCCGGCGCTGACCGGCGATCTCACCGGCGATCGCGCGAGCGACAACGGCATCGTCGACCTGATCGGCTTCGGCACGACCAACACCTTCGAGACCGCCGCCGCGCCCGGCCCCGGGAATACCACGACGGCCAAGTCGATCAACCGGACCGGTTTCGCCGACTCCGACAACAACTCGGTCGACTTCACCTTGTCGGCGGTGGGCGGTGCGACCCCCACGGCATGCGGGGCGAGTTGTGTACTGCCCGTACCGCCTCCGATCAACGCACCTATCGCCGAGATCCAGGGCGACGGTCCCAAGAGTCCGCAGCGGCGGGGCCAGGCCACGACCCGCGGCGTCGTGACCGCGGTCTACGAGACCGGCGGATTCGGCGGTGCCTACATCCAGACCGCCGGGACCGGGGGAGCGATCGACCTGGCATCGCACGATGCCTCGGACGGGATCTTCGTGTTCGGCAGCAACTTCGCAGCCGCTGTCGACGTCGGGACGTACGTCGAGGTTGTCGGCAAAGTTGTCGAATTCGGCGGGATGACCGAGATCACCGGCCCGACCTGGACGATCCTGGACGAACCGCACGATCCGGTCACGCCCGCGAAGATCGCGTTCCCGCTCGACGAGACGCAGAAGGAATCGCTCGAGGGCATGCTGCTCGCGCCGCAGGGCGACTACACCGTGACCAACAACTACACGACGAACCAGTACGCCGAGATCGGCCTGGCTCCCGGCACCGAGCCCTTCGACAATCCGACCAACGTCGTCGCGCCGGGCGCGGCCGCTGTGGCGCTGGCCAAGAAGAATGCCGCCGACCTGATCACGCTCGACGACGGATCGAGCCTCAACTTCCTCACCGCCGCCAATCAGGGCATCGCCCTGCCCTGGCTCAAGGCCGATAACGAGGTGCGGGTCGGTGCGCCGGTCACATTCGAGCAACCCGTCGTGCTGGACTACCGCAACAATGCCTGGAAACTTCAACCACAGCAGCACCTGACGGCGACCGACGATGAGCCGGTGTCATTCGGCTCGACGCGCAAGGCCGCACCCGAGCCAGTCGGCGGTCAGGTCAAACTCGCGACGTTCAACGTCTTGAACTACTTCACAACCACAGGCGTCGACTACGTCGCGGCGAGCCCCGCGAACAAGTGCTCGTTCTACAACGACCGGACTGCGAATCCCATCACGACGAATGAGTGCGGTTCGCCCAACGCCTCGAGCGGAAACGGTCCACGCGGTGCGGCAGATGCAGCCAATCTGGCGCGCCAGCAGGCCAAGATCGTCACCGCGATCAACACCCTCGACGCCGATGTGGTCTCGCTGGAGGAGATCGAGAACTCCGCCGCCATGGGGCAGCCCCGCGACACAGCTCTCAATACCCTCGTCGCGGCGCTCAACAATGCGGCCGGCGCCGACATCTGGGCCGCGGTCCCGTCGCCGACGACCGTGCCGGAGACGGGTGAGGATGTCATTCGCACCGCACTGATCTACCGGACGGCCAAGATCGCACCGGTCGGAACGTCGACGATCCTGGACAACCCAGCCTTCGTGAATGCCCGTGCACCACTGGCGCAGGCCTTCACGCAGGTCGAACGACCTGCCAGCGGGAAGTTCGCCGTCATCGTCAACCACTTCAAGTCCAAGGGTTCGGGGACCGGCGTGAATGCCGATCAGGGCGACGGCCAAGGCGCCTCCAACCTGTCGCGCAAGAACCAGGCGACTGCGCTGGTCGCCTTCGCGGCGGATGTCGAGGACGCTGCGGGGACCGACAAGGTCTTCCTGACGGGCGACTTCAACTCCTATAACAAGGAGGATCCGGTCGCGATCATCGAGGCGGCCGGTTTCGTCAACGTCGCGGCGGAGCGTACAGACAAGGAGACATATCAGTTCGACGGCGCGGTCGGCTCGCTCGACCACGTCTTCGCGTCGACTGAGGCGAACGAGACCATTACGGGCGCCGACATCTGGAACATCAACTCGTACGAGTCGGTGGCACGCGAGTACAGCCGGTTCAACTACAACGTGACCGACTTCTACAACACGAGCCCGTTCCGGGCCAGCGACCACGATCCGGAGATCGTCGGATTCGACGCCGATGTGCTCGGTTCGACGACCACGGCCAAAGCGCCGGCAACGGTGCGCAGCGGGACGTCGGCCGATGTCGAGATCACGGTCAGATCAGCGGGGGAGGGGACTCCAACGGGTGGGGTCACGCTCCTGAAGGGCACGACCGAGCTTGCTGCGGGCGATCTGGTCGGTGGCGTCGTGACCCTGCCGACCGGCACGCTGCCGGTCGGGAGCCACGTCCTGAAGGTTGTCTACGGGGGCGACGCCGATCATGCCGGATCGACTGCGACCCTGACGATCGAGGTGCTCAAATCGGAGGCCGGTCTGACCGCCACGGCAGGCACCTCCGCATACGGCACGAGCGCGGTGATCGTGGTGACCGGCCCGCCCGGTGCCACGGGGCCGGTCTACATCGCTCTCGGCGACGATCAGGTCGGCAGCGGCGTCCTGAACAACGGCACGGCTCGGATCACATTGGATCGCATGATCGGAGTCGGCACTCACCAGCTGCGGGTGTTCTACGCCGGTGACATCTCCCATGATCCGGCCTCGGTGTCGACGAGCCTGACGGTCAGCAAGGCCACCACGACGACCAAGAAGCTCTCGGTGAGCCCGACCAAGATCGTCAAGAACCGGACCAGGGCCTATGTGACCCTCAGCGTCAAGGCTGCCGGATTCACGGTTGACGGCGGCAAGATGACGCTGCGGGCGCAAGGAAAGAGCTACTCCGGGACGGTCAAGGCCGGCAAGGTCAGGATCCGGCTCGGCAAGTTCACCTCGTCCGGGTCCAAGAAGGTCACCGCGAGCTACTCCGGCAACGCGCAGGCCAAGGCATCGTCGACATCCTTCACAGTCAAGGTGGCCAAGAAGTAGCGGCGTCAGATCCCGTTCAGATCAGCTGCCTTGCTGGACATCTCGGAGGAGGGCTTCAAATGTTCCGTCGCTGATCGATCCGGCGTAGCCAGGGGATGCGGGCCATTGCCCATGTGAGACATCTGCTGTTTCGGCGACACCACTGTCGTAGTTGCCCTTGGCTGTTTCGACCAGTAGCCCCTGGGGGTGGGGCTCCAGCAGCGGTGAACCGTCGCTGGTCATCCAGTCGCGTAGGACCTTTGGATTGAACTCTGGGTTCTCGGGGTCATCGGACATGACTTCCTCGGCCAGGAGAAGTACTCGGGTACCCCGTGGGATTGCCTTCTTAACGTCGTCGACTGAGAGTGCGGTGTATTGCACATCGGGGGCTTCTAGCTCGACAACGTTTCCATCATCGTCGACCGGTAAGGTTCCCAGTTCGACACGCACAAACGTCGGTCGGGCGTGGGGGGCAGGAGCCTTGAAGGCCTGCGCTGAGTCGAGTTCGAGTATGGCGTACATATTGGCGTACCCATTGACGTCGATCATGGGCCCTTCGTGCCACGCCGCCACTTTGCCCGCGATGGCGTAGCTTGTGGTGTCGCGCACGCTCCGGACAGAGGGCTGGATGTCGTAGTCGCGGGAGACGTCGTTTTGCAGCACTCGTGGACGGGCTTCGGGGCTTCTTGCGATGTCTTGAGATGCGCTGCTGCAGCCAGCGACCATCAGAGCAAATGCGATCGCGGCGCTACCCGCTACCCATGCAGTTTTGGTCGTCATTTTCACCCGTCCTTACGCTCAGGAGAACCAGGGGTTGATGTGCGAATTTATGTGATGCGGACCGTAGGTGGTGTGCCATGTGCGATTGGCGCTCGGCACCTCGCCGTTCCGCATGCAACTGTGGCTACTGTCGTTGCCAGGGCGGTCGGACCCTGAATAGTGCGAAACGCCTAGAGTGTGGCCGAGTTCGTGGCAGGCAGTTTTGCGCAACTGCGAGGCAGGGTGGGCAGTGTCGTTTATTTCGTTCTTGTATAGGCGAATCTGGAACTGGTCGCAGTTTCCATTCGCCCTTCGTCTGACGCAGCGCGTGTCGCCGGCCAATCCGAGCCTCGCGGAATTCCAGGCCCACACAACATCGGTCGTGTTGATGCAGGGGTTGTAGTTTACGGCGCCGACGACTGTTCGGGCTTCCATGTAGTTGGCAGTGCTGCAAAACAACGATTCACAGCGGGCTCCTGACCAGTCGACGATGTGATCAGACCACCGTGTCACAGGAGTTTACGTTTCGGTGTGCTTCTGGTCATGTGGCCGAAACAGCCGGCAACATGGAGCGTCGAGTTGTCAGGTTTGTGACAATTTCATGCAGCGATCAGACCCCCAGTGCGGCACCCAGATCGGCCTTGATCCCGGCGATCTGGGTGTCCGCGATCTCTCGGGCCGCCTCGATCGAGTCGGTCACGGGGATCACGACTTCGAGGTAGCACTTGAGTTTCGGCTCGGTGCCCGACGGGCGGCAGATGATCCGGGCACCGCCGTCGAGGCCGAGCCGGATCCCGTCGGTCGGCGGCAGTCCTTGATAGCCATCGGCCAGGTCGTCGACCGACGTCACGGCGAGCCCGCCCAAGACGGTCGGCGGGGCGGTGCGTAGGACGTCCATCGCCCGGCTGATGATCGCCAGGTCCTCGACACGGACGGACAGCTGCGACGTCGCGTGCAGTCCGTGGCGGCGGTAGATGTCGTCGAGCGCGTCGAGCAGTGTGAGGCCCTCGGACTTGAGGTTGGCGGCCATCTCCAACACCGTGATGATGGCCGAGACGCCGTCCTTGTCGCGTGCGATATCGGGCGCGACGCTGTATCCCAGCGCTTCCTCGTAGCCGTACGCCAAGGTCGGAATCTTGCCGAGCCACTTGAATCCGGTCAGGGTTTGTTGCCACGGCTGGCCATACGCCGCCGCCTGGCGGCCGAGCAGATCCGACGAGACGATGGATGCGGCATAGGTCCCGGTGACGCCCCGCTGCAGCAGGAATTCGGCCAACAGGACGCCGACCTGATCGCCGGTGAGCATCCGGTACGACTCCCCGTCGCGGACGCCCACAGCGCACCGGTCGGCGTCCGGGTCGTTCGCGACGATGAGGTCCGCCCCGACTTCGGAGGCGAGTTTGAGGGCCAGGTCCATCGCCCCCGGTTCTTCGGGGTTGGGGAATACGACGGTCGGGAAGTCCGGATCGGGATCACCCTGCTCGCGTACGACGTGCAGTGGCTCGAAACCGGCTCGGGCGACGACTTCGACGAGCGTGTCCCGGCCGACTCCGTGCATGGGCGTGTACACCGCCACGATGTCGCGGGGGCCGTCGGCCGGCAAGGCGATGACCGCTTCGACATAGGCCTCGGCGACCTCGGGTCCCAAGGTCGTGTAGCCATCGCTTCGTGGCATCTCGTCGACCGGGCCAACCGCGTCGATCGCCGCGGAGATGTCCGCGTCGGCCGGCGGGACGATCTGACTGGAATCCTCCAAGTAGACCTTGTAGCCGTTGTCCTGCGGTGGATTGTGCGAGGCCGTGACCATGACCCCGGCAGAGCAACCCAGGTGGCGGATCGCGAACGCCAGAACCGGTGTCGGCAGATGCGTCGGCAACAAGAACGCCTGGACACCTGCGCCCTGCATGATCTCGGCGGTGTCGCGGGCGAAGACGTCGGAGTTGTGGCGCGCGTCGTAGCCGACCACGACGGAGGGAGCCTCTGCGTTGTCGAGCAGATATGCCGCGAGGCCGGCGGCTGCCTGCGCCACGATGACCCGGTTCATCCGGTTCGGACCGGCGCCCAATGCACCGCGCAGGCCCGCGGTTCCGAACTGCAGACGGCCGGCGAATCGGTCCTCGAGTTCTGCGGTGTCGTCGCCGTCGATCAGCTGCTGCAACTCGGTTCGGGTGACCGGATCGGGGTCTTGCGCGAGCCACGCGAGGCAGCGGGCGAGGAGATCGTCGTTCATGGGATTCCCTTCAGAAGGCGGAGCGGGACGGGACGTCGGTGACGAACGAACCGCCGACGTGAGCGGCCTCCGCTTCGTCCTGCGGTCGAGGTTCCACGAGGTGCGCGAAGGACTCGGCGTCGTCCAATGGGTGATAGCCCGATCGGCGACCGGGATCCAGATCCCACCAGCCACGGGTGTTGGCAGAGATGCCGTAGTAGACGTCGAATCCGGGAGGCGGGGAGCAGATGGCGGCATCGATCATGCGCACGGCATCGTCTGGCGACAACCAGGTCGAGAGAGCCCGCACCGTACTCGGCTGCTCCTCGAACGTGCCGATCCGCAGAGCCGTCGCCCTGATGCCGTGACGATCGGCGTAGAGGCTCAACAGAGCCTCGGCCGCGACCTTGGCGACTCCGTAGAACGTGTCGGGACGGGGCCTGACCGACGTCGTCAGCAGATCGCTGCGCGCAGTGTGGCCGACGGCATGATTGCTGCTTGCGTAGACCATGCGTCGCACACCGTGCGCGAGCATGGCATCGAGAAGGCGTCCTGTGGTGTGGACGTGCGATGCGAGGCTCGCCGGGAGGGAGTCCTCGTCGGGATTGCCCGCGAGATGGACGACAGCATCGACCCCGGCGACCGCAGCGTCGACGACAGACCGATCGAGGCAGTCACCGACGATCCAGCCCAGCGAGCAGCGACCCGACGAGTCGGCGACCAGGTCGAGTCCGCGGAGTTCGTGTCCCAGGTTCGGGAGTTTGTCGACGAGAGTTCGCCCGATGGAGCCCCCGGCACCCGTGACGAGTACTTTCATCAGATCCTCGGCAGAATATTGCCCAGGAGAGTGCCCATTCGGGTTGCGGCGGACTTGCCCGCTTCGAGGACTTCTTCGTGGTTGAGCGGCTCGCCGGTCATGCCGGCGGCGGCATTGGTCACCAGGGAGATGCCCAGGATCTCCAGGCCGGCAGCGCGGGCAGCGATCGCCTCGAGCGTCGTCGACATGCCGACGAGGTCGCCGCCGATCGCGCGGACCATGCGGATCTCGGCCGGGGTCTCGTAGTGCGGACCCGGGAGCTGGACGTAGACGCCTTCGTCGAGGCTCGGATCGGCCTGTTTGCACAGCGCCCGCAACCGAGAGGAGTACAGATCGGTCAGGTCGACGAAGTTGGCTCCCTCCAGGGGAGAGGTCGCCGTCATGTTGATGTGATCGCTGATCAGCACGGGGGTGCCCGGGGCCCATGCCGGATTGAGGCCGCCGCAGCCATTGGTCAGCACGAGGGTCTTGACCCCCGCGGCTGCAGCAGTACGGACGCCGTGGACCACTGCTGCGACGCCCCTGCCCTCGTAGTAGTGGGTGCGGCCGAGGAAGATCAGCAATCGCTTGTCGCCGAGCGTGACGGAGCGGACGGTGCCACCGTGTCCGGCGACGGCAGGCGCGCTGAAACCGGGAAGGTCGGCCAGCGGCACCTCGTAGTCCGCGGCCCCCAGCGCATCGGCGGCCGGCAACCAGCCCGATCCCATGACCAGGGCGATATCGTGCTCACCTCCGCCCGTGCGCTCACGAAGTGCGTCGGCGGCCTGGCGGGCGAGATCTGATGTGCTCACCTGCCGTACATTACGACAATGCCCAAGATCATTGGTGGCTCGCTCGAGCAGCACCGCGAGCAATCTCGTCGTCGCATCTTCGAAGCGCTGGTCGCGCTGCTGGCCAAGCAGTCATTCGACGCTGTCACGATGGCCGATCTCGCCTCTGAGGCCGGGATCGGACGGACCGCGATTTACAACCACTTCGCAGACAAGGACGCGATCGTCGTCGCCTTCGCGAGCGAGGAGACCGAGCGCTATCTGGCCCGTCTCGCCGAAGCGCTGGCGCCGGCCGACGGTCCCGCCGATGCGATGCGGATCTACATCACGGAACATCTGAGCTCGTCCGAGGAGTTCCATTTCGGCTTCGGTCCTGAGTTGTACGCGATGTTGTCGCGCGATTCATTGGCCGAGATCCGTGAACATGTCATGGCAGTCGAGGCGGTGCTGCGCGGCATCATCGAGGACGGCCAGCAGCAAGGTGCGTTCGTGGTCGATGACGTGCCGTCCACGATGGCGCTGGTGCATCAGTGCCTTCAGGCCCGGCGGGTTGCGCCCGAGGCCATCGAAGAGTTCATCCTGCGGGCGTTGCAAAGTCGCTAGCTTCGCCGATGCTGATGCCGAGGTGGGTTTTCATCTGGTGGTGCCGCCGGCAGAGTGCTTGGAGGTTGTCAGCATGGGTGGGCCCGTGGGGCCAGGGGATCTGATGGTCGAGATCGCACTCGACTGCTGGACGGCTACAGGTGGCGAACTGGCACGTTCCGTCGCGGAACTCGACAGCTCGGCGAAGCTTGGATGAGGGTCGGTAGCCGATTTCGGCAATGTC
>NZ_JBFUME010000013.1:0-73164 GCF_054049535.1 Aeromicrobium sp. P5_D10
GCACTCATCCGACCAGCCAACGCCACCTCAGCCACCAACGACAGCTCCTTGAGCGCCGCAGCATTACGGACCAACTGTGAGGCCTGCCCCGCATTCATCCGCAACTGGTTACGCACCCACGCACTCAACGTCGAAGCACCATCAACCTCAAAATCCTTCGACGAATCCAGCTCAGCCAACAACGCCGCCTTCGCCGCATCAACCGCATGCTGCAAATCCTGAAGCGCGTGAATCTGCTCGCGCACGTCGCCGCTACGAAGCATCTGCGCCGCATTGCGCATCGCGTCAATCGTGGGTGCCGGATTCATACTTCAAACCTAAACACCACCCCAGACACCCCCATTTCGCAACAGCAGACTTATCCACAACGCCCGTAGATTGGTGCCATGCATCGCTTCACCCAGGTCGACGTCTTCGCATCTGAGCTCACCTCGGGCAATCCCGTCGCCGTCGTGCACGACGCAGATGACCTCGACGACCAGCAGATGGCGGCGTTCGCACGATGGACCAATCTCTCGGAGACGACGTTCATGCTCCGGCCCACTGTCCAAGGCGCCGACTACCGCCTTCGCATCTTCACGCCTGGCGGCGAACTGCCGTTCGCGGGACACCCCACCTTGGGATCGGCCCGCGCCTGGCTGGACGCAGACGGAAATCCGAGCACCCAGGAACAGATCGTGCAGGAATGCGACACCGGCCTGGTCAGAGTGCGGATCGACGGTGACCGGCTCGCCTTCGCCGCACCTCCGTTGCTGCGTGACGGACCGGTCGACCCCATCGATCTGGCCGAAGCAATCACCACCTTGGGACTGACCCAAGACCAGGTCATCGACGCGGCCTGGGCCGACAACGGCCCCGGTTGGGTCGCGTTACTGCTCGACAGCTCTGAGTCCGTACTCGGGATCGACCCCGACACTTCGGCGTTCGGGGTGCTCGACAAGATCGGTGTGGTCGGCCCGCATCCTCCCGGAACCGAAGCCGCCTTCGAGGTCAGGGCCTTCTTCCCGGGCGCGATCGGCGAGGACCCCGTCACGGGAAGCCTCAACGCTTCGATCGGCCAGTGGCTGACCTCGACCGGCCGAGCGCCTGCCTCCTACGTCGCCGCGCAGGGCACCCGGCTCCAACGCAAGGGACGGGTCCACGTCGATCTGGTCGGCGATGACCTGTGGGTCGGCGGCCAGACCACGATCGGCGTCACCGGCACCGTCGCGCTCTGAACCCGAGGGCCACTACTCAGGCCAGGCCCATGTGTTTGCCGGCATCGCGCAGGACGTCTTCCAGACCGGCGACGATCTCGTCGAGCAGCGCTTCATCCGCGATCAGCGGCGGAGCGATCTGCAATACCGCATCGCCGCGGTCATCGCACCGCGCGATGATTCCGGCCTCGCGCAGACGACGCGGCAGGAATGACCGCAGCAGTTCATCGCGTTCGCCTTGGTCGAATCTGGTGCCCTCATCGTCGCTGACCAGTTCCATGGCCCAGAAGAAGCCCGCGCCGCGGACATCGCCGACGATCGGCAGGTCCAACAGCCGCTGGAGCTTGTCATGCAAGGGCTGCGCGAGCGCGCGGACGTTCTCCAACACCTGGTCGCGCTCGATGATCTCGATATTGCGCAAGGCGATCGCGGCGCTCAACGGGTGACCGCCGAACGTGATGCCGTGGCGGAACACCCGGCTGCCGTCGACCAGCGGAGCCAGAACCCGCTTACGCACCAGAACCGCGCCCATCGGCGCATAGGCCGAGGTCAATCCCTTGGCGACGCTGATCAGATCGGGCGCGATGTCCTCGCGCGAGATCGCGAACCACTCCCCGATCCGGCCGAATGCCGTGATGACCTCATCGGCCATGAGCAACGCGCCGTACTTGTCGGCCAGTGAACGCAGACCCTGCCAATAACCCGGCGGCGGCACGAAGCAACCACCCGAGTTCTGCACCGGCTCGGCGATGATGAGCGCGACCTCGTCGACGCCCGCCGCGATGATCGCATCCTCGACCTCGGTCAACAGTCGCTGGCAGAACGCCGCCGGATCCTTGTCCGGATCGAGGCGGTACTCATTGGTATTAGACACGTGTGTCACGTCGATCGGCGGGGTGCCGAAGTCGTTCTTGAAGCCGGCGACCCCCGTGAACGACAAGGCGCCGAGCGTCACTCCGTGATACGCGCGGTCGCGCGCGATGGCCTTGGTGCGCTGCGGCTGACCGATCGCGATGAAGTGCTCGCGCACCATCTTCCAGGCCGCCTCGACCGCCTCGGAGCCTCCCCCGGTGAAGAACACCTTGTAGTCGTCGGCCGGTGCCAGGCTGCTCATCTTCTCGGCCAGATCGATCGCGGCTGGATGGGCGGTCGCCCAGTTGGTGTTGAAGGGCAGGGTGCGCAGCTGTTCTGCGGCGACTTCGGCGATCTCTTCGCCGTAGGAGTAGCCGAGCTGCGCACAGAACAGGCTCGACAGTGCATCGATATAGCGGCGTCCCTGCGTGTCGAACACGTACGGACCCTCGCCCCGGTCGAGGACAAGCAGATTGTCGAGCTCCTGCTTGGAGAAGTGCATGACCAGATGGTCACGCGCGGACTGCTGAAGGCGATCGTGGTCCGGGTTCGGCTGGTTCATGGTGGGCACCTCTTTCTAGGAGCTGAGCAGGGTCTAGGAGCTGGTCAGGATGTGGTCGGCGAGCTCGGCGCCGACGCGCAGCGCGCCGTCGACGTGCTGGAAGCCGAGTCCGGCGACGTCGGAGCTGCCGATCTGGATCGGACCGGCGGGTTCGCGCAGGCGGGGCCCGAATCGGGTCAGACCGCCGAGGTCGAAGCTCGCGCCGTATGCCCCGCTGCCGAGCTCTTCGGACGTCCAGTCGCTCTCGAAGTAGGTCAGCGGCTGCTCGGCGTCGGGACCGAAGTACCTGGCGAGGCTCGCCAGGATCGTGGCCTGGCGTTCGTCCGCGTCGAGCCGGAGCACCTCGTCGGCCTGCAGGTCTGACACGAACGCCACCAGGGTGCCGCGGTCGTCGCCGTGATTGGTGTTGTCGTAGGCCTCGTGCACCACGAGGTACGGGCTGAACGCGGTGCCGGACAGCCCGGCGTCACGCCAGAAGGGCGTCTCGTACGTCGCATGGACTTTGATAACCTGCCCGAACGACTGGTGCTGGCGGGTCTCGCGTTGGATCGACGGGAGCGGCGGCTCGAACCGCACGCGCGTCACGGCCGTCGGCGGGATCGCGAGGATCAGGTGTCGGGCGTCGACCGTCAAGTCGCCGCTGATCACGTGCACGCCGTTGTCGGTCCAGACGACCTTCTCGACGTCACGGCCCGTGTGCACCGCGTCGCCGAGCCGTTCAGCCAGTCGCAGCGGCACCCGCTGCAGCCCACCGATGACCCGCTTGTCGAGGATGAACTCCGAGTCGACCAGGTTGCTGAAGCTTCCGGCGCTGGCCGCCATCAAGACCGCCTGCAGCGCCGAGAAGGCGTGGGCGGGCTTGGTCAGCATCGCCTGCGCGATGAACATCGCGATGTTGTCGCGGGCCTCGCGCTCATCGGTGTTGGCGTCGAGCCAGCCGGCAAAGCTGATCTGATCGAGCTCGGCGGCACCGGGCATCGCCCACGGCCGAGCCGGATCCATCTGCGCCGACAGCTCGTCGAGCAGCGCCGTCAGCCGATCCATCTCCGCTTCGACCGCAGGCGGGACGGGCAGGACCTCACCGGTGAACGTGCGCCGTTCGCCGTCGAGACCGATGTACACCGACTCCCCCTCACGGTGGCGCTCGAACGTCTCCAGGCCGAGCTCGTCGAGCATCGCGAGCAACGCCTCTTGGTCGGGCGAGACCCACTGGCCGCCGAGCTCGAGGTCGACGCCGTCGACCTCGTCGGTCCACAGCCGCCCGCCGACTCGTTCGCGACTCTCCAGCACCGCGACGGTGCGGCCTGCCCGGTGCAGCGCGTACGCCGCCGACAAGCCGGTCGCGCCCGCGCCGACGATCAGTACGTCAACATCCTGAGTAGTCACAGATCAGCCCTCCACGTTGCTCATGACGTGCTTGACCCGGGTGTACTCCTCGAGTCCGTAGGCCGAGAGGTCCTTGCCGTGGCCGGAGGCCCCGAATCCACCATGCGGCATTTCCGAGACGAAGGGAATATGGGTGTTGACCCAGACGCAGCCGAAGTCGAGCTCGGCGGTCAGCCGCAGAGCCCGACCGTGATCCTTGGTCCACACACTTGCGGCTAGGCCGTACGGGACGTCATTGGCAAGCTCGACAGCCTGCTCCTCAGAGGTCATCGACTGCACCGTCAACACCGGACCGAAGACCTCCTGCTGCACGATCGCGTCGGTCTGACGGACACCTGAGATGACGGTCGGCTCGAAGTAGAAGCCATCGCCGGGAGCGCGCGTGCCACCCGTCTCGATCGTGGCGTGGGCGCCCAGACCTGCGATCATCCGTTCGACCGACGCCAGATGGCCGGCATTGTTGAGCGCGCCGTACGTCGCCTCGGCATCGTCCGGCAGACCCGGACGTGCCTCCTTGGCCTGTGCGACCAGCAGCGCCAGCAGCTCGTCATGAACATCTTCGTGGACGATGACCCGCGTCGCCGCGGTGCAGTCCTGGCCGGCGTTGAAGTAGCCGCCGATCGCGATGCCTTCGGCAGCGGCCGCCAGATCCGCATCCGCGAACACGACGGCCGGTGCCTTGCCACCGAGTTCGAGGTGCGCCCGCTTGAGGTTCTTGGCCGCCGACACCGCGACCTCGATGCCTGCCCGCACCGAACCCGTGATCGCGACGAGACCTGGGATCTTGTGGTCGACCATGAGGCGGCCGGTCTCGGCATTGCCGTTGACGACGTTGAAGACACCCGCGGGCAGGATCTCGCCGCAGATCTCGGCCAGACGTACCGTTGAACGTGGTGTCGTGTCGCTGGGCTTCAGCACGATCGTGTTGCCCGCGGCCAGCGCCGGAGCGATCTTCCAGATCGCCATCGCGAACGGGTAGTTCCACGGCGTGACCTGCGCGACGACGCCGATCGGCTCGCGCCGGATGCTCGACTGCAGACCCTCGACGTACTCCCCCGACGACTTGCCCTCCAAGAGGCGTCCGGCTCCGGCGAAGAACCTCAGCTGGTCAACGCCTTGGTCGATCTCCTCGGTCGCGATATGCCCCTTGATCTGACCGGTATCGCGCGACTGCAGCTCCACCAGCTCGTCACGTGCCGCCTCGACCGCGTCGGCGATCTTCAGCAAGGCGAGCTGCCGCACGCGCGGGGTCGTCCGCTTCCACGTCTTCGACGCCGCCAGTGCGGCTGCGAATGCCTCGTCGACCTCGGCCTCGGTCGAGATCGGCGAACGGCCGTCGACCTTGCCGGTCGTGGGATCCACGAGCTCGATGAAGTCGGTCGCCGCCGAGTCGACCAGCGCGCCGTTGACGTAGTTTTGAATGAGATCGCTCATGGGGTGCCCGTTTCGATGATGTAGATCTTGCGGAGAGTTTCAGTGATGGTCCAGGTCGTGCGCTCACCGGCGCGCAGACGAGCCGCCGTGCCCGGCACCAGCGTCAGCACCGAGCCGTCGTCGAACTCGACCTGCCCGCGACCGCTGAGCACGATGAACACCTCATCGACTTCGGTGTCGGTGACCTGCCCCTCGGTGATCTGCCAGATCCCGATATCGGTTCCACCGACTGCCGCGAGCCCGGCGGACGAGACGGCCGGACTGCCCTGCCTGACGTCGGCCGGGTCCAACTCGTCGTTGTCGAGCGCCGCGATATTGACGTCGGCGGCGAGTACGCGTTCGCTCATGAGTCGAACCCGAGTCCGAGCCTGTCGAGCGTGCGCAAGAGCAGATTCCGACGTCCCTGATCGTGATCGGCCCGGTCGAGCGACCACCGAGTCGCCTCGATACCGACCGTGGCAAATGGCTCGGGCGGAAACGGGAGCGGCTTCTTGCGCACCATCTCCAGCTGGGTGCGTTCGGTCGGTGTACCGGCGAGCCGGTCGAGCATGACCTCAGCGGCAAATCGGGTCGCACCGACGCCGAGACCCGTGAATCCGGACGCGTAGGCGATACGTCCGCGGCGAGCCAGGCCGTGGAACGCACAGAACTGCGTCGACGTGTCGATCGCACCGGCCCACCGGTGGCTGAAGCCGAGACCTTCGAGCTGCGGGTACGTCGTCAGGAAGTGGGAGGCCAGGCGCCGGAACGACTCGTCCCGGTCCTCGTACTCGGGCCGCACCTTCCGGCCCGGATGATAGATCGCGTCGTAGCCGCCGTAGAGGATGCGATTGTCGGCGGTCAGACGTGAGTAATGGAACTGATTGGCCAGATCGCCGACTCCTTGACGGTTCCTCCAACCAAGGGATGACAGCTGCTCGGAACTGAGCGGTTCGGTCATCAACACGTAGTCGTACACCGGAACCGTCATGAGCCGGCTGCGGCGCAGCAGCGGACGGAACACATTGGTCGCCAGCGCGACCTGCTTGCTGCGGACCATTCCTCGCGCCGTACCGACGTCGACGGTGCCGCGGCGGACCGACCGCAGACTCGTCACGGCGGAGTGCTCGTGCACCTCGACTCCCAGCTTGGCCGCAGCGAGGGCCAGCCCGTGCGCCAGCCTCGCCGGGTGCACCAGCGCACTGTCCTCCTTGGCCCAACGGCCTGCGCGGTAGATCGGACTCGAGATCTCGGCCTGGACGGCCTGCTCGTCGAGTAGCTCACCCTCGGTCATCTCCTCCAGCCACCTGACCTGGTGCGGCTCGTAGGCGACGGACAAGACACCCGTGCGCTCGAACTCGGCATGGATGCCCAGCTCGACCAGATCGCGTTCCATCGCATCGAGGTTGGCCGAGCCGAGCCGTTCGAGCGTGTCGTACTCGTCGGGCCAGCGGCTGCGGCCGTTCTCCTCGCCGTGCGTCAGGCTCGCCTCGACGAATCCGCCGTTGCGACCCGATGCCGCCCAACCGATCGTCTCTGCCTCTAGCAGCACGACACGTGCCCCGGGGTCACGGCGCTTGGCCAGCACAGCCGTCCAGAGCCCGCAGTACCCGCCGCCGACCACCGTCAGATCGGCCGTGTGGCCGCCTTCGAGCTGCCGGTACGACTCCCCTGGAGCGTCGTCGAGCCAGAAGACGCGCTGCTCAGAACCTGCGMGCGCCGCAGTCACGGCGCTCGCAGGTGGCGCTTGGCGTTCGAAGACCGTGCTGTGGCGACTCATAGTTCAGTTCTACTCATTGGGTGCTCGGGAAAGCCAGCTCTAGTCCGCTCGTGCGGGTCACCGACGGATCTGCCCAGCGGGAAGTGATGACCTTGTTGCGGGTGAAGAAGTTGATGCCCTCGGTTCCGTGCGCGTGGCTGTCACCGAACAGGGAAGCCTTCCAGCCACCGAACGAGTGGTACGCAACGGGCACCGGCACCGGCACATTGATGCCGACCATGCCGACCTCGACCTCCATCCCGAACTTGCGGGCGGCACCGCCATCGGTCGTGAACAGCGCCGTTCCGTTGCCGTACGGATTGTCACGGATCAGTTGCATCGCCTCGTCGTACGTGTCGACGCGAATGACCGACAGCACCGGGCCGAAGATCTCCTCGGTGTAGATGTCCATATCGGTCGTGACGTGATCGAACAGCGTCGGGCCGAGCCAGAATCCGTCCGCCCCACCGCGTGGCTCGACGTCGCGACCGTCGATGACAACTGTCGCGCCGGCCTTCTCACCGGAGACGACGAAGTCGGCGACGCGGTCTCGGTGCACACGCGTCACGAGCGGACCCATGTCAGCCTCGCGCTGATCGGAGCTCGCACCGTCGCCGACGACAAGAGTGCGGGTGCGCTCGGCGATCCGGCCGACCAGATCGTCGGCGATGTCACCGACCGCGACCAGCACGCTGATCGCCATGCAACGCTCACCTGCGCTGCCGTATCCGGCGTTGACCGCGGAGTCGGCCGCCAGGTCGAGATCGGCGTCGGGCAGCACGATCATGTGATTCTTCGCCCCGCCGAGCGCCTGGACCCGCTTGCCGCGGGCACTGGCCCGCTCGTAGACGTATTGCGCGATCGGGGTCGAGCCGACGAAGCTGATCGATGCGACGTCGGGGCTGTCGAGCAGCGCGTCGACTGCGGTCTTGTCGCCCTGAAGGACGTTGAAGACGCCGTCGGGCAGACCGGCCTCCTGCCACAGTTCGGCCATCCACAAAGCGGCGGAGGGATCCTTCTCGCTCGGCTTGACGATGACCGCGTTGCCGGCGGCGATCGCGATCGGGAAGAACCACATCGGGACCATCGCCGGGAAGTTGAACGGGCTGATGATGCCGACGACGCCGAGCGGCTGGCGCAAGGAGTGCACGTCGATGCCCGTCGAGGCCGCCGCCGAGAAGCTGCCCTTCAGCAGATGACCGACGCCGCACGCGAACTCGACGACCTCTTGGCCGCGCGCGACCTCCCCCCTCGCATCCGAGAGGACTTTGCCGTGCTCGCGGGTGATGATCTCGGCGACCTCGTCGCTGCGGGCGTTCAACAGTTCACGGAACGCGAAGATGACCTGGGTGCGTTTGGCGACTGACAGTGCCGCCCATTCGGGCGCCGCAGCAGTAGCTGCGGCGATGACCTGCTCCGCATCCTGCGGCGAAGCCAGCGCCACCTGGCCGGTGACCTCTCCGGTGGCTGGATTCATCACGGGTGCGAAGCCCTGAGGGTCGCCCTCGAACGGCTTGCCGGCGGACCAATGGGCGATCGTGACTGTCATGCAGCTCCTTCAGGCGGTGGTCCTTCCAGTTTGGCCCTTGCACGGGCTGGAAGCCACGATCACAGTGTCTCGACCTGGCCCGACAACTCATACACAGTGTCAACCCACGAGGGTAGGCTTGGACCGTGTCATTAACCCTACGCACGATGCTCTCGCTCGACGTCTTGGCCACCGGGGAGCCTGAAGTCGTAGCCGGCGAGGAGCTGCTCGATCGGCCCGTGCGCTGGGTCCACGTCACGGAGGTCGACGACATCGACGACCTCCTGGGCGGTCACGAGGTGGTGCTCACGACCGGCCTGCCGATCAGCGGGCCTTCGGCGGATCCCCGTCGCTTCATCCAGCAACTCGCCGATGCCAGCTCCTGCGGTCTGATCGTCGAACTCGGACCCCGTCTGCCGACACTTCCCGGTGATTTCGTCGCGGACGCCGAGCGGCTCGGCGTACCGGTCGTCGCACTGCACGCGGGAGTGCGATTCGTCTCGATCACCGAAACCGTGCATCGCATGATCGTCGGAGAGCAGTATCAGGGTCTCGAGTTCGCCCAACGCACGCACGAGGTGTTCACGAATCTCAGCCTCGACAGCGCGGACGCGCCGACGATCCTGCAGGAAGCCGCCGAGCTGATCAACGGCCCGATCCTCTTGGAAGATGCCGGCCACCGCGTCGTCGCGCTGGCACAGCACGGACAGACCTCCGGCGAGTTGTTGCGGACGTGGGAGGAGCGCAGCCGTCGGGCACCGGTGCTCGACGAGCCCGGCACGTCGGGTCCCGAAGAGTGGCTGACGTGCCCGGTCGGACTTCGCGGATCGCCGTGGGGCCGGATCGTGGCTCCCGGCCGGATCGACGACCGGGTCGGCACAGCGGTCGTGATGCAGCGCGCGGCGCAGGCACTGCAGCTGTCAAGGCTCGTCGAACGCGATACGACCCGCCTGCAGTTCCAGGCACAGGAGTCCCTGCTGCAGGAGCTCATGGAAGGCCGGATCCAGGACGAAGCCGACGGTCTGGCGCGGGCTCGCGCGCTCGGCATGCGGCCGACCGCGCTGTATCTCCCGGTCGTCGCATCGTTCGGGCCGACACCGCTACCCGATCAGATCGCCAGGCAGCGACGGGCCCGCACCCACCTCGAGTCGATATCCGAGGCGTTGCGGGCGGCCCGCCTCACCGGGATCGCCGGCGGCGTCTCCGACGGTGTCGTCGGCATCATCTTGGCGATCCGCTCCGAATCGGCCGAGGATCCCGCGCTGACGGCATTGGCCAGATCGACGGCCGAACGCGAGGAGTCCCGCTCGACGCCCGGATCGGCCGTGCTCGGCGTGGGCCGTTCGAGCGGCACGCTGCTGGGGGCAGCGGCGCGCGTGCGCACGACGGTGCACATCGCCGAGGCGGCCCACGCACTGCCGACGTCGACCCTGGCGTGGTTCCGGTCGACCGACGTCCGGCTGCGGGGCCTCGTGGCCCAGTTGCAGGACGATGAACGCGTTCTGGGCTTCACCGAATCAGAGCTCGCACCGCTGTTGGCCCACGAGGCCGAGCACGACGGGGGGCTGCTCGACCTGCTGCGGAAGTACGTCGAGCTGCGCGGCAACAAGGCAGCGCTCGCACAGGCCAGCCACATCAGCCGCCAGTCGCTGTATGCCCGACTGAAGAAGGTCGAACAGATCTTGGCGACCGACCTCGACGACTCCGAGTCCGTGCTGTCACTCGCCGTCGCCCTGATGGTCCACGACATCCGCACGCCCGGCAGGACAAAAGAATCTGGTTCTGTCCGCTGAATCGCGGACAGAACCAGATTCTCGAGTCCCTCAATTGAACCAGCCCTCAGGGGAGGGATCAGACCAGGTCGAACCGGTCCGCGTCCATGACCTTGACCCACGCCGCGACGAACTCCGACACGAAGCGCTCCTTGGCGTCATCGCTTGCGTAGACCTCGGCCAGCGCGCGCAGCTCGGAGTTCGAGCCGAACACGAGATCGGCACGGGTGCCGGTCCAGCGGACGTCGCCAGCCGCATCGCGGGCTTCGAACACGCTCTGCGTGTCGTCGACGGACTTCCACTCCACACCCGGCTCCAGCAGGTTGGCGAAGAAGTCGTTGGTCAGCGTGCCCGGCGCATCCGTCAGAACGCCCAGCGACGAGCGGTCGTAGTTGGCGCCGATGGCGCGCAGTCCACCGACCAGGACCGTCATCTCGGGGGCACTGACGCCGAGCAGGTTCGCCTTGTCGACCAGCGCGTACTCGGCCGGCAGGCGACTGCCCTTGGACTCGTAGTTGCGGAAGCCGTCGGCAGCCGGCTCGAGCCACGCGAAGGACTCGACATCGGTCTTGTCCTGCGAGGCGTCCACCCGACCCGGCGTGAACGGCACGACGACGTGGTGACCGGCAGCCGCAGCGGCCTGCTCGACGCCGACTCCACCAGCGAGCACGATGACATCGGCCAGCGAGGCGTGTGCGCCGCCAGCCGCATTGAACTGCGACTGGACGCCTTCGAGGGCAGCCAGCACACGACGCAGTTCGGCCGGGTTATTGGCCTCCCAGGAGATCTGGGGCTCCAGACGAACCCGCGCACCGTTGGCACCGCCGCGCATATCGCTCGTACGGAACGTCGAAGCAGAGGCCCAGGCGGTGCTGACCAGATCGCTGACGCTCAGTCCGGTCGCGATGATCGCGGCCTTGAGCGTCGCGACATCGGCTGCCGTGAGGGGTGCACCCTCGGAGGCGGGGAGCGGGTCCTGCCACAGCAATTCTTCGGTCGGCACCTCAGGACCGAGATAACGGACGACCGGGCCCATGTCACGGTGCGTCAGCTTGAACCAGGCGCGAGCGAATGCATCGGCGAATTCGGCCGGGTTCTCCTTGAAACGGCGCGAGATCTTCTCGTAGATCGGATCGGCCCGCAAAGCGATATCGGATGTGAGCATGCGCGGCTCCTGCTTGCCGTCGCCGAATGCCTCGGGAACCATGTCGGCACCCGCACCATTCTTCGGACGCCACTGCTGCGCGCCGGCCGGCGAGAGGAACAGCTCCCAGTCGTACGCGAACAGGATGTGGAAGAACTCGTTGTCCCAACGTGTCGGGTGGTAGGTCCAGGTGACCTCCAGGCCCGAGCCGATCGCGTCGATGCCCTTGCCCGACTTGTACGACGACTTCCAGCCCAGACCCTGCTGCTCGATCGGGGCGGCCTCGGGCTCGGGACCGACCAGATCGGCCGAACCGGCGCCGTGCGTCTTGCCGAATGTGTGACCGCCGGCGATCAGCGCGACGGTCTCCTCGTCGTTCATCGCCATGCGCGCGAACGTGTCGCGGATATCGCGAGCCGAGGCCAGCGGATCGGGATTGCCCTCAGGGCCTTCGGGGTTGACGTAGATCAGACCCATCTGAACCGCAGCCAGCGGGTTCTCGAGGTCGCGGTCACCTGAGTAACGCTGCTTGCCGCCCTCATCGCCGCCGAGCCACTCGGTCTCGGGGCCCCAGTAGACATCCTCGTCGGGCTCCCAGACATCTTCACGTCCGCCGGCGAAGCCGAACGTCTCGAAGCCCATTTCTTCCAGGGCCACGTTTCCGGCCAGCACCATGAGGTCGGCCCAGGAGATCGACTGACCGTACTTCTTCTTGATCGGCCACAGCAGGCGGCGGGCCCGGTCGAGCAGGACGTTGTCGGGCCAGCTGTTGATCGGGGCGAAGCGCTGCATACCGGCGCCCGCACCGCCACGGCCGTCCTGCACGCGGTAGGTGCCTGCACTGTGCCAGGCCATGCGGATCATGAAGGGGCCGTAGTTGCCGAAGTCGGCCGGCCACCAGTCCTGCGAGCTGGTCAGCAGTTCGCCGATATCGGACTTGAGGGCCGCCAGATCGAGCGCCTTGAATGCCGCCGCATAGTCGAAGTCGGCACCCAGCGGGTTCGCGACATCGGGGTTCTTGGCCAGGATCTTCAGGTTGAGCCGCTTGGGCCACCAACCCTGATTGCTGCTCCCGCTCTCGGTGGGGTGCGCACTGCCGTGCATGACGGGGCACTTGCCCTCCGCGGCGGTGTTCTGAACATTTTCGGTGTCGTTCAGATCAGCCAGCACGGCGTCGTCGTGGTCAGACATATAAGGCCTTTCGTTCTTGGTGTCGAAGGTGGTTCGACCGCACGGCAGTCAGTCTCAGCTTTGCCGGGCGGTGGAGCAGGAGGGGCAGATGCCCCAGTAGATGACCTCGGCTTCGTCGATCTCGAAGCCATGGTCGTGTGAGGGCGTCAGGCACGGCGCCCCGCCGATCGCACAGTCGATGTCGGCGATCGCGCCACACGTGCGACAGACCACGTGGTGATGGTTGTCGCCGACGCGCGACTCATAGCGGGCGACCGAGCCAGAGGGCTGGATACGGCGCAGCAGCCCGGCCAACGTCAACGCCTTCAAGACGTCGTACACCGCCTGATGGGACACATCGCCGAGATTCTGGCGGACCGTGCTGATGACCAGATCGGTATCGGCGTGCGGATGCGAATACACCGCGTCGAGCACAGCCAGGCGCGGCCGGGTCACCCGCAGGTCGACCCCGCGCAGCAACTGCTCGAGATCGGTCTGTGTGGGCACATGACCACCATAGCGCTTAACTTGAACGAGTCAAGAAAGGCTCGCCTGTGCCGGACATGAAAATCGGGTTCTGTCCGCGATATCGCAGACAGAACCCGATTCTTTGGTCAAACCTGATTACTCGTCGAGTGCAGCTGCCACTCGGCGATGGGCTTCCCAGATCGCTTCGGGCAGGTCACGGAACTGCTTGAGGTGCTCCTCGCGGTAGCCCATCTCCTGCTGCCAGCGCGGGACGTCGATCGACAAGATCGTCTCAAGGTCCTTGTCGCTGATCTCCACGCCCTCGAGGTTGAGCTCGTCGGCCGTCGGGATGATGCCGACCGGCGTCTGGCGACCCGTGACCTCACCGTTCTTGAGCTGCAGCAGCCACAGCAGCGGGCGCAGGTTGTCGCGGTAGCCGTGCCACAGGAAGTGGCCGTCTTCGGGATCGCGCTGGAACCAGTTGACGTGAGCGAAGATCGGCGGCTCCGACGCGGCACCGACGATGTCGAGGTAGTGCTGGGCGTAGTCGCCCTCGCCGTACGCCATGAACGGACGGTTCGACATGGGGTCGTAACGCAGGACGCCTTCCTTGCCCTCGGCCGCGGACGTCGCCTCGGCGCCCAGCGTCAGACCGTCGTAGACGCCTTCGGCCAGATCGTGGATCGCCCGGATCAACGGCTCGCGGTCACGGGTACGTCCACCGAAGATGATCGCGTCGATCGGCACACCGGCAGGCGCGTCGTAGTCGGGGGCGATGTTGGGAACGTTGTCGAGCGTCGTGGTGAAGCGGCTGTTGGGGTGTGCCCAGGGCTCACCGGCCTGCTCGGGGGTCCGATCCGTGATCGGATTGCCCTTCCAGTCGAGCCAGTCGGTCGGATCGGCCGGCGGCGCCGGAGTACGTCCCTCCCACCACACCTCGCGGGTGACGGGGTTGTAGGCGATATTGGTGAAGATCGCGTGCGTGCCCGGTGCGATCGAGCCCAGTGCCGTCGGGTTCGTCGTCTCGTTGGTGTCCTTCGCGACACCGAACACGCCGTACTCGGGATTCATGCCGTAGAGCTTGCCGGTGGCTTCGTCGACCCACAGCCAGGCGATGTCGTCGCCGTAGAACGACACGTGATACCGGTCGCCCAGCGCGTCGGGGGCCAGCATCATGGCCAGGTTGGTCTTGCCCGAAGCGCTCGGGAAGCCACCGCAGACGTGGTACGTCTTGCCGGTCTGCTTGTCGTGGATGCCGATCAGCATGTACTGCTCGGCCAGGAACTTCTTGGACGCCCAACCGTCGTAGGCGGCCTGGCGCAGGCCGTGGGCGATCTTGCCGAGCAGCGCGTTTCCGCCATAGGACGAGCCGTAGTGCAAGATCGTGCGCTCGTCGGCGACCGTGACGAAGTAGCGCTGGTCGTCGGGAGTGCCCTGACCGAGGTTCTCCAGGTCACCGGTCACGTGCACCGCGCGCACGAACTGGTTGGGGTCGTCGAGGTTCTCGAGGTACTCGGCACCGACCCGCGACATCCGGATCATGTGCAGGACGACGGTGCGTGCATCCGTCAGCTCGACGCCCGTCGCATACGGCGCGAGCGCGTTGCCGGCAGGAGCCATGAGATAGGGGATGACGTACATCGTCTTGCCCTTCGAGGCTCCGCGCATGCGGTCCTCGAGCAGGGGCTTCATCTCCGACGACGGACGCCAGTTGTTGTACACACCCTTGTCGGACTCACTGCTCGTCGCGACGATCGTGCGCTCTTCGGAGCGGGCGGTGTCCTTGTGATAGCTGCGCGAGTAGTACAGGCCGTCGCCCGCCGGGTCCAGCTCGCCTGCGGCCAATGCCTCCTGGATAAGTCGTGCATCGTCAGCTGCGCTGACAACCTCAACGGCCTCCGCGCCGGTGAGCTCGGCCCAGTACGTGACGTACTCGTGGACCTTCGGGTTGGTCAGCCCTGCTGCATTCAGAACCGCTTCAACGTTTGCCATCGACTGCTCCGACTTCTAGAACTACTGGTGGGTGTTACGCGACAAAGGTACCCAAATTGCAACCTGAACTTTTTTACGGGTTGACTGCAGTTCGATTTATACCGCTACGACAGCCGTCCGGTCAGCCGTTCGTGTATCGAGGAGCTCGCCTCGTTGAGCCCGACCATCGTGACGGACTTGCCGACGGCAGCGTACTTCGCCGCGATCGCATCGAGGGCTGCGACCGAGGAGGCATCCCAGACATGCGAGCCCGTAAGGTCGACGACGATCTCATCCGGATCGTCGGCGTAGGAGAACGAGTAGGGCAGATCATTGCTGAACGCGAAGAACAGTTCGCCCGTGACGGTGTAGACCGCGACGGGGCGGCCGTCACGGTCTACCTCGGTGCGCTCGACCGACGTCAGATGAGCCACCCGGCGGGCGAACAGCGCCATCGCGACGAGCACCCCGACACCCACGCCGATCGCGAGATTGTGGGTCACCACGACGACGACAACTGTCGTGACCATGACCGTCGTTTCGCTCTTGGGCATCCGGCGCAAGGTGCTGGGCCGGACGCTGCGCCAGTCGAAACTGCCGACCGCGACCATGATCATGACCGCGACGAGTGCGGCCATCGGGATGATCTCGACAACGTCGCCGAGGCCCACGACCAGGATCAGCAGGAAGATCCCGGCCAAGAACGTCGACAGCCGGGTCCGGGCACCAGCGGACTTCACATTGATCATGGTCTGCCCGATCATGGCGCAACCGCCCATACCGCCTGCGAAGCCCGTGATCAGGTTCGCGCCGCCCTGCCCCCAGGCCTCCCGGGTCCTGGACGTCCGGGTGTCGGTGATCTCATCGACCAATGTCGCGGTCATCAGCGATTCGAGAAGTCCCACCAATGCCATGGCAAGGGCGTACGGGGCGATGATCTGCAGGGTCTCCCACGTCCAGGGGATATCCGGCAGCCCCAGAGTCGGCAGACTGTCCGGCAAGGCACCCTGGTCACCCACGTCGGGAACGTCGACGCCGGCGACCAGGACGAAGCCCGTCAGCAGCACGATCGCGACCAGCGGAGCCGGGATCGCGGACGTCAGGCGTGGCAGCCCCGCGATCGCGATCAGACCGACCGCGACCATGGGATAGACCTGCCACGGCACATCGACCAGGTGGTCGATCTGCGCGACGAAGATCAAGATCGCCAAGGCGTTGACGAAGCCGAGCATGACCGAGCGCGGGATGAACCTCATGAGTTTGGCCACTCCCGCGACGGCCAGCAGGATCTGGATGATGCCGCCCAACAGGACTGTGGCGATCAGATAGTCGAGGCCATGATCGCGGACGACCGGAGCGACGACCAATGCCACGGCACCTGTCGCCGCCGAGATCATCGCCGGACGGCCGCCCAACACCGCGATCGATACCGCCATCGTGAAGGCGCTGAACAGACCCACGGACGGATCCACGCCTGCGATGATCGAGAACGAAATGGCCTCGGGAATCAGCGCCAGCGCCACGACGAGTCCACCGAGGACCTCGATCCTCAGGAGCCGGGGTGACCGCAAGGCTGCACGCACAGTCGGCGCCGCAGATGACACATTGCTCCCGTCAGACCCAGGTTCAGGGGCACGATGCCCGCGGCGACTCTAGACCAAAGCGTGCTCGTGCGCGAAAACGACAATCTGCACCCTGTCGCGCAGGGCGAGCTTGCGCAGTATCGCGCCGACATGTGTTTTGACTGTCGATTCACTCGCAAACAGGAGCCCGGCGATCTCGACATTCGACAGACCGCGGGCCACGGCCTGGAACACCTCAGTCTCCTTGTCGGTCAGATCGAGGTACTTCGGCGGAACCGGGGTCGGCGCCTTGAACTGTTCGTCGAGGAGGGTCGACAGATCCGTGGGGGCCAGCACCGCATTGCCGGCATGGACCGTGCGGATCGCCTCGACCAACCGGATGGGGGTCGTGTCCTTCAACAGGAATCCACTGGCCCCGTGCCGGATCGCCATCGCCGCCCTGGTGTCGAGGTCGAACGTCGTCAGCACGACGACGCGCACCAGGGCATCACGCCGGGCGACCCGCTCAGGGGTGAAGATCTGCCTGGTGGCCTCGACGCCGTCCATCTGCGGCATACGCAGGTCCATCAGCACGACGTCGGGCGAGAGCTCGTCGACCAGTCGGACGGCCTCGACACCGTCACCGGCCGAGCCGACGACCGTGAGATCGTCGTGAGCGTCGAGGATGACCCGCACTCCCTCACGGAACAGGTCCTGGTCGTCGACCAGCACGATACGGATGGGCTCGCTCATGGTGTCTCGTCTCTTGTCGGCACCCAGGCGGTCGCGGCGTACTCCCGACCTTCGGGCTGTCGGCTCTCGGCGATGAGCAATCGGCCGCCCACCGATTCCAGCCGGGTCTGCATTCCCGTGACGCCCAGGCCGCCGAGACCCTGTGGGGCATCGGTCATGAGGTTGCGCACCTCCAACCGGAGTTCGGCGTCCCAATCCCGCAGGATCCAGATCGGCGCATCGCGTCTGCCGTGGCGCATCGCATTGGTCAACAACTCCTGCAGGACCCGATACGCGACGCTCTCGAGTTCAGGAGGCATCGGACGGGGCATTCCGACAACCGACGACCGGATGTCCTGACCGCTGCGCTCGATGCTGGCTATCAGCGTGTCGAGGCCACCGGGCGGAACCACGACCGACTGATCGCGGCTCGCGACCAGCACCCGTCGCACATCGCCGAGCGACGCGCGTGCCGATTCGGCGATCGTGGCCATCGTGCGGCGCAGCTTCTCGTTGAGGACCTCTGCATCCGGGTCGTCGAGGTACGGACCGCTCTCGGCCTGGGCCAAGATGACCGCCAACGAATGTCCGACGACATCGTGCACATCGTGGGCCAAGCTGGCCTGTGCCTCCTGCAGCCTGGCGATCTCGCGCGCCTGCTCGGACTCCTTCATGGCCCTGGCAGCATCGGCCTCGGCCTCGGCCTGGGAGATCCTGGACTGCCGAACATTTCCGGCCAACCGGAGCACGAGACCGACGAACCAGGGAATGCCCAAGATCGTGATTCCGAGCGTCGCGGCACCGATCTGCCAGGAGTCCCCGACCGAACGGGTCGCCTGGAAGATGATGTTGCTCTGGGGCCCGTAGACCACGGCATCGAGCCGGCCCGAACTGACCAGCACGATCCCGATCACGGCTGCCACCGGTATCGACACCCCGCTGGCGATCACGGTGCCGAGCCGTCCCCAGCGCGCACAGCCGAAGGCCACCAGAGCGGCCGAGACTTCGATCAGCAAGGGATTCAGCTGCTGATCGACCTGGACGAAGGCGATGACCCAGAAGATCAGCAGTCCCGCGGCCGGCAGATGGCGACACGTCGCGACCGCCAGCGCGACCCCCGCGGCCAGTGCGACGTACGGCAGCCTGGCCTCGTATTCGTAGATAGCGCCCGACGAAGCCTCCAACAGGCCCACCAGGAAGACGACGAAACCGAAGGCCAGATCGGGCGCCCAACCGCGGGACAGCTCACGCCAGGTCATGGACATGGATGGTACGCCGTGATCGGCACGGGTCACGCCGGACGTGAGTCCGCCCACGCCGCGACTCCCCCGGCCTCGCGTACGAGCAGGTCCATCACCTGGGGCAGCGACAGGCCTGCCGCCGCGAACATCCGGGGAACCTGCGACTCTTCGGTGAATCCCGGTGTCGTGTTGATCTCGTTGAGAACCGCACCCTCGTCGGTCAGGAAGAAGTCGACCCGCACGACTCCGGTGCAGCCGAGCGCCTCGTACAACGTGACCGCTGCGTCCTCCAGCAAGCAGCGTTCTGTCTCGTCGAGTTGCGCCGGGATCCGGATGTCGGCCGATCCGTCGTATTTGGCGGCCAAGTCGAACACTCCGACCTCGGGACGCACGACGATCTCGGCGGACGGCAGCGTGACGGTCTGACGTGTCGGACCACCCAGCACCGCGATGTCGATCTCCCGGCCGACCACGACGTCTTCGACCAGAACCCGCACATCGTGCGCGAACGCCGCTTCCAGCGCGGCGGGCAGCTCCTGCGCGGTCTCGACGAGGCTCACGCCGTGACTCGAACCCGCGGCGACCGGCTTGACCACGACAGGGTGCGTCCACTCGTATCCGTCCACATCACGCGGCGTCAGCAAGACCGCAGGGGCGGTGCGGATACCCGCCGCATTCGCCGCGGCCTTGGTCGCCCATTTGTCCATCGCGATGGCAGCTGCCGCGACGCCGCAGCCGACATAGATGACACCGGCCAGTTCGCACAGCGCGGCCAACGTGCCGTCCTCGCCCCGCGGCCCGTGCAGCATCGGGATCACGACATCGCAACTGCGCAGGGCGTGCACCGCACCGGCCAGGCCGACAGGACGCTGTTCGCGTTCACGCCAGAGACCGTCACGGTCGATCGTCAGCGGCACGACTTCGTGCCCGGCTGCTGTCAGAGCGCGCGAGACCGCAGCTGCCGACGCGATCGACACATCGTGCTCAGAGTTCTGCCCACCGCCGACGACGGCGACTCGCAGCCGCGCTGCACCGGGTGCGACGGGAAAGGGCGCTACTGAAGAAGTGATCATGAAATGCTCCTGAGTCGTGAGGGTGAAGCCGGGGAGGTCGTACGGATCGCGCCGCGCACTCTGAGGCCCGTGACGATCTCGTGTTCGATCGTGTCGGCCCACGCCGCCCACTCCGTTGTGGTCGGAGCGTTGCCGGGGTCGGTACCGATGACCGTCACAGGCTCTCCGGCTGCCACCGGCAGGTCACCGAGATCGACGACCATCTGGTCCATCGAGATGAGTCCCACGACCCGGCAGCGGCGGCCTGCGACGAGCACCTCGGCTCGTCCGGACGCCGCTCGCGGCAGGCCGTCCGCGTAGCCCAGCGCCACAAGGCCGAGATTCGTGGCGGCCGGCGCGAGCCAGCTGTGGTCGTAGCCGACGGGGGTCCCTGCGCGCACATGCCGGACGCCGACCAGGGGCGATGTCAAGGTGAGGGCTGGACGTAGCCGGTTCCCACCCGTGGGGTCGATCCCGACGAGTCCGGCTCCGACCCGGACCATCGAGTGGTGGCTGGCCGGATCGGTCAGCACCGCGGCGGTAGCGGCCAGATGGCACCGGCTCGGACGCAGTCCGGCGGCCTGAGCCGTCGAGAGCCCTCGCGCGAACCTCGTCCGGGCCGCCAGATTGGCCCGATGTCCCGGAGTGCCCGCGCAGCCAAGATGACTCATGATCCCCACGACCTTGATCCAGCCCTGACGCTCGGCCGCGCGTGCCGCCCCGCACAGGGCCCGCCACTGATCGGGGGCAGCCCCGTCGCGGGCCATACCGGAATCGAGATGCAGATGCACGCGAGCCGGACGTTGGGACAACGCCGCTGCCCGGGCGATCGCATCCAGGTGCCCCAGGTCGGGCACGGCCAGATCGAGATCTGCCTCGAGTGCTTCTGCGAAGTCGGCCGTGCAGTGATTGAGCCAGCTCAGTATCGGGACGTTCAGTCCGGCGTCGCGCAGTGGCAGCGCTTCGGCGATCGAGGTCACACCGAGCCAGCTGGCGCCGTGGGCCAATGCGGTTCGGGCGATGTCCTCGGCACCGTGGCCGAATCCGTCCGCCTTGACCACCGCCATCAGATCCCCCGGAGCCAGAGCGGCCAGCAACTCGGTGTTGGCTGCGACCGCAGCGAGGTCGATGTGCAGACGTGACCGGCCGTCGCGCTGTCGCGTCTGAGCCAGCGCCCGGGCCGTCATGCCGCGATCTCCGACGCGGGTCCGTATATCGCCGCGGGTGCATCGGCCAGCAGCGCCCAGTATCGATCGCCGAAGCTCCAGTGCCACCATTCGGTCGGATAGTTCACGAACCCGGCACCGCCGAGCACTTCGGCCAGGATCTGCCGGGTGGCGCGGGCGTCGGCGCTGATATCGGGTGCCGCGAAGTAACAACGACCCTGACTCTGTTCGGGCGTCTCGTTGATCGCGGTACCGAGGTCCAGTTCACGCCGCTCGACATCGACCAGCGTCAGGTCGACGGCCGCGCCGGCCACGTGCGGGGCGACCTCGAGCGGTGCCACGAACCGACTGCTCAGGCGACGCACATCGTCGCTCGACAGATCCGGATCGAGCCGGCGCAATTGCGCGGAGTAGTCGGCGATGATGGCGCTCTGCGCCCGTGCGCTGCGGTGGCCCTCGACGACTCGCAGCTGCAAACGTCCGGGCAGCGCGGCCCGAGCCACGTCCAGCCGGTCGGCAAGTCCCGCGCGGACCAGCGCACGCGCCGGGCCGAAACCGCCGTCGAGACGCACGAGCTGCTCCCCGCACTCATCGACGGGGATCGATGTGACATGTGAATTGGTCAGGAGGATCGTCATATCACCAACCGTGCTGCAGGCGGCCCGTTCCGCGCCTCCGACTGAGGTACCGGACGACTGGCCTCAGGTACAGACAAATAGCCCGCCGGATGAGGCGCCGCCCCGGGCGCTGGAACCACGATGGTCGACATGATCCCCATGACTCTGGCCCAGATCGCGGCCGTCACCGGCGGCATCGTCGACGCCGACGATCCGCAAGCACGGGTGACCGGCCCCGCGTACCTCGACAGCCGCGAGCCCGTCGAGCGCGGACTGTTCGTCGCGATCAAGGGCAGTCGCGTCGACGGTCACGATCACGTCGGTGGCGCACACGCGGTGCTCGGATCACGCCGTACCGACCGGCCCACCGTCCTCGTCGACGATCCTGTCGTCGCACTCGGCCGTCTGGCCCGGCACGTCGTCCGCGCCGTCGGACCCCGCGTGCACGCGCTCACGGGTTCGCACGGCAAGACCACGACGAAGGATCTCCTGGCCGATCTGATCCCGTCGGCGGTGGCGACAGCGGGCAATCTGAACAATGAACTCGGCGTGCCGTTGACCTGTCTGCGGTTGCAACCGGACGACAGCGATCTCGTACTGGAGATGGGTGCCCGCGGCGTCGGCCATCTGGCCTGGCTCGTCGACATCGCCCGTCCCGACATCGCCGCGGTGCTGGCCGTCGGCACGGCGCACATCGGCGAGTTCGGCTCAGGCGAGTTGCTGTGTGCCGCCAAATCGGAACTGGTCCAGGCCCTGGCGCCCGGTGGAACAGCCGTGCTCAACGCTGATGATCCGGCCGTTGCCGCGATGGCCGGTTTGACCCCTGCGCGGACACTCACGTTCGGACGCTCGGGCGATGTCAGCGTCAGCCAGAGGCGCCTGGATGCCATGGGCCGGCCGCACTTCCGCCTCGGCCACGAGGGCCGGTCGGTGCCTGTACAGCTGTCGCTGATCGGCGAACACCAGGTCATGAACGCCGCGGCAGCCGCCGCGATAGCACTGGCTGCAGGACTGGATCTCGACACCGTGGCCGAAAGACTCAGCACGGTCCATGAGGTCTCGCCGCATCGACTCGTACCGATCACGACAGCCAGCGGAGTCCTCGTGATCGACGACAGCTACAACGCCAACCCGGCTTCGACTGCCGCGAGCCTGAAGGTTTTGGCCGAAGCCGGCGCTCACCGGTCTGGCCGCACGATCGCGGTGCTCGGCGGGATGCGCGAACTCGGTGCGCTCACGACGCGTGCCCACCGTGACATCGGGGCCCTTGCCCGCCACCTCGGCATCGACCGCCTCCTCGCGATCGGCGACGCGGCCCCTGCGGCCGAGGTGTTCGGCCGCGATGCGACGGTCGTCGCCGATTCAGCAGGGGCGATCGGTGCGCTGGGCGCGCTGAGTGACGGGGACAGCGTCCTGGTCAAAGGCTCACGCGCCTGCGCGCTCGAGGTCGTGGTGGCACACCTGATCGAGGCCCACGGCGGCGCCCTCGCAGGATCCCCCGCGTGAGCGCGCCCGACACCCTGGGTCGCCGACGCGAGCTGTGGCCCGACGTCGCCAAGGGCGTGTGCATCGTCCTGGTCGTGCTCTGGCACGTCGTCACAAAACACTTCCAGCAGGTCGAGTGGGACACCGGCTTGCCAGTATCGGGATTCTGGGGACGTGTGGGCGAGCTCCTCCTGCCACTGCGGATGCCGCTGTTCTTCACGATCTCCGGGATGTTCGCGGTCACCGCCGTAGCCCGACCGCTCTCGATGCTGATCCGGACCCGGATCGCGAAGTTCGTGTACCTGTACATCGTGTGGCTGCTGATCCACACCGCGATCATGTCGTTCACGCCGCACTTCGACACCGCACGCGCTCAAGGCCCGTGGCAGCTGATCGAATATGCCACGATCAATCCGACCAACCTGTGGTACCTGTATGCCCTGGCGGTGTACTTCACGATCGCCCGACTCGTCCGACCGGTCCCCCGCGGTTGGGTCCTGGTCGCGGCGTTCCTGGTTTCGGCGGCCGCAGCCTCGCATCTGCTGCTCGATCCGAGCAACCGCGCGCAGGTCTTGCAGAATCTGTTCTTTTTCCTGGCCGGTCTGTACGGACGTGAACCGTTGGAACGTCTGGCGCATCGGGCCAACGTTCGAACCGCGCTGACCTGCTTCACGGTCTACGCGGTGTGCGTCGCAGCGATGTACGCCCTCGGAGCCGAGGCCTGGTTCGGCATATGGCCCGCCGTTTCGATCCTTGCCACGCTGTTCGGGCTGACAGGGGCGGCGGTCGTCGCCCGGCGTGCCCGCCGCACCACCGCGACGCTCGCATTCCTCGGGCAACGCACGCTGCCGATCTACGTCATACATCTGGCGGCACTGGCCGGATTCGACCAGTTGACCCGCAAGATCGACTTCGAACCGACGTGGGCCGGGTACGCCGTGGTCGAGCCGATCCTGCTCACTGCAGCGTTGATCGGCGTCTGTCTGGCCCTGGAGCAGTTGCTGCGGTGGATTCGTGCGGACTTCCTGTTCGACCCACCCTTTGCTAGAGTCAAAACGTTCGTTTGACGCACTCTTGTTCGCACTGCGAACTTTAGTTATCGAGAGTTGAAACTGTCTTGACATCTCATATCTACGCTGCTGCGCGTACCCCGTTCGGCCGGTTCAACGGTGCGCTGGCGGGCGTCCGGCCCGACGACTTGGCCGCAACGGCCTTGGCCGGCGTCCTGGCCAAGGCGCCTGGGCTCGATACCGCACACATCGACGACATCGTCTGGGGCAATGCCAACGGCGCCGGTGAGGACAATCGGAATGTCGGCCGGATGGCGGCGCTCCTGGCCGGACTGCCCACCTCGGTCTCCGCAACGACGGTCAACCGACTGTGCGGATCCAGCCTCGATGCCGCCATGATCGCATCGCGCACGATCGAGACCGGCGACGCGACCATCATGATCGCCGGCGGCGTCGAATCGATGACGCGGGCTCCCTGGGTGCTGCCCAAACCCGCTCGCGGTTTCCCGGCAGGCGATGTCACGGCAGTCTCGACGACATTGGGCTGGCGCCTGGTGAACCCCCGCATGCCGAAGGAATGGACCGTCTCGCTCGGTGAGTGCAATGAACAGCTACAGGAACGTTTCGGCATCAGCCGGAGCCGTCAGGACGCCTTCGCGGCCCGCTCGCACGAATTGGCGGCCGCCGCCTGGGAATCCGGCTTCTACGACAATCTCGTCGTACCCGTCGACGACGCACAGCTCCCCCGCGACGAGTCGATCCGGCAGGGCACGACAGCCGACAAGCTCGGCGGACTCCGACCTGCTTTCCGGCCCGACGGCACGATCACGGCCGGAAACGCCTCCCCGCTGAGCGATGGCGCCGCAGCGCTGCTGCTCGGCTCGGAAGCTGCCGCCGATCGGATCGGTCTCGATCCGATCGCCCGCATCGCGGGCCGCGGTGTGCACGCACTCGATCCGCAGGACTTCGGCTTCGCTCCGGTCGAGGCCGCCAACGCCGCCCTGGCGCGCGCCGGAATCGCCTGGTCCGATGTGGCCGCGGTCGAACTCAACGAAGCCTTCGCAGTGCAATCCCTTGCGTGTGTCGACGCCTGGAAGATCGATCCCGAGATCGTCAACGCCAAGGGCGGTGCGATCGCGATCGGCCATCCTTTGGGGGCCTCCGGCGCGCGGATCGTCGGCACCCTGGCACATCGCCTGCGCGAGTCGGGCGATCGCTGGGGCGTCGCCGCAATCTGCATCGGAGTGGGTCAGGCACTGGCCATGGTTCTGGAGAACCAAGAGGCGATCCGGTGACGGTGATCGCGGCAAGCACCGCCGAGGCGGTCAGCGGTATCCACGACGGCGCCACGATCCTGATCGGCGGATTCGGCATGGCCGGAATGCCCGTGGCCCTGATCGATGCGCTGATCCAGCAGGGAGCCGACGAGCTGACAGTCGTCTCGAACAACGCCGGCAACGGCGACACCGGTCTGGCAGCGCTGCTGGCGGCCGGTCGGGTTCGCAAAGTCATCTGCTCATTCCCCCGCCAGTCCGATTCGTGGGTTTTCGACCGGCTCTATCGTGCCGGGGAGATCGAGCTCGAGGTCGTCCCACAGGGGAATCTGGCCGAGCGCATGCGGGCCGCCGGCGCTGGGATCGGGGCGTTCTTCTGCCCCACCGGCGTCGGCACCCCCTTGTCGGAAGGCAAGGAGACCCGAACGATCGACGGTCGCGACTACGTCCTGGAGATGCCGATCCGCGGCGATGTGGCCTTGATCGGCGCGCACGTGGGCGACCGGGCGGGCAATCTGGTGTACCGCAAGACAGCCCGCAACTTCGGTCCGGTCATGGCCACCGCAGCAACCACCACGATCGTCCAGGTCAACCGAGTCGTCGAAGTCGGTGACCTCGATCCCGAGGCAGTCGTCACGCCCGGGATCTTTGTCGATCGCATCGTGGCAACAGGACAGGATCAGGCATGACGACCTCTCTGAGTTCCAGCGTGACCATCGAGAATCCCCACCGCGCCCCGTTGACCCGCGACGAGATGGCCGCCGTCGTGGCCGGTGACATCCCGGCCGGCTCCTACGTCAACCTGGGCATCGGCCAACCCACCAAGGTCGCCGACCATCTCGACCCTTCGGCCGATATCACGCTGCACACCGAGAACGGCATGCTCGGCATGGGCCCGGCTGCAACCGGGGACCAGATCGATCGCGACCTGACGAATGCCGGAAAGGTCCCGGTCACCGAACTGCCCGGGTCGTCCTATTTCCATCACGCCGACTCCTTCGCGATGATGCGCGGCGGCCACCTCGATGTCTGTGTCCTCGGCGCATTCCAGGTCTCGGAGCATGGTGACCTGGCCAACTGGCACACCGGCGCCCCCGACGCGATCCCGGCTGTCGGCGGTGCGATGGATCTGGCGATCGGCGCCAAGGACGTGTTCGTCATGATGAATCTGTTCACCAAGACAGGACAAGCCAAGATCGTCCCGGCCTGCACGTATCCGCTCACCGGCCTGGCCTGCGTCAGCCGGATCTACACCGAAGCCGCCACCTTTTCCGTCGAGCCCGCGGGCATCACCGTCATCGAGACGTTCGGCACGACGGTCGACGAACTCAGCCGACGACTCGACGTACGGATCACCCGCCTGGAGCGCTGAAACCGCGATTGGACCGGTCCGGCCCGGGTACCTCCTGGTCATGAGCGAATACACGAGCGAAGAATTCGAAGCCATCCAACGCGTGGTCGATCGGGTCGCCGCATATCAGGACGGTGCGGTCGAAGGCACCGTGGAGCAAGAACTCCGGAAGGGTTGTGACGAGGCGGGTCTCGACCTCCCCGTCGAGCACATCGAGACTCTGGCCACCGCGATCAATGAGACGGACGGCAACGTCGATTCTGCGGCGCTCCTGGCCTAGCGACCAGACTCCAGCCGCTCCCACACATCTGAGGTCTCCGCCAGCACGCCAGGCGCATTGATCCGCTGAAAGTTGCGGCCTCCCCGATCGAAACTGTGGCTCACCGCGGCCGGCACGATCACCGGATCCACCGGTTCGCGGTGCCAGCGACACGGTCTGACGTGCACCAGATCGTGGGCTTCGCCGGCACGGTCGCGCACGAGAGGTCCGGCGATCTGCCCGAGGAACAGCAGCCCCTCCCCGTCACGGGTCCATACGTAGGAGCCGTCTGCCGCCTCGGCGAATCGTCGCAGCCGCGCCTGTGTGCGGCGCTCCTCGTGGGGTTGCCCCTTCACACCGACTCCGACGTAGCCCGCCGCCAGAGCCCAGTCGACGGCCGCGCCGGCATCGATGTCGTCGACCCGCGAGCGCATCGGTGCCCGATACACCTCACCGGCCCGGACCGTCACCACCGTTCCCACTACCGCGCCCTGAGCGGTAGGACGACCCACACCGACACGACGAACAGCGCAAGTGCCGCCACGACGATACTGGCGATCCACCACGGACCGATCAGATCGAGAATCAGCCACACGGCGCCGGAGATCGCCACGATCTGGGCAGCGAGGCCCCACCGGGCCAACCGGTCCGCCATCTCGACAAGCCACGGGCGAGCGCCCTGGTGGAACAGCGCGCGATGCAGTGCGACCGGCGTCATCAGCAGCAGCGTCGCGACGACCGCACAACACAGGACCGAGCCGTAGACCGCATGCCTTGCTTCTGACAACTCCTCGAAACGCGGGGTGAACGGGATCGTCAGCAAGAAGCCGGTCAGGATCTGTATCCCGGTCTGCGCGACACGCAGTTCTTGAAGAAGCTCCTGCCAGTTGCGGTCGATCTTGTTCCCGGCCCCCTCCGTCGATGAAGCCTCGCCGGACGATGGCATGTCAATGCTCGCGCAGTGCCTTGACGAGTTCAGCCTTCTTCTTGCCCGAGTAATTGCGCAGGCCGAGCTCTTTCGCGCGGCGGCGGAGTTCGGGCACGGTCCAGTCCTCGTACGAGCCGGACTTGCCGCCCTTCGCCGCGACCGATGACTCGGACCGGCCTTTTTGGGCCGCCGCATTCGAGATGCGGGCCGCCTTCTCCTTCGACGCGCCATCGTCGCGCAGATCTTCGTACATCGACGGATTCTTCACGCTGGAGTTCTTCTTGGCGGGCATGATCACTCCTTGTCTCGTGGTGCTGCTTCATGGTGTCGCCGGCCTTGGGTACGCCGGTCTTCCTTCATCTCGGCCTCGAACAGGTGCTTCCTGCCCGCCGTGAGTCCATCTCGTACCGCACGTTCGTGTGTGCGAAATGCCGCGTAGTAGCCGGCGTCGTACTCCTCGACAACCTGGAACGACCAGCGGCCCTCCAGGATGTTGCGACCCACCAGATCGTGCTCGATATCGGCAGCGAACTGCTCGTGACCGGCTTGACGCAATAACTCGACGGCATCTCCGAGCATCAGATCCGCGGTCCCGCAACGTCGGTGGAAGGCGTACAGGAGACCGCGGGCCTCTTCGACAACTTCGAGTGCCTCGCTCAGCTTGCCGACCGCCTCGACCGTCTCAGTCGTGACGCCGTCGGGACGGGTGTGCTGCTCGCGCGGGCCACTGCTCATCGAACCTCCAAGGCTATTGCCGACACGTACCCGCAGAAGCGGCTTGTATGCACCGCGTCAAAGACCGCGGAGGGAACGTGGGCGGTCGATCGCGAGCGTCACGGTGCGAGCTTCCCAGTCGATCGAGGCGATCTCGGACCAGTCGACGTATCCCGCATGCCGGTGCACCCAACGCAGGATCTGCTGGATGAGCCATGGGCCCTGCTGGCAATTGCGGTCGTATCCGAACAGCGTCCCCGGTCGATTGCGACCCACGATCATCCCGTCCACGGTCAAGGTCGGCAGATGGCCGCGTACCGGCCCTTGCGCGAGCCTGACGTCGGTGACGAGGTCGTGGGCCGTACCGTCGCGAAGAATCACCCGCATCCCCGCGAGTCGGCTGAATCGGTGCCGATCCCCCGTGTCGTCCGGACCGGTGGCCATCGAATCGGGAGTCCGGTCGTCCGACGAGGATTGCGGATCGTGGCCGGCCCCGGGCAGCGCATCGATCAGATGGACGCGCGTCCAGGTCTCCAGCCCGTCTATCTCGATCTGCCGGCGCGATCTGTCCAGCGTCAAAACTGTCGCGAGACCGCTGACATGTGTGTAGTCGATACGACGGGGTTCCTGCGGCGAACGCCGGGCGAGTCGGCTCCACGAGTCGACCACCAGCTCACCGAGCACGCCGCCCAGACGCGGGCCGAGTGCACCGGGACCCACCAGCAGCCCGCTCACGATCAGGCGGCTGTCGTGCTCGGCCACCTCGATGTCGTCGACCTTCGCGATCATGGCGCCGTCGCTGCTGACGATCTGGCGGTCGAGCAGGTCAGTCTGGACGTCGATCGCGCCTTCGATGTGCATCCCGAGTGCCTTCATGACGTGCCCATCTTGGTCCAGATCATCAACGGGATCGCCGCGAACGAGGCCAGCAGGACCAAGACCATATAGATCGTTCCCAACGTGTTGGAGAGCACCCGGTTGCGGTACTGACCCATATAGCCGCGATCATTCGCGACCATCAAGATCGGCAGATACGTCAGCGGAAGTGCGACAGCGGAGAACACCACCGAGAACTCGGTGACCATGATCGGATCCACGGTCGTCAACAGCACGATCACGGCGAGGATCGTCGCGACCAGGATCACGGCATGGAAGCGGGCGGCCTCGAACGGGCGCACGAACTTGCCCCATTGCCAGCCGAAGTACTGCGCGATGCTGTAGCCGAGGGACAGTCCGGTCTCGCAGGCGGCACCGAACGTCGCGGCGAAGAATCCAAGAATCGCGATGACCAGACCGATTTTGCCCAAGGCGATCGCGACCGGCAGGGCGACCTGACCCAAGGTCGCGACCTCGATGCCCGCCGGCATGAGAGTCACTGTCGCGACTCCCGCGATCGCCAAGGAAAGAGTGCCGCCCAAAGCGAATCCGACGAAGACATTGGCGCGCATCGTCGCGATCGAGGAGGAGTCCCACTCCTCCTCGACACCCCCGGAGGAGAAGAAGAAGACTTCGTACGGTGTCATCGCGGCTCCGAACAGCGCTATCGCGAAGTATGCATAGGTCGACCACTCCTCGCCGCCCGGCTTGTCGAGGGTCGCGGCCGAGTGGAACAGCTCCGACCAGTCCGGCCCGAGCTGCCAGAGCGCGACGGCGTAGACGATCAGCGCGAGGCCCAGCAGTCCGAACACGTTCTCCATGATCGAGAACTTCGCCCGCCACAACACGATCCACACCGCCGCGGCGGTGACGGGGATCCACAACACCTCGTGGACGCTCGTGGCGAGCTCCAGCGCCAAGGCCATGCCGCCGATCTCGGCGACGTACGTCAAGAAGGTGACCGCCATCGAGCCGCCCAGGTTGACCAGGCCGATGCGCGGTCCCAGCCGCTCGCGGACGATGTCGAACGTCGGCCGGCCGCTGGCGGCCACGACCCTTCCCGACATCTCGGCGAACACCATGATGCCGCCGACGCCCACCAGCACAACCCATGCCAAAGACATGCCGAAGCGCGAGCCGACCTGCGCATTCGTCACCAGGTCCCCGATGTCGACGAAGCCGCCGATCGCCGTGAGCACACCCAGAGCGACCGCGAACAACCTGCTCATGAGGCACTCTCCTCAAGAGTCTGCAATCGGCTCGCCAGCTCCCCAAGCTGTCGGCTGATCACTGTGTACTGCGCAATCTCGCGACGCTCGATCGCACGGCGCGCGTCCTGCATGGCATCGGCGGCCTCGTCGAACAGCGTCCCCGCGGACTGCCCGAGCCCATCTTCGCCCGGCGGCGGATTGAGCGACTCGAATCCTGCTGCGGTCTTCTCGAGCCCGGCCTCGCTGTAGCGCACCTGAGCGACCACGACAGGCCGGGTGATCTTGTCACGATCCAGCAGATCCAGCATCAGCTCCACGGTGCCGACTTCACTCGCAGCCGTCGCGAGTGCCGTCGCCGCGGCGTCGCGATACGTGTCGTCGTCAGGACTCGCGACGACGCAGCCCGACATCAGAACCAGCGCGGCGAGGCCTGACGCGAGACCAGACCGGACGTTCATCGGTGGTGTCGTATCAACAGCCAGCCCAACACCGCCACCTCGAGGATGAGGCCGGCCCAGCCCAGCGACAAAGCGATCGGCAGGGTCATGACGCTCCGAAGACCTCAGCGATTCGCGCGTTGAACGCCTCCAGGTCGCCCGGGTTGCGCGATGTGACCAGATCCCAGCCGTCCGCCGAGCAGTGCACGACTTCTTGATCGACCCATGTGCCACCGGCATTGACGATGTCGGTGCGCAGCGAGGCATAGGAGGTCAGGGTCTTTCCGGACACCAGACCGGCCTCGACGAGCAACCACGGCGCATGGCAGATCGCCGCGACGGGTCGCCCGGCACCCGCGAAGGCCCGCACGAAATCGAGCGCCGCATTCTCCATGCGCAGTTTGTCGGCGTTGACGGTGCCACCGGGGAGGATCAGACCGTCGTAGTCGGCCGGCGCCGCATCGGTAATCGCCACCTCGGCGTCGTACACGGCGTCCTTGTCGACATCGTGCTCCATGGTCTGCACCGGGCCGGCTTCCGGCGCCACGTGATCGACCTGCCAGCCGCGTCGCTCGATGGCTTGCCGAGGCGAGATGAGTTCAGCTTTCTCAACGCCGGTATTCGACGTCAGGATCGCGATTCGCATGACAGCTCCTGTTCGTGTGAGCTCCTCCGATGCATCGCCCGTACCCCGATGGAGGCCGATTTATTCCTCGAGTCGCGCCGTCCCATCCGACGGTTGACGAACCGCTCACGGGGTACATGCACGCCATGACCGACTCACCCACAGATGCAGCAGAGCCCAGACCCGGGCGGCACAAGAAGGACGCTGACCCGTCCGATCCGGCGCTTGATGACGGCGACTCCGCCGACTGGACGTCCGAAGGCGGAGCGACCCCCGAAGGCCCCGCTACGGCAGCCGAAGCGGACAACGAATAGGTGGCCGAGAACGGCGCGACGACGAACTCCATCGACCTGGCAACACTTCGCGCCAATATCGATACTGCGTGGCCACTGCCTGCAGGAGGACAGACAGGTCGACGGTGGGATCTCATCTCAGCCCTGGCGCGCCATGACCTCCCGCTGGTCAAGCTGGTAGAGCCACATCACGACGCCGCAGCGATCCTGGCAGATCTCGACGGCCCGGCCATCGAACCGGGTCAGGCCTGGGCGGTGTGGGCCGCCGAACCACCGTTCGCAGTTCTGGCGGGGCGTCACGGCACCGGCGGCTGGACCCTTTCGGGGCGGAAGGCGTTCTGCTCCGGCGCGGCCATCGTGACGCATGCCTTGGTGACTGCCGAAACGACGCACGGATCACAGCTGTTCGCGATCGATATGGCGAGCCACGGAATCTCCACCGATGAGGCAGCACCATCCTGGGTGGGGCCGGGCATGGCCCGAACCGGCACCGTCACGCTTGAGTTCGACCACGTGCCTGCGACGCCTATCGGCTCCCCCGGCGACTACACCGATCGGCCGGGCTTCTGGTGGGGTGCGATCGGCATCGCCGCCGCCTGGTTCGGGGGCGCGCGCGGCATCTGCGATCTGGTCGAGACAGGACGCCTCGACCCGCATGCCGCGGCGGGTCTCGGCGCGATACGCGCCGATCTCGACACGATGGAAATGACGCTCGAGGCCGCCGCATGTCGGGCCGACCAGCAGAGCATCCCTCTTCCGCAGGTCGAACGCATGGCGCAGTCGATCAGGGCTCGGGCCGCAGCGTTGGCCGAGGACACCCTCACGCGTGCCGGCCACGCCCTCGGGCCCGGCCCCCTGGCCTTCGATGCCGATCACAGTGCGCGGGTCGCCGATCTCCAGGTCTTCGTCCGTCAGCATCACGGCGGACGTGATCTGGCACGTCTGGGATCGCTGGGACCCGCCCATGCCTAGCCGTTGGAGGCATTACCTCGAAGGTCTCCCCGCAACGCCCCCGCATGATCCCGGCGGTTCGATCCTCGTCCTGTCCGCCCATCCCGACGACGAGGTGCTGGCCGTGGGCGCCTGGCTGGTCGGACAGACCGGCCGCGATGTCACGTTCGTGACGGCAACCGATGGCGAAGCCTCACACCCGGGCAGTCCCAGTGTCACGCCCGAGCAGCTGCGCGCCCGACGTCCGCTCGAGCTGATCCGGGCATTGGCCGCGCTCGGCTTCCACTCCCCTCAGATCCACCGGCTCGGTCTGCCCGACGGCGCTCTCGCCGACCACGGCGCAGCCTTGGCCACCGCGCTGGCACCGTTGGTAGCCGCCGCCGATCTGGTCCTCGCACCGTTCGAGCACGATGGTCACCCCGACCACGACGCCCTGGGGGCCGCCGCAGTGCGACTGTGCGACGGCCACACCCCGATATGGCGGTTCCCCGTCTGGACATGGGCATGGACCGAGCCGGATGCTCAGCCGTGGCTGGACCGAATTCGCCGCCTCGACTGTTCCTCGACCGCACGGATGCGCAAACGCCGGGCGATCAGCGCCTTCACATCCCAGGTTCGCCCTCTCAGCGATCACCCGGCAGATCTCGCGGTGGTCGAGCATGCCTTGCTGGAACATGCGTCCTATGCACCGGAAGCGATCGTCATATGACCCAGCCCGAGTACTTCGAGGACATGTACGCGTCGTCGAGCGATCCTTGGAGCCTCGCCGAGCGCGTGTACGAGCGCCGCAAGTACGACGTGACGATGGCCAGTCTGCCTCGAACGAACTACCGCCGGGCCTTCGAGGCGGGCTGCTCGATCGGTATGTTGACTGCCCGCCTCGTGGCCCGTTGCGATGAAGTCATCGCGACGGACCCGGTGGCGAGTCCGCTCGTCGAGGCCAAACGTCGAGCACCCGACGCGGTCTTCGTCCAAGGTGCCATCCCCGAGGCCTGGCCGCAGGGGACATTCGATCTCATCGTGCTCTCCGAACTCATGTACTACCTGTCCGCCGCTGATCGGCAGAGCACGATCGACCAGGCACTGGCCAGCCTCGAACCCGGTGGGCACTTGGCCGCGGTCCATTGGCGGCACAGTTTCGAGGCAGCCGTCTGTACTGGCGACGATGTGCACCGGGAGCTGATGGCCCGGCCGGGCTGGACCGTCGTGGTCCAGCACATGGAGGACGACTTCCGCCTGGAGGTGTTCGAGCGTGCGGCGATCTGAACCAGCCATCGTGTCGGTCGTGGTCCCGGCGCGCGATGAAGAGACGTTATTGCCCACAGCTCTCCACGCACTGCGGGCCGCGCGCCTGCGAGTTCCGCACATCAGCGTCGACATCACAGTGGTCGCCGATCAATGCACCGATCGCACGGCCGAGGTGGCGGCCGGTCTCGGTGCGGACGTCGTCGAGATCGATGCCGGCAACGTCGGCGCGGCGCGGGCCGCCGGATTCGCCGCAGTGCTGAGGCGCCATGCTGGCAGCACGCACCGCCAGTGGCTCGCCACGACCGACGCCGACAGCCGGGTCCCTGCGGGCTGGCTCGGATCCCAGCTGCACGCCGCCCGACTCGGCTACGACGTGTTCTGCGGGACGGTCGTCCTCGCGCCGCTGGATCGTAACGAGTTCGCGGCCTGGGTCAAGCAGTACTTCGACGATGCTGCCCACGGCACCCACCACGGGCATATCCACGGTGCGAACCTCGGGCTCACTGCGACGTGCTACGAGGCGATAGGCGGTTTCAGTCCGCTGTCCAGCGGCGAGGATGTGGATCTCATCCACCGATGTGACCGGGGCGGTGCCAAGATCGCCTGGAGCACCGCCGTTCCCGTCACAACCTCGGCGCGCCGAGAGGCCCGGGCTCCGAACGGAGTCGCTGCCGACCTGGCACTCCAGGCCCAAGGGTTCAGACCATCTTGATGACCGTTCGGCCCGGCCCACTGCGGCCGAACGAGTCGAATCCGGTCAAGACATCGACGAAGTCGAGCTGTGGGCCCACCAGCTCGGCGAGTCGCAGCTCGCCGTCACGGTAGAACCGCGAAAGCATCGCGATGTTCTCGGCCGGGACACCGCCCCCGCCGCGACAGCCCACGAGCCGGCGCGCACCGTTGAGCACCCGCGCATCGACCGGGACCGTGGCACCAGGGGCCGTCAGCCCCACCAAGACGCAGGTCCCGCCGATTCGGGTCTGGTCGAGGCACGCCACGATCAGAGCCGGGCTGCCCACGACCTCGAACGCGAAATCGACCCCGTCGGGGACGATCGCACGGACGTCCAACTCTTCACGGCGCGAGTCCACGACATGCGTGGCGCCGAGTCGACGGGCCAGGTCCAGCGCTGCAGCGTCGACGTCGGCGGCGATGATCGTCGTCGCGCCGGCGATCCGGGCGCCTTGGATGATGTTGAGGCCGACTCCCCCGCAGCCCACGACCAGCACGCTGTCACCCGGCTCGACCTGCGCCGTGTGGATCGCCGCCCCCACGCCTGTCACAACGCAGCATCCCGTCAGGCACATCAGATCGAGCGGCAATTCAGCATCGATCTTGATGGCCTGGCTCGCCCTGACGGTTGTGTACTCGGTCAACGTGCCGACGCCGAACAACGGGAAGATGTCGTCCTCGCGCTGGCGAATCGTCGAACGTCCGTCCATCTGCACCCCGGCGAATCCGGTCCGCCGCCATTCGCTGTCGCACTCATCGCTGCGTCCTCGCCGGCAGGCACGGCACGCACCGCATGGCGACGACAGCGCGAGGACGACGTGGTCGCCGACCGACAGCCCGTCGACCCCCGGCCCGACCGACTCGATGATCCCGGCGCCCTCGTGCCCGAGGATCACCGGGAACCTCTGGATCGGCTGCTCTCCTGTGAGAGCGTGCACGTCGGTCGCGCAGATCCCCGAAGCCACGATACGAACCCGGACCTGTCCGGCAGCAGGGTCACTGACCTGCACCTCTTCGAGGACGGGTCGGGTACCCGGCTCACGCAGGACCAGCGCCAGCGAAGCGATCACTGCAAGGGCTTTGCAGTGCCTGAGACGAACTCGCTGACTCCTGTGCGCACCGAACCAGTCTGCCGCAGCATCAGGTTCAGGTCACGCGCGTACTCCATGGCCCGGTCGTAGTCGAGCTCCTGCACCTGCCGGTAGAGATCTTTCGTGTACTGCAGCGCCGATGCGGGCTTCGCCGCGAGATCGGCAGCATAGGCCTGGGCGGCAGCGACCACGTCCTCATCCGCCACCACGGTGTTGATCAGGCCCAGCTCCTTGGCCTCGGCGGCCGGGATGAGCCGTCCGGACAGCAGCAGGTCGAGCGCCTGCCTGCGTCCGACGAGACGACTCAGACTGACCATGACCATCGCGGCCACCAGGCCACGGTTGACCTCGGGGTAGCCGAAGCGGGCCCCCGCGCCGGCGAAGACGAGATCGCACGACATCGCCAGCCCGCAGCCACCTGCCACAGCCGGCCCGTTGACCGCGGCGATGACCGGCTTGGACAACCGCGGCAGTTGCCGATGCACCTGCATGGATTGGGTCGAGCGGTCGTAGTTGGCCTGGAATGCGTCATCGCCGAGATTGCGGGCACCCTCCTTCAGATCGGCGCCCGAGCAGAAGGCCTGGCCACTCCCGGTCAGCACGACAGCGCCGACATCGGGGTCCTCAGCAGCCCGATCCAGCGCGGACGACAGCTGCTCCAGCAATTCCTTGCTCAACGCATTTCTGGCCTCCGGGCGGTTGAGCGTGATGGTGCAGACCCGGCCGTCCTGGGAGACGAGAACCGGGCCTTCGGTGATGGTGTCGATCGTCATATGTCGTCCTTGTCCTGCCGTGACGTGCTCGTCACGGCTCCTCTGGTGATGAGTGCGGTGATCGCGGCCTCGCTGTGGCCGAGTTCGCGCAGCACGTCGATGGTGTGCTCTCCCAACTGGGGCGGGGCCGACATGATCCGGGTGGGTGTCTCGGAGTAGCGGAACGGCAAGGAGATGGCGGGCACTTCGCCGATGACCGGATCGACGTACGACTGCACCATCGAGCGGTGCTGCACCTGCGGCAGCGCGAACACCTCGTCGATCCCGTGGATCGGAGACGACGCGATCGTCGCATCGTCGAGCAGCTTGCTCCAGTTGTCGGCTCCACGCCGCAGGAAAGCGGTCCGGATCAGCGGATACAACACGTCCTGGTGCTCCGTGCGGGCCGGCGGCGAGGCGAAGCGCGGATCCTCGATCCACTCCTCGTGGTCCAGCAACCGGCAGAACGCGGGCCACTGCCGCTGATTGGGCACAACCTGCAGGAACCGCCCGTCGGCGCACTCGAATGCCGCCGACGGCACGCGCTGCGGGTTCTCGGTGCCGCTGCGCTCCGGCACGACGCCGGTGTGCAGATAGCGCGAGCCGACAACGCTGAGCATTGAGACGTTGACGTCCATCATGGCCAGGTCGATGTACTGCCCCTTGCCCGTGCGCTGGCACCGGAACAAGGCGCCGAGGATCGCGGCGTAGCCGTAGATCGCGCTCGACAGGTCGGCGATCGGAATCATCGACTTGACCGGCGTGCGGCCGGCTTCACCCGTGACGCTCATGAAGCCGCTCGCGGCCTGGATGATCGGATCGTAGCCGCGCTTCTCCCGCCACGGCCCATCCTGTCCGTAGCCGGACAACGAGTAGTAGACGACCGAGGGATTCAGTTCGCGGATCGTGTCGTAGCCGAGTCCCAGGCGATCGATGACGCCCGGCGTGAAGCTCTGCATCACGATATCTGCTCGACTGGCCAGATCCCGGACGATCGCGAGACCGTCGGGATCCTTCAGATCGATCGCCAGGCTGCGCTTGCTGCGATTGATCGAGCCGAAATAGCTGCTGACTCCCCCGACGATCGGCGGCCACACCCGGGCCTCGTCACCCGTCAGGTGATGTTCGACCTCGATGACGTCAGCGCCGTGCTCGGCCAGCATCATCGCGGTGTACGGGCCCGACAGCGCACCCGTGAGGTCGAGCACCCGGATGCCGTCGAGGATCCCCTCGGAGATCGTCACGCTCATGCGTCGACCGTTTCGTGACGGCGCAGGTACTGCCCCGCGCGGCCCGGCAGCGGATGTTCGAGCCGGCGTTCCAGGAAGCCGTTGATCGCCGGCAGTGCGTCGAGGTCGACGCCGGTGTCGATGCCCATGGCCCGGCACATGTAGACCAGGTCCTCGGTCGCGAGATTCCCGCCTGCGTCACGGGTGAACGGCGATCCGCCGATGCCTCCGATCGCACTGTCGAACTGCCATGCACCGGCCTGCATCGCCGCAAGGACGTTGGCCAGGGCCAGCCCGCGGGTGTCGTGCAGGTGCAGGGCGAGATCGACGTCGGGGAACTCGGTCAGCAACCGGGTCACGATCGAGAAGACCGCGCTCGGATCGCCCTCGCCGGTCGTGTCGCCGAGCGATAATCCAGTGGCTCCGGCGGCCACGAAACGGCCGGCCAGCCGCATCACGTCATCGGGTGTGACGATATCGCCGTAGGGAGATCCGAAGGCCATCGAGACGGTGCCGACGGCCTGGCGGCCGGCCTCGCGGGCCAGCTTGATGACGGCCTCGGTCTCGATCATCGACGCCTCGGTCGTACGACGGACATTGCGCAGATTGCCCTCATCGCTGGCTGCGACGAACACCACGATCGTGTCGACGTCGGTTGCCAGCGCCCGCTCGACTCCCCGCACATTGGGTACTGAGACATCGAGTTCCAGACCCGGCCGTCTGATGACACCGGCCATGACCTCGACCGCGTCCGCCATACGCGGGACGGCTTTGGGGCTCACGAACGACGTCACGTTGATACGTGGGAAGCCGGCATCGGCGAGGCAGTTGATCAGCTCGATCTTGGCTGCCGTGCCGATTTCGACGGGCTCGCTCTGCAGTCCGTCACGGGCCGACACCTCGCGGATGACAACCTTCTCGGGGATCTTCATGGTGACCTCTTTCATGGCTCTCGGGTTCCGACCTGGACGACGGCATCGACCGCGACACCTGCTGGCGACCGTGACCTCAAGATGACGGGATTGATCTCGATCTCCACGACTGACGGGTCCTGTGCGAGCGCGAGGCGCAATGCCTCGACGACTCCCATGACGTCGTGAGCGCACGCGGCGGAGTGCGGGCCGAGATCGCCGAGGAATTTCAGCTGACCCAGGGCCGCCGTGACATCGGCGGCAGTCACCGGCTCAAGCAGGATGACCCGGTCCTGCAGCAGTTCGACGTGCCTGCCGCCCGTGCCGATGACGTACATCGGACCGAACGTCGCATCGCGCCTGGCCGAGACGATGACTTCGGCGATGATGCCGTCGACCATGGTCTGGACGAGGATGTGACCCGCGCCGATGGCCTTGGCGCGGAACGCGGCAACCAGCGCCATCAGCTCATCGCGGTCCTCCACGCCGATCACGACATTGCCCGCAGCAGCCTTGTGCAGGACCCCGGTCTGGAGCAGCTTGACCGCGGCCGGCAGCCGAACCGACGACAGATCCGGCGTCTGCCGGATCGCGAGGTCGATCACGATCTGGTCGGGGAATCTGACTCCGCACCCGGCGAGGCGGGTCATGGCCTCGACATCGCCCAGCGCGGTAGTCGACGCCGGTGCCTCGACGACGAGCGGCACGTCCACCGAGCCGACACTCGATCGCAGCGCCGTGATCCGGTCGAGCACCCGCAGCTCCTGGGCCGCCACCGACGGATCCGTCGCCGTGATCGCACCGAGTGAACGGAAATAGGCGATGTCGTCGTTCGACAGCGCACCCACGACGGAGATGACGGCGTCGGTCGAGCCGATCAGTCGAGTCAACGTTGCCCGGATGTTATCCCAGGCGATCGGCGATCGGGGCAGATTGCTGACCACGACGACCAGGGCATCCAGCTCGAGATCGTCCACGGTCAGGTGCAGCAGCCCCAGGAACGCCTCGGGGTCCGATGGCACGGTCCCGCCGAGGTCGATCGGATTGTGCGGGGTGCAGAACGGCAGCAGCTCACGCATGTGGCGTTGTGTCTGTTCCGGGACGTCCGGCAGTTCGAAGTCCTCACCCACCAGCGCCTCGGCGGCCAGGATTCCCAGGCCGCCTGATGTCGTCATGACCGCGAGCCGTTCGATACGGTGCGGCGTCCGCAACGGCGGCAACGAAGCGCCGAGTGCAACGGCGGCCTCCGTGATCGACCGGGCCCGGAACACACCGAGCCGGTCGAATACCGCGTCGTACACCGCATCGTCACCGGCGAGCGCCGCGGTGTGCGACTGCACCGCTGCAGCACCCACCGACGTCGCACCGGCCTTGATCACGATGACGTTCTTGCCCCGCCTGCGGCATTCGGCGACCGCGGGGATGAACGAGTCGACGTCGCGGAGTCCTTCCAGATAGATCACGACGGCACCGGTCAGATCGTCCTGCGCGTAGTGGCCGACGATCTCCCCCAGTCTCAGATCGGTCTCATTGCCGGTACTCGCGAAGTAGCGCACGCCGAGCCCCACCTCGGACAGCAGACCCACGAGATAGGCGCCCACGGCACCGCTCTGGCTCACGATGCTGATCGGTCCGGCACTGATCTGTCCCGACACGAACGCCGAGGCCGGACTCGCGATGAGTCCGCTGTGCGCATTGACCACGCCGAGGCAGTTGGGACCCAGCACGCGCATCCCGGAGTCACCGATGATCTCGGCGAGCAACTGCGCCTGGGCGGTCACGTCCCCTTCGCCGACTCCCGACGACAGCACCGTCACGGCACCGACTCCGCGCGCGACGCAACTGCGCAGCACCGACGGGACGGTGCCGGCCGGCGTCAGGATCAGCACGTGATCGACCGGACCCGGCCGGACGTCGTCCAGCGAGGCGGCGGCCGGTGTCCCGTCGAACAGCGGACGTCTCGGATTGACCGGCAGGACCTCGCCGGTGAACCCCGATCCGAGGATCGTCTGCATCGCCCGCAGACCCGGCGACCCCGGCGTGTCGGAGGCCCCGACCACGGCGAGTGAGCGGCTGTCGAGCAGAGCGCCGATTCCGCCGGCCGCCACGAGGGACGACTGCTGCCCCGTCATGCCGCACGTCCCACGATGCGGGCCAGATCGTCCAGCGTGACACCGGCGACCGCGGCATCGTAGGTCGCCGAGCGGTACCACGTGTGCAGACCGACCTCCCACGTGAAGCCCATGCCACCGTGGCACTGGATCGCGAGTTCACACGCCCGCCGGTACCCGTCCGCGCAGTGCAGTCGGCTCGAAAGCACCGCTTCGATCCTGTCGTCCGCACGCTGTGAGACGAGCCAAGCCGTGTACGTCGAGAGCGACCGGGACGACTCGATCAATGTCGCGATGTCGGCAACCTTGTGTTTGACCGCCTGGAACGAGCCGATCGGCACACCGAACTGTCGACGTTCGACGACATAGGCGATCGTGCGTTCAAGCAGCGCGACCGAGGCACCCACCGCCTTGCCGTCGAGGAACAGCAGATACGACAGGAGTCCGTCGACCAGGAGCTGCTCGATCGGGAGACCGTCGGCACCCGCTTGCACGAAGTCGGCCTCGCCGATCCGCACGCCGCTCAGGACCACATCGGCCGAGGCGCGTCCCGGGTCGACAGTTCGTACGGGCTCGACCTGGACGCCTGCGGCAGCGAGGTCGATCCTGACCAGGAGCCACTCGCTGCCCGTCGACACCGGCAGCACGAGCGAGGACGCCACAGCACCGAACTGGACGCCGCCGAGTTCGCCGTCGATCGTCACGCCGTCAGCCGTCACGTGAGCCCGGACCGCGGGTGGAACGGCTTCGGCCCCCTGCACGACGTGCCGGGTCAGATCGGCCAGATGGCAGGTGAGCAGCTCGTCCGGCGGCGGGCCGTCGACCGGCAGTCCGAGCGCTCCGGGCGCCAGGCCACGAAGCACAGGCAGGAGAAATCCTGCGACAAGCTCGACCGGCGCCGGCACCAGCGAACGGCCGAACTCCTCGGCCATCACGACACCCGAGATGGGCCAGGCCGAACCGCCTGCCTCCTCGGCCATCGGCACGAGGTCGAGCCAGCCCTGATCCGCGAGGTTCTTCCAGGTCAGGCGGTCGAATCCCGAGTCGCTCTCGCAGATCGCTTGATAGGCGTCGGTGGGCACCAGATCGGCGAGGAATGCTCGCAGCCCGTCCTGGAGATCCCGTTCATCCGCAGTCAGTGAGTAGTGCACGTGTGTCCTTCGTGATGGGGTGGTCGTCAGCGTGCGGAGCTCGCCGGGAGCCCCAGCGACTTGGCGATGACATTGCGTTGCACCTCGGAGGTGCCGCCGTAGATCGTGGCGGCGCGGCCACGCATGAGCCGGTCCTGCCAGGCATCGAACGGCGGCGCATCGGCCAGGCCGTCGACGCCGAAGCACTGCATCGTCGTGGTCAGGAACTTCTGATAGGCCTCGCTCCACACGAGCTTGGCCATCGACGACAAGGCGCCCAGTTCAGCTCCTTCGGCGCTGAGCGCCAGCACCCGGTGGGCCATCGCGTCGACGACCCGCGCATCGATGACTCCTTGCGCCATCGCGGCCGGGACGCTCCCCGACGCCGAGGTCGCGACGACATCGTGCAGACCGGCGGACTGTTCCTTGCGGAATTTCAGCGCCCGCTCGACCAGACGGGTGCCGCGTTCATTGCCCAACGCGAACATCGCGAGCTTCCAGCCGTCACCCGGCTGACCGATCAGATCGCGCTCCTCGACCACGGCCTCGTCGAGGAACAGCTCGTTGAACTCGAACGAGCCCGCGATGCTGCGCAGGGGCCGGATGTCGACGCCGGGCTGGTCCATCCTCATCAGCATCATGCTGATGCCGCGGTGCCGGCTGCTGCCGCTCTCGGTCCGCACCAGGATGTAACACCAGTCGGCGTACTGCGCCCGGGACGTCCACAGCTTCTGCCCGCTGAGCCGGTAGACACCGGCCTCGGGATCGTGCACGGCCCGCGTCGACAATCCGGCGAGATCCGATCCGGCGCCCGGCTCGGAGAATCCCTGACACCACGACACCTCGTGCGCCAGCATCGGCGGCAGATGCCGCGCCTGCTGGTCGGCGGTGCCGTGCGTCATGATCGTGGGCCCGAGGATGCCGATCGCATTGGCGTTCATCGGCTCGGGCGTACCGTGCCGGACCAGCTCTTCGGTGTAGGCCGTCAACTCGTCGAGGCCGAGACCGAGACCACCTTCCGAGACGGGCCAAGCCGGGCCGGCCCAGCCGCCGGAGTGCAGCAGGCGTCCCCAGTCACGGCGGACCTGGACGGCGTCATCGAAGGACTGCCGGTGCATCGCATACGTGCGCCACTCCTGTGGAACGTTCTGCTCAAGCCACGAACGAAACCGGAGCCTGAACTCCTCGGCTGCCGGCGAGAGTGTGAAGTCCACGGATTTCCTTCCTCTGGTGCAGGTCGGGTACGCAGCTCGCACCGATCCCCGCTGCTGACACACAGTAGGTTCGGGCCGATCCGGCGGCGACCATCATTTCCGGGGCGTGGAAACAACGCCGAGATTGATATCTGCGGGGTCCGTCGACCAGGGATTTCGGGCCGCCGATTCAGGTATCTGGAAACGTCCGTTGACGCCCGAACAGGCGATCCCTAGCTTGACCGCATGTCCCCCAGCACCGAGCTCGTCACGATCGAGACCGTCGATCATGTGGCCACTGTCAGCTTCAACCGACGTGAGGCGCTCAACGCCGCCACGACTCCCCTCCTGCGGCGCCTGATCGAGGTGTTCGACCAGATCAATGACGATCCCGACGTGTGGTGCGTCATCCTGCGCGGCAATGGCCGGGCTTTCTCGGTCGGCGCCGACACCAAGGAACGCGCCGACATGAGTCTGGCCGACCTGCGCGTGCGCCGCCGCATCGCACCGCACGCCTTCTCGGCGATGCGCAACTGCATCCGCCCGGTCATCGGCCAGGTACACGGATTCGCCCTCGGCGGCGGCCTCGAGTTCGCGCTCGGCTGCGATATCGTCGTGGCGGCCGAAGGCACCCGCATGGGCTTGATCGAGAGTCGTCTCGCCTCGATTCCCGGCGGCGGCGGAACCCAGATCCTGCCGCGACTGGTGGGTATCGCCCGCGCCAAGGAGCTCATCTTCACAGGCCGGACCTTCACCGCCGACGATGCCCTCGGCTGGGGCATGATCAGTCACTGCGTGCCGGCCGATGAGCTCGAAGCGACGGTTGCGGCGCTGGCCCACGAGATCGCGACGGCCGCTCCAGTCTCCAATGTGCAGGCCAAGCGGGCTATCAACATGTCGATGGACCTCGGCGTCGCGAACGGCTTCGAGGTAGAAGCCGCGCTGTACGAGCGGGTCCTCAGCACCTCCGACCGGCTCGAAGGAGCCGCTGCCCACCGCGAGAAGCGGACCCCTCGCTACATCGGCGACTGACTCCAACCACCAGCACCGAAAGGCCACCATGCCCCATATCGACTTCGAGGTCCTCGAAGACGGAATCGGACTCCTGACGATCAACCGTCCGGACAAAAAGAACGCCCTCGACGACGCCAGCGTGCTCGAACTGACCCAGATCCTCGAATCCGAGCCGGTGCAAGAACTCAGTGCCGTCGTGCTGAACGCCGTCGGCGATCACTTCTGTGCCGGCGTGGATCTCAGCGAGATCGGCTCAGTGCGCCCGACTCCCGTCCGTCCGGCCGGCCCGCGGCTGTTCGCAGCATTCCGCGACTGCCGGCCCGTCATCATCGGGGCCGTCCAGGGATATGCACTGGGTCTTGGCTGCGGCGTCGCGATGGCCTGCGATCTCGTCGTGGCCTCCCAGTCGTCACAGTTCGGCTATCCCGCGATCAGGCACGGCCTGGTCAACGGCGTCACGATGGTCGGCCTCAAGGAGGTCGTCGGCGCACGTGCCGCGATGGAGCTGCTCGTGACCGGCAGGCGCATCGACGCCGATGAGGCGCACACGATGGGCATGGTCAACCAGGTCGTCCCCGATGCCGAGCTGCTCGATCGCTCACTGGTCCTGGCCCGCACGATCGCCGGCCACCGGACCCTCGCGGTGCAGACCACCAAACAGTTCTTCCATGAGGTCTCGGACCTCTCGTTCGCGGCTGCCACTCTCGCCGGCGAACGCGTCGTCCAGCTGGTCCGCAAGGCCGATCAACCCGAACGTTCCGTCACGACGCTGCCTCGCAAGGAGTCACCCGCATGAGTACCGCACGCCCGTCTCACTGGACCGATCTGGAGACTCGCTATCCGACGTCACCGATCCACGCTTCGCTCGGACTGACACTCCAGGTGCCCGAGCGCGGTCAGGCCTGGATCCACCACGACGGTGCACCCGGCGCGGCCAACACCCGCGGCAATCCGTCGGGTGCGCTGCTCGCGGCGATGGTCGACTCGGCCGTTATGCAGGCGGTGCTGACCCAGCTGACGGATGACGACTTCGCCACGACGCTCGAGCTCAAGATCAACTATCTGCGCTCCAGCCCGGCCGGTGGCGCGCTGATCGCTCGCGGGACGCTCGAGCACGTCGGACGTACGACCGCGGTCGGCATCGCCCGGATAGAGAGCGCCGACGGCACGGTCATCGCGATGGGAACTGTCACCGCCGCGATCCGCCGCAGCGCCTGACCGACGAGGTCCGCCAGGGACGGAAGAATCGGGTTTTGTCCGTGATATCACGGACAAAACCATAGGCGATCATCGCGGTCCAGCGGCGTTCCCAGTCACGTTCATCGGCGACACCGGAGGCCAGCGCGGACGACCGCAGGGCTTGGATATCGAGCAGCGCATCGCCGTCCCCCGCGAGCCAGCCCCAGCCCCGCGAACGCAGCGCCGCGTCGAGGGCCGCGGGATTCGAGGCGATGACGTGCAGTCCGTCGAGATCATCGGGCTGCTTCACGAGCAGTGAGCCGTGGTCGAGTTCAACGATCATGTCGGCCCGCCCTCAGACATCGACCGTCGACCCGGCGACCGACAGGTAGCGGCGCTGCAGCACTTCGTCCCGGCCGAATTCTTCGGTCGTCCCCGAGTGCACGACGCGTCCCGTCTCCAGGACGTATACGCGCGATGTCAGTCCGAGCACGAAGTTGAGATTCTGCTCGGCCAGGAGCACTGCGACGCCGAGCGTTTCCGGCAGCACCCGGATCGACTCCGTGAGCTGTTCGACGACAACCGGGGCAAGTCCCTCGGTCGGCTCGTCGAGGAGCAACACCTTCGGTTTCGGAGCCAGGGCACGTGCCACCGCAACAACCTGCTGCTCTCCGCCACTGAGCTGATTGCCCTTGCGGCCGAGCAGCTTGCCCAGCAACGGGAAGGCGTCGACGAGCTCATTCGTGCCGAGGCCTTCGCCCTTGGCGGCGCTGCGGGCCAGGTCGATGTTCTCCTCGACCGTCAGAGTCGGGAAGATCCGCCGGTTCTCCGGAACCCAGGCAACCCCTCGCCGGGCGATCGAGTCGGTGCTGACCCCGTCCAGCGACTCGCCGAGAGCGTGGATGGAGCCATTGCGGCGCACCTCCAGATTCATGACCGCGTTGAACGTGCTCGACTTGCCCGCGCCATTGCGTCCGAGCAGTCCGACCATCTCCCCTGCATGAACTTCCAAAGAGACGTCGAACAGGGCCTGCGCGGGACCGTACGACGCGCTGACGTCGGTGAGCTTGAGTGCCGGATCAGACATGCTGACCTCCTAGGTAGACCTCGTGGGTGATGTCGTGGGCGGTGACCTCTTGCGGCGTACCCTCCAGGACGACACGTCCCTGGGCCATCAGGACGACTCGCTCGGCAACCGCGAAGATGACCTCCATGTCGTGCGCTGTGATGACGACCGTCAGATCCGGTTGGTCACGGCAGATCTCCTTGAGCGTGCGGATCGTGCCCAACGCGTCGTCCAGCGACATCCCGGCAGTGGGCTCGTCGAGCAGCAGGACCTGAGGCTCCTGCACGATCGCCATCGCCAGCTCGAGGGTCTTTCGGGCCCCTTGAGGCAGGGTCGACGCCTCCTGATCCGCGAGATCGGTCAGCGAGGTACGGCCCAGGGCGCGATCGACGCGTTCTGCGACCGATGTCTCGTAGTGCGTGAACGTGTCCCACCACACGACGGGATTACGCCGGGTCGCCTTCGCGGCGATCACGAGGTTCTCCCGTACCGACATCGATCCGAACAATCGGGCGACCTGGAACGTCCGGCTGAGACCTGCCTTGGTGAGCCGCGACGGAGGCCACGTCGTGACGTCCTTGCCGGCGAACATGATCTTGCCCTCGGTCGCCCGGTGTTCACCCGCGATAGTTCCGAACAGCGTCGACTTTCCGGCGCCATTAGGTCCGATGATCGCGATGCGCTCGCCCCGACGGATGTCCAGGTCGATCTCGGAGATCGCGAGAACTCCTCCATATGATTTGGCCAGTCCTTGGACCGAGATGAGTGGCGTGCTGGTCATCGGTCTGCTCCTGTCGTCGATCCAACGGGTTGTTTCTCGGCCACGACCTCTGGCTCGATCGGCCCCACACTGCTGGTCGGCCCGCCACGTCCCGCGAACCGGCGGCGCAGATCGCCGTACGCCTTGGGCAGGCTCGTCAGGCCGCCCGGCACGACCAGCACGATGACCAGCAGCATGAGTCCCGTCAGCAGTGCCGGCGAGTCGCTGCCACCGAAGAAGAAGTTCTCGGCCGAGATCAAGACGATCGCGCCGACTGCCGGTCCCCAGAAGGCGGTGCCACCGATCAGGCAGGCCACCAGGACCTGGCCGGACACCGTGAACATCAGGGTCTGCGGAGTGGCCACGCCCTGCAATTGGGCGATGAGCGCTCCGGCGATTCCGCACACTGCCGACGACAACGCGTACGAGATGATCTGGAGTCGGCGGACGGGCAGGCCCAGCGATGCCGCACGCAGATCGTCATCGCGAACCGCCCGGAGCACGGCACCGAACGACGACAGCTCGATCCGGCGCAACCCATAGGCGCAGACCGCGACGATGCTGATCGCGAAGTACCAATAGTTGACGTCGAGGATCAAGTCGATCCCGAACAGCGTGCCGCCCGCCAGACCGGAGAAGCCGTCGTCACCACGCAGATCGGCCACGGTGTAGGTCAACAACCACAGCACCTGGGCGAAAACCAGCGTGAGTACCGCGAATTCGACACCCGAGGTGCGCAGGGCGATCAGGGCGAACAATCCGCCGGCGACCGCGGCGACGATCGCAGCGATCAGGACCAGCAGGAGCGGCGAGACATCGCCCTCTCCTTCGTTGAGTAGGGCGACCGTGTAGGCACCGATGCCGAAGAAGGCCGCTTGACCGAACGACATCATGCCGGACCAGCCGAACAGCACATTCGTCCCGAGCGCGAACAGCACCCAGATCGCGGCGGAAGTCCACACGTACAGGGCGCTGCCGCTCGTGATCGCCGGCATGACGATCGCGATGATCAGGGCGATCGGCAAGATCGCGACGGGTCGCGAGACTGCGGCGCGGGCCGTGCGGAGCACGGATATGACGGAAGATTGGTTGGTGGTCATCATCTGCCCTATCGCGCAACCACGGTGGACGTCGATCGTCCACCGAACAAGCCTTGTGGTCGCACCATCAGGATGATGGCGACAACCACGTAGAACCCGAAGCCGCTGAGCCACGGGATGTAGTTGAAGATGAAGCTCTCGAGCGTCTGCAGCACGAGCGCCGCGACGAATGCGCCGCCGGCCGAACCCATGCTGCCGACAATGATCACGACGAAGGCCGGCGTCAGAAATGCTCCGGCCATACTCGGGTCCACCGAGGTGGCAGGTGCGATGAGGGCGCCGGAGATGCCGGCCAGGAACGCGCCCAGCGCGAACACGACGGTCGAGACGAGCCCGACCCGGATGCCGAGTGCCAGGGCCATGGTCCGGTCGTGCGAAATGGCTCGCATCTGCGCGCCGAATGTCGTGCGGCTGATCAGCAGCCACAGCAAGATCGCGATGAGCAGGCCGATGCCGATCACGAGGAGGTCGTATTTGGAGATCGGCACACCGGCGACCTCGATGGATCCGGCGAGGGTCTTGGGGTAGGGCACAGTACGGGGCTCGACGCCGAAGATCTTCTCCACCAGTCCGTTGAGGACGAGGAACAGCGCGAAGGCACCGAGCAGGCTGATCGAGTGGGCGCCGTCATAGAGGCGGCGGAAGACAAGCACCTCGCACAGGACGCCGACGACCGCTACACAGAGACCCGCCAAGAGGGCGGTCAGCAAGAACATGGGCAGGCTCGTGCTGTTCAAAGACGCGGCCACGACGTAAGCGCCGATCATGAACAGCGAGCCGTGGGCGAAGTTCAGCACCCGCAGGACGCCGTAGATCAGCGTCAGACCGCTGGCGATGACAAAGAGCGGAAATCCTTGGGCCAGGCCCGACAGGACGATGTTGAGAAGGTCGTTCACGTGAATCAGTGACTCCTAGATGGGTGTCCGGTCGTCGGGCGGCGCGGCCGGTCAGGGGATCCGGCGAACGCCTTCTGGACGTCCTTGGGATCCGCGCTGCCGGCCTTCTCGATGGCTGCGGCGTAGAACTTGACCCCGACGTAGGCCTGGTAGGCGCCAGCGTCCGGAAGATTCTTCATCTCCTTCTCGTACGCGGCGATGAAGGCGGTGTCCATCGCGTTGTCCTGGCAGCCGGCGACGTACTCGTGGACGTTCATGATCTCCGGCGCGGCGCCGTTCATCGAGACCGCGGACTGCCAGAAGGCACCCAGCGTCACGATTTCGGAGTACTTGTCGAGGACTCCGAGCGGCTCGGCCTGCTTGAGATAGCTCGTGGTGCCCGCGCCGTAGGTCGACATGAACAGTCCGCGGCTCTCCTTGGTGCCGGTCAGACCGGCGACCTGCTTGGACAGCTGGCTGCGGTAGTTGGTCGCATCGACGGGAACCCAGAAGGCCTGGTTCTCGTCGACGGTTCCGCCGGCTGTCTTCATCGCGGCCTGCATGTTCTTCCAGTTGCCGCGCGTGATGTCGGCGTCGTAGCCGAACACGTCCCAGTCGGTGATCTCGGCCTTGCTCGTGGCGAGGTACTTGCCGGCTGCCTCGGAGATCTCGTCGCCGCTGGCCGACAGCATGTAGAACGCGTCGGAAGCCGGCTTGGGGCTCGTCAGCAGTGGGCTGGAGCAGTGATTGGCGAGGACGAGCTGTCCCAGACGGACAGCAGCTTCGGCACCGGCCTGGCACTCCGGCGAGGTCTCGTAGCCGAAGGTCAGCTTGACGCCCTCGTCGTTGAGCTCACGCAGCACGGTGCCGACTCGCGCCGCCTCGAGCTTATTGTCCTTGACGATGATCTCGACCTTCTTGCCGTCGATACCGCCCTCGGCGTTGATCTGGTCGACCGCGATCTGGGCGCCGACGACCTGGGTCTTGGCGAGCGCGGCCTGGACGCTGTTGATCGGCAGGATCTGGCCGAGCTTGATGACCTCGTCACCGCCTCCCCCGCTGTCGCTGCTGCCGCCGCAGGCCGAGGCGACGAGGCTGATGGTCAATGCGGCGGAGGCAAGCCCCGCGGTGCGCAGATGCTTCATGTGCTGTACTTCCGTTCCTGATGGGTGTCTGAGTTGCTGTGGGTCGAGCCGATGTTTCGAGTCCCCCGACTTCAGGCATCGGCAGGCCGCGTGACCGGCAGCCGTTCGCCGTCACGGTCCTGCGCGGGAGTCAACCCGCCCTGTTGGGCCGCCCTCAGACCCTCGCTGCTGAATGATCGGCTGCGAACTGCTTGGCACCTGCATTGAGCCGGCCGGTGATCTCGGCAGAGTTGCGCGAGACCCAGTCCTGCGAAGACTGGATCCGGTCGAGCGTCCCCTGGAACTGCGGCATGACCCGCTCGGCGAACAGCGAGTAGTTGCGCAAGGTGTCGTCCGGCGATGCCCAGTCGGTGGCCCAGTGCAGGAAGGCTCCGACACGTCCGCTCGACGCTTCGTTCATCTCCTCCAGCTTGTTGATCGCATCCTCGGGGGTGCCGACAACCGCGTAGCCGGTTTCCATGGCCCACTCGAGTCGATCGTTGAACGTCCGGCCGGCTGCCATGAGACGTTCCATGCTGACAACGTCCTGGAAGTAGTTGAAGTAGTGCTCCAGGCCGTAGCGAACCTGCTCGATCGCCTTGTCCTTCGTCTCGGCGACATGCATGATGCTGACGACGCGCCAGTCCTTGGGCTGCACCGTGGTGTCGTACTTCGTGGCCTGGGCCTCGACGGTCTCCCAGTGCCCCGGCAGGATCGACAGACTGTCGGGAGTCAGACCCGACAGTTGCAGCAGGCCGATGCCGAACCGGCCCGCCAGCATCGGACCCGACGGAGTGAAGACCGACGTGACGGCGATATCGAAGTCGCTGTACGGATCCAGCTGGACCCGCGCGTCGACCAGCCGATAGCGGCCCGTGTCGATGCTGATCAGGTCGTCGGTCCGCAACAGCCGCATGAGGATCGGGAAATCCTCCTGCAGATAATTGCGCAGCTGGCTGACGTCGAGACCCAGCATGTCGCCGTCTGTCGCAAGCGAGCCAGGGCCGATCCCCAGCATGAATCGTCCTCGAGTCAGGTGATCGAGCAGGATCGCGCGCTCGGCCACCCAGAGCGGATTGTGGTACGGCAACGAGATGACGCCGGTGCCGATCTTGATCCGACTCGTTTGGCCCGCGACCCAGGCGCCGAAGATCTCCGGCGAGCCGAGCAGTTCGACGCCGCCTGAGTGGTGTTCGCCGAACCAGATCTCGTCGTACCCCAGTTGATCGAGGTGCTTGGCGATCTTCAGGTCGTGATGAAGTCCCACGGTCGGGTTGTCCCCGGGGCGCGCGTGAAAGGGAGCCATGAACGCTCCGAACCGCAATTTAGTCATGGTGCGACGACTCTCATTTCAGTGGAATCTCATGTTCTGATCGGACCACTGCGCGGCCCGGTTCGATCAAGTTATGCGCTCTGGGCGGACGCGCCAACAGCCATTTCCGAGATCTGGAATGTGCCGCAAATCACTTGCTCGCCCGGAGTCGAAAACGGCCGACGGCCCGTCCCTCAGGACGAGCCGTCGGCCGCGGTGGCGAGGTCGAAGACTCAGCCGACCCCATGGACGAGCTTGGGTTGCAGACCCCGAAAGGTGCTCCCGTGGACGACCAGCGGGGTGACATCGGGATGTGAATCGATCGACCAGATCCGCATCAAGCACACCGAGTGATCGCCTGCGGTCGCCTCGCTTTCGATTGTCGTCTCCAACCAGAGCGTCGATCCGTGGACGAACACCGCGCCGTCCGCATTGGCTTCCCAGTCGACGTTCTCGAACCGGTCGGGCGATCTCGAGGCCAGTGCCCGAGCCACCGGACCGTGCTGTTCCGACAGCACCGACAAGCCCAGGCGCCGCATGCCACGTAACACCGGCCAGGTCGTCGACGAGCTCTGGATGCAGATCTGCACAAGTGGCGGATCCAATGACACCGGGACGAACGCGCTGACGGCCATCCCGATCGGAGAGCCTGACTCCCCCAACCCGGAAAGTGCGAGCACTCCGCTGGGGAAGCACCCGTAGGCCTTCCGCAGCAGGTCCGGTGCAAAGTCCGGGGGCCGTGGGAACACGGAGTCACTCACCTCTCGTTGTGGGCTCGTCATCAATGGGATCGGGGCGTTCTGCATGATGGTCACGTCAGCATCGCCTTGAGGTCGAGGAACTCCTCGATACCGAACCGGCCACCTTCGCGACCCACACCGGACTGCTTGAATCCCCCGTGCGGAGCGGCCCGGTTGACCGGCCCGCCGTTGATCCGGACCCGGCCGGCCCGCAACCGCGATGCGACTGCCATCGCACGATCGGCATCCTGGGACCACACCGCGGCGCCGAGTCCGAACCGGGTGTCGTTCGCAATCGCGACCGCCTCCTCGTCATCGTCGAACGCGATGATGCTGAGCACCGGTCCGAAGATCTCCTCCTGCGCGATCCGCATGCTGTTGTGCACTCCCGTGAAGATCGTCGGGCGCACGTAGTAGCCCCGGTCGACACCGTCGGGCAGCTCCTCGCCACCTGTCACGGCGATCGCTCCCTCGGACAGACCCAGACGGATATAGCCCCGCACGCGTTCCAGCTGATCGGAATTGGCAACCGGCCCGAGCGTCGTCGCTTCGTCGGCAGGATCGCCGATGACATAGCTCTCGGCACGGGCCTTGGCCAAGCGAGCCACCTCGTCGACCAGCCCCGATGGCACGATCATCCGAGTCAGGCCAGCACAGACCTGGCCTGCGCTCCGCAGACAGTCATCGACCCCGTCCTTGACCGCAGTTTCCAGGTCTGCGTCGGCGAAGATGACATTGGGCGATTTGCCGCCCAGTTCGAGGGCGACTCGCTTGACCGACTGGGAGGCCAGTTCCATGACCCGCTTGCCGGCGCGCACCGAACCCGTAATCGAGATCATGTCGATCAAGGGGTGGGTCGCCATCGCCTCACCGACAACCGGCCCGGTGCCTGGTACGACGTTGAGCACGCCCGCGGGCAGACCTGCGACCTCGAAGATCTCAGCGACCACGAAGGCCGTGCTGGGAGAACGCTCGCTGGGCTTCAGTACCACGGTGCAGCCCGCAGCGATCGCGGCACAGACCTTGACGAAGATCTCCATGAGCGGCGCGTTCCAGGCCGTTATCGCACCGACGACGCCGATCGGCTCCTTGACGATGATGGCGTTGCCGATCTGCTCCTTCCATTCGATCGTGGGCAGATCCTCGCCGATCAGCCGCAGCCCGGCCACGACGGAACGCACTTCTCCGCGTGCCAGGTTGATCGGCTTGCCGATCTCGGCACACAGGTCCTGCGCGACCTGCTCGACTCGCGCTTCCAGGGCGTCGGCTGCCCCGCGCATGACGCCGATGCGCACGTCCAGGCTCGACTGGGACCAGGCACCGAAGGCCGCCGACGCCGCCTCTGCGGCCCGGTCGACGTCCTCGGGCGTACCCGCGGGCGCCGACGAGACGACCTGTTCGGTTGCCGGGTTGACGACCTCAATCGAGGTCGTCGCGGTCGAGGCGACCCACTGACCACCGATGAAGATCGTTTCCTGAACTCGCATGTTTCCTCCACTTTTAGGGTCGACCGATGAACCGGTCGTGATGCTGGGTGCTGGGATGGGGCAGTCGACACTCGACCGCCTGGCTGACCGGAAGTCAGGCGAGACCGTCGGCGATACGCCGCGCGGCTTGAAGCAGGAGCGGCACGAACCGCTCCAGAGGTGCACCGGATCCGAATGCTGAGATCGATATCGCGGCGGCGGGGACCCGGTTTCGAGGCACGACGGGAGCGGCGATCGAGCGCACTCCGACATATGACTCGCCGTTGTCGAGCACGACTCCGGTGTTGGACATATCGCGCAGTTGCTTCGCCAGGACCTTGGGATCGCGGATCGAGAACTGGGTCAGGCTGGGCAGCGGCTTGCGAGTGCCGCGGTTCTCGAGCAGATCGGCGAACCCGTTGGCAGCCAGCAGCGCCTTGCCCAGTCCCGTGCACGAGGCGGGCAGTCGGGCTCCTACCCGCGCAGGGATGCGGCTGCTACCCGAGCCGGAGAGCTTCTCGAGGCACACGACGTCGAAGCCACGGAGAACGCCGAGTTGAACTGTCACGCTGGTCTGCGCGAACAGCCATTCCAGCACCGGCGTCGCGACCGTCAGCAGCGCTCGATGCTCGGTCATCTGCGAACTCGTCCGCAGCTCGACGAGCTTGAACCCCGGGCAGTATTTGAGTCCCACCCGGCCGGCGAGACCGTGCTGGCACAACTCGTTCAGCAGACGATGCACCGTGCTGCGCGGTAGACCGACCTCCTCGCTGAGGTCGGAGAGACTGACCTCGCCGGTCGGGTTGTCGACCAGGACGGCCAGGACTTGGAGTGCTTTCGATACGGACGACTGAGCCAGATCGGGAACGGCCGGCTGATCATCCATGACTGGCTTTCGTCCCACCGCTGTGATCGTCGAACTCATGAACCCTCCAAGGTTTCGCTGTGACTCCTGTGTAGTGCGTCACGACGACCCCTCACAACGGCGGATTCCAGCCCCTGGAAGTTCAGGCCTCCAACTCGAGAATTCTCCTCATTGTCCTTGCTCATCCGTCGAAAAGTTCCAACATGCGGAAATTCGACCGAAGTCCCAGCGCTCAGCCCATTGGCGCGATGCCACCTTCACGCCAATGGGGTCGGCCGTGGGAGGAAACCCACGACCGACCCCTTCGGCGGCGCCGCGCTCGTTGCGCACCGATCGTCACGCCACGATGCTGGCCTGGTCCGGCGCGGCATCGATGCTGATCTTGCGCGGCTTGGCCCGTTCACTGACAGGTATCAAGACGCTCAGGACACCGTTGTCGTAGCGTGCCGAGATCGCCTCGGTGTCCAGGCCGTCGCCCAATGTGAACCGGCGGTGGAAGCTGCCGACGGGCCGCTCCTGCATGATCCACTTGCCGCCCTCGCCGCTGTCAGCAGTGCGCTGCGCTCGGATGGTCAGGACATTGCCGTCGAGATCCACGTCGATCGAGCCCGGGTCGATTCCGGGGAGATCGGCCTGGACCACGTACCGATCGCCTTCGCGGCGCATGTCGACCGGCATATATCTCGGGCCGGGCCGAAACTGCGCGAGTTGCGAGGTCAGGCGATCGAAGTCGCCGAAAGGATCAAAGGTCATGCTGGTCATCGTCAGATCTCCTTTCAGAAACTTGAGTCGGATTGACTCAACTTGCTTCATATTTTAAAAACTGCGACGGCGCATCTCAAGTCGGATTTCTGAAATTTTCTTGAGATGTCACGAGCCCTCGGCATATCCTGACTTTACCTTCCAGATGGTAAAGTCAGGATATGCGCAGCAACAGCCGTACCGAGATCCTGGACCACGCTCTCGACGTCCTACGAGCCGGCAATTCGCTGACTCTCGAATCGGCCGCACTACAGTCGGGACTCACCAAGCCGGGCCTGATGTACCACTTCGGCACCAAGGAAGCACTCATGCTGGCGCTCGTCGATCACGTCGTCGATCGCTATGAGGCCGAACTGACAGCAGTCGCCGGCGGCGGCCTTTCAGCACTCTCCCCCACCGAGCGGGTGCTCGCCTATCTGCGCTGGTCACTGGGAGGCGGATTCGACGCATCCGATCTCGTCATGGTCGCAGATCCCAGACTCCGCGGATCCATGATCGAGCGGTGGAACCAAAGGATCGATCCCTGGATCGCGGTACCGGTCGATCTGCCGGTCATCGAGCGCGCGCGACTCAGCACGGTCCGCCTGATCGCCGACGGCTCCTGGTTCTCCGAGTCCGCGGGGGCGACACCACTGCCGGACGATGAACGCGACCAGGTCTATCGGACCGCGTGCGAGATCCTGGGGGTCGCGTGAAGAGATGGCTGCTCCTCCTCGGAGCCATCGCCAGCGAGGTCAGCGGCTCCCTGTCGCTGAAGGGCGCCCTCGATGCGCCCGGCCTGTACGTCATCGTGGTCCTCGGCTTCAGCGCGGCCTTCGTCTTCTTGTCATTCGCCCTACGCGAAGGCATGCCGCTCGGAGTCGCCTACGGCGTATGGGGCGCAACGGGGGTCGCCGCCACCGCCACACTGTCGTCGCTCTTCTTCGATGAGCCACTTTCGGCGCTCATGATCGCCGGTATCGCCTTGATCATCGTCGGTGTCCTGACCATCGAGCTCGGCTCGCAGGCCGCTGCCAGACAAGAACAGAGCACAAGCTGATGGCCTGGCTGTTCCTGGCAGTCGCGATCGCGGCCGAGGTCGGTGCCACACTCTGCCTGCGGATGAGCACGAAAGGGCCGCCCGCCTGGTACGTCCCAGTCGTCCTGGGCTACCTGGCCGCTTTCACCCTGTTGTCCCTGGCGCTGAACGACGGCATGGATCTGGGCGTCGCCTACGGCATCTGGACCCCTTCGGGAGTCGCACTGACGGCGGTACTGTCCAAGCTCCTGTTCGGCGAAGCCCTGACCTGGGTCATGTCACTCGGCATCGCGATCGTGATGGTCGGCGTGCTGCTGGTCGAGCTTGGAGCATCTCACTAGGCAGCCCCTGCAAACCCGGGACTCAGGCGAAGGTTAAGGTAGGCTCACCTTACTTTGAAGGAGACTCATGAAGTACTTCCGTCGACGGGCCATCGTCGCAGTCGCCGCATCCACGATCCTCGCGCTCACCGCGTGCGGCTCGAGCGATTCCCCGTCGGGTGACGCCGCCGCGGACGCGTCCTCCTCCGACGTCGAGAAGGGCGCATTCCCCGTCACGATCGAGCACAAGTTCGGCTCCACCAAACTCACGAAGGCTCCCGAACGGGTCGTGGCGGTGGGCCTCACCGAGCAAGATGCTCTGCTGGCACTGGGCACCAATCCCGTCGCCGTCACCGAATGGTTCGGAGAGGCGAAGGGCTATATCTTCCCGTGGGCCGAAGAAGCCCTGGGCGACGGCAAACGCCCTGAGGTACTCACCACGACCGACGGCCTGCAGCTGGAGAAGATCGTCAGCTTCAAGCCCGATCTGATCATCGGCCAATACGCCGGTGTGACGAAGGCCGAGTACGCCAAGCTCAAGGCGGTGGCACCGACCGTCGTCCAGCCCAAGGACTTCACCGACTACGGTGCGCCGTGGCAGTTGGGAACCGAGAATATCGGCAAGGCGCTCGGCCGGCCGGCCGCCGCCAAGACGCTCGTGACCAAGACCGAGGCGACGATCGCCGAGTACGCCGCCAAGAACCCCGATTTCAAGGGCAAGAACGCCATCGTGCTGACTCCCTACGAAGGCATCTTCTTCTATGGGCCCGAAGATCCACGCTCACGTATCCTCGCCGAGCTGGGCTTCACGTTCCCGACCGAATCGATCAAGGGAATCGACAAGTCCCAGTTCGGCACCTCGGTCAGCGCGGAGCAGTTCAGCCGTTTCAAGGACGCCGACGTCATCGTGTGGCTCGCCTCCGAGAAGCAGGTCAACGAAGGCACCGGCGGCCTGTGGGCCAAGTCCGACGCCGCCAAGGAAGGCCGCGGCGTCTTCATTTCCGAGGGCGAGGGCAACTACTACGTCGGTCACAGCTTCGTGACGCCGTTGAGCATCCCGTATGTGCTCGAGCGTTACGTGCCGCAGCTCGCCGCAGCCGCTGACGGCGATCCGGCCACCGAGGTTCCGGTCGCGACACCCTGATCACCATCCCCATCGCATCGGCCCGGCACCTCGATCGAGGAGGACCCCTCGGCCACGACCCGGCCGCGATGCATGACGACGATGACATCGGCGTAGCGGGCGGCCAGGTTCAGATCGTGCAACACCATGACGACGGTCCTGCCCCGATCGCGGTTGAGCCGCGCGACCAGGTCCAGGACCTCGACCTGGTGGGCGAGATCCAGGTACGTCGTCGGCTCGTCGAGCAACAGCAGCCCGGTGTCCTGGGCGAGCGCCATCGCGATCCACACCCGCTGTCGCTGACCGCCGGAGAGCCGGTCCAGTGAACGGTCCTTCAGCTCGGTGATGTCGGTCCAGGCCAGGGCTTCGTCGACCGCGGCCTCGTCCTCGGGAGACCACTGTTGGAACCACTTCTGGTGGGGGTGACGGCCGCGAGCCACCAGGTCGGCGACCCGTAGTCCATCCGGGGCGATCGGCGTCTGAGGCAGCAAGGCCATCCGCCTGGCGACCTCCTTGGAGCCGACCGACGAAATGGGCTCCCCGTCGAGCAGCACCTCGCCGGACGCAGGGGCCATCAGTCGCGCCATGGAACGCAGGAGTGTCGACTTACCGCAGCCATTCGGTCCGATGATCGCCGTGACGCTGCCGTCCATGACATCGAGCGACAGATCACGGACCACAGGCTCGTGGTCATAACCGATCGTGACGCCGCGAGCCTGTAAGCGCGCGGCGGGGCTGGGGCCTGTGGGCATCATGCGCTGACCTTCCGGTTGGAACGAAGCAGAATCCAGATCAAGTAGGGTGCGCCGATCGCCGACGTGACGATTCCGGCCGGCAGCACGACCGGCAGCATCGAACGCGCCACGACGTCTGCGGCGACGACCAATGCGGCACCGAAGGCCATCGAGGCGACCAGCGGTGGACGCGAGCAGCCGCTCAGCCGCATCGCGACCTGCGGCACGACGAAGGCCACGAAGTCGATGGGGCCCGCGACCGAGACGACCAGCGCACACAGCCCGACCGCGCAGACCAGGACGAAGACCTGGTGCCACTGCACCCGCAGGCCCAACGATCGGGCGCTGTCGTCGCCGAGCTGCAGCAGACGCAGTCCCACGATCAGGAACAGCGAGATCGGTACGAGGATCAGCAGTCCCCAGATGAGCGGTTCAGCGCTGTTCCAGTCCCGGCCGCTCAGCGAGCCGTTGAGCCAGACATTGGCCTGTTGCGCCTGCTCGATCTTGGCTTTGATCAACAGCCAATGAGTGATGGCCTGCAGCATGAACCCCAGACCGATGCCGATCAGGATCAGTCGCTGCCCGTTGATGCCTCGGCGCCACGACAAGATGTAGAGCAGCACCGCGACCGTCATGCCGCCGATGAATGCCGAAGCCGAAAGCCCGACCGAGTCGAACAGCGATGCCAGTGCTCCGGTGCCGGTGCCCGTCACGAGGATGAATCCGACGGCGGCTGCGGCCGCACCGTCGGTGATACCGATCATGTCGGGTGTGGCCAGCGGGTTGCGGGCGAAGGTCTGGGTCAGCGCGCCGGCCAAGCCGAGCGCGGCGCCCACCAGGACCGCGACGCCGGCCTGCGGCAACCGGATTTCGCGCACGATCACCATCGTGGCGCTGTCGCCCTGTCCGAACAGCGCACGAACGACGTCCAGGAGCGGGATCGACACTTCTCCGCGTGAGACGTTGAATGCCAAGAGCACGAACGTCAGCACGAACCCCAGGGCTGCCACGAGCAGGGCGCGCATCGGCACGAGTCCGGAGACCCGTCCGGCGCGCAGCGTCCACAGCCGGGGGCCGCGTTGGGTCTGGATCGCGGTCACAGCCCGACCGCCTGCGTCCGGCGCACGATCCAGATCAGCGCGGGACCGCCGATGAGCGCCATGACGATCCCGACCGACAGCTCCGAGGGCCAGATGACGAGCCGGCCCGCGATATCGGCAACCAACAGCAAGATCGCGCCGAACAGTCCTGAGTACGGCACGACCCAGCGATAGTCGACTCCGGAGAAGGGCCTCGCGAGGTGCGGGACCACGAGACCCAGGAATCCGATAGGTCCGCATGCCGCTGTCGCCGCGCCTGTCAGCAGCATGACCGCCGCCAGGCCGATGATCTTGTGCCGCAGCGGATTCGCGCCGAGTGCCTTGGCCAAGTCGTCCCCGAGTTGCAGCAGGTTGAGCCCACGGGTCGAGATCGCCGCCAAGAACAGCCCGAGGACGATGAACGGGATGACTTGTCGAACCACATCGCTGTCACGTCCTGACGTCGAGCCGACCACCCAGAAGCGGTAGGCGTTGAGGGTGAAGGAATCGCTCAGGACGACCGCAGCGGTCAACGATCCCAACAGTGCGCTGACGGCCGCACCGGCGAGGACCAGCGTCACGGGGCTCGGTCCCCCTCTGGTCGAGCCGATCGCGAACACCGCAGATGCGGCCAATCCGGCCCCGATGAACGCGAACCACACGTAGCCCGTCGGCTGAGTGATGTTGAACCAATAGATCGCGATGACAACGGCGAATGATGCTCCGGCACTGACACCCAGCAATCCGGGGTCGGCAAGAGGATTTCGGGTGTGACCCTGCATCAGCGCACCCGCGACACCCAGGGAGATGCCCACCATCAAAGCCAGGATCGTCCGCGGTACGCGCAGACCGTGCACGATATCGGCGACCTCTGACTGCTCGTCGGTCAACAACGCCCGCATGACAGTCAGCGGCGAGAACGACTTGCTGCCGATCGCGATGCTCGCGATGACACAGACCACGACGACGATGGTGAGAATCGCCAGGCCGCGCCATGAACCGCTGCGCCGTCGATCCGAAACGGTCGGCGCTTCCGGGCTCGGCAGAACAGGAACGGGAGTCGACATAGTGAGGTAAGCCTAACCATATTGTTGTTTCTAGGCCGAATTGGCCCTGCCCCATCCGTAAGACTGGCAGCATGCGTAACAATGTGGTTACATATCTGGCATGGACGCTGTGGCGCATGCGATCGCCGATCCGGTACGCCGGGCGATTCTCGAAGCCGTGAGCCGCGAGCCGCTGTCCGCGGGCGAGATCGCGGCCCTGTTTCCGATCACTCGCCCCGCTGTCAGTCGGCACCTCCGGGTGCTGCGAGAAAGCGGCCTCGTCACTGATCGGACGGTCGGACGCCGCCGCGAGTACGCCCTCGAGCCGGCGCCGCTCGACAAGATCACCGCCTGGATCGCCGGACTCGACGCCGCCACGATCTGGAACAGGCATCTCGACGCCCTCGACACCGAGGTGTTCCGCACACGTCGCGAACGGCGCAGTCAAACCCAGGAGGAGACCGCATGAACCCCACCCCCACCGGCAGAGTCGTCCGCACGAGCAGCGGCTACGACCTGGTTGTCACTCGCAGATTCTCCGCCCCCATCGACGATGTGTGGGCCAGCGTCACCGAATCAGAGCGCACCGCGAGATGGTTCGGGCCATGGCGTGGTGAACCCGGCGTCGGGCGCACCATCGAACTGCAGATGGGCTTCGAGGAGGGGACGCCCTGGAGCGAGATCACGATCAACGCCTGCGAACCACCACGCCATCTCGATGTCACCACGAACGATGAGGCCGGGAGCTGGCACCTCGAACTCCTCTTGATCGAGTCCGACGGCACAACAGAGTTGACCCTGGTGCACCATCGCCCCGACACCGACGGCGTCGGCGATTTCGGGCCCGGTTGGGAGTACTACCTCGACATGCTCGCTGCCTCCCGCGACAACCGACCGCTGCCGGACTTCGACTCCTACTATCCGGCCCAGCGCGAGTATTTCCTCCAGGCCGCAACCGAGGCGGGGTAGGTCCTATGCGCGATGCACCTAGAAGTAGATAATAAGGATTGAGGACTTGCCGGTGCCAGAGACGCTGCTTGTCCTGAACCGTGAGACGAGCCAGCTCAGCTGCCTCATCCCACTCCTCATTGATGACCGTCAGCACCTCGTCGATGACCTCAGCCGCCTCGGACCGGCTGAGCAAATACGTCTCTCCGGCATCCCGGCAGATCGCAAGCCTGCTTTCACGTTCGCCCGCACGCCCGATCGCCATTGATTGAGATGACTCAGTACCGGAACGCGGCTGTGGACAGATGTCGTAGGCGGGCGTCAGGGCGAGCTGACGACCATCCCAGAACGCAGCGTGATTCCGCGCATGGTCATCGTTGTTTCCCACGCAGATATTGAAAACGATTCGTCGAAACAGCTCCCGCAACGTTGCAGACGGATTGGTGAATCGTTTGCGGATGAGATCGGCGAGATCGGGATAGGTCGCGTAGCGGGCCATCATCTCGTCGAGACCGAGCATCGTCAGCGCCGAAACCATGAAACGGCGCTCGCCGTTGGCATGGGGCCGGTCAAAGCGCTCGACCAGGAGAACGTCTCGGCCGGCCGACGCGATGACCTCCACCGGCGCAACATTGATGCCGCATCGCCTGGCGAGATCCATGGCGACGGCCTCGGCCTTCACCACCGGATACGTATCTGTCGTCGATGACAGTTTGGCGATCAGCTTTCGGTCGTCGTCGTCAAGAAGAACCTTGGGACGTGCACCTCCGATCGAGGTTCCTCGCAGTAGAGCATCGGCGAGCGCCGTCGAAAGTCGCTCGCCCGCCTGCAGAATGTCAGCGGCTGACTGCATCTCGACCAACGAGGCACGTCCAACCCGAGGCTCATACCGAGTAGCACTGGCCTGAAAGTCCAAGGCACCGATACGATCCGATCCCGACTCGAGCAGATATGTCAGCAGACCGAGATCACCCGTGTCACTGTTCACGTTCAGTCGACCGAAGTGTCGCGCCAGAATAATGCGCTGCCCCCATGAATCGGGCCCCGCGTCATTGATGCAGCCAGCGACCGACAATCCGGCCCCTGGCCGGATCGGACCGCGTTGGAGCGGGAGTTCTGGCAGATACAACGAGATGGAATCGGATCGCTCCAGATACGACCGACCATAGGTAAAGAAGACCACTTCGCGGTCCACGTCGAGTCGACCGGCAACAACAGGCTCGGTTGCGCCGGGGAGCCAGACCCAGACGAATGCCTGACGCTCAGAAGTCGTCATCAACCGGCCTCGGCGAGCTACGGACTCGATCGGGCAGGAGGGCCAGTTGTTGACGTTTGAGCGTCACGAGATCCGACAACCCATCCGGAGCGGCACCGAACAGATCGATTCCCAGAACTGTGGCGATCTCGAAGACTGTGCCAATAGAGACCGTTACAGCGCCCTTTTCGACCGAACGCACTGTGACATGTGAGACGCCGACCCGCTCAGCAAGCCCATCGATCGTCCATCGACGCTCACGCCTCGCACGCGCTATCTCAAGACCCAGCACCCGCACGGCATCACGGGTCTGCGGAGAATACGTCTGAACTCGGGCCACCACAACTCACCGCCTTATACGGTAAATGTAAACTATAGCAGCATTTAAGTCTCTAAGCGAAACTAAAACTTCGTATTCTTGAGAAGCTCTGAGCTGTCACCGTTGCAGTGTTCGTACCTGCTCGGGTGCGACCTTCCCGCGGATGAAATCGGCGGCCATCTCGCCGATCACGACGGACGGGGCATGTGTGTGCCCGCGGATGATCGTGGGCATCACCGAAGCATCCGCGATCCGGAGCCCCTGAACTCCCCGGACGTTGAGCTCCGGATCGACGACGCTGGCCTCGTCCGTGCCCATGCGGCACGTGCCGACCGGGTGGTACAACGTGTGGGCGTGCTGCTCCAACGCCTGCACGATGACCTCCTCGTCGGGTGTCGATCCGGAGACCGCAGGCTGCATATAGCCTCCTAGGTGACGCTTGAGCGCGGGTGCCGCCGCGATCGCCAGACACGTCCGCAGGCCCGACAGGATCGCAGCCCGGTCGACGCCGCCGACATCGCTGAGATAGCGCGGATCGACGATCGGGGCGGCCATGGGATCCGCGGAGGCCAACCGCACCTCGCCGGTGCTGCGGGGCTTGACCAGGATCGTGCCGATCGCGGCGCCGTGGCGTGTGGGTTCAGCCAATCCCTCGCCGATGAAGGGCGCCGGCCCGAACAGCAATTCCAGGTCCGGCAGATCGAGATCGGGCCGGCTGCGGACGAATCCATAGGCCTCGGCCACATTCGAGGTCAGCATTCCACGACGTCGCGCGAGATAGCTGACGAGCTGGGGAATCTTCTCGGCAGCGAACAGCGTGTCCTGGTTCGCATCGAACGCGATCAGCGCCACAAGATGATCCAGAAGATTCTTGCCCACCTCCGGGAGGTTGTGCTGCACCGCGATGCCCTGTGCCGTCAGCTCGTCGGCAGCTCCGATGCCCGACAGCATCAACAGCTGCGGCGTGTTGATCGCGCCCCCCGACAGGACGATTTCTCGGCGCGCCTGCACGATATGGCGGACACCATCGGTCAGGTACTCGACACCCGTCGCCCGGTCGCCGTCGAAGATCACACGGGTCGCGTGCGCCCCGGTCAGCACGGTCAGATTCGACCTCTTGCGGGCGGGCTTGAGATAGCCGTCGGCAGTCGACCAGCGCGCACCCCGCTTCTGGTTGACCATGGTCTGACTGAAACCCTGAGGCTCGGCGAGATTGGCCCGCTCGACCCGATGCCCCGTCTCGGCGGCGGCCTTCAGGAACGCCGCCGTCAACGGCCTGGGACTGCGCTGTCGCGAGATCGCCATCGGACCGTCGGTTCCCTCATCCGGACCCGACGCTCCCTCGATCGACTCGATCCGGCGCAGATACTTCACGACATTGTCGAAGGCCCAGGCCTGACCCGCGTGGCTGGCCCATTCGTCGTAGTCGGCTGCGAAGCCTCTGACCCACATCATGGCGTTGATCGAGGAGGACCCGCCGAGCATCTTGCCGCGCGGATAGTAGATCCGGCGACCGGCAAGCCCGGGCTGCGGCGCCGTGTCATAGTTCCAGTCGACCTCACTGCGGAACAGCTTGGAGAACGCCGCCGGGATATGGATGAACTTGTCCTTGTCGGCCGGCCCGGCCTCCAGGACCACGACGGACGTCGACGGATCCTCGCTCAGTCTGGCGGCGACCACAGCGCCGGCCGATCCGCTGCCCACGACGATGTAGTCGGCCGTACTGATGTGATTCGTGCTCATCTGGATCTCCATTCGGCGGGCAGCACCCGCGGGTAGTCAAAGGGGGTGAGCGGCACGTCAGCCGCGCAATGCCGAGGCGAAGATGGCCGGCAGTTTCGACCAGGTCGGGCGGGTCGCGAACCGGGTCAGGCGCCGAGCCGTGGCCGGGGCGGTCCTGTTGGTCACGAACCACGGCGGCTTGGGCGAGATCGTCGGCTGCCGGCTGAACAGGGCACGACCGATCGGCCGGAACGGTCCGCGGATTATCGTGCGTTCGGGCCCGTCGATCAGCAGAGCGTTGTGGACGACGCCGATCCCGCTTTGGACATCGTCGATCGTGTGACCAGGGAAGGCACCCCACGTCGCTCGGGCCGTGAGATATCCCAGCCCGGTCCACGCATTGATCGCGATCGTCCCGTAACGCAGCTGCTCTACCGCCGTGTCGAAGGCATCGTCGAGATTGCGGATCGTGGCCGGATCGGCGATGAGGTTGGCACCCAGGGTGCCCACGAGCCGGGTGTTGACAAAATCGACCGCCGCCGCGGCGAAGGCCGGGCCCTCCTCGGGAAGCTCGACGACGCCCAGGACCGGTGCGAAGTACTCCGTCGTCATCACGGGGTGCTGCTCTGTGGCACGGAGCCCCGCGATGAGAACTCGCTCACCGTCGGGACCGAACCGTTCGGAGTCCGGTGACGAATCGACCGCCGACTGCACCCGTTGCCTACTTCCCGGGTAGTAGTCCGCACGGACAGGAGCGCCACCCATTGCTTTCCGCAACTCGGCGAGGAACTGGTCCTTTTGCGCCCATCCCGAACTCAGCACGACGGTTTGCGCCGCGATGCAGTTGTAGCCTCCGTTGTGGAGGCGCTGAGTCGCGACGTGTTCTGCCTGGAAGCGCAGGTCGGCCTTCGACCACTTTCCGGGGAAGATGATCGTGGGTGACACCCCGCCGAGTTCGCTGCTGATCGGCTTGGCCAGGATCGGCGTGCCGGCGCCCTTGCGCTGTTCTCCGCCCGGTCCGGGTCCGAATACGATCGCATCGTGGGTTGCGGCGCTGCCGGTCATGTGGACGTGGGCGACCTGCTCGTGCTGGGCCAGATACGCTCCGACCTCGGCCCCTCCCGTTGCGATCCGCACGATATCGCGGTCGATCAACGGCGCGAAGATGTCGGACAGTACCGCGAGCATCGGGTCCATGATCGGGTTGAGTTTGAGTACCACGACGCGGTTGTGCGCGTAGAGCTCGTACAGCACATCCAGCGGGGCGATCGAGGTGATGTTGCCGGCACCCAGCACGAGCCCGATACCGCCCGTGGCCTCCGGTGCACGCTGCCCGAGGCCGGCCGTACGGCGCACGGTTTCGGCGTCGACGCCGGGAGGCATCCAGACCTCGGCGCTGTAGCCGTTGAGCAGCAGCGAGTCGAAGATCCCGTGCGGCATGACCTCGACCAGGACCCGGCCGCCCGGCGCGGTACCGAGGTGGACTCCGTCGAGCGGGCTGCGGCCCGCTTCGAGTTTGGCCAGGCTCTCGGCCAATGCACCAAGACTCGTCAGCAGCGCATACGGCCCGGACAGCCACTCCTCCCCCGCCAAGGGCGAGTCGGCATCGAGGCCCTTGATCGTCAGCGCGGCTCGGACCCACGCCTCGGCATTGGCCGCCGTACGACCGTGAAGCTCTTGGAGCAGCTCCCGGCGGGCCGCCAGCGGGGTGGCCGCCCACGCCGCCTCGCCCCGTTCGAGATCGTCAAGGGCGATGTCGAGGCGCGGGTGATCGGTGCCCAGCTGGCTGTCGCTGATGCTCATGCCCGGGCCAGCTCCGACTCGGCGCTCAGCTCACGCTTGAGGATCTTGCCTGTCGCGGTCATCGGCAACGAGTCGACGAGCTCGACGGTCCGCGGGTACTTGTATGCCGCCATCTGCTCGGCGGTCCAACTGATCAGCTCGTCGGGCGTGATCACGGTTCCTGGTGTGGGGATCACGAAGGCTTTGACCTCCTCGCCGTACTGCGGGTGCGGCACGCCGATCACGGCGACAAGAGAGACAGCAGGATGGGTGCCGAGGACTTCTTCGACCTCACGGGGATAGACGTTGAATCCATTACGGATGATCAAGTCCTTGGCCCGGTCGACGATGTAGTACCAGCCGTCTTCATCGCGTCGGGCCAGGTCACCGGTACGGAACCAGCCGTCGTGCAGGACGTCCTTGCTGGCTGCGGCTCGCCGGTAGTAGCCGGCCATGACGTTGTGTCCCCTGATCGCGATCTCGCCGATCGCGCCTTCGCCGTCCTCGATCTCGTCCCACGAGTGCGGTGAGATGAGCTTCATCTCCACCCCGGGGATCGGCGTCCCGATCGAACCCACTCGCGGCTGCTGACCCAGCCGCGAGAACGAGGCGACCGGCGATGTCTCCGACAGGCCGTATCCCTCGAGGATCGTGACGCCGAACCGCTCCTGGAAGTTCTTGTGCACCTCGATCGGGAGAGCCGCGCCACCGGAGACCGCGATCCGCAGATTGGCGGCGAGTGCTGCGGTGTCGGTGTTCTCGTCGACAGCTCCGAGCAACGCCCAGTACATCGTGGGAACGCCGGCGAAGAAGCTCACCTTCTCCCGGAGCATCACGGCGATCGCCGTCGCCGCGTCGAACCGCGGCAGCATCACGATCGTCGAGCCGAGCCCGATCGCATTGTTCTGGATCGTGGTCTGCCCGAAGGAATGGAACAACGGCAGCACGCACAGATATGTGTCGGGACGGTCGCGATCGGCCTCGAACAGCTCAGAACACGTGCGGGCATTGGCCAGCATGTTGCGATGCCGCAACTCCGCGCCCTTGGGCTGACCTGTCGTGCCTGACGTGTAGAGGATCACCGCGGTCGCTTCCGCGTCGACGTCGACCGTGTCGAAGGCCCCTGATTGATCCGCGAGCGCCGTACCGAAGGTCTCGACCTCGCCGAGCGCCGGATCGGCCGCGTGATCCGCTGCGGTGATCAGGAAGAACTCCCGGCAGCCCGACTCGTCGAAGCCGGCCTTGCACTCACGTCCGATCGGCAGCTCGGCCGATCCCTCGAATGCGAAAAGTGCCACCGCCTCGGAGTCCTCGAGATGGTAGGCGACCTCGCGCGCCTTCAGCAGCACGTTGAGCGGCACGACCGTCGCACCGGCTTTGAGGATTCCGAAGTAGATCATCGTGAACTGCGGGATGTTCGGACAGCTGAGCGCCACATTGTCGCCCACCCCGATACCGCGCGAAGTGAGCAGATTCGCGACCCGGTTGGCGGCGGCGTCCAGCTCGGCATAGCTCATTCGGCGATCGCCGAGGACTATCGCCGTACGGTGCGCATACGTCGTCACACTCTCATCGAGAAGAGTCGCAAGGTTGTCCATGAGTTCAGGTCTCCGGTCACTCGGTGGGATCAGGTGGTGTGTCACAGGTCTCATTGATACGTTGACACAGAAAGCAGCGGTCAATCTCGGCCAAACATGCCAAGATCAGGGCACCTGGTTGTACTTTGGTCTAAATTTCAAGGGCGGAACATGACAGACGGAAATCGCTTGCTCGCGTCTTGGGTCGATGGATTCGTCTCAGCGGAATCCCGGCCCGACCGGATCGACGAGTGGATCGACCTCATCGCGGCGCCGATCCTGGCGGAAAATCCCGAGTTCGTCGAGGATGCGGTTCTGGGCCACACCGTGAGGGCCGCAGTGCGATCGCACTGGGTGTCGTTCCTGACCAATCTGAGTGAGCCGCCGCACGAGGTCCGCCTGGTCAAGCCCGCAGCGGATCTGGCCACCCAACTCGCGCAGCGCGGGCACCAGCTCACGGTACTGTTCCGCGTCTACCGGGTGGCGCAACAAGCGGTCTGGGGTTACATCATCTCGGTCGTGGACGAGACCGATGATGCGGATCTCAACAAGGCCGAAGTACTGGTCTTCTTGTGGACGCGGGTCAGCGCCTGGCTCGACTCGTCGGTCGAATCGTCCGTCGAACTGTTCCAGGCCGAACGCGATCGCCTGCTCCAAGGCGCCGCCGCGCAACGCCTCGACATCGTGCGGGAGACCCTGGCCGGCAAGGTCATCGACGCCCGCAGACTGTCGGCCTCATTGGGCGGTCATCCCGTCTCGGAGTTCAACACGTGCGTCCTCCTGCACACCGAGAACAATGCTTCGGTCGCCGACCTCGATACCGCGGCGGCTCGACTGGCCCGTCAGATCGGTCCGGGACTTCCGGTCGTGGTCAGTCCCGGCGGACGCGATCTGTGGTGCTGGCTGGCGACCCGATCCAAGCCCGACCTGAGCGGACTGCATGAGTGCGGCCCATGGCTCGCCGAACAGGAGATCATGGTCGCGGTGGGCACCCCGGCGCAAGGCATCGAGGGCTTCTGCCTGTCGTATCGAGAAGCCCAGGATGCTCAGATGATCGCCTTGCAGGCCAGCGTCCCACGCCCGCTGACGCTGTTCTCCGAGGTCGAGCTGCTGTCGCTCTTGTCGGGTTCACCCGACGCGGCTCGTCGATTCACGGCAAGGACACTGGGGGAACTCGCCGACCACAGTGATGCAGCGGCGCGCCTGCGCGACACTCTGCGCGCTCTGCTGACGAGCGGCAGCGTCGAGGACGCCTCGCAGATTCTGTCGGTGCACAAGAACACCGTGCGCTACCGGGTGAGTCAGGCCGAGCAGATCATCGGCCATCCGGTGTCCAAGGCATCGACCGAACTGGAACTCGCGCTGCGCTACTTCGACATGTTCATGACGCGGCCGCGACCCGTCCCTGAGCGGCCGTGACCGCGGCTGCCCAGCCGTCCGGCTCCAGGATTCGACGCCGGAACTTCATGATGTCGCGCGGCCGGTCTATCGTCAGCGTGCCGACCAGACGCTCCCGCCTGCGATACAGGACGATCGTGCCCGGCCCCCGGGGCCCGAACACCACGACCTCGTCGGCGTCGGGGGTGCCGACGAACTGGATCCGGTGCCCGTACCAGTCCGACCAGAAGTACGGCACCGAGTCCAGCGATTCACGCTGCCCCGTCCCGACGGCATTCCTCGCGGCGAGTGCGCCCTGTTCGGCCGCATTGGTCCAGTGCTCAGCTCGCATCAGATCACCGTCGAACACGGCGCTGGGCGCGTGGGCGACATCTCCGGCCGCCCACACTCCCGGCACCGAGGTCGCCAGATTCTCGTCGCACAGGATCCCGCGATCCTTGTCGTGCAGGGCGAGCCCGCTGCCCTCCAACCAACTCGTGGCCGGACGCACGCCGATGCCGACCACGACCAGGTCGGCATCGATGATCTCGCCATCGTCGAGTTCGACCCCCGTGACTGCCCCACCAGATTCGAGAAGTCCGACGACGCCGCGACCCAGACGCAGCTGAGTACCTGCCGCTCGATGCAGATCCGCACAGATCTCTCCGGGTTCAGGCCCGAGAGACCGGGTCAGCGGCACCGGCATCTGCTCGACGATCGTGGCCGGCAGACCGCGTTTGCGCGCGGCCGACGCGATCTCCGAGCCGATGAAACCCGCCCCGATGACAACAGTCCGTGCGCCACGATCGAGCGCCTGCCGGACGGCAACCGCGTCCTCATGCGTGCGTAGACAATGCACGCCTCGCAGATCGCCGGTTCCCGGTAACGTCAGAGGTTGCGAACCGGTCGCCAGGATCAGTGCGTCGTAGTCGACGGACTGCTCGCCGACCATGACCCGTCGACCGGGCACGTCCAGTCCGGTCGCGGGCGACCCCAGAACGAGCTCGGCACCCAGCTGCGATTCGAGTTCGTCACGACTGCGGAATACCGACACCTCATCGGCCGCGCCGCTGTCGAGCATCGATTTCGACAGCGGCGGACGGTCGTACGGCAGGTGATCTTCCTGCCCCACCAACGTCAGGGTGCCGGACCACCCGGTCGCCCTGGCGGCTTCCGCGGCGCGGAGACCGGCCAGGGAGGCGCCGACGATGACGAGTCGTTCAGGGACCGCGGCGGGATCCACGATCAGTCCTGCAACGTCAGCGCCGCGACGGGGCACGAATTGATCGCTGCCAGTACGTCCTTGCGGGCGTCCTCCGGAGGATTCTCCTGGAGGATCTCCAGATCCCCGTCATCGCCGACTTCGAAGAACTCGTGGGCCATCGCCTCGCACATGCCAAGGCCCTCGCACTTGTCGCGATCCACCGTGATCATCATGGTCTAGACCTCCGCGCTGGTCAGCGCGACGAAGTCGATCTTGTCGCGCACACCACAGTCCGGGCAGCACCAGTCATCCGGGATCTGCGACCAGGGGGTCCCGGCCGCGAACCCCTCGAGCTCATTGCCCGCCTCGACCTCGTACACGAATCCGCAGCCCGGACAGCGCGCAGCGAAGACGTCATCGTCGAATGTCTGCACCGTGGGGTCCGCCACACGCTCGACCTGCTCACGTGCCACCGGGGCCGGGTACCTCTTGAGCAACTTGGCACGCTTGCCGGGCTGCAGATTGGCCAAGGTGATGTCGCCGTCGAAGTGCGCGGCGACCCGCGGATCCATGACCCGGCTGAACAACGGCGGGATCAGGGCGACCGCGATCATGCCGGTGTAGCCCGTCGGAAGTACGGGCGCTTCCTTGAAGTCGCGAAGCGCCTGGTACCGCCGGGTCGGGTTCGCGTGATGATCGCTGTGTCGTTGCAGGTGGTAAAGCAGCACATTGGTCGCGATGTTGTTGGAGTTCCAGCTGTGCTCGGGGGTGACCCGCTCGAAGCGCTGCCGACCTTCGGGTCCGACCTTCTGGCGGAGCATGCCGTAGTGCTCCATGTAGTTGACGATCTCCAGCAGCGAGAATCCGATGACCGCCTGGATCACGAGATACGGCACGATGCCCACACCCAGCCACGCGATAAGGCCTCCCCACAGAACGACCGACATCAGCCAGGCGTTGAGGACGTCATTGCCGATCCGGAACGGATGCTTGTCCTTGCGTCCGTAACGCTTCTTCTCCACATGCCACGCGCTCGACAGCGATCCGAGCACCGTGCGGGGCCAGAAACGGTAGAAGCTCTCACCCATGCGGCTGCTCGCCGGGTCATCGGGCGTCGCGACCCGGACGTGGTGGCCGCGGTTGTGCTCGATGTAGAAGTGGCCGTAGAACGTCTGGGCCAAGGCGATCTTGGAGAACCAGCGTTCGAGACTTTCCTTCTTGTGGCCGAGCTCGTGCGCCGTGTTGATGGCGACTCCCCCGACGGTGCCGATCGAGACCGCGAGGCCGATCTTGTCGATGACAGCGAGATCGTGGGTGGCCAGGAACCACATGGCCAGAACGAAGCCCGCGTACTGGACCGGGAGGTAGGCGTAGGTGACCCAGCGGTAGTACTTGTCGTTCTCCAACGCGTCGATGATCTCGTCGGGAGGATTCGTGTTGTCGCGCCCGGTGATCAAATCGATCAACGGGACCAGACCCAAGAAGACAACCGGCGCGAGCCACAGCCAGGCGCCCACTCCGGTCGTGCTCTGCAAAGCGATGCCGACCAGCGGGAGAACTGGGACCACCAAGCCCATGACCCACAGGTATCGCTTCCGGTCCTTCCACTTCGCCGCCTGATAGGCGACGTTCGCTGCACCCGTGTCCGATGTCGTCATGGGCTCCTCCTCAATCGTGTTGATGCGGGTCGATCACTATGTCTATTCAGACAATGACACAGTCTGGGCACCGCATTCTCGACTAAAATCGCCAAATCTCGCTCTGGTGATTGGGCAATAGTCCAAAACAGCTGTTACGCGGGTCACGTCAGACCAGGACCTCGTCGAACACCCCGAAGGATCCTGGGGGTGGGGTGACGCCGTTCTCGCGGCACCACGCGCCCGGCGCCCGCTGACCACGACGTTCACGACCATCAGAGGTCTCCAACTGCAACGGCACCGGCGGCAGAGCCGGCATCGCGATACCGGCCTCGGACGCCAACTCATCGGCATCCTT
>NZ_JBFUME010000014.1:0-73960 GCF_054049535.1 Aeromicrobium sp. P5_D10
AGTTTGCGGATCTCGTAAAGCTCTTTCTCCTTGCAGTTCGCGATATCAACACCCTCGATGAAGACATGGCCCTCATTGGGCTTCAGCAACCCGATCAACGTCTTCAAGAACACCGACTTACCCGTGCCCGACGGACCCAACATCACCGAAATCTCACCAGCCGGAAGCGTCAGCGACACGTCCTTCCAGATCAACGAACTACCGAACTTCTTCGTCAACCCCTCAACCCTGACTTCAACACCCACGAGTTCTCCTCATCTCAGACCGGCTCGAGGCCGGCTACGAACCAGCCCGCGTCAGTGCGGTTCATGGTGACTTCGACCCGGCTGCCGGTCAGGACCGGTGTCGCATCCTTGCCGGAGGTTGTCGCCTGGGTCAGGAACATCAGCAGGACGACCGAACGATCAGTCCGACTCACGACCGATGCCGCCGCTACTGACGCCTCGGTGCTGACCTTGTTCTTACGCGCTCTGGGAGCCACGACATCGCGCAGCAGCACCGAGAACTCGCGCCCGAACGCGCCGGTCGTGTTGGCATCGGCCACGATCAGGTCCTGCTCCAACGAGGCGTGGTCGTAGGTCAGCATGGCCGGCACCCTCGCTTCGGCGCTGGCAAGCGCTGCCACGGCGGCCTCATCGTCGCCGCCGGCCCGATGTGCCGTGACGGCCAGCACGATATCGGCGACGAGGAACAAAGCCAGCACGACGGCGCCCGCGATCCAAGGCTTGATCCGCCGGTTCATGCCACGAACTCCAGTCCTGACACGAGCCACTGTCCCTTGCTCTTCGCGAGCTCGATCCGCATGCGGTACTGCCGTGGTTCGGCCTGCTTCATCTTGACGTTCTTGACCTGACTCGTCGCGGCGACCAGTACCTCGGCTCGACTGTCGGTCAGCGACACGACACCGGCCGACGCCACGGTGCCGGTAGAGGAAACCTTCGACTCCTTCAATGCGGAGCGAAAGGCCTGGGCCTGGTCACGCAGCTCGGTGCGGAAACCCGCCGTGGCACGCGCCGCCAGGGCGTCGATCTCCTGCGCCGACGTCTTGGCGCTGACTGTCGTCAGACCCAAGACCTGAGCGCTGGCCACGTCGACGACCTCGCGGCGATCAGCGGCCATACTGCCCGCATCACGCAAGGCGACGACGCGATCGACGGCGAACACCGCGGCCACGACCAGTCCGACTCCGATCAGCACGAGCCTCACCCGCGGTGAAGAGAACTTCATCTGCTGCCTCCTCCAGACGCCGCGACCTGATCGGTCCACAACCGTTTCCAACCGTCCGACTCGCCTTGGGGTACCAGGTCGTTGACCGCTGGGGAACCGCTGCCGGACTTCGCGCCCCGTCCGCCATGCGTGCGTGACACCTCGGCCGCGGCGGCCTGCAGCCCTTCGCCGTCCCGGCCCGGGAACGCCAACCCACAGCCGATCGGCGTCGCAGAACGCCGGCCAGGATCGTTGACGCACGGCAGGTTGCGGAGCCCGCGCACGCCTTCCTTGGCACCTGCCGGCATCTCGCAATGCGCGGCACCGTTGAATTCACGGTCCTCCGTCGCGGCGGGACTCCTGCGTTCCGACGGCGGGATGTAGCCCTTGATGCACGATGGCGGGTCGTTGACCGTGACTTTGAGATCGAGACGGACGTCTCCGGAAGCTTCCCGTCCGAGCAGGGTGCTTTGGAGCCGGGAAACCAGCGCGGGATAGATCACCAGCGTCTGTTCGACATTCGGCAGATAGGTGTTGACGACCTGCGAACTGGTGGTCAGATCGGCCAGCAGCAGCGGAAGCGTCGGACTGACGTCGTCGACGAGTTTCTGGATCGTACCGATCGACCGGCCGCTCGTCTTCAGCAGCGAGCGCAGCTGCGGATCCTTGTCCGACAGCTCGCCGGTCAGACTCTCGAGCGCGTCGGCGTATCCCAAGGTGCTCTGCGCGAGGTCGTTCTGGGTGTCCAGCAACGGATCCAGGGCCCCGACGAGCCCCTCGGTCTCCTTCAGATTCCGGCTGGCCTCGGCCACCAGCAAGGTCGTGTCGTCGATAACGCCCCCGAGATCGTCCGCGGCGCCGCCGAGTCCGGTCTCCACATGTCCCAGCAGATCTGACGTCGCCTCGGTCGGCACGGAGCCGAGCAGTCCGTCCAGGCTCTCGAGCACCGGCCCGATCTGCGGCATCTCCCGTGTCGCGGCGCGTGCGATGACGGCGTCCGCGGCCAATGGAGGTGCCGACCTCGACGTGGGCACGAGATCGACGTACTGCTCACCGATCGCCGATGTGCTGTGCAGCTCGGCGAGCGCATCAGCAGGGATGTCGACGCCCTTCGTGATGCGCAAGTGCACCTTCGCCCCGTCACCGACCAGCTCGATCTTGTCGACCTCACCGACGTCGACGCCTCGATACGTCACGATCGCACCCGGGTACAGGCCGCTGACGTCCTTGAAGTCGGCCGCGATCTCGTAGCCGCCGAAGCCGACCAGACGCGGCACATCGGCATAGCGGATCGACGTGAAGGTCAACGACACGACCGTGATCACGGCGAAGATCGCCAGCTGGATCCTCACGAGGCGCGTCATCGGCACAACCCCAGCAGCCCGAGCAGTCCGCAGGAAGAGCCCGGTTCGACTCCCTCGGACGTTCCCGGCGAGACACTCGCCGCAGGCGGGGCAGGTGTCGCGCCTGCGCCACCGGCCGGTGCACCCGAGCTGGGCTTGGGAGCGCCGGGCTTGGCCGGACCAACTGATGGCCCAGGTGCCAGCAATGAGCCGAGCGGGTCCAGTAGACCCGGTCCTTCCAAGCCGAGTTTGAGGAAGCTGTTCGCGAGGGCCTCCGGTGACAGATCGATCGTCGCGAACAGATTCGCGTAGTCGCCCTTGACCGCATCGCCGGTCGTCATGATCGGGAAGGGAATCGAGAGTCCGAGCTTGAGGGCATCGGGAACCTGGTCGGCGACCCCGTCCAATGCCCCGAGGATCGGTCTCAGCGCACCGAGATTGGCCAGCAGTGCTCGCTGATTGGCAGCCACGAGGGCACTTGCCGTCACACTTGTCTCCCCCAGCGCGGTGGCTGTCGCAACCAATTTGCGTCGTTTGTCGGTGAGCGTGTCGATCCCGGGCGCCAGGGTCTCCAGCGCGGTCGCGACGGTCTTCTTCTGTTCCGCAGCCTTGCCCGAGAGCCGGTTGAGCGCCTCTAGCGTCCCGACGAGTTCTGTCTTGTTGCTGTCGAGGGTTCCGAGCAGGGCATCGAGTCGCTTGATGACGTCACGGGTGTCGGGCACCCGCCCGTCGAGGGTCTCGTTGAGCTCGCCGGTGATGGTCGTGAGCTGCGACAATCCGCCGTTGTTGAGCAGGAGCGACGCCGACGCCAGCACCTGCTCGGTCGCCGGATAGGCACCCGTGTTGGCGACGCCGACCGTCGAGCCGTGCTTGAGCTGTCCCTTGGGCTTGGCCGGTTCATCCACTTGGACGTACTGCGCTCCGAGCAGAGTCTTCTGCCCGATCGAGAACGTGGAGTTCGCGGGCAGCTTGACCGACTTCAGCAGTCGCAAGGTCACCTGCGCCTGCCAATCGACAACCTTGATCTTGGCCACGGTGCCGATCACCACATTCTGCCTCTGGACCGTCGAGTTGGGCACGAGATTCTCGACCCGGTCGAACGTCACGGTCGTGGTGTATCCGTCCGATCCGACGCCCGCCTGGCCCGGCAGGGTGTTGTCATTGGGGTGCAATGAGCAGCCGCCGACCGTCGCCGACACGATCATGAACGCGACCAGCAGTGACCGCTTCATCGATTCGCTCCGGCCTTGGCTGCCTTGGCTGCCTTGGCTGCCTTGGCTGCCTTGTCGGCCGCTGACCCCGGAACCGCGCTCAGACCCAAGAGGTCCAGGAGCGGTCCGATGGCGTCCGCGCACTGACCAGCAGTTCCGCCGGCACCCAGCACCGCGCCGCACACGAGCTCGGAGACGCTGTCGAGGTTGCCCAGCGCGACCCGCCCTGTCAGAGCCTGGTCTTCGATCAGGTTGTACAGACCTGTCAGGGAGTGCGGTGCGATGTGCAGCAGTGAGGCCAAGGTGTTGGATTTGTCGGCCAGGGTTCCGGCCAGTTCGTTGACCGATGTCAGGCTCGTGTCGATCGTGGAGCGATTGTCCTCGGTGAATTCAGATACCTGACGCAGCGCGGAATCCAGGCCGGCGATAGTCGCGGTCAACTGGGTCCGATTCGTATCGAGAACCTCCGAGACGCTCGCCAGCGCTGTCGTGAAACCTCGGACGTCTGAGTCATTTCGCACAAGACTCTTGGTGAACGAGTCCAGGCTCGCGACCGTGCCGAACAGGTCTCCGCGACTCGACGAGAGACTGTCGGCGGCGCGCCGCATCGACGTCAGACTCGAACGCAGGTCCTTGGCCGCCGAACCGTCGAGATTCGCGTCGAGCGTCGTGATGACATCGGCCAGCGCACCCCTGCTCGACGTCGGTCCATTGGGCCCCAATGCGGTCGACAGCTCGGTCAGTTCCTTCTTGACCTGATCGAACGAGACGGGAATCGTCGTGTCCTCGACGTCGATGACGCCGCCGTCGGCGAGCTGTGGCCCCTTGACATAGGCCGGTGCGAGTTGGATGAACCTTCCGCTGACCAGGCTCGGCGAGACGATCGCGGCCCGTACCGATTCGGGCACCGGCTCGCCGTCGATCCGCATCTCCACCTTGACCCGATCGGCCTGCGGTTCGATCGACGTCACGGTGCCGACCTTGACGCCCAGGACTCTGACCTGGTCGCCCACGTACAGCCCCGTGGACGAGGTGAAGTACGCCGTGATGCGGGTTCCGCTCGTGGGCCGGAACAGCAGCAGTGCGGCCACCAGCGTCACCACAACGCCGATCACGATATATCTGCTCAAGGAACCAAGGGTCCGCGTCGCCGTGCTCATTTGAGGATTCCTGACAGGACGGGCACCAGTGAGGCCGGCGCCGTGAGATTTTGGATGTAGGCATCGAAGAAGGGGCCTGAAGAGATGGCTTCACCGAAGCCGATCGCGTAGTTGCGAACGCCCACCATGGCCTTTTCCAGGTTGACCTTGTTGTCGTTGAGGACATCGACCACAGTTGTCAGCTCCTCGAGTGCCGGCTTCAAGTGGGTCTTGTTCTCCGCGACCAGCAGCTTCAACTGCCGGGTGAGTTCGGTCGTGCTCGCCAGCAGACTGACGATGACGTCCTGACGGGAGTCGAGTTCCTCCAGCAGACCTCGACCCGATCCGAGGAGCTTGGTGATCTGCGCATCCCGATCGGCGAGCACCCCCGAGACGTCGGCGGCACTGCCCAGAAGGCTTGCCAGTGCCGCGTCGTTGTCGGCGATCGTGTCGGCGACCTGGTCGACGCCCGCGAGCGCCTTGCGTACGTCCTCGGGCGTGTCGGTGAAGGTCTCGGAGACCGTCGTCAGTGCGCCGGCGAGCTTCGCCCCGTCGATATCGCTGATCTCGGTCGTCAGGTCCGACAGAGCGCTGGTGATGTCGTATGGCGAGGAGGTGCGATCCACCGGGATCCGCGCGCCGTCCTTGAGCTGCCCCCGACCGTTGGGGACCAGCTCGACCGCCGCATGGCCCAGCAGCGTCGTGGTGACGATACGGGCATCGGTGGCCGTGCCGACCCGGACCGAACGATCCTTGACCCGCAGATCGACCATGACCTTGCCGCGATCCAGGTCGACCGCGTCGACAGTTCCCACATTCGCGCCAGAGACGATGACTTCGTCGTTGACCTTCAGCCCACCGACTTCTGCGAACTCGGCCCGGACGACATAGCCCTCCTTGACCAGCGGCAGCCGGTTGAACTGGGTCGCGAGCAGCACGACCAGCACGATCACGGCGGTGCCGACGATCCCTGCCAATTGGGGCGGCATGCCCTTGCCTCGGATTCTCATCGCTTGCACCTCGCCTGATCGCTGTTGATCCAGGGCGTCTGCAACGGGCTGGAGCCGTCGCTGAGCTTGACCCGCACGCCGCACAGGAAGAAATTGAAGAAGTTGCCGTACGAGCTGGTCTGTCCGATGGCCTGATAGTGCTCAGGCAGCTTCTTCAGAACCGTCTCCAGCGTGTCTGCCTGACTGTTGAGACCCTTCGCGGCGGCCGCCAGCGACTTCAGGTTGCCGGTGATGTCCGCTCGTGAACGGCTCAACAGCACCGAGGTGTCGTCAGCGAAGTCGGTGATGCGTCCGGCTGCGTCGAGCAACTCGGTGTCCTGTTTCTCCAAGCCCACGACGAGCGAGCTGAGCCCGTCGATGATGGCGCCGAGGTCGTCCTTGCGACCGTCGACGACTCCGAGCACGGTGTCGAGATTCTTGATGACCTGGGTGACGAGCTCTTCGCGCGCACCGATCGTGCCGGTCAGCGATGCGACGGTCGACAGCAGTGACTTCACGGCTCCGCTCTGGCCTTGCAGGACCTGGACAAGTTGATCCGACAGCTGGTTGACCTGCTCGGCGTTGAGTCCGACGAACAGCGGCTTGAAGCCGTTGAGCAAGGTGTCGAGGTCGAGGGCCGCGTCCGTCTGCGATGACGGAATCGTCGCTCCGACGGAAAGCTTGCGGTCATTCGACTCAGCACGATCGAGTTCGAGGAACCGGTCGCCGATCAGATTCCGGTACCGCACGGTCGCGGTTGTCGACCCACCGATCCGCACATTCTCGTCGACATCGAACGTGACGGTGACCGAGGCGTCCTGTTGGACGTCGATCTTGGACACTTTGCCGACGGCAACGCTGGCCACCCGAACCTGATTGCCCACCTTCAATCCCGAGACGTTGGCGAACTGGGCTTTGTACGTCGTCCGCGTTCCGGCATGGATGTCGCCGGTCAGCACGACCAGATATCCGGCCAGAACTGCTGAGACAGCAGCGAAGATCGCCAATTTGACGAGTTCGGATCGTTCTCGTTTGCGCACCGCACTCATCCGAGGTTCACCACCCCGGCCAGCAGGCCGAACAGCGTCGTGGCGAGATCTTCGGGCGCGGTCTTCGGCCCGCCCGCATAGGGATTCGCGCCGGTCACAAACGTTGGCATGGGCGCTGTGGCATCGGCCTTGGTGATCTGCGGCAGTCCATAGCACGCCGGCCCGCGGGTGTCGCCGACCAGCGGCAGATTCTCCGGGGCCGAATAGGCCCGGTCGCCCGGCTGCACTCGCGTCGTCGTCGTGATTCCCGGATTCGTACCTCCGACCGCAGCTTCGGCCTGCTTGTTGGTCTTGGCCAGGCCTGAGATCAGGCAGGGCAGTTCCGGCGAGTATCTGGCCAGCGTGCGGGTGACCGGATCGAGCAGAGCGATCGTCGAGGTGAGATCGGGAGTTATCTCGGTGAGAAGCTGATCCGACGTGCTCGACAGGGTCTGCGCGCGCTCCAGGAGATTGTCGAGATTCGAACGCTGCTCAGCCAGCGTTCGACTCGACACCGTGGTGTTGCGGGCGATCTCCAAGATCGCGGGCAGCGCCCGATCGTAGGTCGACACGACCGATCGGACCTGCTTGAGATCCTGGTCGAGATCGGGCAGCGAATCGTTGAATTCGGTCAGATAGTCGTCGACCTGTTCGACCGTCTCACCGAGCTTGTCGCCGCGGGTGTCGAGCGCGGTCGCCAATGCCGTGATGGCGTTGTTGACCTCGCTCGGACGGGCCGCCTCGAGCACCTCGACAAGGTGGGAGAAGGCTTCGTTGACCTCCACCGTGACGCGATCGGCGGTGATCACATCGCCCGCGGCCAGATGATGCGAAGTGTCATTGCCGAGTGAGGTCAGTTGGACGTACTTGGCGCCGAATGCCGTCGGCGGAACGATCTGGGCCGTCACGTCGGACGGCACATCCTTGACCTTGCCCTTGGCGATCAGAAGATCGAGCCTGGCTCCCTCCGGCGTGGAGACCACATCGGTGACCTTGCCGACCTCGACACCGCGGAACTTGACGACCGCGCCGCGCTCCATCGTCAGGCCGGCACGTTCGGAATTGACTGTGACCGGAACTGTCGAGGCGAATGAGCCGGTGAACATCAAGAACACCAGAACCCCGACCATGCCCAGTAGGGCGATGAACACCACACCGTAGGAGAACTCTTTGCGGAACATGCCGATCACCCCGTGATGTGGACCGACGGTCCACCCCAGAAAGCAAGCCCGAACGCCAGATCCACGAGCATGATGGCGACCAGGGTCGTTCGCACCGCCACGCCGACGGCCCTACCCACACCGGCGGGTCCGCCCGAAGCCCGGTACCCGTGATAGCAGCACACCGACGTGATGACCATGGCCATGATCAGGGTCTTGAGCATCGCCAAGAAGATGTCGCCGGGAATCAAGAACGTCTGGAAGTAGTGGTCGTACGTCCCCGTAGCCTGCCCGTAGCCCACCGTGACGACGAGCTTGGTGGCCAGGAACGTCATGAACACCGCGACGGCGAACAGCGGGATCACGGCCAGCAGGCCCGCGACGATACGCGTGGAGACCAGGTACGTGACCGACGGAACCGCCATGACCTCCAGCGCGTCGATCTCCTCACCGACTCGCATCGCGCCGAGCTGTGCGGTGAAGCCCGCACCGACGGTCGACGTCAACGCGATACCCGCGATGATCGGGGCGACTTCGCGGGTGTTGAAGTATGCGGAGAAGAATCCCGAGAGCGACGAGACGCCGATCTTGCCGAATGTCGTGTAGGCCTGCAATCCGACTTCGATTCCGGCGGCGGCGGTCAGGAATCCGACCACCAGAACTGTTCCGCCGATCAGCGCCAGCGCGCCAGACCCGAGGCTGACCTCGGCCAGCAGCCGGACGACTTCTTTGCGGTAGTCGACCATCGCCTTGGGGATGCGGCGATAGGCCGAGGCATGGAATGCCAGCTGCTCGCCCATTGTCGCCACCTGCTTGGCAGGTGCTGCCACGAAGCGGAGCACCGAGGTGCCGCTACCCGACTTGTCGCCACTCATCAGTTGGCACCCTTCAGATTGAGGAAGATCGTGGTGATGACGCTGTTGGCGGCGAACAGGAGCATGAAGGAGAACACGACGGTCTGATTGACCGCCTCCCCCACGCCCTTGGGTCCGCCTTTGGCATTGAGGCCCAGGTAGCAGGCCGTCAGACCCGCCAGAAGACCGAACACCGCAGCTTTGATCTCCGCGGAGATGAAGTCGGCAACGCCGACCACCAGCGTCATATCAGAGATGAACAGGCCGGGGGTGGCGCCTTGCAGCACGACCGAGAAGAAGTAGCCGCCGAGCAGCCCGACTGTCGACACGAGTCCGTTGAGGGCGATCGCGATGACCATCGACGCGACGACTCTCGGCACGACCAGACGCTCGATGGGGTTGATCCCCAACGTGACCATCGCGTCGATCTCTTCGCGGATCTTGCGCGATCCGAGATCGGCGCACACCGCGGTCGCTCCGGCACCGGCGACGACCAGGACGCTCACGATCGGCCCGATCTCACGCACCACCGCCACCGCCGCAGCAGCTCCCGACAAGTCGACGGCGCCGATCTGGATCAGCAGCTGGTTGACCTGGAAGATGATCACGACGCAGAACGGGATCGACATCATGACCGCCGGAGCGATCGACACCGTCGCGATGAACCAGGCCTGCGACACGAACTCGCGGAAGCGGAAACGCGTCGTGAGCATCGTGCGCAGCACCGTGAGGCAGAACAGGTAGAACTCACCCACTGCTGCCGTGCCCACCATCAGCGGATTGGCTTTGGCGGCCCGCTTGGCGATCTTGGCGGTCTCGGTGTTGAGCCCAGCCGGAAGCTGCGTCGAGGCGGTCATGACGACGGCCCAGACGTGTTGAAGTCATGTGCGCGCAGCACAACGTCCCCTCGCTCCGAGGCCTAATTGGGAGTGTGGCCTCGGTCACTGATCGCTGTAACTGTAATTACAGTTATAGCGCGAGTCAACCCCGAACCGCAGTCCGTCCTCAGGGACGGCCTGGCAGCTACAGCCCGGCGGTCCGTCGCTCGTCCGCCGTGCGCTGGACGCGCTGCTGGATCTCGCGAAGCACGAACTCCAGCGCGATCTCATTGCGGGAACTGTGGGCCTCGTACCCGATCACGGCATAGATCGCCGCATGCGCGAGCACCTCGGCCTCGGCCACATCGCCGACCAGTTGCGCGAGCGCTTCGGTGACCAGGGCCAGTGCCTCGTCGTCGACCCGCCGCTGGACATCGGCGACGTGCGGGCTGATCCCGGCCCACACCCGGATCGATGCCTCCGCAGAGTGCTGCAGGCTCAGGCCCACCTGCAGGAGATTCTCCACCCGTTCCGAGGGATCATCGGATGACCGTGCCGCGTCGGCCAAGCGCCCGGTGCGCTCCCGGTACCAGTTCTCGAGCAGTTGATCGGTGAATTCACTCCAGCTGGCAAACGAGAAATAGAACGATCCCGTCGACAGGTCGAGGTGCTGGCAGACCGCCTTGAGCTTCAGCGCACCGACGCCGTCTTGGGCCAGGATCTCCATCGCGGCATCGTAGAACCGCTGCTCAGCGTTGCTGGGGCGACGCACAACTGACCTCCGAATCCCGATGGCACTGACGAACCGATGCGCCCGCACTCTACGGCAGATGTCCCAGTTGCGCGCCGATACGTGGGTCAGACGCCGAATCCGTCGATCAGCTTGCGCCTCATGATCTTGCCCGTCGAGGTCAGCGGTAGCGCGTCGCCGGAGCGGCCGACCCCACCGACGTCCCGCAGATCCACGCTATCAGCGCGAACCTGGCCCAGGTGCGCAGCGAGGACGTCTTCGATGCCGCGCTCAACCTGATGCTCGATGCGATCGAGGTGCGAGGCACGATCGCGAACAATTCCTAGGTTCAGCGACCGAGGAGTGTCAGCGCGGCGGCGACGATCGAACCGGTGTCGATACCGTGCAGCGCGTAGGCATCGGCCAGGTCACTGGACTGACCGAAGTCACTGACGCCCAGGCACCGGATCCCGTCTCCGCGGGCGCCGGCCAAGAACGACAACGTGTGGGGATGGCCGTCCATGACCGTCACGAGTGGTGCTGCGGACGCATCTGGGAACAGCACGCTGATGATGTCGTCACCGCGTGCGGCCCCGACCGTCCCGCGCTGATTGAACGAGCGGAACACCAGATCAGGGCTCGTCAAGCAGACCACTCCGGCCGTGACACCCAACTCGTCCAGCGCCTCGGCCGCAGCGATGACCTCGGGCATCATCGCGCCGACGCCCACCAAAGTGACCTGCTCGGTGGCCGGATCGTGCTGTGTCAGGCGGTAACCGCCGGCTATAGCCTGCTGGCGCCGACGTTCCAGCAGCAGCTCGTCGTCGGGCAGTGCGGCAAGTCCCTGATCTATCGGTCGGGTCGAAAGCCGGAAGTACGACGACGTACCCCCCTCGATGCCGACCTTGCTCATCGCGGAGAGCATGCACCACTCCAGATCCTGGGCGAACGCGGGCTCCCAGGCGATGCACTGAGGCTGTTCGAGTCCGATCGACGGAGTCGTGATCGACTGGTGCGCACCACCTTCGGGAGCCAATGTCACACCGGACGGCGTTCCGATGATGATCGACTGACCACCCGAGTAGATCCCGTACGACCACGGCTCCAGCGCTCTGGGGATGAACGGGTCGTACAGCGTGGCGATCGGGATGAGTCGTTCTCCCCACCGCGACCAGGTGGCTCCCAGCTCACCCAGCAGGCAAACGAGGTTGACCTCGGCGATACCGAGCTCGATGTGCTGGCCGTTGGTGACCTCGGACCACTTGAGGACCCGCTCGGCATCGTCGGCGAACCAGTCGAGCCGGTCCTCGACGGACCAGACACCCGTCTTGTTGATCCATCCCCCGAGGTTGGTCGAGGATGCGACATCGGGACTGCAAGTCACGATTCGGCCGGCGATCTCGGGAGCAGCTCGCTTCAGATCCACGAGCAACCGACCGAGCGAAGCCTGGGTCGAAATCGGCGCCTTGTGCGAGCGTGCCAGTCGCACCGGGACGTTTCCGGTCGGCTGGGGCACGATCGGCGGGCGCGCCATGATCTCGCTGCGCGCCTCGCACAGTCCCGCAGCGGCCGATCCGACCGGGAACGTGGCCCACGGATCGTCGGGATCTGTGCCGCAGCCGCGGGCCAGCTCCAGCATCTGGTCGCCCGTCAAGAGCGCCGAATGATTGTTGGGATGCCCCTCCGTCGGCAGCCCCCGACCCTTGACGGTGTACGCGAAGATCACCGTGGGACGCGTCCGGTCGATGGCCCGGTAGGTGTCGAGCAGCAGTCCGATGTCATGCCCACCGAGATCCCGCACGGCATGCGCGAGCTCAGCCACCGTCAGAGACGCCAGCAGCGCGCGCAGCTCGGCGGTCCCGCGATCGCCGACGATACGATCGGCAATCTCCGTAGGATCCACACGCAGCAGCCGCTGGTACTCCTCATTCGGCATGTCCTCGAGGCGCTTGCGGAGCTCATCGCCGCCGGGTCGACCGAAGAGTTCCGCGATCGCGCGACCCCACTTGAGCGTGACGACCTGCCAACCGGCCGCCTCGAACATCCCCATCAAGCGATGTATCTGGACATCGGGCACGACCCGGTCCAGCGACTGCCTGTTGAGGTCGACGATCCACAACAGCTCACCGAGTTTGGCGACCGACGGATCGGCCACGGCCTCCCAGATCGCACCCTCGTCGAGTTCCGCGTCACCCAGCAGGCTCACGAAGCGGCCCGCGGCCGGTGCCGTGGCGAAATGCGAGCTGACGTACCTGTGCGATATCGCGGCCCACAGAGCAGCCGTCGCACCGATGCCTACCGATCCGGTCGAGAAGTCCACGGTGTCGGGATCTTTGAGCCGGCTCGGATACGACTGCAGTCCACCCTTGGAGCGCAACGTCGTCAGATACTTCTCGTCCAGATCGCCCAACAAGTAGTTGACCGCATGGAGAACGGGTGAGGCGTGCGGTTTGACCGAGACCCGGTCGAGCGATGTCAGCTCGGAGAACCACAGCGACACCATGATGTCGACCATCGACGCGCTCGACGCCTGATGACCACCGACCTTGACCCCCGACTCATTGGGCCGCCCCCGGTTGGCGGCATCGACGATCGATGCCGAGATCCACCGCACCCGTTCGGCGATGGTCCGGAGCACGTCGAGATCCTGAGCGGAGCCGGACGCGTGAATGGACGGGAGGGACTGGGTCATGATGATCCTTGAGGGCCGGCGTACACGGGGACGACGCACCACGCGGCCGATTCGGCAGTGGCGTGTGCATCGACACAACGAAGGACGGCCCGGATCAGGGCATTGCCTCTACTGGCGGGGATCACCCGCTCCGCACCCTGTCACGCGGGACTGCCCAGCGATATATCCATGCGGGATACGTGCGTCTTTGGACGGTTACCGGCAACAAAGCCCCCGATTTGCGACATAATCATGCTTAATAGAGCAAAGTTTGTTACATAGCGATGGGGGCGACGTGGATGCGGTAGACAGCAAGATCCTGACGATCCTCGAGACGAATGCACGGACCCCCGTCAGTGACATCGCACGACAGGTCAACTTGTCGGCGGCCCCGGTCGCCCGAAGGATCGACCGACTCGAACGCGACGGGATCATCCAGGGATACGTCGCCGTCGTCGACCGGCGACGAGCGGGCCAGCTCGAAGCATTCACCGAGATCAGATTGACCGGCGCAACCGACACCGCCGAGCTCAGCGATATCGTCCGCGACGTCCCGGAGGTACAGGGCTTCTACACCATCGCCGGCGATCCCGACGCCGTGGTCAGGATCCTGGTCACCGACGTCGACCATCTGCAACGCGTCGTCAACGCAATGCGACGTTCGGGCAAGATCACCGGGACCAAGACCCTGATCGTCATGAACTCCTGGGACCGCCGTGGTCCGGCTCTCAACGCGCAGTGACCGAGTTCAGGCTGGTTGCAGACCCGCGACCAGATTGAACGCCCCGGTCAGGACGTTGAGCGCCACCACGCCGACCACATCGGCGATGGCGCGATCGCTGTAGCCCAATCCCCGCAGTTCGTCGATCTGTTCGGCGCTGATCGCCGTCGGCTCGACGTAGACCTGCAGTCCGTAAGCCACCATGGGGGCGATGACCGGATCGCCCGACGTCCCCCGCCGCGCCAGGTCTATCTCGACATCGTCGAGGCCGAGGGCCCGGGCGGCGGAGACGTGGGAGTCGAGGCACGTCCGGCAGCCTTGTTCGACCTGGACCGCGATCGAGATCCGCTCGCTGATCGCGCGGTCCAGCTTGGCCCGCTTCATGGACTTGCTGAGCGCCAAGTACCCGCCCAGCACTGCCGGGGAGTTGGCCATGGCCCGAACCATGTCCCCCACCTGCCCGTGACGCTCGACCAACTCTCCGAGCAGGTCACGGGCAGCACCGACAGCAGTCTGCGGAGTCAACAGCGCGAACCGATTCATCAGGCGTCGCGATCCGACGTCAGCGGCTTGAAACCGCGCAGCCGCAAGCTGTTGCTGACCACGAAAACCGACGAGAAGGCCATTGCTGCTCCGGCCAACATCGGATTGAGCAGACCTGCGGCCGCAAGCGGCAGGGCGGCAACGTTGTAGGCGAAGGCCCAGAACAGATTGCCCTTGATCGTGCCCAATGTGCGCCGCGACAGCCGGATCGCGTCGGCCGCGACACGCAGGTCGCCACGCACGAGCGTCAGATCGCTGGCTTCGATCGCGACGTCGGTTCCGGTTCCCATCGCCAGGCCGAGATCGGCCTGGGCCAGTGCGGCCGCATCGTTGACGCCGTCGCCGACCATCGCCACGACGCGCCCTTCGGACTGCAGACGCTTGACGACGTCGACCTTGTCGGACGGCAGCACGTCGGCGATCACGTCATCCGGCGCGATGCCCACCTGGGCGGCCACCGTGCGGGCGACGATCGCATTGTCACCGGTCAGCAGGATCGGGCGCAGACCCAGATTGCGGAACTGGGCAATCGCCTCCTCAGAAGTCGGCTTGACCGCATCGGCCACGACGACCACGCCGCGAGCAGCGCCGTCCCAGCCGACCGCCACTGCGGTCCCACCCTTGCCCTGCGCCGAGGTCATCGCCTCTTCCAGCTCAGGAGGCAGGTGCTGGGACCAATCGGCGAGCAACTGCGGCCGTCCGACCAGGACAGCGTGCGTGTCGTCGACGTCGTTGATCATGCCCTGCACGCCGAGACCTTCGACGTTGGCGAAATCCTCGACCGTGGGAAGAGTGCCGACCCGCTCACGCGCACCGTTCGCAATCGCCTGGGCGATGGGGTGCTCGGAAGCGTCCTCCAAGGCGCCTGCCAGCCGGAGCACCTGATCGGCGTCCTCACCGGGAGCGACGAATACGTCTATCAGAGTCATCTGACCCGTCGTGACGGTTCCGGTCTTGTCGAGGACGATCGTGTCGACCTTGCGGGTGGATTCAAGCACCTCGGGGCCCTTGATCAGAATGCCCAACTGGGCGCCGCGGCCGGTGCCGACCATCAAAGCAGTCGGCGTGGCCAGACCCAGCGCGCACGGGCAAGCGATGATCAGCACGGCCACAGCCGCGGTGAAAGCTGTAGCGAGGCTGGCACCGCTGCCGATCCAGAAGCCGAGAGTGCCGATTGCCAGAGCGATCACGATCGGGACGAAGATTCCCGATACTCGATCGGCCAGTCGCTGTACCTGCGCCTTGCCGTTCTGGGCATCCTCGACCAGCCGAGCCATCTGGGCGAGCTGGGTGTCGCCGCCGACCCGAGTGGCGCGGATGACCAGACGTCCGCCGGCGTTGACCGTGGCGCCGACGACCGCATCGCCTGGACTGACTTCGACCGGCACCGACTCACCTGTGAGCATCGAGGCATCTACCGCGGAAGAGCCCTCCTCGATGATTCCGTCGGTCGCGATCTTCTCACCGGGACGGACGATGAACTTCATGTCCACCGTCAGCTGCTCAGTGGGAATGCGCTCCTCGAACGGACCGTCAGGACCGTCGCGAAGAACGGCGACCTCTTTGGCGCCCAGCTCCAGAAGCGCCCGCAAGGCAGCACCGGCGCGGCGCTTGGAGCGCGCTTCGAAGTAGCGACCGGCGAGGATGAAGGTCGTCACGCCCGCAGCGGCTTCGAGGTAGATATTTCCGGCGCCGTCAGTGCGCTCGACGCTCAGCTCGAACGGGTGCGTCATACCCGGCGTGCCCGCCGTGCCCCAGAAGAGCGCGTAGATCGACCAGCCCAGTGCGGCGATCGTTCCGACGGAGATCAGGGTGTCCATCGTGGACGTGCCGTGGCGCAGGTTGACCCACGCCGCCCGGTGGAACGGCCAGGCGCCCCAGACGACAACCGGTGCCGCGAGGGTCAGTGAAAGCCACTGCCAGAACTCGAACTGCAGCGCAGGGATCATCGCCATCGCGATGACCGGCACCGAGAGGAGGGCCGAGACCAGGAGCCGTTGGCGCAGCGATCGCGTGGGATCGTCGCCGTCAGGGTCTTCTTCCGCGACGTCCTCGCCCTTCGGCTGAGGCAACGCCGCACCGTAACCGGCCGACTCCACCGTCGCCACCAGGTCTGCGGGCAGCACTCCTTCCGCGAAGGTCACCTTGGCCTTCTCGGTCGAATAGTTGACCGTCGCGGTGACGCCGTCGAGCTTGTTGAGCTTGCGCTCGATGCGGTTGGCGCACGACGCGCAGGTCATACCGCTGATCTTGAGTTCGATGGCGTCGGTGACGGCGGGAGTGCTGGTGGTGCTCATCTGTTCCTCCTTCGAGGGTGTGACTGGGAGGGTGTTAGTGGGCGGTGTGGCCGTCGTCGGACTCACCGCTGTCCTGCGGCGGCGCCGCAGCAGCGGTTCCGGACGTACTCACCGCGAAGGCCGCGGTCCGCACGACTCCCTGGTGCTTGAAGTCCAGGTAGAGGTGGTACGTCCCGGAGCTCGGAACCGCGGCATAGAACACCACATCGGGTCCCGGCTTCGTCTTGCCGTCGCCGGGCGCGCCGTCTGGATGGACGTGGAGATAGGCCAGGTCTCCTGCGCGGAGGGCGACCAGGTGACCGTAGGCACCGAGGTAGGGCTCGAGATCGGTGATCGGCTTGCCGTCACGTTCGACCGCGAGCGTCAGCTTCGCGTCGGCGCCGGCCGACAGATCGCCGTCGAGCCGGACGGTGTAACCGTCGACTTCGGCAGTTCGGGTCTGAGCAGACGGTTCGGCGGGTTCGTACGATCCCGCGACCGCCAGATCGGCGCCCAAAGTGAGTGCTTCGGCTCCTGTCGTCTTGAAGTCGGCGAACAGACGCCATTGGCCGGCGGTCAGATCCAGCTTGGTGGTCCATGTGCCGTCAGGGGCCAGTTCGGGGTGGACGTGCTGGAAGCCGGAGAAATCGCGCCGCACCGCGATCAGGTGCAGCTTCTTCTCGTGCTCGACGTCGTACGCCGTGACCGCCTTGCCGTCTGGGCCGGCGATCGTGAACTTCACCGTCGCGTCGTCAGCTGGAGCCATCTCGGCCTGCGCGAGGCCCAGGGTGTACCCGCCCTGGGACACCATCAGGCCCCCTGGAACGTCCGCGGCCGGCGCCGCTGTCGGCTTCTCGGCGTCGGTCTTGTTGTCGGCGTGTGCACCGTGACCGGCCGGCTTCGGATCGGCATCGGGCCCGAAGGCACTACCTGCACCGACTGTCAGACCGAACACCGCTGCCAATCCTGCAGCGAAGCCGCCGACCTTGGTTGCGGTATTCATGCGAGTTGATACCCGGCCTCTTCGACCGCCGTCTTTACCGCGGTGTCATCGATCGGGGCCGCACTGGTGATCGTCACGGCACCGGTCTCGAGAACCACGTCGACCGATTCGACTCCAGGAATCTCCTGGACCTCCTCGGTGACCGAGGAGACGCAGTGGCCGCACGTCATACCGGTGACTGTGTAGGTGCTGGTCTGGCTCATGGTTCTCATTCCTTTTCGTATATCTGCTGATGTGCAGGGTCTGTGTCGTCAGGACCGGACGAGACGGGCGATCGCGTCGGAGGCTTCTTTGAGTTTGATCTCGGCTTCGTGCGGGTTCTCGCGAGCGGCGTTGACGACGCAATGGGCCATGTGCTCGTCGAGAAGACCCAATGCGACCGACTGGAGCGCCTTGGTCATCGCCGACACCTGGGTGAGGATGTCGATGCAGTACTGCTCTTCTTCGACCATCCGCTGGAGTCCGCGGGCCTGACCTTCGATGCGACGCAGCCGCTTGAGGTAGTCACCCTTGGTGTTGTTGGCGATATAGCTGTGCTGGTGTTCCGGCTGCTGGTCGACGGGGGGCTGGGTCTCGGTCATCGCGATGCCTTTCAGGCTCTCAATTGGACAATCAACCTTCATGGTACCCCCCGCCGGTATTGAGCTTCTTGTTCTTGTCGATCACCATACTATACCCCCCCATGGTATTCAAACCCGGGGACGGTTGATCTTCGATGATCAAGTAGATACCGTCAGGGGGTATCCGAGGAAGGACTCACATGAACCCCCGCAACAGCATGGCCGCCAACGCCACGTTGCATTGCCTCACGGGCTGTGCGATCGGTGAGATCCTCGGCCTGATGATCGGCACCGCTTTGGGCCTCAGCGCGATCGCGACCATCGCACTCGCGGTCGGGCTGGCGTTCTTGTTCGGCTATGCGCTGTCGACCCTCCCGTTGATCCAGGCTGGGCTGGGCTTCTTCGCCGCCCTCAGCATCGTCTTCGCCGCCGACACTCTCTCCATCGCCGTCATGGAGCTCGTGGACAACCTCGTCATGGCCGTCATTCCCGGCGCCATGGACGCCGGTCTGGTCAATCCGGTCTTCTGGCTCAGCATGATGCTCGCCCTGACCGTCGCGTTCATCGCCGCGTTCCCGGTCAACCGGTACCTCATCGACAAAGGCAAGGGACACGCCCTGACCCACCAGTTCATGCACGGAGACGAGCACACCGGGCATGACGGACACCAGCACCAGAGCCACGGAGGATCCTCGTGAACACCAAGACTCTCGCCGCCGCGCTGATCGGCTTCATGCTCGGCGGCCTCACGGTGTCGATCGCCGCCGAACTCGAAGACGACGACAAGCCGAAGCCCTCCCACAGCTCGATCTCCCGCCATGGCGGCGATCGCTAGGCCATGACGATGGAACGGATCGCACGTCTTGCGGGCAACCCCGCGGTTCGCCGCGCCGTCCGCTGCCTACTCGCATGCGCCGCTACCGCCGTACTGTCGGCGTCGAAGCCCGACGCGTGACTACACAGCCGAGAACGTGAACCTCATGGTGTTCACATACCGATCCCCCGGCCGCAGGACGGACAGACAGGCATCGACGTCACTCGGCAATCCCTGGGTCTCCAGCGCCAGACCCGCGAACGCGGAATAGGCCCGCGCTCCCGATTTCGCGGTGAGACCCTCGAGGATTCGACCCGCGTAGATGCACGCTCCCGCCTGATTCGACTCCAGCTCGAAACGCCGACCGGATCGCGGGTCGGTCAAGCGCGCCACGATTCGCGATCCGGAACCGTCCAAAGCCCACAGATGGTCGTACCCGCCCGTCCCCAGGTCCGACATACGTTCACCGATTCCGCGCGGGGTCAGGAAGTCGAGAGCCGTCCCCCGGACAGGCACGATCTCACCGGTAGGAATCAGTTCGTCGTCCATCGGCAGATACTGGCTGCCCAGCACTTGGAGCTCATGGCCCAGCATGTCGCCCGAATCGTGACCGGCCAGATTCCAGTACGAATGATTGATCATCGACACCGGCGTGGGTCGATCGCATGTCGCAGACATCTCGATCTCGAGAGTCGCATCGACGAGCCGATACGTCACTGCGGCATCGACCTGGCCCGGATATCCCTCCTCGCCGTCCGGAGAGACCCGGCTGAAGGTGACCGCCTCCTCCCCGGAGTGCACCGAGGCCGACCAGATGTGCTTGTCGAATCCCCGCACCCCTCCGTGAATGTGGTTGAGTCCCTCGTTGATCGTGACGTGATGCTCCTGTCCGTCGAGACAGAACCGACCACGCCGGATCCTGCCGGCGAATCGCCCAACCGTGACGCCCATGTATGCCGGGTCTCCCGAATTCCGAGCCACATCCGGCCGTCCGAGCACGACATCGGCGAGATTCCCGCTCCTGTCCGGCACATGCATCTGCAGCAGACTGGCTCCCAAGTCCGAGACGACTGCGGTGTGCCGGCCATTCGACAATGTGAAGAAGCTGACCATGCGCGGTCTACCGTGCCCCGATCACGGTCTGCTCCTGGATCCCGAGCCCGTCAATGCCCAACCGCATCACGTCGCCGGGACGAAGCCACACCTGCGGGTCCTGGCCCATCCCGACCCCGGGCGGCGTGCCGGTGTTGATGAGATCGCCCGGCTCGAGAACCATGAACTGGCTGAGGTGATGGACTATGACGTACGGGTCGAAGATCATCGTCGATGTGCTTCCGTCCTGGCGCCGCTCATCGTTGAGATCCAGCCACATACCCAGGTTGCGCACATCCTCGATCTCGTCGGGCGTCGCGAGCCACGGTCCTGCGGGGTTGAAGGTCTCGGCCGACTTGCCCTTCGACCACTGGCCACCGCGCTCGAGCTGGAACTCGCGCTCACTGACATCGTTGACGACCACGTAGCCGGCGATCGCATCCTTGGCGTCGTCGACCGTATCGAGGTACGACGTCCTGCGCCCGATCACGATGCCGAGCTCGATCTCCCAGTCCGTCTTGGTCGAATTGCGAGGAATGCGGACGTCGTCGAACGGTCCGACCAATGTATTGGGCGATTTGGTGAAGATGATCGGTTCATCGGGCACCGGCTGTCCGGTTTCGGCTGCATGATCGCTGTAGTTGAGACCGATGCAAAGGATCTGGTGCGGCCGGGCGATCGGCGCTCCGATGCGTTCTCCGGCGAACTGCTTGATCTGGCCCGAACGGGTGCGCTCAGCCACCACGGTTCGCAGCAGATCCATGCCGCCGGCGAAGAAGCTCTCGTTGTAGTCGTCGACGACGTCGGAGACATCGATGTAGCTGGATTCGTCCAGCCGGACCACGGGACGCTCAGAGCCGAAATCGCCGATACGCATCAGGAACATCTGATTCTCCTAGTACTGGTTGTCAAAGCGCGACGCCGTGCCGCGCAGAAGGGTCGAGGTCGCAGAGACCTCAGTTCAGGGGCATGTCCCCGCGCAGGCTCGCCTGAATCGACTCGACGATGGCGGCGTGATCATCGACCAACTTCGCCAACGGCGTCCGATAGGCCAGGGCGCTGACGCTGACCGCACCGGTCGGCATATCTGCCGAGGCCAGAAAAGCCGGAACTGCGAAGCAGTTGATACCCGGTTCGTTCTCCTGATCGTCGACCGCATATCCCTGCGTCCGGATACGCGTGAATTCCTCGTCCAATTCGTCCAGGGTCGTCATCGATGCGGGAGTTTGCCGCACCAGACTTCGTCCCTGCATCCAGCCCTCGATGGCCTGACGATCAGGCAATTGGAACGACAAGAGGAGTTTGCCAGCCGCAGTGCAGTGCGCCGGATTCCTTCCGCCCACGACCGAGGTGAGCCGGACGCTGCCGACGAGCGGATCCTCCTTGGCGCGATATACCACCGCGTCGCCGTCGAGCACCGTGTAGTGGATCGTCTCCCCGTACTGCTCACTCAGCGACTTCAGCGCACCGGAGATCCGGACGTGATCGGGACGACCTTCGTGATTCAGGAATGCGAGGCGGAGGAACTCGCTGCCCAACAGGTACCGGCCGTGACCGTCCTGGGCCGCGAAGCCCGCCCGGCGCAGCGCCACCAAAGCCCGGTGGACCGTCGGCTTCGGGCTGGCAACCGCCGAGGCGAGTTCTTCGAGCCGGACACCTTCGGGGTGTAACGCCAACTCCGACAACACCGCAAGGGTCCGGTCGGCTCCGACGAGTTTGCGGTCCTCACCACTTCCCCTGGAGTCATCAGCCGAGGTAGTATCCGTCATATTCCAAATAGTAGATCATCGTTTCAAGAAATGGAAGATGCTGTGTCTGCAGTCGCCTATCGCGGAACAACTCCCGCAACGCTTCGAGCTCTCGAAGGAACCGAAGGGCTCCGCACGGGCGCATCCGACCGGCTCGCCATGGCGCACGATGCATCGCACTATCTTCTGACGCCTGACGCCGTCGTCGATGCGAGCAGCGATCGCCATGTCGCCGCCATCATGCGTGCCTGCGGAAATGCTGGGATCTCGCTGACTTTCAGATCAGGGGGGACGAGCCTCAGCGGCCAGGCATCCACGTCCGGAGTCCTCGTCGACACTCGCTCCCAGTTCCGCAGGATCGAGGTCGCTCCAGACGGCATGAGCGTTCGGGTCCAACCCGGCGTCACCGTGCGACAGGTCAACGCCCGCCTCGCCGCCTACGGTCGCAAGCTCGGCCCCGACCCGGCCAGCGAGGCTGCCTGCACGATCGGCGGAGTCATCGCCAATAATTCCAGCGGCATGGCGTGCGGCACAGCCTTCAACACCTATCGGACCCTGCGATCCATGACATTCGTCCTGCCGAGCGGGACGACGATCGATTCATCGCGAAGCAGCGCCAATTCTGAGTTGCGCGCCCAAGAACCCGAGCTGTTCGAAGGACTGTTGCAGATCCGCGACGAACTGCGGTCCGACGCAGCCGCGGTGGAGACCATCGGCAAGCAGTTCTCGATGAAGAACACCATGGGATACGGGGTCAATTCATTCCTCGACCACGACGATCCGGTCGAGATCCTCACCCATCTCATCATCGGCGGAGAAGGCACCCTGGCATTCGTCGCCGAGGCGGTGTTCGCCACGATCCCGGTCGGCAGTCACGCTTCGACCGGTCTCCTCGTATTCGACACCCTGCAATTCGCGACCGAGGCGCTTCCCGCCCTCGTCTCCACGGATCCCACCGCGATCGAACTACTCGACGCCACCTCACTGATCGTGTCGAAGAAGGATCCTGCGGCCGGTCACTACTTGGCCGGCATCGACGTCGATCGGCACGCCGCTCTGCTCGTCGAGTACCAGGCATCCAGCGCCGAGGAACTGCGCGAGTTGACCGAACCCAGCGCCGGACTTCTGGCGTCCCTCCCCCTGTCGTCCCCCGCCCACATGTCGAGCGAGGCAGCGACCCGATCCGGGTTGTGGCACCTTCGCAAGGGCCTGTACGCCACCGTGGCGGGCAACCGTCCGACCGGCACCACGGCGCTTCTCGAGGATGTCGCCGTGCCGGTTCCGCAACTCGCAGAGACCTGCCGTGATCTCCACGAGCTCTTCCGGCTGCACGACTACACCGACAGTGTGATCTTCGGACACGCGAAGGACGGGAATATCCACTTCCTCCTCAACGAGAGATTCGACGACGCCGAGAGACTTCGCCACTATGTCGACTTCACAGAAGAACTCGTCGACCTGGTGCTTGGAGCGGGTGGGACGCTCAAGGCCGAACACGGCACCGGACGGATCATGGCGCCGTACGTCGAACGGCAGTTCGGACCTGTGATCTACCGCGCCATGGTCCGTGTCAAGCAGCTCTGCGATCCCCGGGCGACTCTCAATCCGGGAATCATCATCACCGACGACCCCATGACTCACGTCAAGAACCTCAAATCGACCCCCTCGATCGAGGCCGAAGCCGATCGCTGTGTCGAGTGCGGATATTGCGAACCTGTCTGCCCGAGCAAAGACCTGACCCTGACCCCTAGACAACGGATCGTCCTGCGGCGCGAATTGGCACGGGCGAAAGCCCAGGGAGACTCCGCACTGGTCGCCGAGCTGGAGCGCAGCTACGAATACGACGGCCTCGAAACATGCGCCGCCGACGGGATGTGCCAGACCGCGTGCCCGGTACTCATCGACACCGGCGCGCTCGTCAAACGACTTCGCGCCGAATCCTCCGGCAAGGTCGTGAACACAGCGTGGTCACAGGCCGCGAAACATTGGTCGGGGACGACCCGGTTGGCCGCCGGCGCGCTGACTGCGGCGGACCGGGTCCACCCGTCGATCCCATCGACGATGTCCCGGGGTGCTCGTTCAGTCCTCGGCGACGATGCCATCCCGCTCTGGGACGTCAGCCTTCCTGCAGGAGGAAGTCCTCGCCGAGCGGTTGATGCCACGTCACCGGAGGCGGTCTTCATGCCGTCCTGCCTGGGGGCCATGTTCGCCCCCGCCGAGGACAACGGCGGAGTTGCCTCCGCATTCCTCGAGCTCTGTCAGAGGGCCGGAGTGTCCGTGCGGACTCCCGAAGGCATCAATGAGTTGTGTTGCGGCACGCCGTGGAAATCCAAAGGGCTCACCGACGGATACCACGCGATGGTCAAGAAGGACGCCGCCGTCCTCTGGGAGGCCACCGACCACGGCCGACTACCTGTCGTGAGCGATTCGGTGTCCTGCACCGAGGGACTGGATCGGTTGTTCGACGACGTCGCGACGACATACGGACAGCAGTTGACGGTCGTCGATGCGATCGCCTTCGTCGACACCCACATTCGTCCGCGCCTCGACGTGAAATCGCGTATCTCCTCACTCGCCCTCCATCCGACGTGCTCGTCCACGCGCCTCGGCCTGAACGACTCCTTGAATCGGATCGCGGAAGCGCTCGCGGACTCGGTGTTCGTGCCATTCGAATGGTCGTGTTGCGCCTTCGCCGGCGACCGGGGCATGCTCCACCCCGAACTCACCAGATCCGCGACGGCGCCCCAGGCCGAAGCCATCAGATCGCGGGAATTCGATGCCTACGCCTCAGCCAATCGGACCTGTGAGATCGGCATGAGCCGGGCCACGGGTCAGACCTACGTCCACCTGCTCGAGCTCTACGAACACGCCACCCGCCCAAAGGACACACCATGAACGACTTCTCCGGATTGACAGCCCTCGTCACGGGAGGCGCAAGCGGCATCGGTGCCGCGACCGCAGATGTACTGCGCGACCGCGGCGCGACTGTCGCAATACTCGACCGTGCCCATTCGGGACGAAGCGGCCATGTCGAGATCGAATGCGATATCTCGGATCGTTCGCGCGTCAATTCGGCTGTCGCCGAAGCTGCCCAGGAACTGGGCGGTCTCGATGTTCTGGTCAACAACGCCGGGATCGGCGCTGCCGGAAACATCGCGGAGAACGACGACGCCGAGTGGCAGCGTGTACTCGACGTCAACGTGATCGGATTGGCCAGAGTCACCTCCGCCGCCCTGGAATATCTGCGGCAGTCGACCAACGCGGCGGTTGTCAACACCGGATCGATCGTGGCTGCGGTAGGCGTTCCACAGCGCGCGCTCTACAGCGCGAGCAAGGGTGCCGTCTCGAGCCTGACATTGGCCATGGCGGCCGATCACGTGCACGAAGGGATCCGGGTCAATGCGGTACTGCCCGGCACAGCCGACACCCCCTGGGTGGCCCGGCTTCTCGACCAGGCCAGCGACCCCGACGCCGCAGCGACGGCTCTGAAAGCCCGCCAGCCCCTCGCCCGGCTCGTGACCCCGCAGGAGGTCGCGGCGGCCATCGTCTATCTGGCCAGTCCGCTCAGCGGCTCGACCACCGGAACGCTCCTCACGGTAGACGGAGGGATGGGCTCTCTCCGTCTACCGCAGTAGTGGGTGGGGTGTCGTCTCGGCTCAGCGGGTGCCGCCTCAACCCGTCATCGGACGGATCCGCGCAGCTGCTCGGCCATCCAGTCGGCGGCGTCCGTGAGCCACAGCCACCTGGCATTGGCGACGTTATGGTCGCCCTGCTCGATCAACCGGCGGGTGGCGTCGGGAATCTGCTCGGCCATCCACGCACCCGTGAAGTCGCCGTTGACCAGTGGGTCCTCGCCGCCGTCGACGATGAAGACCGGAGCCGTGATGCGCTTGACGTCATCCTCGGCGTCAAGACCGTTGGCGAAGTCGCGGGCTGCCTCCTCCCCACCTGCGCGCAGCTCTGCCAGAGATCTGACGTACGGGCCCATGCTGTCCCAGCTCGCCTTCGCGAACCCGCTCACGACGACGCCCGCTCGAAGTCTCGGCTCACGCCCCAAGGTCGCCATCGTGTAGTGCCCACCCAGGCTAGAGCCCCAGATGCCGATCGCCGACGGACGCCAGCTCGGCTCGACGTCCTGCAGTCGGTCGAGCGCTTCGGACACCACACCGGCGAAGTGCTCCGGGAACGGCAGGACCGTGGTGAGCTCGCCCTGCGCCGGTCCGTCGATCGCGAGGGTCGACACCCCCCTGGCGAGCAAGGCGTCGGAGACGGCCAGCTGCTCTTCCTTGGCACCATCCAGACCCGAGACCAGCACCGCGAGGATGTCGGAGGTGACGGGCTCGACCGGGCGCCGGAGCACGCCTCTGAAGTTCTCGCCCCGCAACCTGACGGCGCCTTCGTCGGCAGTCACCAGAGCCCGCCACTGTGCCTCGGCAGCATCGAGATATCCCTGGGCTTCTGCCGTGGGCCACGCTTGCGCGAAGTAGAACCACGTCGCAGCAGCGCGATACCTCTCCGTCGCGGTCTCGCGACGACCGGCCGCCTCGGCCGCTTGCCCTGCTGTCAGGTGTCGCGTGGCGGCCAGGCGGAAGGACGGCGGCCACTCCTCGATCGCGGCGATGGAAGCCACCACCTCGTCGAACTCGTAGCCGTCGATGCCCGCGGCGACTGCCCTGGATCGGGAGCCTGCCGCCAGCTCGGTCACGGTGTCGTCAGTCATGGGTACTCGCTTTCGTGGGAGGGGTGGTTATGCCTGGAAGCCGGCGAGGCGCTGTCGGACCCGATCGAAGTAGACGGCCAGCAGGAGGATGAGACCGGTCACGAGCATCTGCCAGCTGTTGTTGAAGCCACGCAGCGCCAGGGCGTTGGACAGGACCTGCAGGAAAGCGGTTCCGATCAGGGCGCCGTAGACCGATCCTGCTCCACCGGCGATGGACACTCCCGAGAGCAGCGCCGCTGCGATGACGTAGAGGACGATCGACGATCCGCCGGCCGAGGGGTCGGCGATAGTCTGACGGCCCGCCATCATGACCCCGCCGAGAGCAGCGCACATCCCGCTCAGCCCATAGACCGCCGGAACAACCCATTCACTGCGCACGCCGGACATCGCCGCTGCCTCCGGGTTGCCACCGACGGCGTAGACCGCTCGACCGAAGACCGTGTACTTGAGTGCGAGCCCGGCCATGATCACCAGCACCACGGCGATGATCGCGCCGAAAGGGACCCGCCCACCCCACGCATCGTTGCCGAGGAAGGCCGCGAGGTCGCTGCCCGACATGTCGATCTGCCGGTTGTCGGCCCACAGCAGCGCGACTCCCCCGATGGCCGAGGATGACGCCAGGGTGACCACGAAGAACGACATCTTGAATCGACCGATGAGGATGCCGTTGACGCAGAAGCCGACCGCGGCGCCCAGGGCCAGCGTGGCGACGAGCGCAATCGGCTGCGACCAACCTGCTTCGAGAGCCTTGGCGTACGCAATTCCCGAGATGCTGAGGATCGCCCCCATCGACAGGTCCATGCCGCCCGACAGGATCACGATCGTCATGCCGATCGCGAGGATCGCCGGGATCGCGCTTGCGCGCATCAGGTTCGTCACGTTCGGCGCGGAACTGAACGTCGGCTCGGTCAGCACCTCGACGGCGATGACGAGGACGAGCAGTGCCGCGACGGCGATCATCGGTGCCGAGGGCCCGATGAGATGTCGGCGCAGGGAGCCGTGCCGACGCCCCAGCCCGCCGACGGCGTCTGGACCTGTCGACCGTGTCTGGTCGGTCCGTTCGGTGGTGGTGCTCAAGTTCATGTGTCTCAACCCCTATGACGCGAACGCCAGTCGTGTGATGGTCTCTTCGGTGGCCTCGTCGCCTGGTTGCTCGCCGACGACCCGACCCTTGTTCATGACGACCACGCGGTCAGCCAGCCTCAGCACCTCAAGGAGCTCGGACGAGACCACGACCACTGCAATACCGCGGGCGGCGAGCTGCTCGATGATCGCGTAGATCTCGGCCTTCGCACCGACGTCGACGCCGCGCGTCGGCTCGTCCAGGATCAGCACCGAGGGGTCGCGCAGCAGCCACTTGCCGATCACGATCTTCTGCTGGTTGCCTCCGCTCAGGGTTCCGGCGAGGACGTCCAGACCTGCGGCCCGGAGGCCGACCCGGCGGGCGACATCTGTCGCGTGCCTGCCCTCGATACGTGGCGACCGGACACCCCGCTTGCCGAGAAGCATCGCCGCGGCCATGGCCAGGTTCTCCTGCACCGACATCGACAGCACCAGGCCTGATCGCTTGCGGTCCTCCGGTACCAGCGCAACGCCGCATGCAATGGCCTGCGCCGGCGAGGAGAGGCTGACCTCCTGGCCCGCGACCTCGATGATGCCGTCGTACGACCATTTGCCGAACAATGTCTCGACCAGGCTCGTGCGACCGCTGCCGGCCTGACCCGCGATGCCGACGATCTCGCCCGGGCGGACCTCGAGGTCCACGTCGATGACACGATCGGTTGTGAGCCCGCTGATCCGCAGCGCCGCAGGACGGTCGTCGCCCTGAGCCGCCGATGCCCGGTCGGGCCGCGCGAAGAGGTCCGTCAGCTCTCGTCCGACCATGCGGTGCACCAGCTCGACCTCGTCGAGGCTCGCCGTGGGGGCGTCCATCACGTTCCTGCCGTCGCGGAGCACCGCCACACGGTCCGTCAGGTCGAAGTACTCACGGAGCCTGTGGGTGATGTAGACGACCGCGCTCCCGGCCTCCTTGAGCCCTCGGATCATGCGGTAGACGACCTCGGTCTCCTCAGCCGTGAGCGAGCTCGTCGGCTCGTCCAGGAGGACGACCGCGGGCTTGCGCCGGACGACCCGAGCGATCGAGAGCATCTGCTGTTGGTGCAGCGGCAGCGTGCCCGCCGTCGTGCGAGCGGCGATGTCGAGGCCGAGCTCGCGCAGCTCGCCTTCAGCCTGGTCGTGGGCCCGCCTCCAGTCGATCCGTCCCCGACGCCGGGGCAACTGTCGGTCGAACAGATTCTCCGTCACCGAGAGATGCGGCTGGATCTGGATCTCCTGCGCGACCAGTGCGATCCCCCTGTCGAGCGCCTGAGCCGGCGAGGCGCTGTCGAGGGCTAGGCCCGCGACCATCACCTCGCCCGCATCGGGCCGGTATCGACCGGCGACGATCTTGAGCAGAGTCGACTTGCCGGACCCGTTCTCGCCCACGAGGCCGAGAACTTCACCCGGCCAGATCTCCAGCCGGACGTCGTCCAGCGCGCGAACCCCCGGGAACTGCTTGGTCACTCCTCGCACCGACACGACAGGCGTGTCGGTGCGAGGAGCCGAGGACTCGACCATCAGTCGACCGGGCACGCGACTGAAGCACGGAGGTCGGCGTCGGCCTCGAGCAGTGGCTCGTCATCGCTCGTCACGGTAGGAGCGAGGCCGGTCGGCTCCAGGTCACGACCTTGACCGATCCCGAGGGTGCGAACGGCGATCGTCGGCACTGACTTGATGGTCTCCTTGCTGATGCACTTGGGGTAGAGAGTGACGTACTTCGGCGCCTTGTCGCCGCGCGCCAGATCGATCATGTATTTCACCGTCAGAGCGCCCTGTTCGGCCTGCCCCCACAGGAAGGAGTAATCGATGACTCCCTTGCTGAGCGCCTCGTGGCCGACCGCGTCGACGTTGTACCCCACGATGGTCAGTTTGTCGCGTACGCCGAGGTTCGTCGCAGCCCGAGATGCCGCGACGGCATTGGTGTCGCTGTAGGCCACGACTCCCACGGCATCAGGATGCTGCTGCAGCGCCGCCTGTGCGGTGCTGAGGCCGCCCGCGATGTCGTCGGTCTTGTTCTGATAGGTCCCGACGACGGTGATCTTGCCGTCGCTGCACTTCTTCACCTCAGCGGTGAAACGCTTCTGCATCGCCACCAGATCGGCCTGTGGGAAGCCGTAGGCGCCGTAGATGACTCCGCCACCGTCCGGGTACTTGTCGCAGAACAGGCGCGCCGAGTTCGCCGCACCCGTGAGGCGGTCCTGGTGGAACGTGATCGCGGCATCGTCGAAGTTGGACAGCTCGCCGGCGACCACCGGGATGCCGGCTGCGACCGCGCGCTTGCTCGGCGTGGTCATTGCATCGGGCGAGAGCGGGAAGAACGAGGTGACGTCCGCCTTCTTGGAGGTGACCAGGTCCATCGCGCTGATCATCGAGTTGATCGGGTCGTCCGCCTTGGCCTCGACGAGCAACGGCGTCGCCTCGCACGCCTTGGCGGCTGCCTTGAACGCGTCGTTGAAGGCCTTGCCTCCCGCGTTGGAGCTCCAGACCACCGCGCCGCCGATCGTCAGACCCTTTCCCGTGGTGCATTCCTTGGCCGGCCCGGCCTTGGCGGCGTCGAGGATCCGATCGGCGTCGGTCTTCGACACCTTCTCATCCGGGACGTCGCTGCCCTTGTCGCTTTCCCCGCCACACGCGGCGACCACCAACGACAGACACGCCGCACCGAGCGCGACTCCCACCTTCTTGCGTGAACGCATACTTTTCCTCCATGTATGGATGACCATTCCGGCACCACCCCATACCGGAAATATCAGATGCAATCTTCTCCAAACAACATCCCATGTGACGGACGTCGCGTCAACACATCCGGAGGATTCGACGTAAAGATTGGGTTACGGCGACCGCCCTGGACAGCGACAGCCCGCCCTCGCTGCGCGAGGGCGGGCTGCGTTCCAGAATCGGAGTCTTAGTCGCGGATCGGCCACGGGTTGAAGCCGGGCAACGCCAGGTGACCGGCGTCGACCGGCAGCTGGATCCCCGTGACATAGTCGGCGTCATCGGAGCAGAGCCACACCGCAGCGCGAGCAGGGGCGTGGGCAGGAATGACCCCGGTGTTGCGCATCGCCGTCCACTGGTGCACGGCGTCGAGGTAGTCCTCGCGACGACCGTCGGGCTTGCCACTCGTGCGGTTCCACCCCGTCTGGTGGTCGTTGATCTTCGTGTCGGTCGTGCTGGGGAGCAGCGCGTTGACACGTATGCCGTGGGCGGCGAGCTCGAGTGCGGCCGTGCGCATGATCCCGATGACGCCGTGCTTGGCCGCCACGTAGGCAACGCTGAACGGCACGGCCTCCACACCGACGTTGGAAGACGTCAGGACGATCGCCCCTCCTTCGCCCTGCTCGATGAGCTTCGGGGCGACCGCCTTGACCGACCGCCACACACCCTCGAGGCAGACGCCGATCTGGTCGTTCCACGACTCATCGGAGGTCTCCCACAGCGGATCGCTCGACCAGTCGTAGATCCCGGCGTTGGCGACGAGATAGTCGATCCGCCCCAGCGTCGAGATCGTCTCCTCGACCGCGGAGTCGAGGTCGGACTGGCTGCGGACGTCACCCACGACAGTCACGCATCGCCGCCCCAGCTTTTCGACCAGCTCCCGGGTCTCCGCGAGGTCGTCGACCGTCGCGAGCGGATAAGGGAGGCTCGCGATGTCGTGACCGATGTCGAGCACCGCGACATCGGCACCCCGCCGCGCGAACTCCAGGGCGATCTCCCGTCCTTGGCCGCGCCCGCCGCCAGTCACGAACGCGACCTTGCCGTCGAATGAGCTCATGAGGCCCCTCTCCTTCTTCTGTTAGTTGGATGCGATATGGATTGATTGGGTGCGATAAGAGTTGTTCGACATTCAAACACAGACACGCCGCCGCTGGAGCTCGCCGACGACCGCGACCGCGGCCACGACCACCCCGGCCAAGGCGATGCCAGCGGCCACGTGCCAGCGCAGCATCAGCGCACCGAGGAGGGCGCCGAGGATCAGCAGGGCCACAGCGGTAAAGCGCCTCGCCTGCCCACCCCCGCGCCCCGCGCCGAACCACGAGTCAGCGGCGAGCCCGGTGATCGTCGAGGTCACGACCACGGTCGTGACGTCCCTGACCGCGACGACGCGCGCCATCGCCGCTTGGACGCCCATCGCGGCGGCCAGCGTCGAGGAGCACACTACGGAGACTGGCCCCCCGTGATCGACCCGGACGACCGAGGCCAGGACGGCCATCGAGCACATCGTGAGAGCAACACCCCCGGTCAGAGCCGTCGACCGAGCACTCCATCCCGCTGAGGCAGCGCGGAGAACCCGACCAGCCACGACGGCACCCGCCATGAAGCCGACCAGCGCGAGCGCCGGGCCGACGATCGGCAGGTTGTCAGCACCTGCGACGCCCATGCCCAGGATCACTACATTCCCAGTCATATTGCCGGTGAAGACACGGTCCAGACCGAGAAAGCCGACGGCATCGATGACCCCGGTTGCGAAGGTGAGGGCCAGCATCAACCGCACCTGAGCGCGTTCGGCTCGAAGGGACGATGTGAGAGCTTCGATCTTGGTCACCCACTCATGCTAGCATTCGATTTGTCTTATTTAGAATCCAATCTGAAGGAGTGGGTATGCGCGCCATCGTCGTCGACAACACCGGACCCGAGGTTCTCGGCATCGCGGAGGTGCCCGATCCCGTGCCCGCACCGCACGAGGCACTGATTCGTGTGACCGCCGCGTCGCTCAATTACGGTGAGGTCGCTCACGCGCACGGCAGACAGGACAACAAGCTCCCTCCGTTCCCCGACGGGCTCGTGCTCGGCAACGACGCGTCCGGCATCGTCGAGCGTGCCGCAGAAGACGGGAGCGGACCCGCCGTTGGCACGCCGGTGGTGTCGATCGGAGGAGTCGGCGCATGGGCCGAGCTCCGCGCGGTCCCCACTGCGGCACTGGGTCTCGCACCGGCCGACGCCGATCTCGGAGCACTGAGCACCGTCCCCGTCGCGGGCCTGAGCGCGTTGCGCGGGCTCAAGCGCATCGGGAATCTCCTCGGCAAGCGAGTCCTCGTCACCGGTGCCACCGGCGGCGTCGGCCGCTACGCGATCCAGCTCGCCCACATCGCCGGGGCCGAGGTCGTCGCCTCCACGAGCAATGTGGACGCCTTCGGCACCGAGCTGCGCTCCCTTGGCGCCCACGAGGTCGTGTCCGCGCCGTCCCAGGTCGACGGGCCCGTCGACGGAGTGCTCGACCAGGTCGGCGGGCAGCAGCTGGTCGACGCGTTCAGGACGCTGGCGCCACACGGAGTCCTCGTATCGGTCGGCCACTCTGCCGGCGAGCCCGAGACCTTCCCGTTCGGCGACCTGTTCGGCGACGCCGGCCGCGACGACCGCTCGCTCGTGACGTTCTTCCTCGGTGCGCAGCTGGGGCTGCCCGTGGACCTGCAGTCCGATCTGACGTGGCTCGCGACCCAGGTCGCCGAAGGCCGTCTCGATCCCGGCATCACGTGGCGTGATGACTGGCGCAACGCCGCTGAGGCCTACGCGGCCCTGCTCGATCGTCGCCTGGCCGGCAAGGCCGTCATCGAGATCAGCTGATCTGCGTGAGTGACGAGACCAAGTTCTCCGACATGGGATGGCCCCGGTCGGCTGTGACGTCCCGCGTGAGCACCAATGGGATCCACCTGGCTGTCACGACTGCGGGCGACGGACCACCAGTCCTGCTGGTGCACGGATTTCCCGATCTCTCCTCCTCGTGGCGCCGCCAGGTGCCGGCTCTGTTGGAGGCCGGCTACCGGGTGATCGCGCCCGACATGCGCGGCTACGGCCACAGCGACCGTCCGGCTGACGTCGAGAGCTACGACTCGGCGACGATCGGAGCCGATCTCATCGGCCTGCTAGATGCGTTCGAGATCGACCGGGCGGCGCTCGTCGGCCACGACTGGGGCGCGAGCTCGGTATGGCCCTTGGCGTTTAGCCACCCCGACCGAGTGCGCGGCATTGCCGGCATCAGCGTCCCGTTCCTGCCGGCCGCACCTGTGTCACCGCTTGCCATCATGCGAAAGCGCCTCGGCGACGACTTCTACATGGTGCGGTTCCAGGACCGCGGCGAGCCCGAGAAGGCACTGGAGCAGGACGTGGAGAGCACGATCGTGGCTGTGATGTGCGACATCGAACCCTTGAGCGACGGGAGCAGTGCGCGACGTCCCGCATGGCTCCCGCGCGAGGACCTCGACCACTACGTGAGCACGTTCTCCGCCCACGGCTTCTCGGCACCGTTGAACTACTACCGCAACATCGAGCGCAACTGGAGGGCGGTCCGTCAGCTCAGCGGACTCACCAGCTCGCTACCTGCCTTGTTCCTCACCGGCGACCGCGACATGGTCGCCTCGTTCATGCCCGCGGACCGCATGAGCGAGGTCTTCGTCGACCTTCGCACTGTGGTCGTCGAGGGTGCCGGTCACTGGGTCCACCAGCAAATGCCCGATGCCATCAATGCCCCGCTCCTGGAATTTCTCGCAGGGCTGCCTGCCTGACAAGTCGGCCGTCAGCTGTCGACGGCACCGTCGGCGATGCTCTCGGCCCACCGGGCCGTTGCCTCGATCGAGGACGTGATGTGGTTGACCATCTCCCGACGAGCCCGCTCCGCATCCTGCGCGACGATGGCCTCGGCAATCGACTCGTGCTGGGCCAGGTTTCGGGCGATGAGGCGCGAGTTACCCGCGTAAGCTCCAAATGAAAGATTGTGAGGAAGTTTTCGCCGCAGGTCATTGATCGTCTGGCTGAGGTGCGGATTGCCGGCCGCTTCGACAATGACCGAATGGAACACCTCATTGGCTTCCACCCAAGCCGCAGCCTGCTCTGCGGCGGGACGGTCAAGTGTCGTCCGGAATGATTGCCATGAGTCGGTCATGCGGGCCACCTGCTCGTCATTCATCCGGTCCGCGGCGAGCGCTGCGGCGAGTCCTTCCAGGTCCGCACGCACCTCGCCGATCTCCCGAATGTCCTGCCCGGATTGACCGTTGACGCGCGCCCCGCGGTTGGGAACGATCGTCACTGTGCCTTGCGCTGCCAAGATGCGGAGCGCCTCACGTACGGGAGTCCTACTCACGCCGAACTCTTCGGCGATCGCGCCGTGACGCAGCCACGTTCCGATGGCGATCTCACCTGAAAGTATCTGTCGTTGCAGGCGGCTCACGACCTGATCACTCATCGATTCGATCGGGTCGCCGCCGAGCCGCGTCTCACTACGTCCAATTGCCATATCGCTCCCTCGCCCAGCTGTGTCTACGTGACAACCTAGCGCATCCAATCAGTCTTGCTGAGGATGCTCATACTTCCACCGATGATGCAACGCCGTATCACGTACCAGATCGTCGTACGCGTCGAGAAGTGGATCCAACCACGACTCATAGGGTGCGGTCGGTCTGCGGACGTCGGGGTGATCAATGACGCCTTGCCGCCACAAGTTCTGTTTGCGGATGGCCACGCTGGTCCCGGCCTGCACCTCGAAGCCGATGAAAGACCCGATGGAACTGACCAGACGTCGCGCCTCCGCAGGGTGGCCATCTGACAGACGGGAGAGGGCAAGAGCCACGACTTCCGGACGCGTGATGCCACAAGCGGCAGCAGACGCGCCCTGGCTCACGTCGTCGAGCAGGCTCAACCCACCAAGACCTGAAACGAGCCGAACGCTCGGGAGGAGTTGGCGCAGACGCCGGATCCGAGCGAAAGTCGGGGGCGCCTCGCACTTGATCGCGGCGATAAAAGGAAGTCCATCGAGCGCCTGCGCCAAGTCATCGACGGCTATCGCTACACCACTCGACGCGGGATAATCTTGCACCAAGATCGAAAGCTCGCCACACCGCCGGTGGGTTTGCTCGAGTCCCCGCCTCAGTGAAATGGGGTCGGCGGTGTCGACCGGCACCAGCAGACCCGCCAGTCGTTCGCCGAACATGTCGGCGAAGGCCGAGCCGTGCTGTTGTCGTTCGCGTAGATCCAGGGACATCATTGATGCGTAGACCGGTACCTCGACACTATCGAGAATGGTCGCGACGACGTCGACCTGCTCGCTCGCGCTCAGGGTGGCGGGCTCGCCGATCACTCCCAGCGCCACGGCGGCATCGCTCCCCCGGCTAACCATGGTCTGGGCGTAGCGCCGCAGGCTGTCATGATCCACACGGTCACCTCCTGCTTCGAACGGTGTGGCCAGCATCGACCACAGCTCTACACCTTTGGTCATCGTCCGACCGCGTAGCCTTGGGCGCCCCGGGGGTTGGCCGCGGCAATTACTGCGCCAGACTCGTGCAGCCTGCCCACCGACGAGAGTCGGCCAAGCGTCCAGTTGCCGGCCCTGCGGACCCGATGTCCTCGCCGCGCAAGACGGTCGAGAATCTCCGAACCCATACGGTCCTCGACAACTAGCCCCCCGGGCTCCCACGTACGCGGCCAGAAACTGCCCGGAAAGCTTGATGAGTGGAACATCGGCGCCTCAATTGCCGCCTGCGGATTCAGACCGGTCACGATCGTCCGCAGGAGGTAGACCAGCTGCCACTGATCCTGCTGGTCGCCGCCTGGTGTGCCAAGAGCCGTGATCCCTGTGGGAGTAGTTACCATCGTTGGGCTCAGTGTTGTCCGGGGGCGTTTCCCCGGCCGCAGCGCCGCGGGGCTCGATTCGTCGAGGCGCATCATCTGCAGGCGGGTGCCAAGGCCGAATCCCAGCTCGGGGATGGTGGGAGATGACTGGAGCCACCCTCCCGATGGCGTGGCTGACACCGCATTCCCCCACCGATCGATGATGTCGATGTGGCAGGTATCACCGTCGACCGGCTTGGCCAGCTTGACCGTCGGCTCACCGGCCACAGCTGAGACACTCTCATCTGCGACTCGAAGCGGAGGTTGATAGGGCGACTTGAGGATCGCGTGCGCGCCCGGCCTGAACTCTCTGGACGCTTTGTCCGTGATCAGATCCCGACGCTCCTTTGCGTAGTGCGCCGAGATGAGCAACTCCAGCTCGGGCGTCGTGAGCCCGTCGCCGTAGTACGCCTCGCGATCCGCGGCTGCGAGTTTCAGCGTCTCGGCAACCAAGTGCACAGCGCGCTCGCCCCTGAGGTCCAGCTCGGCATCGCCGAACCCGTCGAGGATCGCCAGGCTCTGCAGCAGCATTGGCCCCTGACTCCAAGGTCCCGCCTTGTGGACCACATGGTCGCGGAATTCGAGGGAGACCGTGGGTTCCAGGTGCGCCCGGAAGGCGGCCATGTCGTCGCCCGTAAGGACACCACGGTGGCTGCGTCCGGTGGAGTGGAGGTGGGGTGTGGAACGAACGAATCTGTCCACGGCGTCCGCCACGAATCCGCCGCTCCACGCTCGCCGGGCGGCGTCAATGACCCCCTCACGACCAGAACCCGCGACCTTCGCCCCCTCGTCGACTAGGCGACGCAGTGTTCGTGCGTAGGCGTGGTTGCCGACGATATCGCCCGCGGCTGGTGGTCTGCCGTCACGCAGCCACTGTGCTGCTGAGGTCGGCCATGCCTCCACGAACAGCTCGGCCACCGATTCTATGACCTCGGCGGCGGTCGCCAAGAGTGGTTGACCGCGCTCGGCATAGTGGATCGCGTACGCCAGGGCATCCTCGAGGGTCCACGTGCCAAAATCACGAAGGAGCAACAGCCAAGCGTCGACGGCACCCGGCACTGCTGCTGCCAAAGCTCCGGAACCGGGAATATCGTCCAGTCCCTCGGCCTCAAAGTGCTCGATAGTCGCACCTGACGGGGTGGGGCCCTGGCCGCACAACACCTGAAGCCTCTCCCCGGATGGAGCCACGATAGCCACAAGGTCCCCGCCGGGTCCGTTGAGATGAGGTTCAACGATATGAAGCACGAATCCCGCCGCGACTGCGGCGTCGAAGGCGTTGCCGCCTCGCTCAAGGACCGACTGCCCGACCGCCGAAGCCACCCAGTGGGTCGTGGCACACGCACCGAAGGACCCGACAATGTTCGGACGCGCCACTGACCCGTCGGGCAGCCATTCCATATTATTCCTTTTGCATTGAATTTATATAAGACTGGATGCAATACTACCTCAACCATTGCATTTGTGAAGGAGCATCAACATGACCGCACCCAAGGACGAGCCAACCCGTGAATTTCCCACCGCGCCCGGCGACGAGCTGGTCTTCGAGAACGACCGGGTCCGGGTGTGGGCAATGAACCTTGCCGCCAACGGCGGCATTTATGACTTTCACCAACATCAACACGACCACCTGATCTTGTGGCCGCACGCGGGCCGGGCCGAAGCCATGGAGTACGGGGACGACACGTGGACCATTTCCCAAGTGGCTGAGCCTGGGTTCGTCATGTTCAAGACCGTCGGCACCGGGGGCCCGATGGCTCCACACCGAATTCGTAACCTCGAGGACCATCCCGTCACTCACTACGTCATCGAACTGATCAGCGAGCCCTCCCCTAGCGACAAGACGCTGCCCACGGAGAGCAACGGGCGCGGCTTCACCACCAACCCGCAGATGTCGGTGACCGACTAGCGCTCGCCGCATCCTGTCCCTGACATCACAAGGAGTCACCGTGGCCAATCTCGCCGCTCTGTTGGAGCAGTCGACCGAGAAGTACGCCGCCCGGACGGCGATCGTCTTCGGCGACGCACGCCTGACGTACGCCCAAGTCGACGGCGCCGCGAACCAGGTCGCCAACCTGCTGGTGTCGCGCGGCATCCAGCCCGGCGACAAGGTCGCGCTGTCGTGCCCCAACCTGCCCTACTTCACGATGATCTATTTCGGCATCCTCAAGGCCGGCGCGACCGTCGTGCCCCTCAACGTGCTGCTCAAGCACCGTGAGGTGGCCTATCACCTCGCCGACTCCGACGCCAAGGCGTACTTCGCGTTCGAGGGCACGCCCGACTTGCCGATCGGCGATGCCGCGTGGGAGGGCTTCCAGGCCACCGAGTCGTGCACTGAGTTCTTCCTCATCAAGATCGACTCCGCGCAGGCCGAACCGATGGATCCACCAGAGTTCTACGGCCCGCTCGTCGCGCAGCAACCGCCGACATTCGACACCGTCGAGCGCGATGACGACGACACCGCAGTGATCCTCTACACGTCGGGCACGACGGGACAGCCCAAAGGCGCCGAGCTGCGGCACCGCAACATGTGGAACAACGCGATGGCGAGTGATGCGCTGTTCGGCGCGGACGAGGCGAACCCCGACACGTACCTGTGCGTGCTGCCTTTGTTCCACTCGTTCGGGCAGACCGTGATCCAGAACGGCTCGATGGCGTACGGCGGGACTGTCGTGATGCTCCCCCGCTTCGAGGCGAAGGCTGCCCTCGACCTGATGCTCGCGAACGAGGTGACGTTGTTCGCTGGCGTACCAACGATGTACTGGGGACTGCTCGGCGTGCTCGACGAGAGCATCGACGTCGGAACCCTGGCCAAGAACCTGCGGGTCGCAGTGGCTGGCGGCTCGGCGTTGCCGGTCGACATCCACCGGCAATTCAAGGACCGCTTCGGCGTGACGATCCTGGAGGGCTACGGTCTGTCGGAGACCTCGCCGGTGGCATCGTTCTCGGTGTTCGGTGAGGAGCCGCGCGTCGGCTCGATCGGGGTGCCGATCCCGGGGGTGGAGATGAAGCTGATCAATGACGACTGGTCCGAGGTGCCTGACGGCCCTGACGTGATCGGCGAGATCGCGATCACGGGCCACAACGTCATGAGGGGCTACTACAAGCGACCCGACGCAACTGCCGAGGCGATCCGCGACGATTGGTTCCGCACGGGCGACTTAGCCAAGAAGGACGAGGACGGCTTCTACTACATCGTCGACCGGTCCAAGGACATGATCATCCGCGGCGGGTACAACGTCTATCCGCGCGAGCTCGAGGAACTCCTGATGGAGCACCCCGCAGTGTCACTCGTCGCGGTCATCGGCATGCCGGACGAGTCACACGGCGAGGAGATCCAGGCCGTCGTCGTCAAGAACGAGGGCGACCCGACCACAGAGGACGAGCTCATCGCCTGGGCCAAGGAGCAGTTCGCCGCCTACAAGTACCCCCGAGTGGTGCGGTTCGTCGACGAGCTACCGATGACCAGCACCGGCAAGATCCTCAAGCGCGAGCTCTCCCAGCTTGGATAGTGCGGCGCGGTGTCGCACTTCGCAGGTAAGCGAGTCAGGAACTGGGCGGCCTCGAAGTCTTGGTCAACAACGCCGGAATCGGAGCTGCCAACAAGTAGACGGAGGGATGGGCTCCCTCCGTCTACCGCAATAGTGGGTGGGGTGTCGTCTCGGCTCATTCGCGGACAAGGTTGTCTCGCAGTCGCGTGCGGACGCCGTTGTCGATGAGTGCGCCCTGGCTGAGACCACCGTGTCGCTCAAGGGACTCGGCGTGGTCCACCGCATTATCACCGGTCGCGCAGTCCTCGACGTGACACCCGACGGATTGCTCCTCGTCGACTCCGCACCCGGCAAGACACCCGAGAGCATCCAGGCCATCACAGGTGCGCCCTTGGTGATCCCAAGCTCGACACGAACAGACTGAACATCGCCCAGCCTGACCGGCACTGCGAACTGATCCGGATCGTGACAGGTGTCAGGTCACGTGTCACGAACAACGGAGGTCTCATATTCTGACTAGCCGCACTTGTGCAGGAACTAGAGAAGCGTGATCTGCGCGAGCCCGGCGACAGCAATTGTCATGCCCACTACCCAGAACATGCAAGGACGCCTTGCCCATCTACGAAAGGTGAGTCTTGCGAGACACAAGACCGCTATGACTATGACCACGTTCAGCCACACGTCACCGATATGGCTGTCAAAGCTGGTGAGAGGCTTACCAGTTGGTTCGCCCGGCAACGGGTCCCCAGCCAACCACGCCATCGAGCTCGCCGCGATGGCCACGACCTGACCGGCAATCGAGAGCGTCGCCGAAAGAAGGAGCAAAAGTGGTCCAGCGTCTTTCACATGAGTGCTGGCTGTGCCATTGGCCCCGGGGCGATTCATGACCTTAGCCTGACAGGTATTCACGCTGGCAATGTCCTACTTGGCCAGTCAGGTCACCCAATGAAAAATGTCCGGTATTCAAGGCCTGACCTTCAGCCTCAAATACCGGACATATTTCGTTTGGTAGCGGGGACAGGATTTGAACCTGTGACCTCTGGGTTATGAGCCCAGCGAGCTACCGAGCTGCTCCACCCCGCGTCGGTAGTACTAGTTTACAGAGACGGGGGCTGCGGATCAAATCCGCAGCCCATCAGATCGCCCATCTGGTTGATCCGACGCTGGTAGAGCGCCAGGTCGCCGGCCTTCAAAGCCTTCTGAGCATCGTCGTAGTAGCCCGACGCCCGGTCGAGCAGCTGCGAAGCGGTCTGTTTGGTGCCGGGGTCGACCGGGGTCTCGCCGGGCTCGGGCTCCGTCTCGGGAGTGCCGGCCTCCAGACCCAGCGCGACCCGCAGCGCCTCGTCGAGCGTCTTGCCGAAGCCGACGTCCTTGCCGAACGAGGCGAGCACGTACTGAAGGACCGGATAGGTGCCTTCGGCGGCCTGACGTTTGATGTAGACCGGCTGGACGTACAGCAATCCGTCACCGACCGGCAAGGTCAGCAGATTTCCGTACTGGATATCGGTGCCGGCCTGCTTGAACGGCAGCAGTGCCTGCGTCACGCCGTTGTCGGTCTGCAGCTTGTTGGCTATCTGGCTGGGACCGTCGATCTGCGTATCGCTCGTCAGCTGCAAGATCTGCATCTTGCCGAAGTTCTCGGTATCCGTGGCCTCGGAATTGACCGAGACGAACGCCGCCAGGTTCTGCCGCTTGTTGGGCAGGTACACGCTCGTGACGCTGAACTTGGGCGCATCCTCACCGGGACGTGCCGTCGACAGGTAGTACGGCGGCTGCAGGGCACCCGAGTTGGTCGGGGCCGTCGGGTCCTCGGGGACCTTCCAACGCTCGCCGTCCTGGTAGAACGTCTGCGCATCCGTCACGTGGTACCGCTGCAGGACATCGCGCTGGACCTTGAACAGATCGACGGGGTAACGCAGGTGCTCGAGCAGCGCATCGCTGATCTTGCTCTTGCTCTCAACGGCATCGGGGAAGACCTTCATCCAGGTCTTGAGCACCGGATCCTTGGTGTCCCACTGGTAGAGCTTGACCGATCCGTCGTACGCATCGACGACGGCCTTGACCGAATTGCGCATGTAGTTGACCTGGTCGGTCGGCAATGCGGCTTGCGCCTCTCCGTTCGTCAACGTGTCGGCTGTCGCCTCACGCAGCGAGCGGTGCTCGGAGTAGGGGTAGGAGTTGCTTGTCGTGTAACCGTCGACGATCCACACCACCCGGCCGTCGACGACGGCCGGATACGAATCGCCGTCGACCGTCAACCACGGCGCAACCTTCTCAACGCGCTTGCGGGGCTCGCGATCGTAGAGGATCTTCGACTTGGAGTTGACCCGGTTCGACAACACGATATTGGGCTCGGCGAACTTGAACGCGTACAGCATCTTGTTGAACAGATTGCCGACCGGCACACCGCCCTTGCCGTCGTACGTGTTCTGCGTCGCGTCTTCCTTGGCATTGTCGGTCGCCGCCGATCCCCCGCGTGGGATATCGACCTCGACGGCCGGTTCGCCCTTGGGGCGGCCGACGATCGAGTACGACGGCGACTTCTCGCCGAAGTAGATACGCGGCGGTGTCGTGGTCTTGATGTCACCGGTCTGCGGGATGTCCTGCGCGACGAAGACCGGTTCACCGTTGGCGCCACGCTGATTTCCGCGGGCCGCGATGATGCCATATCCGTGCGTGTAGACCGTGTGGTCATTGGCCCAGTTGCGCTGCGTCGACTGCAAGCCTTCGAGATTCAGCTCACGGGCCGCGATGATGACGTCCTGCGGCTGCTCGTCGTCGCCCAGCTTGTATCGATCGACGTCGAGCGTCGGGGGCACGGTGTAGTAGCCGCGCACCTGCTGCAACTGCTCGAACGCATCCGAGATCAACGTCGGATCGAGCAGACGGGTGCTGACCCGCGACTCGGCGGACGCTGCCAGTTCGCTGTTGGTCAGGGTCGTCTTGGCCGAATACGCCTCGACCTCGGTGTCCGCGACATCGTAGGCATCGCGTGTCGCAGCGATGTTCTTGGCGATGAACGGACCCTCCTTGTCGGGCTCGGACGGCTTGACCTGGAACGTCTGCATGACCGTGGGCCAGATGATGCCGATCAGGATCGACGTCAGGGCCAGCAATCCCAGGCCGATCGCCGGCAGCAGCCACGACCGGATGAACACGACCGCGAAGAACAGCAGCGCGCAGACGATCGCCACGCCGATCAGGATGTTCTTGCCCGGGATACGGGCATTGGCGTCGGTGTAGTTGATGCCGTCGAACAAGGGACCGTTGCCGATCGCCAGTCCGAACCGGTCGAGGTAGTACGAGACGGCCCGCAACAGCACGCCGAGACCGACCAGAACCGACAGATGCACCTGGGCGGCACGGGTCAGCTTGGGGCCACGTCCGGCGATACGGATACCACCGTAGATGTAGTTGATGACCAGCACGGCAAGTACCGCGATGACGATCATCGCGAACGAGAACGAGGTCAGGAACCGCCACCACGGGTAGTCGAAGACGTAGAAGCCGATGTCCTTGCCGAACTGCGGATCGTCCTTGCCGAAGGACGTCCCGTTGCGCCACATCTTGTACGTGTCCCAGTGGCTCGCACCGACCGAGCCGGCGAAAGCCGTCACGACCACGAACAGGCCGATGCCGATCGGCTTGAGGATCGGCGTCAGCGCGAGCCGGTAGCGGTAGGCCGGATCGTCACGGCGCAGCGGGACTGTCGCGGGCCTGGTCCGGTAGGCCAGGTACAGGTTCCCGATCACGAAGATGCCGAACATCAGACCCAATGCCGCAAACAGCGTCACCCGCGAGAACAGCACACTACGGAAGACATCGCTGTAGCCGACGGACTTGAACCACAACCGTTCAGTCCAGACGCTGACGAAGATCGAGCCGAGCAGGAGCAGCACGGCGACCGTGATCAGCGTCGGGACGAGAGCCTTCTGACGCCGGCCGGAGCTCGGTGGTCGGGGTTGTCTCGGGCGGGGTGTTCCGAAGATGTCGCTCACGGGTCTCCTGGGTAACGGGGTGACAAGATTATGTCAGGGTGCGACGAAGGTGCTCGATCAGTCCGGGGACCAGATCGGGACCTTCAAGCAATGTGGCGTCGAGAGGTTCTCTGGCCCGGACGGCGCTGTGCGACTGACCGTCACGCATCACCGCGGCGACGAGTCGCACTTCGCGACGGTCGGGGTGCGCTGCAGCGACCTCGACGAGCGCATCGGGATCATCGGGCAGGGAGTCTTCCGCCTCCGGCGGCAACATGATGCGTTCGATCACGGCTGCGCATCCGTCGACCGAATCGGGCCAGACGATCTCGGTCAGCAGCTCTTCGAGTTCACGTCCACCTGCCAGGTCCTGCTCCACTGCGGTGATGCCGTCCGGCACGATCGTGAGCTGATCCACAAGATCGGGCGCAGCGGCCATCAGGTCGGCGGTCTTCACCAACGCGAACAGTCGAGGGCCCTGGTCCCAGCCCTGGCTGCCCACATGTGATTCGACTTCCAAAGCAGCCTGTCGAAGCGGCGAGTCTGGCATCAGTTGCATGTCGGCACCTTGGCCTTGGGGTCTTTGGCGAGCGCCTCCAGGGAGGAGATCGCATCTTTGAGCGTCGTGATCTTGATCAACTGGAGACCGTCGTCGTCACCGTTGAGTGCCTCGGCGCAGTTGGCGGCGGGCACCAAGAAGATCGTCGCGCCGCCCTGCTCGGCTCCGGCCATCTTCTGCCGGATACCGCCGATCGGACCGACCACGCCGTCGGGACTGATCTCACCGGTACCGGCAATCGTCTGCCCGCCGGTGAGTTCGCCGGGCGTGAGCTTGTCGTAGATCGCCAGCGCGAACATCGTGCCGGCGCTCGGGCCGCCGATCTGGCGTCCCACATTGTTGTCGACCTGGATCGGGAAGCTGAATTTGGTGCCCACCGAGATGCCGATACGCGGGACCTTCGGGTCATCCACGTCGGGACGGGTCACGATCTCGATGTCCTTGGTCGTACCGGCCCGCGTGACCGTCACGGTGACGGTGTCACCCACTGCGACTTTGCCGATGATCGCCACGGCTTCGTCTCTGCCGTCGACGGTCTGCCCGTTGACCTTGTCGATCAGATCGCCGACCTTCAACTTGCCCACCGACGCGCCGCCCTTGACGACTGCTGCGACCTGGGCGCGAGCCGGGACGTCGAATCCCGCGGCACGCAAGGCCGCGACACGCGAATAGTCCTTCGAGCTGTCGAGCTGCGCAGCTGATTCAGCCGTCGACTGCTTGGCAGTCTCGTGATGGGGATACACCAACGATTTGGGCACGACCGCGGTGTCGGAGTCGAAGTAGGCGCTGATCGCGCTGGCGAGTGACATCTTGGCATCAGCCCTGGTGACCGAGACGGTCGTGAAGTTCAACGAACCCGTGGTCTTGTACGTCTTGACGTCCTCACCGAATGTCAGCAATGGCTGATCGTCGAACGGCTTGCCGAGGGTGTCGAAGACGGGCCCGGGCTTTTGCGTCACGTACGGAACCGGCAGGATGAACGCGACGCAGGTCAGAGCGATCACCGAGACCGTCGCCACGACCAAAGTCAGGTAGCGACGGCTCAACGCATTGGGGTCTGACACATGTGCAGCCTAGTGAGTCACCACAACCTAAGCATGGTGGACCCACTCGGACTCACCAGACGTGAACATCTGGTGCTTCCACACCGGGACATCCGACTTCAGTTCGTCGATGAGCCGGCGGCATGCCTCGAAGGCCTGCGCCCGATGCGCCGCCGAGGCGGCCACGACAACCGCCAGATCGCCGATCACGAGATCGCCGACGCGGTGGACGCCTGCCAGCGCGATGACGTCGGTCTCTTGGGCGATGCGTTCGGCCACATCCTGCAACCGTGCGATCGCGGTGGGGTGAGCCGAGTAGCCGAGGCCCTCGACGCCCTGTCCCCCGTCGTGATCGCGCACCGTGCCGACGAACAGGCAGGTCCCTCCTGCGGCCGGGTCGCCGACGGCATTGAACACCTCGTCGAGACTCAATGCGGTCTCGCGGATGTCGATCAAACGAACGTTGTCCATAGTGAATTCATCGTAGGGCGAACAGCTGTCCCGTGGTTTCCACGGTGTGAGTCGGTACTGTTGACCCATGGCCGACGACGACAAAGAAGAGCCCCAGAATCCCTTTGCGGGCACCCCGATGGAGCAGCTCTTCGGCGCCTTCAACGGCGGAGAGATGGATATGGCCCAGATCATGAGCCAGGTACAGCGGATGTTCGCGCCGCATGAAGGCAGCGTCAACTTCGATCTCGCGAAGGAAGTCGCGCGGCACACCGTCGCGGCCGCCGGCCCGGATCTGACCCCGAACGCCGCTCAGCACGGCGCAGTCAACGACGCTGTACGGCTGGCCGAGCTGTGGCTCGACGGTGCCACGTCGATCCCAGCGGGCGCCGTCAAGGCGACGGCGTGGAGCAAGGCCGAATGGATCGAAGCAACTGCCGGTACGTGGCAGCAGTTGGTCGAGCCCATCGCAGAACATGTCGTCAAAGCCATGAGCGCCGCCCTGCCCGAAGAGGCCAAGGCCATGGCAGGCCCGCTGATGGGCATGCTGACCCAGGCAGGCGGAGCCATGTTCGGCCAGCAGGTCGGCCAGGCACTCGGTGGATTGGCCAGCGAGGTTGTCTCGTCGACCGACATCGGTCTTCCGCTCGGCCCCGATCGGCTCGTGGCCGTCCTGCCGTCCGGGATCGAGGCGTTCGGCGAAGGACTCGAACACCCCGCCTCCGACGTCATGCTCTACGTCGTGCTGCGTGAGTGCGCGCACCACCGTCTGTTCCACCACTCCCCGTGGCTGCGTTCGGCCCTCGTCGGTGCGATCGAGGAGTACGGTCGTGGAACCCGCATCGACGTCGCGGCGATCGAAGCGCAGATGCGCGATATCGATCCGTCCCGCCCCGAAGACATCCAAGAAGCGCTGGCCGGCGGCCTGTTCGAACCTGAACGGACCCCTGAACAGCAGCGAGCCCTCGACCGGCTCGAAACGCTCCTGGCCTTCATCGAGGGCTGGGTCGACGAGGTCATCTCCGAGGCCACCAAGGACCGGATGCCCGCCGCGGCCTCGCTGGCCGAAGCTATGCGCCGGCGTCGGGCTACCGGTGGACCCGCCGAGCAGACGTTCGCGGCTCTCGTCGGGCTAGAACTGCGGCCCCGAAAGCTCCGTGAGGCCACGACCGTGTGGGCAGCGCTGCGCGACCGGCAGGGTCCCGACGCCCGCGACGCTGTGTGGAGCCATCCCGATCTCATGCCGACGGCTGCCGATCTCGACGATCCGCTGGCCTTCGCGCAGGGTGACAAGCGTTCTCAGAGTGATGTCGACTTCGACACGGCTCTGGGTGAGCTGCTCGACGGCGACACCACGAACGAGTGACGCTGCTCAGCGCCCCGGCTCTGCATCACGATGCCCACGAGGTACTGACCGGATGGGTCGCTCCCGATGAGGAGCAGGCACGCCTTCGGCGGATCTATCTGGACCACCTGGCGGCCCATCCAGATGCGATGGCTCGCGATTGCCACCCTGATCATCTGACCGCAAGCGTCCTGATCGTCTCGAACGACCGTCGCCGGGTGCTTTTGACCCTGCACCGCCGTATCGGTCGCTGGCTCCAGACCGGAGGGCACTGCGAGGTCGAGGACACCACGCTCGTGCTCGCCGCCCTGCGCGAGGGGCATGAGGAAAGCGGGATCGACGGTCTGGTCATCGATCCCGTACCTGTGCTGCTGTCGCTGCACGAAGTTCCGGGGTGCGGCCCGATCCGCCCGTCGCATCACCTGGACGTGCAGTTCGTCGCCGTCGCTCCGCACGATGATTTCACGATCAGCGAGGAGTCCGCCGACCTGGCATGGTTCGAGGCGAGCAATCCTCCCGCGGAGACCGATCAGTCGGTGCGCGATCTCATTGCTGCTGCCATGACACGCCTTCGAGGAACCCCTTAGCCTTCTCGCTGTGCGGGAAGGCATCGACGAGGGCCCAGAATCTCGCGCTGTGATTGGGCTCGATCAGATGCGCCAGCTCATGCACCAGGACATAGTCGACGACGTAGGGCGGCATGCCCTGGAGCCGGTGCGACAAGCGGATGCTCTGATCGCCCGACGAACATGACCCCCAGCGCTTGTCCATATTGGTGACCCACCGAACCGACGTCGGCACCGCCTTGCCGGCGAACGCCGACCGTGACAGTTCAGTTGCACGAGCCATGAGCTGGTCGTCACTGGGACGGACCCGCCTTTCGCGTCGTTCGAGCCGTTCGAGCAGCGAGCGCACATGTTCCTGCTCCACCGCGCGCGGCAGATTGGCGGGCATCAGCACGATCGTCTTGCCGTCTTCGCGATAGGCACGCACAGTGCGCTTGCGCCGGGCACTGCGACGGATTTCGACCTCGCTCATTTCTCGAACCTATCTGCCTAGGGCGACAAAGTTTTATCCACAGCCCGCGCGGGCTGAAATCGCAGACCAGCACGGCTCTACCGGCCCGTAGTTCGTGGGTTGTGCACCGGTCGTCCACATGTCTGCTCGGCGATCCCCACAGCTTGTCCCCAGTGTTATCCACAAGCGTGGACAACAGTTTGGTGAAGGTGGTTGACGCCACGCTCCCCACCCCCTAGCGTCAACGCCATTCACGGCTCTTGGCGGAGCCCGCACGGGGAAGGCGAACTCCGCCAAGGGCCGGTTTTTTGCGTTCACGAAAACTGCGGAGGACCCGACGATGTCGGGTCCCACTGACGTGGACCTCTCCCGACGTCTCGCGCTTCTCCTTGCACTTGACGCAGTAGAACTCGCCACTCCATGTTTCCGACATTACGGCCTCCTTGCCGATGTGGTGCTGATCACTGCCAGCGTACGCGTGAGAGGGCGGTTTCACGCTCAGTCACGCCTATTTCTTCCCGGCGAGTCGCGGGCGTCAACCCCGGCGTTCCAGCACCGATCCGTCGACCGCAGGTCTGTGGACGACCAGTTGGCCACCTCGGCAGGCTCAGGTGAGGCTGACGGCATGGCATTTCGACCCGCACTTCGTCCCGGTGCCCCCCTGTTGCGACGGGACGCGACACATCTGCAGATCGGCACATCACCTGGCATCGTGATCCCCGATCGGCCCGGGCTCCTGGCTTTACTGCGACTGCTCGACGGCGTGCGTGACATCGGCCGTCTCCAGCAACTCGTGCAAGAACACATCCCCGAACTCCATGGGCCGCTGCCGAGTCTGCTGGCCGAGCTCCTCGCCTCCGGTGCCATCGTCGATGCGACAACGCGAACTCGTCCCCGCCGGTCGACCCACTCGGTCGACTTCGACGCCGATCACAGCTGCCGCCAGATCGTGGATGCGAGCTGCGCGATCCTGTCGGCGTCCGGGCTCGACCGGCACCGGGCCACTGAGCCGGACCTGCTCATCATCTCGTCGTGCGGTGAAGCGGCACGCTCCCGATTCGAACGGGCCGTGCTGTTCGGCACCCCGCACCTCGCCGTCGTGGTGGACGAGGATCGAGTACGGATCGGCCCCCTCGTGCGGCCGGGCCTGAGCCCGTGCGTCAACTGCCACGATCTGCATCGCACGACCTGGGACCGCGCGTGGCCGGCCCTGCTTCATCAACTGGGTCGTCCCGCGGCCGCGGTGACGTGCGCAGGGCTCGAAGCCACAACCGCCCACGCCGCAGCCGTCGAGATCGCGGTCGAGGTCCTTGCCTTCGTCGACGGGCAACGTCCCCGCACGACCGGCCACTGTCTGCTGATAGGTCCGCGGCACGATCAACGTCTCACCCGCGCGGTTCCGTTCCACCCGTCCTGCACGTGTGATCTGCTTACCGCAGCGTGATCTGGGCGACCGGACTATCCTGACGACGTGTCCGACACGCCGAAGAAGGATCCCCCCAACGCGCGGCCGATCTCTGGCAGCACCTTCGCGCGCACGGCGCGCCTTGCTGCCCTGCCCGTCGGATTCGCCGGCCGGACGACGCTCGGCCTCGGCAAACGCATCGTCGGCGCACCGGCCAATCTCGTGCTCGACGAAGTGCAACGCCGCACCGCCGATCAGATCTTCAGCGTCCTGGGCCAGCTCAAGGGCGGGGCCATGAAGTTCGGACAGGCATTGAGCATCTTCGAGGCCGCGCTGCCTGAAGAGTTCATCGGCCCGTACCGAGACACTTTGGTCAAGCTTCAAGATTCTGCCCCGCCGATGCCGCCGGGCACAGTGCACCGGGTCATGGCCGAAGAGTTCGGACCCGACTGGCGCGACACCTTCCCCTCCTTCGAGGACAAGCCCGCCGCCTCGGCGTCGATCGGTCAGGTGCACCGGGCCACGTGGTCCGACGGGACCGAGGTCGCGGTCAAGCTGCAGTACCCGGGTGCGGCCAAGGCGCTGATCGCCGATCTGCGCCAGATCAGCCGGCTCGCACGTCTGTTCGGCGTCATCGCGCCCGGACTCGACGTCAAGCCTTTGGTCAAGGAACTCCAAGACCGAGTCGCCGAGGAACTCGACTACGGACTCGAATCCGAAGCGCAGTCGGCATTCGCGGCGGCATTCGCCGGCGATCCCGAGATCGTCGTGCCGGCTCCGCATGCCCATACCGAACGTGCCTTGGTCACGACCTGGCTGGACAGCGACTCCTCGCTCGCACACATCATCGCCAACGGCACCCAGGCCGAGCGGGACCGGTACGGCGAGGCCTACGTGCGGTTCCTGTTCGCTGGCCCGCGAAGGGCTGGCATGCTGCACGCGGATCCGCACCCCGGGAACTTCCGGATCATGCCGGACGGACGGCTGGGCGTCGTCGACTTCGGTGCCGTCGCCCGACTTCCCGACGGACTGCCGCTGCAGATGGGGCAACTGCTGCGTCTTGCGGTCGACGGCGACTACGAAGGTGTCGTCGAAGGACTGCGTGACGAGGGATTCCTCAAGTCGAAGACCGATCTCGACGCCGACACGATCGCGCGCTACGTCGGTCCGTTCGTCGAGCCGGCTCAGGTCGAACGGTTCACGTTCAGTCGCGAATGGATGCGAGCTCAGACGCTTCGGGTCAGCGCCCCCACAGCTGAGGGCATGGGCACCGCGATGAAGATCAACCTGCCGCCGCAGTATCTGCTGATCCATCGGGTGTGGATCGGCGGCATCGGCGTTCTGAGCCAGCTCGGTGCGACCGCGCCCTTCCGTGCGATCCTCGAAGAGTCCCTACCGGGATTCTCCGAAGGCTGAGGCCGCTTGCGGCCTCACGGCTGAAGGAGGTCGAGCGAACCACGCCGACGGCGTCAGCTTGTCGAGGCTCCGACCAGCGCTAGCACCGCTTCGGCGTACTGCTCGATCTTGGCCGGGCCGATGCCCGGCACCCGTTCGAGCGCGCCCCGATCCGCCGGTTTGGCCTCCGCGATGGCCTGAAGCGTGGCATCGGTGAAGATCACATAGGCCGGTTTGCCCTGTTCACTCGCCTGTTCCTTGCGCCATCCACGGAGGGTCTCGAATAGATCCTCGTCATAAGTCGCAGGACACGTCGAGCAGCGTCCGAGCTTGCGATCGGCCACCGCGAGTATCTCGTTGCAGACCCGGCATTTGGCGACTTTGCGCTGTCGCACCTGCGAAGAGACCTGCCGGGCCTGGTGCCCCGCGGGGAGCAGGGTGTCGAGGAATCTGGTCGGCTGGCGACTGGCTCGTCCGCCCTGTTTGCGCGCGGCCGCCCAGGAGATCATCAGATCGTGGCGTGCCCGGGTGACGCCGACGTAGAACAGCCGGCGCTCCTCTTCGACCAGCACCGGGGTGTCGGCGTGGACGCTCGGCATCATTCCCTCGTGCATGCCGACGCAGAACACAGCGTCCCATTCCAGACCCTTGGCCGAATGCAGTGTCGCCAAGGTGACGCCATCTGCCGCGGGGGCATGCGCCTGCTCGATCCGACGGTCGAGATCGCGCACCAGTGCCGTCATGTCGGCGGCCGGATCGGACTCGACCAGGTCGGTTGCCATCGACACGATCGCATGGAGTGACTCCCAGCGATCTCGCACCGCGCCGGCGCCGGTCGGCGGTTGATCGGTGTGGCCCATGGCCCCGAAGATCGCGCGCACATCATCGACCAACTGGCCTGCGGCTTCCCCGCTGCGGGCCGATCCGCGCAGCAGGGTCACGGCCTGACGCACCTCTGGACGGTTGAAGAAGCCCGTTGCGCCGCGCATCGTATAGGGGATGCTGTGCTCCCCCAAAGCTTCCTCGAAGGCCTCGGACTGCGCATTGATGCGGTACAGGATGGCCATCTCGCGGTACGGCACACCCCGGCGGTGAAGAAGGGCGATCTCGCTGGCGACCGCATTGGCCTCGGCAAGCTCATCGGGATAGCCCATGTAGCTGACCGGATCACCCGGGTCGCGCTGCGACAGCAACTTCACACCGTCGACGGCTGTGGAGCGGGCGAACACGGCATTGGCCGCGGCCACGATCTGCGGGGTCGAACGGTAGTTGCGGACGAGCTCGATCCGCTGGGCGCCTTCGTGCTTGCGGCCGAAAGAGGCGAGGATCTGTGGCGAGGCCCCCGCGAACGAGTAGATCGTCTGGCGCGGATCCCCGACGACACAGATGTCGTCACGGCCACCCAGCCACAGGTCGAGCAGCGTCGACTGCAGCGGGTTGACGTCTTGGAACTCATCGACCACGAACCAGCGGTACTGCTGCCGGACCCGCGCCGCGATGCGCTCGTCGTCGGCAAGAATCGCGGCGGTCACCAGGAGGATGTCCTCCATGTCGATGCGGCCACGCTCGCGCTTGACCTCCTCGTAGGTCGCCAACACATTGGCCACCGCCCCCGGCGCCATGTCGGCGACCTCACGCCGGTTGGGCCCGGCCGCGGCGGCATACGCCGTCGGCGCGATATTGGAGACTTTCGCCCACTCGATCTCGGCCGACAGATCACGCATCAGCGCGGTGTCGACACGCAGGTTCAGTCGCCGCGCCGCCTCACCGACCAGCGGGAACTTCGACTGGGTTATTTCGGGGAACTCTCCGCCGTAGACCTGCGGCCAGAAGAAGCGTGCCTGCCGCAGGGCCGCGGAGTGGAATGTACGTGCCTGAACACCGTCGGCACCGAGCTCGCGCAGCCTGACGCGCATCTCATTTGCGGCCTTGGTCGTGAACGTGACGGCCAGGACTTCAGTCGGCTTATAGACGCCGGCGGCGACACCGTAAGCCATGCGATGGGTTATCGCGCGGGTCTTGCCAGTACCGGCGCCGGCGATGACACTCACGGGTCCGCGCAGTGCCAGCGCGACCTCTCGCTGCTCGGGGTCGAGCCCGGTCAACAGGTCGTCAGCTTCAGGCACTCAATCTCCTCGATGAATCAGGTCGAACCGGGACGTGTCCAGCGTAGTCCGCCCGCCCGACAATCGAAGCCGCGCGCCCACCGGCTTCGACCCGGTCCTACTTGGCCTTGCAGGCTCCCCACAAACCTCGCTTGGCTGCCGCCGCCTCGTCTTCGGCGGCCGCAAGCACATCGCGGTACTTGACCGTCAGGTCTCCACCGAATGCCTTGCCGTCCCCGTCACGGAGGAGCTGCTCCTGCACAAGCGTGCCCGAACGATTCCACGCGAACACCGTGTAAGTTCCGGACCCCTGTTTCATGAGGTTGGTGGGATCGACCCAGATGCGGGCCCCGATGAGGTCCTCGATGGCGTCTTGTCCCTCCTCGATCCAGCACGGGTCGCGGACCGGCTGCGGCGGCTCGACGTCGGCGAGGCGAAGGGTCACACGATCGAATGTGCCGATCTGCTGCAATCCCTTTTGCGAGTTCTTTCCCGACTCTTCGACTTTGCCGCTGAAGGTGCCGTCAGACCGCACCGACGAGACGGTCATCTCGAAAGCGTTCCAGGGCTTCTTGACCTTCGTGTCGTCGTCCTTCGGGCTGCCAGGACCGCCGGTGATGAAATACCAGACGAATCCGGCGACCACGATCACCGCGATGAACAAGATCGGATTCTTTCCCCTGAGTTGATCCATGGTCGGCATGATGGCACAAATGTCGCCCGCGGAATGGCCTCGCCCCCGCCTGTGTTCTGATAGTCGAGATCCTCTCTCGAAGGAGACAAATCCATGTCCGGCACGTTCACGATGTACTCCACCCCGTGGTGTGGCTACTGCCACCGCCTCAAGGGTCAGCTCAAGCGCGAGGGCATCTCCTTCGACGAGGTCGATATCGAGCAGCAGCCCGAGGCCGCCGAGCTGGTCGAGCAGGCAAATGGCGGCAATCAGACCGTCCCCACCCTGATCTTCACCGACGGCACGGCCCTGACCAATCCCTCTCTGGCCCAGATCAAAGCCCAACTGGCCTCGTAGGCCCCCGTCACGCTCCCGAGTCACTCCGTTACGGTCCGCGAGTCACTGAGTTACCTGCCGGGCAGTAAGTGAGTGACTCTTCGGCGGTCATTGAGTGACTCCGGAGCGGTGATTAGGTGACTCATGAGCGTTAGGCCCAGGTGCCGTGGATTTTTCCGCCGTGCCACTTTTGTAGCAGCCATCGTGAGATGGAGACATTGGGTGGGAGTAGCAGGTCACTTTTGGCGGTCATTTCGGTGACTTCTTCCCTCGTGAACCAGCGTGCTTCGGCGATCTCGTCTTGGTCGACGTTGATCTCGGTGCTCAGCGCCCGGCCGAAGAAGCCCAGCATCAGGCTCGACGGGAACGGCCACGGCTGGCTGGCCGCATAGGTCACGTCACCGACCTCGATGCCGACTTCCTCCATGACCTCGCGGCGTACCGCATCGCCCAGCGTCTCACCCGGTTCGACAAATCCGGCCAGCGTCGAGAACCGTCCTTCGGGCCAGATCGGCTGGCGTCCCAACAGGGCTCGGTCCTGCTCGTCGGTGATCAGCATGATGACCGCCGGGTCGGTCCGCGGGAAGTGATGGGTGCCGCAGGCGGGACAGACCCTCGTGTGTCCGCCTTCTGCGATGTCGCTCGGCGCTCCGCACTTCGCGCAGAACTTGTGGCTCTGGTGCCAGCGCGCGATGCCGACCGCGTGCACGGCCAGAGAAGCTTCTTCCGGTGCGACCGTCGGCCCGATCAGCCGCAAACTCGCCGGCTCGAAGGCAGCCGGCACCCGATCGACCATGACTGCGGCATAACGGGTGTCGCCGCGCGTGCCGAGGAAGATCCACTCCCCGTCGGGTGCCTCGTCCATCGTGATCCAGCGCAGACCGGATCCACCGACCGTCGGGACGTGTTCACCGCCGATCACCAAAACCTTGACGTCAGGCCCGCGCCAGGCATCGTCTTTGCGCAGGTGCGCGGCTCGATCGTGTTGGGCATGTTCGAAAGCGAAGTCCACGTCTGTCAGGTTAGACCGAGCCGCTTCTCCAGATCGGCGCGGCCGGGCAGATCGTCGTAGCGCCGGACCTCTCCCAGGCGCACGTAGTAGAAGACACCCTCGACTGTCGCAGGATCGATGCCTTGAAGTTCGGCCCACGCGAGCCGGTAGATCGCGAGTTGGAGAGGATCGGCGTTGGCCGATCGATTGGTCTTCCAGTCGACGACGTCGAAGCCCTTCGGCGTCTCGTACACCGCATCGATCCGGCCCATCACCTGTTGCCCGCCGAGCAGGATCGAGAACGGTACCTCGACCCACTGGGGAGCACGGTCACCGTAGGGACCGTCCGCGAACAGTTCGGTCAGGGTCCGCAACTCCTCGTCGGTGTCGATATCGGGATCGGCCTGCCCGGGCAGATCGGTCGGGTCGAACAATGCCTGCTGTCCGAACCTGGCCTCGACCCAGGCGTGGAACCGGGTGCCGAAGCGCGCGGCCGGAGAGGGACGCCTCGGCATGGGCCGCGCGAGGTGGCGGGCGAATGCCTCCGGGTCCGAGTCCATTTCGAGCGCCGCGGTGGCCGAGATCGTGTCGGGCAAGGCGATGACCCGCAGCGGATCGGAGGCCCGATCGGCCTCGGCGATCAACAGCTCCAGCTCTGCCTCGATCGTGTCGAGCTCGGCGAGCGCCGGATAGTCCTCGGGGAAGGGCTGTGGACGATCCTCGACGATGCCGTCGAGATGGATCTCCACGAGATCGGCCAGGCGCCGGCGGCCCTCGAGCCGCGGCACGGCAGCCGGCCACGCCATATGCTCCTGCAGCTCGGTCATGGGGTTGACCGCATCGACCTCGGGTTCTGGTGCCCAGTGCCTGATCTCGCCGCCCGCGGTCTCGAGCCAGTCGCGCGTGCCGAGCAGGAATGACGACGGGCCGCGCGCCGCGATCTGCGTACGTCCCCACCAGTGGCCGGAGAGGTGCAGATCGTGCTTCGCGCGGGTGTATGCGACGTAGCCGAGCCGCCGCTCTTCCATCAGCGCATCTTGCTTGTTGGCCTCACCGAACTCCTTCTCGGCCGCCGCGGTGTACTCGTCGAGATCGGGGACGTTGTCGACATCGCCCCGCAGCGGGACCGGCAGGACCGACGGACTGGAGAACCAGCGGTTGCGCCCCTTGCCGCCGGGGAAGACCTTGGACGACAGGAACGGCACGAAGACCGTGTGCCACTCCAGGCCCTTGGCCCGGTGCACCGTCAGAAGCTTGACCGAGTCGGCGGTCGACGGTGTGGAAACCTCCATACCGTCATTGAACTGCTCCTCGGCCGCGAGATAGGCCAACAGACCCGAGAGTGAGGCGAACCGATCGTCCTCGGCGTACGCCGCGATCGCATCGTGCAGCAGCGCCAGATTGTCGAGTCCGCTGGAGTGGCCGACCGCTTCGAGTTCGACGTCGAGGTCGAGCGCGTACGTCGCCCGGCGGGCCAGCTCCGGCAGAGGTTCTCCGACGTGGCGGCGAAGCCCGGCGATCAGGCGGCTGAGCGAGCTGAACCTGACCCGCGCCTCGGTCGAATAGGGCAGATCGCCCGGATCCTCGACAGCATCGGCCAATGACACGATCTCGGTCGGATCGGCACCTTCGACCGCCGCGGCGAGCTGCTGCATCAGATCGGCGTCGGACAACCGGGCACCGACCCGTCCGCTCAGAACCTGCGCCCTACGACCCAGCAGCCGCAAGTCGCGCTGACCGATACGCCAACGTGGCCCGGTCAGGAGGCGCAGCATCGCGGGATTGTCGGTGACATCGTTGAGCACACCCAGCAGGGACAGCAGATCCTGGACCTCGGGCTGGGCCAGCAGCCCTGACAACCCGACGACCTCGAATGGCACGCCCGCCTCGCGCAGGGCACGCACGATCGCATCGTTCTCGCGGGTGATGCGTACCAGGATCGCGATCTCCTGGCGCGGAACGCCGTCGGCGATAGCCTTTTGCACCTGCACGACCAGATCGTCGATCTCGTCGGCCACGGTCTCATGCAGGGCGACCGTGACATGACCCGGCGGGCTGTCGACATGCGCAGCGAGCGGCTGCACGACATCGGACGTCGCGTAGAAATCAGCAGCGAGGTCGTTGGCCGCCGCGATGACATCGACCGCGCACCGCCGGCTCTCGACCAGCGAATACGGGGCGCCCGGCACGCCGTCGGAGGCCGGGAAGTCGCTGAGGAACTCCGTGAGGTTACCCGAGGCCGCACCTCGCCAGCCGTAGATCCCTTGGGCGGGGTCTCCGACGGCGGTCAGACTCGGCGCATCGTCGCGGCCGGGCGCCCAGGCGAACAGGTTCTGCAACAGATCACGCTGGGCCACGGACGTGTCTTGGTATTCGTCGAGGAGCACGGCGTCGTAGCGGCCACGCAGATCTGTGCCGACCTCGTCGATCTCGGACAGCTCGGCACCCCACGCCATCTGATCGGAGAAGTCCATGACACCGTCACGGGTCTTGGCCGCCCGGTAGAGATCGACCAGACGACTGAGTTCGAGCCGCTTGCGGCTGGCCTCGGCGATCCTCTCGTGCAGCGCATAGGTCTTATCGGCCTTGCCGAGTTCGACGAGCACTTCGGTGTCGAATCGGCGCAGCTCGTCAGTGCCGACCAGGTGGTCGGACAACTGGCCGTCGAGCACCATCGTCTGGTTGATGAGGGTCGGCGTGTGGGTCGAGACATGCAGCAGCGGCTGGTCGTACGACTCGACGACCTTGGCCATCCGCTGGAACCGGGAGGCATCCGACAGGATCCGCAGATCGGTCTCGCGCCCCAGCCGGAGCCCGTGCTCGGTGATCAGCGTGCCGGCGAAGGCGTGATACGTCGACGTCGTGGGATCGGCGGGAGCGTCGTCGGCATCGGTGTGCAGTGCCGCGAGTGCGCGCCGGACCCGCAGGCCGAGTTCGGCGGCGGCCTTGTTGGTGAACGTCAGGCCGAGGATGCGGTCGGGTTCGAGTCCGTGATGCCCCACGAGCCACACGACGCGCGCGGCCATGACGGTTGTCTTACCCGAACCGGCGCCGGCGATGATCACGACAGGGCGGTCGAGCGGGGCGGTGATCGCCTCGACCTGCGGCGGCGAGAAGGCGAAAGGGACCCCGAACAGCCGGGAGAACACCGCGTCGAGATCGTCGATCGTCTGCAGCAGCGTCATGAGGCACCGTCCAGGATCGTGCCGCCGTCTGGCTGCGCGGGACAGACCCGGCGGAACTCGCAGCGTCGACAGACTTTGTCGGACGGAGTCGCCTCGAACCGCTCGTCGACGACGATGCGGACGGCATCGGCCAACTGCTGCTCGGCGAGGGACGGCTCGCCGGCCTCGGGCGCCGGCTGCTGTTGCACGATCGGCAGATCGGGCGTGCGGGCACCGGACTGGCGCAGTTGGACCAGCTCGGCACCCCCGGGCGGGGCCTCGGGCGCGAGATCGTCGGTCGCACCGAGCCCGACCGCGAGCTGGTAGAAGCCGAGCTGGGCATGTCTTTGCACTTCTTTGCCCGTCACCTTGCCGGTGCCGGTTTTGAGGTCGACCACGTGGACGCTCCCGTCGCCGTCGAGCTCGACCCGGTCCATCGATCCGGTGAGCAGCACCGAACGACCCTCGACATCGGTCTGGACGTCGAAGGAGTGCTCGGCGGCCAAGGCCTGCCGGCCGTGCGTCTCATGCCATCCGACAAACCGGCGCAGCGCATCGCGGGCTTCGACCCGCTCGCGGTCGGCGATCCACGGCGCCGCATGGTCGAGCTGCGCCCACACGGCGTCGACCTGCGCGTCGAGCACATCGAGGTCGGCCGGCAGGCGGCCCGCGACGACCTCGGCCGCGATGGCGTGCACGACCGAGCCGAATCCCTGGGCCGCCGAGGTGCCGCTGGAACCTTTCGCCTCGTGGGACAAGAACCATTGCAGCGAGCACTCCGTGATCCCGCTGACGCCGCTGCCCGACATCGCCAGAGGCTCGGACGGATCACGCAACGGCACGGCCGAGGAGGTCTCTTCGACCAGACCCCACCACCTGTCGGGGTGCGCGGCGCGGGTCGGACCGGGACCGCGGTCGGCGAGCCGGGCCAGCATCTCGGCCACCCGGTCACGGACCGCAGGACTGTCGGTGGACTCCCCGATGCGTCGCAGAGCAGCAACCGATCCCCGGAGCGAAAGCGGCCTGACCGGACGGGTCTGGGGGCTGCGGGGCGGGACATGATCGGCTCGCGCATGCAGGTGCTCCCATAATTCGGCCACGAACGCGGACGGCTGCTCGGCGTCTTCACGGACGTTCTCGACCGCCGTCACGACGAGCCGTCGGCGCGCACGGGTGCATGCGACGTAGAACAGCCGGCGCTCCTCGGCGATCTGCTCGCGCGGAGTGGGCGGCAGCGTCTCGCCGTGAGGCCCGAGCCGGTCGGACCGCAGGAAGGATCCCCGCGCCCGGACCGATGGCCAGGTGCCTTCCTGCACGCCCGCCACGACCACGAGATCCCACTCGAGCCCCTTCGACCGGTGCGCCGTCATGAGCTGGACGGCCCGGCCCACAACCGGCCCTTGAGCCAACGAGTCGGCCGGGATCGACTGCGCATCGAGCTCACGCACGAACGCGTCGACGGAACGACGTTTCTGCCGATCCTCCGTGCGAGCGGCCTGGGCGAACAGGGCGCACACGGCATCGAGGTCGTGATCGGCGCTCGCGGCCTCCTCGCCGTCACCCAGCGCCGCATCGCGCAGGCGCGCGGGCCAGTCGGTGCCGTCCCACAACGTCCAGAGCACTTCTTCGGGTGTGGCCTGCGACTTGATCTGGTCGGCCGCGCGGTGCAGGAGGCTCGCGATGCGCAACGCGCCCTGCGCCGCGACGGCGAGCGGCGAGCCGGCCCGCGCGGGTGCGAGCTGGAGCTGCGCCGGCTCACGGATGCTCTCGGCCCGCAGCATTGCCGAAGGCCGCGGCGTGCCGCCCTCAGCGGAGTCGGCGGTACGCAGGGCCCGGCCGAGCCGGCGCAGCGCCGTCGCGTCGAGACGTCCGAGCGGGCCGGTCAGCACGGTGTCGACGACATCGGGCTCGAGCGGACGGCCGTGCGCGAGGTCGTCGGCGACGTCGAGTGCCACGAGCAGCGACCGCACCGCCGCCTCGGCCCGCAGGGGCATCTCATCGCCCGCGACCTCGACCGGCACTCCCCCGGCGGCCAGGGTACGGCGCAGGCGCAGCAGCTGGGCCGATGTGCGCACCAACACCGCCATCTGCGACCAGGGCACACCATCGTCGAGGTGGGCCCGGCGCAGAAGGAGAGCCAGGTGCTCGGCCTCGGCGGCCGGCGTCGCATATGTCTCGACTTCGACCGAGCCATTGCGCGGCTCGCGCGGCATGAGCCGGCGCAGTCCCGCGTGGCGCTCGCCGTCGACCGCTCCGAGAACGCCCCGGTTCGTGATGATCGAGCCAGCCGCGGCCGAGATGCGGGCACCGTAGCGACTCGTGCGGGTCAAGGTGATCTGCGGTGCCGGTTGGCCCGCGACGGTGCGGAACTGCTCGGGGAAGTCGATGATGCCCCGCACATCGGCGCCCCGGAATCCGTAGATCGATTGATAAGGATCGCCGACGACCACGAGGTCGCGACCATCGCCCGCGAGCAACTGCAACAGCTCGACCTGGAGGGGGTCGGTGTCTTGGTATTCGTCGACCACGACGAGCCCATAGCGCGACCGCACCTCGTCGCGGCGCACGGGATCACGCAGCAACTGGACGGCCTGATAGATCAGATCGGTGTGGTCGATCGTGTTGGCCAGTGACGACACCTCGGCGTACTCGCGCAGGAAGCCCGCAGCGGCCGACCATTCCTGGCGTCCGGCCAAGGCGGCGACTCGGGCGAGGTCTTCGGGATCCATGTCGAGCGAACGGGTCGCGGCGATGAGCCGCTGCATCTCGGCGGCGAGCCCACGGGTCTGCAGGGCGGGCCGCATGAAGTCTGGCCAGCGGGCCGCATCACCGCCCCCGATGAGGTCGGCGATCATCGCCTCATGCTCGGCGGCACTCAGCAGCCGGACCGGCTCAGCGTACGACTCCGGGTCGAGCGACTCGCGCACCAAGCCGTAGCAGAATGAGTGGAATGTCATGGCCGGAGTGGATGCCGTGGTGCGGGCCAGTCGGCGCGCGATACGTGATTTGAGCTCGCCGGCGGCCTTGCGGCTGAACGTCAGCACCAGGACCTGCTCGGGCGAGAGACCGCGGCGATCGACCCGGTCGGCGACAACCTCGACGAGGGTCAGCGTCTTGCCGGCACCCGGCCCGGCCAGTACCAGCAACGGCCCGGACGGGTGGTCGACGACCTGGCGCTGCTCATCGTCCAACGACGGCACCTGCACCGGCGCGACGTCAGGCCTGCGCAGCTCGTATTCGACCGTCATGACCCCATCCCATCAGATGGGTCGGACACTCAGTCGGGGAATCGCCACAGGGCCTCGGACATATCCACAGCCGAGCCGTTGGCCCGCATCGGCGTTCCCTCGTCGCGGTAGTGCGCCTGGGCGTCGATCCCGTGGGATGCCGGCAGGGAACCGTCCGCGCGCACGACCCGCCACCACGGCACGGCGCCGCCCTCGAGTGCCATGACGCGCCCGACCTGACGAGGTCCACCGTCCTGCAGGATCTCGGCGATCCTGCCGTACGAGAGGACCTGGCCGGGCGGGATCCGCTCGACCAGGTCCAGGACGTTCTCGGTGAAGTCCTCGTGCACGGATCAGTACGTGGGCTGGCTCGGGTCGATCTGGTTGACCCACGCGACGACGCCGCCGCCGACGTGAACCGAATCGGCGTAGCCCGCGCCCTTGAGCACCGCGAGCGCTTCGGCCGAACGCACGCCCGACTTGCAGTGCAGCACGATCTGCTTGTCGCCCGGGAGCTGCTCGAGCGCCTTGCCGTTGAGGAACTCGCCCTTGGGGATCAGGATCGAGCCGGGGATCTTGTTGATCTCGTACTCATTGGGCTCGCGGACGTCGACCAGGACGAAGTCGCGACCGCCGTCGGCGCGCTCCTTGAGCCAGCCGTCGAGCGTCGTGACCGAGATCGTCGAATCGGCGGCCGCATCGGCAGCCTCTTCGCTGATCGCGCCACAGAACGCTTCGTAGTCGCTCATGAGCTCGGTGGGCAGGACACCCTCGGGATCACGACGGATCTTCAGCGTCGAGTACCTCATCTCGAGCGCGTCATAGACCATCAGGCGGCCGATCAGCGGATCGCCGATGCCGGTGATGAGCTTGATCGCCTCGGTCACCATGATCGAGCCGATCGAGGCGCACAGCACGCCCAGCACGCCGCCCTCGGCGCACGAGGGGACCATGCCGGCCGGCGGCGGCTCGGGGTACAGATCGCGGTACTGCGGACCTTCCTGCGCCCAGAACACCGACACCTGGCCTTCGAACCGGTAGATCGAGCCCCACACGTACGGCTTGCCGAGGATCACCGCGGCGTCGTTGACGAGGTAGCGCGTCGCGAAGTTGTCGGTGCCGTCGACGATCAGGTCGTAGCCGGCGAAGATCTCCAGGACGTTGTCGTTGTCGAGACGGGTGTTGTGCACGATCGTCTTGACGTAGGGGTTGATCTCGGCGACCGACGCCGCAGCCGATTCGGCCTTGGGCTTGTCGATGTCGGACTGGCCGTGGATGACCTGCCGCTGCAGATTGGACTCGTCGACGACATCGTCGTCGATGATGCCGAGGGTTCCGACTCCAGCGGCCGCCAGGTACAGCAGCGCGGGGCTGCCGAGCCCGCCGGCGCCGATGACCAGCACCTTGGCGTTCTTGAGTCGTTTCTGACCCGTCATCCCGACGTCGGGGATGATCAGGTGGCGGCTGTAGCGGCGAACCTCGTCAATCGTCAGTTCGTCTGCGGGTTCCACGAGTGGGGCGACCACGGCGTTCTCCTCTGTGCGGGCAGTGCTGTGCAAACAGTGCGGGGCCAAACAGTTCTGGTCGACACAACGCCGCCAGCACCTCCCATTGTTCCCCGCCGGGCCACGCACCCGCTCCGCCCGTCCGCATGCTGGGCGGGGCAGTAGTCTGAGGGCGTGACTGAAGCGATCCCCCTGCGTCCGCGCACCAGCCGCCTGCCGCGCAATGCGCGCCGCGCTCAGCTGCTCGAGGTCGCATTGAAGGTTTTCGTGGATCAGGGCTACCACTCAGCCTCGATGGACGAGATCGCCGAACGTGCCGGGGTCTCCAAGCCCGTGCTGTACCAGCACTTTCCCGGCAAGCTCGATCTCTACCTCGCGCTGCTCGAGACCTCGTGCGACACCGTCATCGAAGGCGTCCGCGGCGCCCTGGCCTCGACGCACGACAACCGCAAACGCGTCCAGGCGACGATGGAGCTCTGGTACGACTACGTCGCCGACCAAGGTGCTGCCTTCCGGCTCGTGTTCGAGTCCGACCTGACCAGCGACCCGTCGGTGCGCGAACAGGTCGACCGGGTCATCGAAGAATCGGCCACATTGGTCGCCGAGGTGATCCGCGAAGACACCGGACTGCCCCCGGCCGCGTCGCACCTGCTGGCCGTGAGCCTGGTCGGCATGGGCCATGTCGGAGCCCGCAACTGGCTGTCGCAGGACTCCAGCCTGACCCGCAATGAAGCTGTCCAACTCGTCGCCGCCCTCGCCTGGCGAGGTATCGGCGGATTCCCCCGCAACGACGATGAAACTACCCAAGGAGATGAGTGACCGTGGAGGTCAAGATCGGCGTGCAGTACGCGCCCCGCGAGTTGTCCGTATCGACCGAAGAGGATCCCAAGGCCGTTCTCGCGCTGCTCGACAAGGCCCTGGCCAATGACGCCGTGTTCACCTTGACCGACGACAAAGGCCGTACGGTCGCCGTACCGGCGGCCAAGATCGCGTACCTCGACTTCACGTCCGACGCGGGACGCAAGGTCGGTTTCGGTCTGGCAGCCAGCGAAGCGGTCACGGCCGGGGCCAAGTAGCCTCACGGCACTTTAAGCGGTGCGCTCGCGTCCAGATTGATCACCGATATGGACGCCAGCGCACCGCTCAAAGGTCTTGCTAGGCCGCGAGACCGAGGCGTTCCATCCGGGCGGCGTGTGCCTCGGTGATCCGGGTGAACATCCGGCCGATCGCCGCCAGGTCCATGCCCGGATGGTCGACACCGCCGACGAGCACTGCGCTCAGCGCATCCCGCTCGGCCACCACCATCTGGGCCTGGCTGAGCGCCTCGCCCATCAGACGCCGACCCCACAGGGCAAGACGTCCGCCGACCCGGTGATCGGCCTCGATCGCACCGCGAATCGCATCGACGACGAACTCCGAGTGACCCGTGCCGCTCAACGTCTCGAGCACGAGCTCACGGGTGTCTGGGTCGAGGAATGCGGCGATCTCACGATAGAAGTCGGCTGCCAGCCCGTCACCGACATAGGCCTTGACGAGTCCCTCCAGCCAGTCCGACGGCGTCGTCTGACGGTGGAACCGCTCGAATGTCTCGGCAAATGGCATCATCGCCTCGAAGGGGTCCTCCCCCAGCTCGACGAGGCGGTCGCGCAGCTTCTCGAAGTGACCGAACTCGGCGGTGGCCATCGCCGCGATCTCGACCTTCGTGCGCAGATCGGGCGCCATCTTGGCATCCTCGGCAAGCCGTTCACACGCGCTGATCTCGCCGTAGGCGAGGAGGCCGAGCAGCTCCAGGACACCGGTCTGGTAAACCGGATCGTCGATCGTCGCGGAAGGTGGAACGTCCTTGGTGGCCATGACAGTGCAGCGTAGCGCGTTAATCGAGTCCGTCAGACGTTAGACTGGTCGAGGAAATCCCACGAATCTGAAGAATTCGAGAAGACCCTGACTACGTTCAAAGATCTGGGCGTCATGCCCGAGATCGCCGACGCACTTGAAGACGTCGGCATCATCGATGCTTTCCCGATCCAGGAAATGACGCTCGGCGTCGCGCTCCTGGGAACCGACCTGATCGGCCAGGCGCGCACCGGAACCGGCAAGACCCTCGCTTTCGGCATCCCCGTCATCCAGCGCACTGTCGCTCCCCACGACGCCGACTACGACCAGTTGGCCGAAGGCAAGCCACAGGCCCTGATCGTCGCCCCCACCCGTGAACTCGCGATCCAGGTCGCCAGCGATATCGCCGTCGCCTCCAAGCGTCGCGGCACCCGCAACCTGACGATCTACGGCGGCGTCCCCTATGAGACCCAGCTCGACGCGCTCAAGACCGGCGTCGACATCGTCATCGGCACACCCGGACGTCTGCTCGATCTGGCCAACCGCGGCGCACTCGACCTGTCACACGTCAAGTCGCTTGTGCTCGACGAGGCCGACGAAATGCTCGACCTGGGCTTCCTGCCCGATGTCGAGTCGCTCCTGGCCAAGACCCCCGAGACCCGTCAGACGATGCTGTTCTCGGCCACGATGCCCGGCGCGATCGTCGGACTGGCGCGCAAGCACATGCGTCACCCGATGAACATCCGCGCGGAGTCCGGCGACGACGACAGCCAAATGGTCCCGGCCACGGCACAGTTCGTCTTCCAGGCGCATGACATGGACAAGCCCGAGGTCGTGGCCCGCATCCTGCAGGCTGACGACGTCGGCCGCGTCATCATCTTCACCCGCACCAAGCGGACGGCCCAGCGAGTCGCCGAAGATCTGATCGATCGCGGTTTCCCGGCTTCGCCGCTGCACGGTGACATGGCCCAGCCTGCGCGCGAGAAGGCGCTGACCAGGTTCCGTGAGGGCAAGATCGATCTGCTCGTCGCGACCGACGTCGCGGCCCGCGGTATCGACGTCGCCGGCATCACGCACGTCATCAACTACAACTGCCCCGAGGACGACAAGACGTACGTCCACCGCATCGGCCGCACAGGTCGTGCGGGCGCATCGGGAACCGCTGTGACATTCGTCGACTGGGCCGATCTCGCGCGCTGGAAGATGATCAACACCGCGCTCGGTCTGCCGTTCGACGAGCCGCAGGAGACGTACTCGACATCCGAGCACCTGTTCCACGATCTCGGCATCAGCCGCGACGTCAAGGGACGTCTCAAGCCGCCTTCGCCGAAGGAGCCCAAGAAGGACGACGATCGCGGCGCTCGCTCGGGTGGTCGCGGCGGCAGTCGTTCGGGATCGCGCTCCGGCGGATCCACCTCGGGCCAGCAGCAGACCTCCGGGAGCACCGGATCCGCAGAGGGCACGCCTCGCGCCCCCCGCAAGCGCAACCGCAACCGCTCGCGTGGCGGCAAGCCGGTCGCCGCTACCGAGACTCCTGCGGCAAGCTCGTCCGACTGATCTCGATCGGCATCAGGGCGTGACGTAGACCTTGGTGCCGATCGGGGCGAACTTCCACAGCGCGATGGCGTCGTTCTTCCACTGACGTACGCAGCCGGCCGACAGACGCTCTCCCAGTTGGGATTTGGTCTGTTCCAGTTTGCCGGTGTTGTCGCGCGGCACGGAGTGAAAGCCGATCGGCTCGCTGACCCCCGTCGCGAACCGGACAAAGTACTCCATCGTGCCGCTGGCATCGAATGCCGTCGCATGACGCGTCTTGGACGACACCGAATAGGCGCCGGGATCCAGGTTCTCGAACCGGCTGCCGGAGACCAGGTACGTGCGCTTCACGTCGTTGTCGTCGTCGATGAGCCAGACCCGCTGATCGCCCTGGTCGAACACAATCCGGCGTCCGTCACCCGAATTCTTCGGCGGCGCCGGGTCTGCTGGCGCCACCGCGTCGACGACATCGGCGGCCGGCGGCGTCGGCTGGGGCAACTGCGCAAGGACCGCTGACTCGATCGCCGCGGGCCCGGAGTCGGCCGTCGTGGACGACCCCGCCGAGGCCTGTCCCGCATCGGCCCGTAACTGCGGAAGCACCCCCGCTGCCGCACCACCCACGGCGATCGTCAAAGCGAGTGCGAGTCCGAGGACACCGATTCGGCCACGACGGGCTGAGCGGGCTGCACGATGCTTGGACACGCGGACATCCTATGTCGGCCGGTCGAACGAGGAGATGCCTATGCCCTTTTGCGCGTTCTCTTGGCCGGTGCGGCGAGCAGAGCGGCCGCCACCTGCCGATATGCCTCGGCGCCCTTGCTGGTGCGGGCGGTCGACAGCACCGACCGGCCGATCGCCGGCGCCTCGGCGAACCGGATGGTCTTGGGAATCGGCGGCGTCAGGATCGGCAACTCGTACGTCTCGCGGATCGCTTCGAGGACATTCTGGGCATGCTTGGTCCGACCGTCGTACATCGTGGGCAGGACGCCGAGGATCTCCAGCTTGGGGTTGATGAACTTGCGGACGTCGTAGATCGTGTCGAGCAGCTGCCCGACGCCGCGGTGCGACAACGTCTCGGCCTGCAGCGGGATCAGCACCTTCTGCGCGGCCGACAGCGCCCCGACCGTCAGGACGCCCAAGGTCGGCGGGCAGTCGATCAGGATCCAGTCATAGTCGTCGAGGACCTTGTCGAGTGCGACCCGGAGCCGCTGTTCACGCCCTGTGCGCCCCACCAGACTCTCTTCGGCCTGCGTCAACGTGATGTTCGCCGGCAGCAGGTGCATTCCGTCGTCGGTGATGACGATCGCGTCGTCGGCCTGCTTGGTGCCCAACAGCACCTCGGCCACCGAGACGTCGAGGTCTTCCGGGTCGATTCCGAGCGAGAACGTGAGACTCCCCTGCGGATCGACGTCGACCAACAGGACCCGTTGCCTGAGCTCGGCGAGTGCTGCCCCGAGAGACACCACCGTGGTCGTCTTGGCGACGCCACCTTTTTGGTTGGCCACAGCGATCGTCGTCGTCACGCTCGCCATTGTGTCACCCATACCGGTGGGGTGGGGCGTCGTTGCACAGGGCGTTTGGCATGCTTGGTCCATGACACGCCGTGCACTGGTGACAGGGGCCACTTCAGGAATCGGATATGCCTTCGCCCAGGAGCTCGCTCGACGCGGCCACGACCTGGTCATCGTGGCCAGGACGACCGACCGTCTCGAGACGATCGCGGCCGAGCTGCGGTCCGCACACGAGGTCCAGGTCGACGTCGTCACAGCCGACCTGTCAACCTCGGAAGGCATGTTGGTCGCGGCCAATGCGCTGACCGATTCGACCCGTCCGGTCGACCTGCTGGTCAACAACGCGGGTGCGTCCTTGGCAGGCTGGTTCGGGACGACCGACATCGCCGACGAGGACGCCCAACTCGACCTGCTGGTCCGTGCGCCGATGCACCTCATGGATGCCGCGTTCAAGACCATGGCCGGCCGCGGTGGTGGCCAGATCATCAACGTCGCGAGTGTCGCAGCGTTCACCCCGCGCGGCGCCTACTCGGCCCACAAGGCGTGGCTCGTCAATTTCAGCCGCTGGGCCGATCTGCACTACGACGACGTCAACATCTCCGTCCAGGCACTGTGTCCGGGGTTCGTGCGCACCGAGTTCCATCAGCGTGGCCAGATGGATGTCTCCGGCGTGCCGAAGTGGATGTGGCTCAAAGCCCATAAGGTCGTGGCTGCCTCGCTCCGGGATCTCGACCGCGATAAGACGCTCTCGATCCCATCCGCCCGGTACAAGGTGCTCGCGATGCTGGCCCAGTACCTGCCGAAGAAGCTCGTTGCAGGCGTCGCCAAACGGGGTCGCTGAGCATGAGCGTGCCCAGGTCGCTGGAACTGCCTGCGGGAGTCATCGCAACGGCGATCGAAACGTCTCGCGGGACGTTCGCCGCACAGATCGTGCTCGCCGAAGACCCGATCGGGCACGTCCTGCTGATTCCGGGCTGGACCGGCAGCAAAGAAGACTTCACTCCGCTGCTGCCGCTGCTGGCCTCGGCCGGTTTCGATGCGACGACATATGACCAACGCGGCCAGTTCGAGTCCCTCGGTCATCCCGGCGACGACTATTCGCTCGAAGGTCTGGCAACAGATGCCCTCGCGGTCCGCGAGAACAGTGGACGTCCCGCATCACATGTGTTGGGACATTCCTTCGGCGGACTGGTCGCCCAGCAAGCCACGACGCTCCGACCTGACGCCTGGAGCAGTTTGAGTCTGCTGTGCACGGGGCCCGGGGCGCTCGGCGAATCGTCCCGCAGGCCGCTGAAGAAGCTCGCCGCCGCGATCGGCAAGGTCCCCTTGCTCCACCTGCACGAATTGCGCGAGAACGGCATCAAACGCCCCGCCCAGATCACCGCGTTTCTGGCCAAGCGCTTCACGTCGAATGCCCCGGCCTCGCTCAAGGCGATGACCCAGCATCTGATCGACGCCCCCGACATCGTCGACGACGTCCTCGCAACGCAGGTGCCGATCTGGGTGGGACGCGGCGCCGACGACGATGCCTGGCCCCATGACGTCCAGGCCCTGATGGCGCAGCGACTCGGCACCCAGATCGAAGTCATCGCCGATTCGGCGCACTCCCCCGCGATAGAGAATCCCGAGGGACTCATGGCGGCTTGGCTGCCGTTCCTCGAGGCCCACTGATGGGCGTCACCCGAGGCTTCACGGGCCGGGATCGTCGCGGCGGTGACCAACGGCTGCCTCCAGGTCAGTACGACACCGGTGAGGGCTGGCCGGTGCTCTCGGCCGAGCTGACCCCCGAGGTCGACGTCGAGCGCTGGTCGTTGACGGTCGACGGACTCGTCGAGCGTCCCACGACGTGGGACTGGCGCGGCATCCACGCGCCACCCGGCTCGTCGTACTTCGGTGACATCCACTGTGTCACGACGTGGTCGAAGTTCGACATGACGTTCACCGGTGTCAGCCTCGACGACCTCCTCGCGATTACCGGGGTCAAGGACGAGGCCACGCACGTGTTCGCCACGGCGACGACGGGCTACACGACCAACCTGCCGCTCGACGACGTCCGCGGCGGCAAGGCCTGGATCGTCTGGGAAGTCGACGGCCGTCCGCTGACGCCCGAGCACGGCGGACCCGTGCGCCTTCTCGTCCCGCACCTGTACTTCTGGAAGTCCGCGAAGTGGATCACCCGCATCGAGCTGCGCGACCGGGACGAGCCCGGATTCTGGGAGCGCAACGGCTATCACGACCGGGGCGACCCGTGGCTCGAGCAGCGCTACCAGGGAGACGCATGACCGAGGCTCCGGTCGGCACCGCCTGGACCACGGGAGTCGTGAAGGAGATCGAACGGTTCGGCGATGCGTTCGTCAAGTTGCGGCTCGACGTCGCCGGCCGGGTCGACCATGTGCCGGGCCAGCACTACGTCCTGCGACTGCGCGCTCCCGACGGCTACACGGCCCAGCGGTCGTACTCGATCGCGTCCGATCCGGACGACCCGCTGGTCGAGCTGATGATCGAGTGCCTGCCTCGCGGCGAGGTGTCGTCGTTCCTGCACGAGATCGCCGAGGTCGGCGACGAGCTCGAGCTGCGGGGGCCCATCGGCAGGTGGTTCGTGTGGGGCGGGACGACGCCGTCGCTGTGCATCGCGGGCGGCTCAGGGGTCGTGCCGTTCGTGTCAATGCTGCGCTATGCCCGACGCACCGGCGCCGAGTCGAAGCTCCGGATTATCGCCTCGGCGCAGACCCGCGACCGTCTGCCGTACGTCGACGAGCTCGAGGCCCACGGGGCCTTGGTCGCGCTGACCCGCGAGAACCAGCCCCAGCCCGACGGGCCTGACCGAGTCGCCGCTCACATCTACCCCGATGAGATCGCGGCGCTGGCCGGCGGCATCGAACGGGCATACGTGTGCGGCTCGGTCGGCTTCGTGAGCTTCGTCGGTCGGTCGCTCGGCGAGGCCGGTGTGCGGGCCGACACCGTCAGGGTCGAGCAGTTCGGACCCACCGGCAGCTGAGTCAGCGACTGAACAGCCGGTCGAACTGTGCCGGATCCGTCGTGTTGGCGCCCAGATGGAACTCCGGGCCCTTGCCCGTGCCGTGATAGTCGCTCGAACCCGTGATCGCGAGATCGAGCTCCTTGGCGAGCGTGCGCAGCTCGGCCCGGACGGCCGGGGAGTGATTGTTGTGATCGACCTCGATTCCGGCAAGACCCGCAGCAGCCAGCTCGGCCAGGACGTCAGGAGTCAGCACTTTGCGACCACGACGCGCCCAGGGATGCGCCAGCACCGTCACGCCTCCCGCGGCATGGACCAGGTCGATGGCCTCGGTCAGCGGTGCACCGTAGCGTCCGACGTACACCGGCCCGTGATCGTAAAGCCAATCGCGGAACGCCTCGTCACGATCGGCGACGTATCCGGCCGCGACCATCGCATCGGCCACATGGGGCCGGCCTGAGGCAGCCGCGCTACCCGACTGGGCGACGACATCCTCGGCCGTCAGAGACATGCCATGTCCCTCCAGCTGCTCCAACAACGCCGGAAGGCGTGCATCACGGCCCTCCAGGATGCGTCGCAGTTCATCGAGCAGGGCCGCATCGGTCGGATCGAATCCATAGCCGAGCAGGTGGATGCTGACGTCGTCGCGCATCGCGGAGATCTCGATGCCCTTGACCAGCGTGATGCCGACCCGTCTCGCCGCGGCCTCGGCCTCTTCCCAGCCCGCGGTCGAGTCGTGATCCGTGATCGCCACGATGTCGAGGCCCGCGGTCTTGGCCTTCTCCACGAGCTCGGTCGGGGTGTCGGTGCCGTCCGAGCGATTCGAGTGGGTGTGAAGGTCGATGCGCACGGAATCAGGCTATGGCATGACGTTCCAGCGCCGGACAACCTGCGTGCCACGGTCGACGCCGAGAACCGACAACGTCGAGGTGTCGAGCACGAACAACCGTCCCTCGGAGACGTCCAGGCCCAGCCACCGGGCGGCCAGAGCACGGAGCGAGTGACCGTGCGCGAACACCAAGGTCGCCCCCTCGACGGCGCGCGCCTTGGCGACGATCCGGTCGAGGCGGGTCGTCACATCGGTCGCGGATTCGCCACCCGGACTGGGGTGCGTCCAGATCGTCCAGTCCGGAACGGTCTCCTGGATCTGCGGCGTCGTCAGGCCCTCGTAGTCGCCGTAGCTCCACTCGGCCAGGTCTTCGTCCACCTCTGCGTGGGCGAAGCCGGCAAGCTCGGCGGTGCGACGAGCCCGTCGACGGGGACTGGTCAGCACCTGCGCGAAATCGACATCTGCCAAGGATCTGGCGAGTGCCCTCGCCCCCGCCTCGCCGGCCTCGGTCAGCGGCAGATCGGTCGTCGAAGTGTGACGACCGTTGGCACTCCACTCGGTCTCACCGTGTCGGACCAGCCAGAGCTGGCTCATTGCGGGATGAGCGCCCAATAGTCGAGGTCGAGCAGGACGCCTGGGGCGTACTTCCCATCGTCGCCGCGCAGCGTCATCGACTCGTCGCGGTCCTTCGTGGCGACGAGCCGCAACCGCAGTGCGCCGACGCCCGGCGCGACGTTCTCGACCTTGTCGAGCACCTCCGACCAGGCGTAGACCGTGTCGCCGGCCAGCGCGGGCGCCGCATGGGCACCGCCGTTGATCGCTGCGATCAACTGCGCATTGGCCAGTCCGTTGAAGGACAGCGCCCGGGCCATCGAGATGATGTGCCCGCCATAGATGAGTCGGGTTCCATCAGGGCGCACCTGAGTGTTGAAGTGCACCTTGGCGGTGTTCTGCCAGAGGCGGGTCGCGAGCATGTGTTCGGGATCGGTCAGCGTCACGCCGTCGACGTGATCGATCTTCTCGCCGACCTCGTAGTCGCCGAGCCGGAACGCCTCACCTGCGGCGGCGGAATCGTACGAGGTGAAGTCGAGTCCCGCCGGGATCAGCAGATCCTCCGCGGCGACCGCGGATGCGAGGTCAGGGACGACCGTCTCGGGCGCAGGCGCCGAGTGGTCACGCTTGTGCACCATGACCCAACGGCACCAGTCGAGGGCCACTTCACCACGCTGATTCGTCGCGGTCGACCGGACGTACACGACGCCGGTCTTGCCGTTGGAGTTCTCCTTGACGCCGATGACCTCCGACGAGGTGCGGAGCGTGTCGCCGGGGACGACCGGCTGGTGGAAGCGGCATTCGGCATAGCCGAGATTCGCCACGGCGTTGAGCGAGATGTCCGGGACGGTCTTGCCGAAGCCGATGTGGAAGGCGATGAGCTCGTCGACGGGTGCCGGGCTCAGCCCGACCGATGCGGCGAACTCCGCCGACGAGCTCAGGGCGAACCGCGACGGGTACAGCGCGCCGTACAGCGCCCGGTCTCCCTCAGTCACAGTGCGAGGCGTCGCGTGCTCCAGCACCTGCCCCACCGTGAAGTCCTCGAAGAAGTTACCGGCGTTGGTCTTGGTCATGCACGGACCTCTCAGGCAAAGGGATTGGAGGCAGCGCCGGGCTGCTTGGCGAGCAGGGCTTGGCCGTCGGCCAGGAACTTGTGCTCGACCAGGACCTCGTACTTGGTCGCGACGACCTTCTGAACCGAGCTGAAGTCACGCTGTCCGCGGGTTGCGGCGTAGCCCATCGCACCGGAAACGAGACCGAACACGATGCCGAACGCCAAACCGCCGAGCACCGTGACCAGCACGGATTCGCCGTCGGAGAAGACGCTCAGGATCAGGCCGATCAGGATGCCCAGCCAGGCACCCGATGCCGCTCCGGCCGACAGCACGCGTCCCCACGTCAGACGACCGGTGACCCGCTCGACCTGACGCAGTTCGGTGCCGACGATCAGCACGTTCTGCACGGGGAACTCGTTGTCGGACAGGTAGTCGACGGCCTTCTGGGCGTCGGCGTACTTGTCGAAGACCCCGAGAGACTGCGGGTATTCCAGTGAGAAGATCTCAGCCATGATGCGTCCTTAGAGTTTGTATTCCTTGAGGAGGGCGCGTCCGATGATCATCTTCTGAATGTCGGAGGTGCCTTCACCGATCAGCATGAACGCGGCCTCACGGTAGAGACGCTCGATCTCGTACTCCTTGGAGTAACCGTAACCACCATGGAT
>NZ_JBFUME010000015.1:0-57639 GCF_054049535.1 Aeromicrobium sp. P5_D10
CGACGTCGCTGCCTCGACTTGGGCACGCTCGACCTCACGTGCGGCGATCCGGTCGAGGATCACCTGCGCCGGGTCGATTTCTGAGGCCATACATCGAACCTAGAAGACGCCTCCGACACCCGGTTTTGGCTGCAGCGCGGTTGTCCACAAGTGCGGGTTCCGGGCCGTGAACGAGACCGAGCCTGACGCCCTAACCCCTAAAAATCAGGGGACGAGGCGCCAGGCTCAGCGGGGTGGTGCAGGTGCTACTTGGTGACCTTGACGGTGCCGACGTACTTGGAGGAGACCGAGTTGTAACCCGTTCCCGCCGAGTACTTGACGTAGATCTTCCAAGTGCCCTTCTTCTTCAGCTTCTTGACGCTGAGCGACCCGACGCCGTTCTTGAGTGTGCCGACTGACGTCTTGACGGTCTTCTGGCCGCTCTTCTTGAAGTAGACCGTGACCTTGCCGGTGGGCTTGATCTTGGACGACTTGGCCTTGACCGTGACGGTGATCTTGCCCGACTTCTTGGTCGTGGGCTTCTTGGTGACCTTGTCGGAGATCGAGACGCCGTCCTTGGCGATGGTCAGAGTCTTGGACGCCGTCGCACCGGCATAGTTGCCGTTTCCGGAGTACGTGTAGACGACTGTCGACGTGCCGGGCTTCAGTGACTTCGACAGTGTGAGCGTCGCAGCGCCGGCTGCGCCGACCGCGCCGCTGCCGATCGTCGTGCCGCCGATCTTGGCCGTGACGGTTCCGGTCGCAGCGGTGCCGCCAGCGACACCCGTGACCTTCAGCCGCGCGGTGGCGCCGACGCCGTACTTCGTGGACGACGCAACGCTGGTCACAGCCACGTTCGAGGCAGCCTTGGAGACCGTGAGGCCCTTGCTGGTCTCGGCAGCCTTGTAGTTGTCATCGCCGGAGTAGGCGTACGTGATGCTCGATGAGCCGGCCGCAATCGTGCCGGGCAGCGTGATCGTGGCGAGGCCGTCGGTGCCGACAGCCGCCGACGCGAGCGTCGTAGCACCGATCTTGGCGGTCACGGTGCCGGTCGGATCGGGCGCACCAGCTGCCCCGTCGACTGTGACCTTGGCGGTGTTGGACGTTCCGTGGACCGAGCTTTCGGGAGCCTCGGTGACCTCGACGCTCGCCGTGTGCTTCGCGAAGGCGATCGGCGTGTAGGTCTCGTACGCACCCATGACGGCGCCGCTACCCGGGTAGGTGTAGATGCCGTAGTTCGTCAGAGCAGGGTTGGTCACGGTGGCGTCGAGTGCCGCCTTGTCGATCTTGAGGCTCGTCGAGAACGTGCCCTCGGGCGTCAGTTCGACGGCGCCCGCGGGGGCTCCCCCGACCGTGGCGATGCTGGCCGCGGGCACTGCCCACTTCAGGCCGTTGTTGGCGGCTGTAGCTGTCTTGCGGGTATCGGACGCAGCGAGGGCGGACGGACGCCACACAGGAGCGAACTTGCCGAAAACGACATATGAACCAGCGTTCTGGCCAGCCAACGGCGGGCGAGTGCCCTTGGCGAGATCGGGGTTGAAGTTCTGTCCCGACACCGTGATCGTCGTGGTTCCGTCAAGGTTTGCCTCGGCGGTGTCGACAGTCACCTCAGGTCGCGCGCCGACGCTGTATCCGTCGACCGTGATCGGGCTTGCCGGCTTGGCGGCGTCACGTGAGCCGCCAGAGCTGTACCAGTAGGAGGACTGGCCGGTCAGGATCTGGAAGTCCACGAACGACTGGGGGAATGAGCCCCACTTGGCGCCAGTCGTGTTCTGGGGCGTCCCGGCGGAGACCGTGACGGTCTTGCCGAGGTACTCAGGCGTGACGGTGAACCCATCGGCGTCCAGGTCGACGTTCGTGAGCGTTGCGAGCGTCACCGGCGTGTTGGGGATCGTCGTCCACACGCTGGTGTCGTCGGGGTTGGCGCCGTAGCCGCTGAGGGTCGCGGTGAGCGTGCCATTGCCGGTGGCGTCGACCACGAGACGCGGGTTGGTCGCGCTCCAGTAGGTCAGGCCGCCGTAGAAGGCCGAGGTGAAGGAACCGGTCCAGTTGATCGTCCCGGCACCCGTGGCCGGATCGAAGCTGCCGCTGCCTGCTGCGAGACGGACGCGGTTCTTGGACAGCGATGTCACCGAGCCGGCCGAGACGTTAGCGCCCGCAGGCGTCTGGCACTTAGTCGCCCAGGTCGGTTGGGAGTACACATCTGATGTGTCGGGCTTTTCGACCGTGACATTGCCGTCGACGGTCTTGTAGAAGTTGTCACCTTCGGTCCAGGCACGGCTCGAGCCGGTGTTGCCGGCCTTGCCCGCGGACAGGAAGTTGCAGGATCCGTTGAATGCGCCGCCACCCTGCTCGTCGTTGAGGCTCCACGTGAGGTTCGCGTTCGTGATGGGCGCTTCGCCGACCGTCGTGACGCTGACCGGGTCGGCCTGGGCCGGGGCGGACGCCAGTGCGGTGACGCCGCCGGTGGCCAGCACCGCGGCGATCGCGGTGGCAAGCCCTCGGCGGGCTCGAATATTGATGGACATATCTACCTTTCAGATGGTGCCGGTGTACCGGCGTGCGGGAGAGATCGTGCAAGTGAGGGAAGGCATTCCTTATTTACTTGAATTGAGGCCGTGGAGTATCACGCGGCGACCGGTGCCATGATCAGCTCGCTCGGCGCAGCGCGGTGTAGGCGAACGGGCTGGCCGCAATCAGCAGCGTCGCGCCGAGGAGGATCCCGCCGAGGATCCAGATGCCGCTCGTGCTGGACGGCGGTGGCACCGGCTGAACGCCGGTGACGGTCGACACGGGCCGGAACTGGGTCGTGAAGCCCGTGCCCTGCAGCACCTCACTGGCCGGCAACGGGGGGGTGAGCGCAGGTAGGGCAGGGGTGTTGTTCGGTATGGGTGGCGGGTTATTGGCCGCGGGTGGAGCCTTCGGCGCGTCGTTGTTGATCGGGGGAGTCTTGCCACCCTTGGTGGACGGCGGGGTGACTTTGACCGGCGCACCTGCGGCATAGCTGACCGTGACCGGCAGGGCGATCTTGTGAGCGTCGGCCGCACCCCCGCTGGAGTACCAGTACGACGCAGTCCCCGACGCGGTCTGGTAGTTGATGAACGACTGCGGGAACGAACCCCAATAGGCGCCGTCGCGGATTTGAGTCGTCTGATCGTCCGGTACCGAGACAGCGACCTTGCGGTATGCCGGTGAGGTGCTGAAACCCTTGTCCGAACCGAGGTCGACCTTGGGCAGAGTGGCCAGCACGACATTCTCGACCGGCGCCACGGCCTCCCACTTGTCGAGGTCCTCCATCGAGGAGCCGTAGCCGCTGAGCGTCGCGGTCAGCTTGCCGACCCCTTTGGTGACGGTGAGTTTGGGATCGGTGATGTAGAAGAAGCTGTAGCCCGAGTAGTAGATGACCGTGAAGGAACCGGTCCACTGGATCGAGGCCGTACGTTTCGTGCGGTCGACGGTGCCTTTGCCGCCGGACAGCACGATCTCGTGATTGCTGAACCCGTTGTTACCGGTCATGGTGACGTCGGACGAGTTGGTCCTGACCCCGGCGAACGTCGCCGGCTTCCAGGCCTTCTTCACGTACTTCTGGAGCGCGACATTGCCGTCCTTGGCACGCCAATCGGCGGGCTTGCCGTTGGTCCAGGTGGCACCTTGGTCCTTGGGGTTGATCTGCTTGTTGCCTGCTTCGGGGTTGCCGATCTTTCCGGCCGAGAGGAAATTGAACGTGCCGGGCGCGAATGCCTTGTTATTGGACTCGTTGTTGATTCCCCACCGCAGTTGCGCGTCGTCGACGMCGCGAGTCGTGACGGGAAGCGTGGGCGTCGGCTGCGGAGTCGTGGGTTCGGGAGTGGTCGGGCTGATGCTGGGGGAGGGCGTGATCGGGCCGGTCTCGTCGCCGTCGGCGGCCAGGGCGACCGAGGCCGAACCCATGAGCAGTAGGGATGTCACGAGCGCCGCGATCGCGGTGTGGAACTTAGAGCGCATGGGCTGCTCCCTCAGGACGCGAGCGACGGATCGTCCGGAACCGCAGCGCCGCGAACGTCGCGGCGGTTAGGAGGGCCAGGATCGCCAGGGCGAGGAATGCGTACGGCGCCCAGTTGGGCAGCCCACCTTCGTCGTCGGACTGTGCCGTGACAACCGTCTCGGCCGCGATCGGGAAGTTCACGGCGGGCTTGGCGCCCGAGGCCGCACCCATGAGCCGCAGGACGTGCGTTCCGGCCTGGGTGGCCTCCGGCAACTGGAGGACCCCGGCGATCTCGCCCGACGGGCCGGCGGTCAGAGGCCCGACGGCCGCGCGGCCGTCGTCGAGGGTCGCGACGACCTGTTCACCGGGCAGGAAACCCTTTCCGGTGAACGACAGCACCCTGCCGACAACTGCGGTTCCTCGGTCGACGGTGGCTACCGCTTTGGCCGGGTCGACAGATTTGGCGGTGGGCACCTGCGCGACAGGGGCAGACGTGCCACCTGTCGTGGGCGCGGCCGGCGACTCCTGCGTGGTCGGAGCCTGCTTGAGGGAACCGAACGACACCGGGGTGAACGTCTCGTTCCTGGCGTTCTTGACCCCATGCGCGCCGACCGTGATGATGCCGCAGGTGCTTTTCAGGCAATCGACCTCGATAACCTTGCCGGCACGGTTGACGGTGTTGAACGTCGCGCCGGGCACCGTGATCTGAGCAGACCAGGAGCCGTCGGCTTTGATCGTGCCGCCATTGGCCGCGGCGGCGGTGTCGCTGCCCGGGAAGGCGACGAAGCGCTGGAAGCCTTGGTTGTTCTTGCTCTCGCTGTCGGGCACATAGCGGTAGTTGGTACCGACCTGGCCGCCCTTGCTGGGCTGCCAAGCACCGCTGACGGTGCCGAAGAAGACGTAGATCCCGCCGTGACCGCCCTTGATCGACTGGAATCCCGATCCGCTGAGCTTGAGCGTCGTGGCGTATTTCGGATCGGCCTTGGACGAGCCCTGGTCATTGCTGACGCTGACCCGCGCGGCTGCTTGAGCGGGCGCGGGGATGAGTACGGCGCTCGCGGCGAGCGCGGCGATCGTCAGGAGCGTGCGGGTGCGCATGAGGCCTCCTGGGTTGTGATGGGCGCAGTGTGGGCGATCAGGCGGGGCAGGACGACAAGTCGTCCGTCGTGGGTGATGACGTCCACGGGGTGCTGGTAGACCTCCGCGACGAGATCGGGAGTCAGTACCTCTTCGGGCGTTCCATTGGCCCGGAGACGCCCATCGGCCAGGACGCAGATCCGGTCGGCATGCGCTGCGGCGACCGTCAGATCATGCAGCACCGCAACGACAGCGTGGCCGGCCCGTGCGAGCCTTCGCGCCTCGGAAAGGACCTGCTCGGAATGGCGGATATCGAGTGCGGCGGTCGGCTCGTCGAGCAGCACCAGATTGGTCTGCTGGGCCAGGACCCGGGCGAATGACGTGCGCGCCTTCTCACCGCCCGACAGGGTCGGGAACGTCCGGCCCGCCAGGGGCGTGACGTCGGTGTGGGCCATCGACTCGGCGACGATGATGTCGTCGAGTTCCTCCTCGGGCAGACGGGCCCATGGCGAGCGGCCCATGCGTACGACGTCGACGACTCGGAAGCCGAAGGCGAGCTGCTGCTCCTGTGGCAGTACCGCGCGATGCCGGGCCAGCTCGGCGGCCTTCCAGCGGTGCACCGGGACGCCGTCGAGGGTGGCTTCGCCGGCAGACGGGGTGATATCGCCGGCCATGACACTCAGCAAGGTGGTCTTGCCGGCGCCATTGGGTCCGACGAGGGCCACGAGTTCGCCCGGCGAGACCTGCATCGACACATCGTCGAGGATGCGCTTGTCGCCGATCGTGGAGCTGACGCCGGTCAGTGTGAGGGGTCGGCTCATGCCCATCCTCCCGCGGTCTTGCGGGTGCGGCGCAGCAGCCAGAAGAAGAAGGGGCCGCCGACCAGGGAGGTCAGCATGCCGATCGGCAGGTCTGCGCCGGTCATCGCGGTGCGGGCGATGAGATCGGCGCCGAGCAGGAGCAGGGCGCCGGCCAGGGCGCTGGCAGGCACGAGTACGCGGTGCCCGGGGCCGACGATCATACGGATCAGGTGGGGGACGACGAGTCCGACGAACGCGATGATTCCGGCGAACGCCACGGCCGCGGCGGTCAGCAGCGCGACGAGCACGATCGCACCCAGCCGGAGCCGTTCGACATCGATGCCGACGTGACGAGCGGCGCGATCGCCCAGCGACAGCACGTCGAGCTTTCGGGCGAGCACCATCGCGCCGATCAGGCCGACCACGACGAGCGGTGCCACGATCCCGACATGCTCCCAGCGCGAGCCGTTGAGACTGCCGAGCTGCCAGAACACGATCTGTTCGCGGGCTGCGGTGTCACCGAGGAAGATCATCAGGGCCAGTCCGGCGCTGGCCACCGCGTTGACCGCGATGCCGGTCAGAACCAGGGTCACGACTTCGGTGCGACCGTCGGAGCGGGACAGGAAATAGACCGCGAGGGTCGTGATGAGACCGCCCACGAAGGCGAACACCGCGACGGTCCAGCTGCCCATGAACGAGAACTGGAAGACGATGACCACTGCGGCCGCGAATGCGGCACCGGTCGAGACGCCGACGACACTCGGCTCGGCGAGCGGATTGCCGAAGATGCCCTGCATCAGAGCGCCTGCCGTCGCGAGCGCCGCACCGACCAGCAACGCCAGCGCAATTCGCGGGAAGCGGACCTTCCACAGTGTGTTGTCGCCCTGGGGGTGAGCCGGCATCGTGCCGATGTCGAGCCCGAGTCGGTGCATGATCGAACCGAAGACCTCGTTGGCCGGTACCCCGAGCTGGCCGCGACCTGCGGCGTAGAGCGTGAGCAGGACGATCGCCACGGCCAGGACCGCGAACAGCGCCGTCGCACGACCTGTGCGGCGGCGCGGGAGCGCGCTGGTGATGGCGTCGTCAGGCCGGCTCCGTTGCCGGGGCACCGTTGTGGTCACTTCAGGGCATCCGGCGCATAGGTCGCGACGGCGAGGGAGTTGAGGATCTCTGCGGTGCGAGGGCCGAAGCTCAAGATGCCGTTATCGCGCATATCGACGATGCGCCGGTTCTGGCCGGCGGGGGTCTGGGCGATGGCGGGCAGCCGTTCCAGCAGGCCGTCGACGCCGCCGACAGAGGACAGCCCGTCGGACATCATCAAGATGAGATCGGGCTGGGCGGCGATGATGCCTTCGTCGTTGACCGGCTTCATGCCCTTCCATTTGATCTCGCTGCTGACGTCGTAGGCGCCCAGGGCATCGATCAGGCCGTCGGCTCCCGATCCCTCGCCGAACATGTAGTAGACCCCGGCCTGGCCGCGCACGTACAAGAAGACGGTACGCAGCTTGTCCTGCACGGTCTTGGGGGCGATCGCTTCGATCTTCGCCTCGACCGCGTCGGCGGAGGCCACGATCTTCTTCGCGAGGGCCTTGCCCTCGGCCGGGACACCCAGCGCGTCGGCGATCTCTTGGGTCAGGGTGCCGACGTTGTCGAGGCTACGGCTCGAATCGACGACCACGACGGGGATTCCGGCATCGCGCATCTGCAAGATCGCATCCCATGGACCCAGCGACGTGTCGGTCAAGATGACCGTCGGATCGAGTTCGAGAATCGCCTCGGCGTTGAGATCGTGTCCGTTGCTCGTGACGAGGGGGAGCTCCTTGGCTTCGCGGAACTGGGTCGAGATGTCGCGGCCGACGACGCTGTCGCCGAGGCCCAGCTCGAAGACCGTCTGCGAGATCGTGCCGTAGATGTCGAGGGCCAGGATCCGGCTCGTGTCGGTGACCGTGACCTTGGTGTCCTGGCTGTCGGTGATCGTGACGGGGAGCTTGGGTGTCGGGTTCTCGGCGATGGGGGAGATCGCGGTGTCGGGCAGCGGTGCGTGCGCTTCGCCCACGTGGACCTTGGGGTCGGCGAGTGTTTCGACCTTGGAGATGTCGGGAGCGGCGGTGTCGCCGTCGTCTGTGCCGTGGCCTCCGGCCTTACCGCCACAGCCCGCCAGGACGACCGAGGACGCGAGCAGGAATGCGATTGCGCGAGCGGTGGATCGCGAAATGGGGCGTGACACAAGAAATCCTTCGGTCGCTGCAGTGATTTCAGCGATTGAGACCCCCGACTCATTCGCCCAAGTAAGGCTATCATTACTTAGGATCACCTTCTACACTGGCGCTACTTGCTGACCATCTGTCATCATGTTCTGACGAAGTGTCATAAACTGACGGTCAACGCCTCGACCAGCCTGGAGAATCACATGACGATCACTCACCCGCCGACGGAACTGTCGCCCGCAGAACTCTCGCTGTCCGCTCTGCTGCGCACGGGTTCGCAGTCCGAGCACACCCAGGCGGAGAACGTCGGCTTCATGACCGAGCTCATGCAGGGCCGGGTCAACGAGGACGGCTACGCGCACTACCTCGCCTCGCTGCGTCCGGTGTATGCCGCGATCGAGAGTGTCTCGCAGCAGATGGCCGACGACGAGGTCGCCGGCGTGCTGGTCGATCCCGCGCTCGCGCGCCTGGCCGCGATCGACGCCGACATCCAGCACTGGACCCGTGGCGCGGGCCTGACGGTGCAAAGCGACGCCGTCGACGCCTACGTCGCCCGTGTCGAGGCTTCGGCCCAATGGGGCGGGCTCTACGCGGCCCATCACTACACCCGTTACCTCGGCGATCTGTCCGGTGGCCTCGCGATCGGCCGCATCCTCTCGCGTCACTTCGAGCTCGACGGCAAGGGCCTGGCGTTCTACGACTTCCCCGAGATCCCCAAGCCCAAGCTCTACAAGGACGACTACCGGGCCAAGCTCGACGGCCTTCCGGTCGATGAGGCCGGCCGCGCTCGCATGCTCGCCGAGGTCAAGACGATCTTCGGCCTCAACACCGCGATCTTCGACGAACTGACCGGCCAGCTCAGCTCATTTGCCCGGTGAGACAATGAGGGCGTGACTCATGTGACGATCGTCGGCGGCGGACCTGGTGGATACGAGGCGGCCCTGGTCGCCTCCCGATTGGGTGCGGAGGTCACGCTCGTCGAGCGCGACGGCATCGGCGGATCGACGGTGTTGACCGACTGCGTGCCCAGCAAGACCCTCATTGCCACCTCGGATCTGTTGACCGATGTCAGCGGTGCCGCCGAGCTGGGCGTACAGGTGCCGGCCTCGGTCCAGGCCGACCTGGCGATCGTCGATGCCCGTGTGCTGCGTCTGGCGCAGGCGCAGTCCGACGACATCGCTTCGCGACTCGCTGCCAGCGACGTCACGATGATCCGCGGCACGGCCACGATCGAGAGTCCCACGGTTGTGCTGGTGGAGACCGGCGACGGCGAGCAGCGCATCGACACGGATGCGATCTTGGTGGCGACCGGAGCCCATCCGCGGGTCAGTCCCGATGCGTTGCCGGACGGTGAGCGCATCCTGACCTGGGAACAGGTCTATGGATTGCAAGAACTACCTGATCACATGATCGTCGTCGGCTCGGGCGTGACTGGTGCCGAGTTCGCCAGCGCGTATAACGGGCTCGGTGCGGCGGTGACGCTCGTGTCGAGCCGTGACCGGGTACTGCCCGGTGAGGACCTCGATGCTGCCAATGTCATCGAGGACGTTTTCACCCGGCGGGGTATGACCGTCATGGGCAATTCCCGCATGGCCTCGGTCGAGCGGACCGCAGACGGCGTCCTCGTCACCTTGACCGACGGTCGCACCGTCGAGGGTTCGCACTGCCTCCTGGCGCTTGGCTCGATCCCCAACACGACCGATCTCGGACTCGAACGGGTGGGCGTCGTGGTCGACGATGGCGGATTCATCAAGGTCGACCGGGTCTCGCGCACGAGCGTGCGCGGGATCTATGCGGCAGGCGACTGCACCGGCGTCCTGATGCTCGCCTCAGTCGCCGCGCAGCAAGGCCGGATCGCGATGTCGCACCTGTTGGGTGATGCGGTGCATCCGCTCGACCTCGGAAAGGTCTCGAGCAATGTCTTCACCTCGCCCGAGATCGCGACGGTCGGGCTTTCGCAGAAGCAGGTCGACGAGGGCGACCTGCAGGTCGATGTCGCGATGTTGCCACTTGCGAGCAACGCCCGCGCCAAGATGCAGGGCGTGCACGACGGCTTCGTCAAGATCTTCGCGCGCCGCGGCGTCGGGGTCGTCATCGGCGGGGTTGTCGTCGGTCCGCGTGCCAGCGAGCTGATCCATGTCCTGTCGCTTGCGGTCTCGGTGCCGCTCACAGTCGACCAGCTCGCCGATGCGTTCACGGTGTATCCCTCGATGTCAGGATCGGTCGCCGAGGCGGCCCGCCGGCTCCATGCCCATGAGTAAGTTGCCTGCAACCGCAGTAATGACAGCCGTGTAGTTCGACTCGAAACGATTTTTCGTTCGCATTCTGGTGAAAAATGTGGGCATAATCGGGGCCTACGTCCTTAGTCCCATCAGTCACACCAGTCACAGGAATGGACTTCCCCATGCTTTCCTGGCGAATGGCTCGACGCATGTCGGGCTCCACTGTTGCCGCAGCAGTGACCCTTGCCCTGCTCGTTCCCGTCCCCGCTCACGCCGACGGCACCGTGGCGACCGCCGGGGCGCCGGGCGCGGTGTCTGCCGCGCCTCCGCCGGTCGACATCAAGACGACCGACGTGCCTGCGGTGGCCCCGGCCCCCGAGACGTCCCCCCACAGGGTCGTGGCGCGGCTCGACCAGACCGAGACCTCCCCGTTCCGCATGATCGGTGTGACGTGGGCGCCCAACAGTGCGGCCTCTGACGTCACGGTCGAGGTCCGCACCCGTACCGACGGCACCTGGTCCGGCTGGACACCGCTCGAAGTCGACAGCGATGAATCAACCGGCAATCCGGGCACGGAGGGTTGGTGGGTCGGCAAGGCTGACGGTGTCGCTGCCCGCGTCACCAGCGCGAAGGGCACGCCCAAGGACGTCAAGATCACGACGATCGACACAGGCGACGCCGCCGAGGCGGAGGCCGCAACGCCTGCGTCGTGGTCCGGCCCGGTCGATGGTGTCGCCGACGCGGTGCAGACCGCCGCTGAGGGCTCCCCGGCCTACACGCCGAAACCCTCGATCATGACCCGTGGAAGCTGGGGCGCAGCCAAGGGGACAAGCTGCGACTCGCCTATCTCGGGGGACCGCACGCGCGGTGTCATTGTCCACCACACAGCGGGCTCCAACTCGTACTCCAAGGCCGACTCCAAGGCCATAGTTCGCTCGACGCAGGCGTATCACATGAAGGCCCGCAAGTGGTGCGACATCGGGTACAACTTCCTGGTCGACAAGTACGGTCAGATTTTTGAAGGACGCGCCGGCGGCGTCGATCGAGCCGTCCGTGCGGCGCATTCGGGCAACCTCGCGGTCAACACGTACACCATGGGTGTGTCGATGATGGGCAACTACGACGTGACCCGTCCGTCGGCAGCGCTCAAGGATGCGATGGTCAAGCTGATCGGTTGGCGTCTCGGCACCAACTACCTGCCGGCCAAGGGCACGTACAGCCTGGGTGGCAAGACGCTGAACATGATCGCGGGACATCGCAATGTCATCAGCACGGCCTGCCCCGGCAAGTACGGCTATGCCTGGCTGTCGGAGAAGGGCGGTCTGCGAGATCGTGCCGCGAACTACATCGCGAAGTACTCGACACCGGTCAAGACCCGGTGGAAGGCACTCGGCTCCGCCAAGACGGGGGCGATCTTCATCGGCGAGTCCAAGTCATCGACGGGTAGTCGACTGTGGACAAAATCGATGGAGCTGCTATCCGAAGGAAATAGCACGGCGCGAATCGTGTCGGGCACGTTCCTGACCGAGTACAACCGGATGGGTTCGCGGACCGGCGCCCTGGGCTACCCGCGCAGCGATGCTGCGGCCGTGACCGGCGCAACCCGCCAAATCTTCAAAAAGGGCCGGATCTATCTGCCCAAGGGCAAGTCGAAGGCCTACAGCATGACCGGCGCGATCAGCACGATGTACGTCGCATTGGGCGAGACCGGAGGAGCTCTGGGCGTCCCGACCTCCTCGACGTCGACCAAGTCGGGTGTCTCGAAGGTGACGTTCGCCAAGGGATACATCACCCAGTCGGGCAGCAAGACGACGGCCTACGACACGCGTGGCAAGGTCATCAAGGGCAGCAGCGCGCCGTCGGCCAAGCCGGCCAATGTCACGGGTCTCACGATCTCGGCGGGCACTCATTCGGTCCGGCTCAGCTGGAAGCCGGTCAGTGGTGCGACCGGTTACAACGTATGTCTGCTGACGAGCCGTACTGCGACGTCATGCGCCAAGTCAGCCAACCCGGGCACCGCGACCACGACCTTGGTCCCGAGCCTCACGACGCGTAGCGGAACCGATTACTACGTCAAACTGCGTGCCCTGAAGGGCAGCGTCGCAGGCAATTGGTCCGCGCTGGCTGGGTTCAACTTGAAGGCCTCAACCTCGGTGGAGTCCAAAACGGTGCCGAGCTCGGGGACGCTGACGTTGAAGGGTCGCGGCTACGGCCACGGCATCGGCATGAGCCAGTACGGCGCACAGGGCGCGGCCAAGAAGGGCGTCAAGTACGACAAGATTCTGGCCACGTACTACCCGGGCACCAAGCTCTCGACGAAGTCAGGCTCGATCCGGGTCCTGCTTTCGCAGGACACGACTGATTCGGTCGATATCGCAGCAGCGAGTGGGCTGTACTTCCGTGACGTCCGGGCCGGCAAGAGGTCGGCACTGCCCACGACGGTCAACGGGGCCAAGGTGACTCGTTGGCGCATCCTGCAGTTGTCGAGCAATAAGGCCAAGTCGACGCTGCAGTACCGCACGTCCGACGTCTGGAAAAGCTACAAGAGCACGCACTGGACCGGCGACGGCCAGTTCGAGGGTCCCTCGGCGATAGGGCTGATCATGCCGAACGGCTCGACCGTGCGCTATCGCGGTGCGCTGCGATCCGCGCCGACGTCCGCCGGATCGACAGCGCGTAACACGGTCAACGTGCTGACGATCGAGGACTACCTGCGGGGTGTTGTCGGCGCCGAGATGCCCTCAGGGTGGTCGGCCGAAGCGCTCAAAGCTCAAGCGGTCGCCGCTCGTACCTACGGCGCGCGCAGCCTGACATCCAGCCGCTACTACGACATCTGTGACACGACCGCGTGCCAGGTGTACGGCGGCGTCGCGCGGGAGACCGCATCGATCAATGCTGCGATCACCGCGACGAAGGGCAAGATCCTGACCTATGGCGGCTCGCCGGCTCTGGCTCAATTCTCGTCGTCGTCGGGCGGCTACACCGCAGTCGGCTCCGAGCCGTACCTCAAGGCTGTGGCCGATCCATATGACGACTGGTCGGGCAATCCCAACCGCAGCTGGTCCGCGACGGTCAAGGCCTCGACGGTCCAGAAGGCCTATCCGGCGATCGGGACCCTGAAGCAGCTCAAGATCACCAAACGCGCGGGTGGCGGCACGTACGGCGGCCGGGTCGCGTCGATCAGTCTGGTCGGGTCGAAGAAGACCGTCGCGATCACCGGCACGGACGCTCGCTGGGCGTTCGGGCTCAAGTCGAACTGGTTCGCGTTCTAGACTGACAGCTATGCCTGCTCTTCCCCCTGCGGTTGCCAAGTCCATCGCGATCTCGGCGGCCGCCAATGCGGGGTCACTAGCCATCGCGGCCTGGATCTTCGATCACTTCGACATCCGGTTCGGCTGGTTCGTCGTCGCCGTGGCGCTTTTCACGGCGCTTACGGTTCTGCTGCGCGGCATCGTCGTGCGCACAGTCGATCGGTTCGCCCGCGGGTACACGATCCTGGGCGGCTTGGTGCTGACTCTGCTCGGCCTGGTCATTACCGAGTTGGCAGTGCCTGAGAGTGGTTTCTACATCGACGGCTGGGGCACCTGGATCGGTGTCACGCTGATCGTGTGGGCCGCTGGGGTGGCGTACGGGGAAGTCGACACCAAACCCCCGGCCAAGCTCCGCTAGAGCTTCGGGAGCAGATCCGGATCGAGCGATCCGTAGCCCGTGGACGCCCACGGCTCGGCCGACTCGTCGGCGTCGACGTAGTGGACCACGGTGTCGCCGACCGGTAAGTCGAGGAAGTCCGGCTCCTTGCGCTTCGAGACGAGGCGACGGCAGCTCTGACAGCTCGGTACGTCACGAGAGCCTGCAGCCGTCCGCCAGGTGACCTTCGTCGTCGCCTCGCCGTGCAGCGGATTGAAGAAGCAGGACGGACGCGGCTGCCATGTGGTGCCCTTGATCGCGTGTTCGAGCGCGTCATGGCCCCGCTCGGCCAGGACGAGGGCGCCGATCGAATCTGCAGCCGACTTGGTGCGGTCGAGCACCCGGTTGGCGGTCTCGTAGTGGTCGAGCGCCGCGGTCCAGGCATCCTTGTCGGCATCGGCGTCGATCTGCAGTGCATTGATCCTGGTGCCCAGGCGCGCGGTCTCGACCTCGGCGCGGTGCCGCCAGGCATCGGTTTGGGCCGTCGAGATCCTCCGCAGTGCCCGCCCCTTGACCGCGACCTCGCCGCGCGCGACCGAGCGCCTGCGGCCGAGCAGGACAGCGGCGACCAGAACCGCCAGGACGCCGAGGCCGACCCCCACGACGGGGAGGCTGACGCCGGACGACGAATCGTCTGGCTGAGTGGGCGGAGGCTGGGTGGATTCTCGATTGAGCTGGTCGTACTCCTTGCGAGCGGTGCCCTTCGCGATCAGCTCGGTGGTCTTGGCCAGTTGCAGCCCCAGGTCGGTCGGGTACAGGTCGCGTGCGACGTAGTTGGCCAGGTTGTTGGCGTTGTCGACCTTGACGCCGTACGTCGTCGACTCGATGTCCCAGCGATCGTTGTACGACTTGAGCGTGACGTACCAGATCCCGTCCTCGGGGAGCTGACGATGCACCAGCGTGATCAACTGGACGGGGGACAGATCGCTCTTGCGGCTCAGCGGGACGGCGATGACGTGTATCGGCGTCGGCGAGGACTCGATCGACGCGGAGATGGCCGCGATCTGGTCGGCCGTGAACTCACCGGCCAACGAGGGGTCGACGTACAGCGGCGAACTGCCGAGTCCGTCGACGATCGCCGCGATGTCGGGCTTGAACGGGACTTCGTCCATCAACGCCTCCTCGTCCGCGCGCGAACTATGAACCAGATCGGCGTGAGCACGAGCGCCAGCCCGAGACCGGCGCCGGTGCCCATCAGCGCCCCGGCGCCGATCGCCCCAGCCGTCCCGCCCCAGTAGTCACTATGGGTGAGGCTCTGTGAGGAGTAGTCGCGGTCGTCGCCGGCGGCGATAGTGGCCGAGAGCTTGGCCGCCAGCGCTGCGGGCGTGCGTTCTTCGTCCTCGTCGAAGTTCTCGGACGAGACGTAGTCGCCCTCGATCCCCACGTCGTGGTCCCAGATGTTGTCGCCTTCGACCACGATGTAGCGACCCGGTTGATCGAGCTCGCTGGCAATCTGGGTCATGGGGTCCAGGAAGCCGCGATAGCCGCCGTCGCTCGTGTCGGCCCAGACGATGACGTACGTCGCGGGACGGGTGGCGGCGGCCTCTCGTTCGATCCGGGCGCGGTCCTGCTCGGTCAGCAGATGCTCGGAGTCGGGAGCGACGTACAGGTGGGACTCGCGCAGACCCTCCACGGCAGCCATGACCCGGTCTCCCGGTCCCTGGCGCGGCTCCAGCGCCTGACTGGCCCTGTTCCAGCCCAGGAGCGCGGCCAGGGCGGTGGCAGTGAGCGTCAGAGTCAGCCCGATGATGAGTTTCATCGGCGCACGCTTCGGTCGGCGATGACCTGCCGGGCCAGATCGTCGACCAGGGCGCCGAATCCGGTGCGGGCCCACACCGTGCGGGTGTCGAGGTAGGAGCGTTCACCACGCCACGTCGAGGCGGTCAGGAACTCTCCCTGCTCGTTTCCACACCTGCGGCATACCGGCGCATCGATCGAGGATCCGGCGAGCCGGACGGTCGTGCCGGCCTCGCCGTGCTCGGGATTGATCATGCAGGGGACGAAGGGCGCGAGTGAGGAGCGGGAGATGCGATCGAGTTCGCGATCGGCCTGTCGGGCCAGGACCCAGGCACCGATCTGGTCGAGCCCGTCACCCGTCGCCGCCACCAGGTCGGCGGCGGTCAGCGCTTCTTCCGCAGCGGTGGCGTGGGGCGAACCAAGCTGGGCGGCCGGTAGCTTGTCGTATCGAGCCTGTGCCCGAGGAAGTTCCTCGGCGTCGAACTGACTGGGCGGACCGGCGACCTCTTCCTTCGGATCGCGGCGGGTGCGCAACGGAGCCTTGATCGACAGCCACACGAGGGTGAGGCAGCCGAGCAGGACCGCGACCCCGGCCCCCGTCGCGTACACCCAGCGCTTGGCCAACAGATCGGCCAGGGAGTCATCGCTGTCGGGCTGGAATGCGCGCGGGCTGTCGAGCCAGCCGCGCAATGTGGAGTCGCTGATCTCTTGGCCGGGATCAGCTGCCGAGCGGAGCACGAGCTCGGCCTGCAGGGCCGCCGTCGGCACGTTGTACTCGTACGGGCCCATATCGCGGGCACGGGTGTAGGCCCGCTGGCCGGGGTTGAAATCGAGGTCCTTGGCCGCCCCGTAGCCGGCGATGTGACTTGGTCCGTCATTGAACTTGACGATGTAGAGACCGTCCCCGAGCGCCTGCTGCAGAACTGCCGTGGCCTGCTCGGCCGGACGTTCCGCACCGGACAGCTCGTCGGGTGTGCTCGACAATACGACGTAGACCGGTACGTCGACCTTCGCCGCCAGGTCGGTGAGCAGATCGTGGACGCCGTCGGCATCGCCGGTGCCCATCGCGGTGTGCACCATGATGGGGTCCTGGCGCAGCCCGGCCACGATGTCCTCGAGCGTTCGGGGATACGGACTGCTCGCGGCGTTCGCGGCCGTGCCGAAGAGCAGGAACAGGCAGACGGCCAGACCAGCGGTCAGACGTCTGCTCATGTTCCCCCTCCGTGAGCCGTGTGGGCTATTCGGCTGCTGCGATGTCCTTGATCTCGGCGACAACCTCGCCGCTGCCGACCGGTCCGCCTACCGTCACAGTCAGACCCGTGATGATGCCGGCCTTGTGGGCGTTGATGGGCTGTTCCATCTTCATGGCCTCGACGACGATGACCTGATCGCCTGCGGCGACCTCCTGGCCCTCTTCGACGGCCACCTTGACGACGGTGCCCTGCATCGGCGCGACGAGGGAGTCGCCGCTTGCGGCCGCACCCGTGCCCTTACCGGCCTTGCGCTTGGACTTCTTGGAGCCGCCTGTCGCTGCAGCCGATGCGCCGAGTCCGCCGGGCAGCACGATCTCGACGCGCTTGCCGCCGACCTCGACCGTGACCCGCTCGCGCTCGGACGGCTCGGCGTCCTCGCTGACGCCTGCGTACGGCTCGAGGTTATTGACGTAGTCGGTCTCGATCCAGGTCGTGTAGACCGTGAAGTTTCCGCCAGACCCGTCCGAGTTGGTGGCGGTGTACGCCGGATCGTCGACCACCGAGCGGTGGAAGGGGATGACGGTCGGCATGCCGTCGACGATGAACTCGTCGAGGGCGCGACGCGAGCGGGCCAGGGCCTGCTCACGGCTCGTGCCGGTGACGATGAGCTTGGCGATGAGGGAGTCGAACGATCCGGGGATCGTCTCGCCCTCTTCATAGCCGCCGTCGAGACGGATGCCGGGGCCCGACGGGGGAGCCCACTTGGTCAGGGTGCCGGGAGCCGGGAGGAAGCCACGACCGCCGTCCTCGGCGTTGATTCGGAACTCGATCGAGTGACCGCGGACCTCGGGGTCGCCGTAGCCGAGCTCTTCGCCGGCCGCGATGCGGAACATCTCGCGGACCAGATCGATACCGGTGACCTCTTCGGACACACAGTGTTCGACCTGCAGGCGGGTGTTGACCTCCAGGAAGCTGATCGTGCCATCGGCGGCGACCAGGAACTCACAGGTTCCGGCGCCGACGTAGCCGGCCTCTTTGAGAATCGCCTTGGACGACTCGTAGAGGCGGTCGACCTGGTCGTCGGTCAGGAACGGGGCAGGCGCCTCTTCGACGAGCTTCTGGTGGCGGCGCTGCAGCGAGCAGTCGCGGGTCGAGACGACCACGACATTGCCGTGGCTGTCGGCGAGGCACTGGGTCTCGACGTGGCGAGGCTTGTCGAGGAACTTCTCGACCAGGCACTCGCCGCGACCGAAGGCACTGACGGCCTCGCGGACGGCGGACTCGTAGGCCTCGGGGATCTCTTCGATCGTGCGGGCGACCTTGAGGCCACGACCGCCACCGCCGAAGACGGCCTTGATGGCAACCGGAAGGCCATGCTCTTTGGCGAAGCCGATGATCTCATCGGCGTCCTGGACAGCGTCCTTGAGGCCCGGTGCCAGCGGAGCGCCCGCCGCGAGGGCGATCTGCTTGGCCTTGGCCTTGTCGCCGAGGGCTTCGATCGCGTGCGGCGGGGGGCCGATCCAGATCAGTCCGGCATCGATGACGGCCTGGGCGAACTCGGCGTTCTCGGCCAGGAAGCCGTAGCCGGGGTGCACACTGTCTGCGCCCGAACGCTTGGCGATGTCGAGGATCTTGGGGATCGACAGGTACGACTCGGCGGGGGTCGAGCCCTCCAACGAGTAGGCCTCGTCGGCGAGGCGGACGAAGAGTGCATCGCGATCGGGCTCGGCGTAGAGCGCGACGCTGCCGATGCCTGCGTCCTTGCAGGCTCGGATGACACGGACGGCGATCTCACCGCGGTTGGCGATCAGGACTTTTGTCAGGGGTTTACTCACTGAATTTGCTCTCCTCGATGCGACGCAGCTGCCTGCGGCAGTCTAGGGCCTCTCGACAGGATGGGAGGTATGAGGTTGGTTACCCTGGTGCAATTGCCGAGCCAGGTTAATGGTTGTTAACATGCGGGTATGTCATTTGCCCTATCGCCCGAGCACGAGTCATTCCGTCGCAGCGTCCGCGAGTTCGCCGAAGCCGAAGTCGCGCCCCACGTCGCCCAATGGGACCGCGATCATCACTTCCCGGTCGATCTGGTCCACAAGATGGGCGATCTCGGACTGTTCGGCCTGACCGCGCCCGAGGAGTTCGGTGGCGCGGGAGGTGACTTCACGAGCCTGTGCGTAGCGATCGAGGAACTCGGACGCATCGACCAATCGATCGGCATCACGTTGGAGGCCGGGGTCGGCCTCGGCATCACGCCGATCCTCGAGTACGGCACGCAGGCGCAGAAGGAGCAATGGCTTCCCGACCTCGTGGCCGGACGTTCGCTCGCCGGCTTCGGTCTGACCGAGCCGGGGGCCGGCTCGGACGCCAGCGCGACCAAGACGACCGCACGGGTCGACGGCGACGACTGGATCGTCAACGGCTCCAAACAGTTCATCACCAACTCGGGCAGCGCGATCACCTCATTGGTCACGGTGACCGCCCGTACCGGCACCCGCGACAACGGCTCACCCGAGATCTCGGCGATCATGCTGCCCGCCGGGACGCCCGGATTCGTGGCCGAGGCCCCGTACGAGAAGCTCGGCTGGCACATCTCGGACACGCACCCGCTGTCATTCACCGACGTCCGGGTCCCGCAGGACCATCTGCTCGGCGAGCGCGGACGCGGCTATGCGCAGTTCCTCGCGACGCTCGACGACGGACGCATCGCGATCGCGGCGCTCGCCGTCGGCTGTGTCCAGGCCTGCCTCGACTTGTCGGTGCAGTACGCGGGGGAGCGGACGACATTCGGCGTCCCGATCGGTACCAAACAGGGCGTCGCGTTCCAGATCTCCGATCTCGCGGTGATGGCCGCGGCCGGACGGGCGCTGACGTACCAGGCGGCGGCGCTCAAGGACGCCGGCGCACCGGCCAAGGACGTCAAGCAGGCGGCCTCGATCGCCAAGCTCTACACGTCAGAGGCAGCTGTTACCGCGACGCGGATCGCGACCCAGGTGTTCGGCGGCTACGGCTTCATGGAGGAGTACCCGGTCGCCCGGTTCTACCGTGACGCCAAGATCCTCGAGATCGGTGAGGGCACATCCGAGATCCAGCGCATGCTCATCGCGCGAGGTCTCGGCCTGCCGGTTGAGTAACGGTGGCAGGATCGTCAGGTGAGACTTCATGACGTGGACGACCGCGGATTCGCCAGCGACAACTACGCGGGCACCCACCCGGAGGTGCTTGCCGCACTGGCCGAGGCCAATGGCGGTCATCAGGTCGCCTACGGCGAGGATGCCTACACCGAACGTCTGACCGAGGTGATGCGCGGTCATTTCGGACGGCAGGCTGAGATCTTCCCGGTCTTCAACGGAACCGGTGCGAACGTCACAGCGCTGACCAGCCTGCTTCCGAGGTGGGGAGCGGTCGTCACAGCCGAAACGGCCCACATCCATAACGACGAGAACGGTGCTCCCGAGCGCATCGGCGGGCTCAAGCTGCTGACCGTCGACACGCCGGACGGCAAGCTCACCCCCGAGCTCATCGATCGCCAGGCCTGGGGCTGGGGCAATGAGCACCGCGCCCAGCCATTGGTCGTGAGCATCACCCAGAGCACTGAACTGGGCACGCTGTACTCAGTCGACGAGATCCGTGCGATAGCCGATCACGTGCATGCCAGGGAGATGACACTCCACCTCGACGGCGCCCGGATCGCCAATGCCGCAGCGGCGCTGGGGGTGCCCATGGGTGACTTCACGGTCGACGCCGGGGTCGACATCCTCAGTTTGGGCGGCACCAAGAACGGCGCGCTGTACGGAGAAGCGGTCGTCGTCCTCACACCCGCCGCTGCGACGGGGCTGGTCTATCTGCGCAAGCTCAACATGCAGCTCGCCTCGAAGATGCGGTTCTTGAGCGCGCAATTGATCGCGCTGTTCGAGGACGATCTGTACCTGCGCTCGGCAGGCCACGCCAATGCGATGGCGGCCCGTCTACGGGGATCCCTCGACAAGCTGATCTCGACCGGACGGGTCTGCGGACTCAGCTTCAGCCAGCCGACCCAGGTCAATGCCGTGTTCGCGATCCTCGCCAACGACGCGGCCGACCGGATCCGCGAGAAGGTCCGCTTCTACGACTGGGACCGGGCGGCCGGCGAGGTGCGCTGGATGACGGCGTTCGACACGACCCAGGCCGATGTGGACGCTTTCGTCGACGTGATCGGTCAGGAGCTCACGCCGTAGCCGGGCGTTACAGCGCCGTCATCTTGTTGCAGGGGAGGGGAATGTGCTTGGCCCCCTCGCCGAAGTCGACCTGGGCCGACTGGGTTCCCTGCAGGCTCACGATGCGGCCCATGCCGTAGGTGTCGTGTGAGACCCGGGCACCGACTTCGTAGACCTCGTGCACGACCTCGGGGCCGGCCTGGAAGGGACTGGATGCGTGGTAGCGGCGCTGCCGCGGTGAGGTTGCCATCGTCTGTCCAGTCTCCCACTAATGCGGGCCCCTGACCAACGAAGTTGTCAGATCGTCCGGTTCCAGAGACTCGGCCAGAAGATTCCGAGCTCTCCGACGAGCCCGCGCAGCACCGGCAGCGACAGCCCGACGACATTGTGATGATCGCCCTCGATGCCGCTGATGAAGGCCCCGCCAAGCCCGTCGATCGTGAACGCACCCGCGACATGCAGCGGCTCACCCGTCGCGACGTAGGCAGCTATCTCGGCGTCCGTGATGTCGGCGAAGTGCACGATCGTCGATGCCGTCTCGATGAGTTCGATCTCGCCATGGCGGACGCAGTGGCCGGTGTGCAGAACGCCGCTGCGTCCGCGCAGTCTGCGCCAGCGACCGGCGGCGTCGACCGCATCCGAGGGTTTGCCGAAGATCTCACCTTCGAATGCCAGTACCGAGTCGCAACCGATCACGAGCGGGTCATCGGTCAGGTCCGCGGCGACCGCGCGGCACTTCAACTGAGCCAACGCTGCAGCGAGGTTCGCCGGATCCGTCGACGTGATCTGGTCCTCGTCGACGCCCGAGACGATGACCTCGGGATCGATCCCGGCGTTCTGCAGCAGTGCGAGGCGGGCCGGCGATTTCGAGGCGAGCACAACCCTCATCGCAGGGCTCCTTCGTCATAACGTTGACGGACGACTTCGAGGCGGCTGTCTCGCAGCAGATCGTCGATGAGCGCCGCCGAGCCGCCCACGCCCGTCCAGGTGCCCTCGATGCTGGTCGTCACGAACCAGGTGTGATCGGCCGGCCACATCAGGTTGGGGCTGTTGATACCGCGTGGGACCCCGTTGCCCCAGCTCGCCGCGCCCCACTCACCTGCCTCTTCTAGCGCGCCGGAGAACAGGAAGTACTGCTCCCCGTCGGTGTCAAGGAGGGGGCCGTCCATGACGTGGGGTGGGAATGCCGGTGGAGGTGGAGCTTTTGGTTTCTCCTGCGTGAAGATGCGGCTCGGCCATTTCGTCGGTCCGGAGAAGGCGGTGAGGAATCGGGTCGCCTCGCCGCCGTGGATATCGCCGTAGCCTTCCCACAGTGCGAAGTAGCACTCGCCGGGAGTCGTGGTGTGCCGGCCCAGGACGTCGATGAGCGCCTCGAGCAGGGGAGCCGTGAGGTGGCCCTCCATCCGCTCGTCATCGCCGTTCGTGGCGTGCAGAAGCCGTGCGTACGCGCCGAACCCGGCCGGACCGAGACGTGCCCGCAACACGGCCGCAGCAGTGCCTTCAGCGACCCAGTCGCCCGGGCTGAGGTCGGTCAGAGGCCGCAAGGCCATGGTCAGCGCCCGAAGGCAGACCGGCGCCAGTGGTCAGGACCGAATGAGTGCGCACTTCGAGCCATCCGGGCCGGGTGACCCCACTCCGACCGCGGGACGGGCTTGGTGCCCGCCGCGTGTGCCGCGGCGGCATTGCGGGCCGCCACGACCGCGACCAGGGCCGCGAGCTCCTCAGGTGTCAGGTCTCCCTTGACGACCCGCAAGTACGGGCTCACAGCGGGATGTTCCCATGCTTCTTGGGCGGCAGCGTCTCGCGCTTGGTCCGCAGCAAGCGCAGTCCCTTGACGATCTCGGCGCGCGTCTGCGAGGGCTCGATGACCGCGTCGACGTAGCCGCGTTCGGCCGCGAGGTAGGGATTGCAGAGCGTGTCTTCGTACTCGGTCATGAGTTGTGCGCGCAGTGCTTCGGGATCGTCCGAGGCGGCGAGCTCCTTGCGGTACAGCAGACCCACCGCGCCGGACGCACCGACGACGGCGATCTGACCGGTCGGCCAGGAGATGTTGAGGTCGGCGCCCAGGTGCTTGGATCCCATGACGTCGTATGCGCCGCCGTACGCCTTGCGCGTAATGACCGTGATGAGCGGGACGGTCGCCTCGGCGTACGCGTAGATCAGCTTGGCGCCGCGGCGGATGATGCCGTTCCATTCCTGGTCGGTTCCGGGCAGGAAGCCCGGGACGTCGACGAAGGTCAAGATCGGGATGTTGAACGCATCGCACGTGCGGACGAACCGGGCGGCCTTCTCGGAGGCGTCGATGTCGAGGCAGCCGGCAAGCTGCATCGGCTGGTTGGCGACGACGCCGACGCTGCGACCCTCGACCCGTCCGTAGCCGATCACGATATTGGGCGCGAACAGCGGCATGACTTCGAGGAAGTCGCCGTCGTCGACGACGGTCTCGATGACGGTCTTGATGTCGTACGGCTGATTGGCCGAGTCGGGAATCAGCGTGTCGAGCGCGAGATCGGTCTCGTTGCGCTCCAGATCCGCTGTCTCGTCGTAGACCGGCGCTTCTTCCATGTTGTTCTGCGGCAGGAACGAGATGAGTGCCTTGGCGTACTCGATCGCGTCCTCCTCGTCGGCACCCATGTAGTGGGCGTTGCCGCTCTTGGTGGTGTGCGCACGGGCGCCACCGAGGTCTTCCATCGAGACCTCTTCGCCCGTGACGGTCTTGATGATGTCGGGGCCCGTGATGAACATATTGGACGACTTGTCGACCATGATCACGAAGTCGGTGACGGCGGGGGAGTACACGTGGCCGCCGGCGTTGGCGCCCATGATCAGCGAGATCTGCGGGATGACGCCTGAGGCGTGCACATTGCGCTTGAAGATCTCCCCGTACAGGCCGAGTGAGACGACACCCTCCTGGATGCGGGCGCCGGAGCCTTCATTGATGCCGATGATGGGGCAGCCCGACTTGAGCGCGAGATCCATGACCTTGGTGATCTTCTCGCCGTAGACCTGGCCGAGCGAGCCGCCGAAGACACTGAAGTCCTGGCTGAAGATGCAGACCATGCGACCGTCGATCGTGCCGTAGCCGGTGATGACGCCGTCGCCGAGCGGGCGGTTCTTCTCCAAACCGAATTCGGTCGAGCGGTGCTTGGCGAGTGCGTCGAGTTCGACGAACGATCCTTCGTCGAGGAGCTGGTCCACGCGTTCGCGGGCGCTCTGGCGTCCGCGGGCACTCTGCTTCTCGTGGGCCCGCGCGGCCATCTCGACGAGTGCGGTGTCGCGGCGTTCGATGAAGTCGGCGAGCTTTCCAGCCGTTGTGTGCAGCTCGGGCTTCTCTACGATCTCGTGTTCAGTCACGGGGGTCAGCGTAGCGATCAGTGGCGAGTTCCGATATGTGAGGCTGTTCTCATGTCCTATCGTGACCTCGACCGCCCACCCCTCGATGCAGCCGTTCTCAGCGCGGCTCTCACGAGAGGAGGGCAGATGTGGACCGACATCGTTGTGACGGACAACACAGGCAGCACCAACGCCGATGTGGTCGCCGCGGCCCGTAACGGGGCTTCGGAGGGCACAGTCCACACGACGGAGGCCCAGTCGTCGGGACGAGGCAGACTCGATCGGGTCTGGATCTCGCCGCCCGCGTCCGGGGTCATCGTGTCGGTGCTGCTGCGGCCCGATGCCGTCCCGGCGGCGCGCTGGGTCTGGCTACCGCTGCTGGCGGGATTGGCGGTCGACGCGACGGTCCAGGAGTTCGGGGTGAAATCCGAACTCAAATGGCCCAATGACGTGCTGGTCGACGGACGCAAGATCGCCGGCATCTTGCTGGAACGGGTCGAGACGGATCTGGGTGCAGCTGCTGTCATCGGCGTCGGGCTGAACGTCTCGCTGCGCCAGGACGAGCTGCCGGTGGAGACCGCGACGTCCCTGCTGCTGGAAGGCGCCACAGAAACCGATCGCACGATCGTGCTGCGCACCTTCCTGCGTAACCTCGAGCGGCTGTACCGCGCATGGTCGGCATCGGCCGGCGATCCGGCCGGGGGAATCCGCGAGGCCTATGTGCGACGCTGCGTGACGGTGGGCCAGCAGGTGCGGGTGACCTCGCCGCATGCCGACGCCCTGGAAGGCCTGGCGACCGGTATCGACGAGTCCGGCAGGCTCCTGGTGGACGATCAGGCAATCAGCGCGGGGGATATCACCCACGTACGCCCTGTGACGTGAGAAAATCAGCGGTATGACCCTTCCACGCAAGCTGATGATCGATGGCGAGCAGACCGTCGCCACGACCAGGACCCACCTCAAGGTGCTGTTCTTGCCGTTCGTGATCCTGTTGGTCGTCTGCGTCGCGGCCGGCTGGCTGTTCGCGCAGATCGGCGACAAAGGCAATGACAAGGTCGGTTGGGTCATCCTCGCGCTCGCCGCGGTGCTGATCGTCGTCGGCGCGGTCGTGCCGTTCCTGACCTGGTACACCTGGACGTACACGCTGACCAATAAGCGCATCGTGGAACAGAAGGGCATCTTGACCCGCACCGGCCGGGTCATCCCGCTCTCGCGCATCAACGACGTCGCATTCGAGAAGAATCTCAATGACCGCATTCTGGGCTGTGGCACCCTGATCATCCATGACGCAAGCGAGCAGGCCGGCCTGCAGTTGCGTGACATCCCCAGGATCGAGGCGTTCCACCGCACGGTGACCAACCTCGTGTTCGAGAAGCACGATACGCAGAGGAACGATGAAGCGGTCTGATCTACGGGACACTCTCGCCCAGCTGATCCTCGGGGGCGAGCCGACGTTGACCAGTGCCGAGGTCACCGCCAAGGGCGGGTTGAGCCTCGAGGACGGACAGCGTCTCTGGCGGGCTTTCGGCTTCCCCGACACCGGCGACAGCATCGCGTACAGCGAGTCCGACGTCGACGCGATCGCGACGGTGGCCCTCGCGCTCAAGACGGGCCTGATGGACGAGGCGACCGTTTTTCGGATGACCCGTGCATTGGGCACCACGATGTCCAAGCTGGCCGACTGGCAGGTTTCGGCGCTCGTCGAGCAGGTCGAGCACGATGTTCATGACGGTAAGTCCGAGACTCGGCTCGAAGCTGCAGTCGATCTGGCGCGCACGGCCGCGCCGGGCTTCGAGGGGCTCATGATCTATGCCTGGCGACGGCACCTCGCTGCCGCTGCTGCGCGTATCGAAGCGTTGGGCGCTGCCGACGAGGAGCTGTTGTCGACTCAGATGACGGTCGGATTCGCCGACCTTTCACGTTTCACCTCGTTGTCGAACGATCTCGACGACAGCGGGCTTGCGGCGCTGGTCGAGAACTTCGAGACGAGGTGCGCCGACATCGTCACGGCGCACGGCGGGCGGGTTATCAAGACTCTTGGCGACGCGGTGCTGTTCGTGACCGACGATCCGTTGCAAGGCACCCGAACTGCGGTCGATCTGGTCAAGCAGATCGCGATGCGTGCGGAACTGCCCAATGTGTGCGTCGGACTCGCCACCGGTTCGGTCGTCAGCAGGCTCGGTGACGTCTACGGTCCGCCGGTCAACCTCGCGGCACGGCTGTCGCACGTCGCACGCAGTAACCGGGTTCTGGTCGACGATGCGACGGCGGCTGCTCTCACTGGCGAGTTCGATACCCGGGCGCTGCCGCCCAGACCGCTGCGGGGCTTCGGCAACGTCTCGCCGATCACGGTGACCGAACGGCGCGGATTCCGGTCCCGATAGGCTGTCGGCGTGCCCACACCTCAGCTTGCAGTCATCGGCGGAGGCCAGCTGGCCCGCATGATGCAGCAGTCCGCAATCGGTCTCGGAATCGACATCAGGCTCCTCGCTGAGGGCCCTGACGTCTCGGCAGCTCAGGTCGTCCCCGATCACTTGGTCGGTGACTACACCGACCTCGACACGCTGCGGGCGGTCGTGGCCGATGCGCCGGTGGTGACGTTCGATCACGAGCATGTGCCCCCAGAACACCTGCGTGCGCTCCAGGCCGATGGGCACGCGTGCCGGCCGGGTCCGGATGCTTTGCTGTTCGCCCAGGACAAGGGGTCCATGAGGAAGCGTCTCGGAGATCTGGGTGCGCCGTGTCCCCGCAATGCGATCATCGCCTCACCTGAAGACCTTGCGTCCTTCGGCTTCCCTGCTGTCGTCAAGACGACGCGGGGCGGCTATGACGGCAAGGGTGTCTGGGTCGTCAGAACGCCCGCCGACGCCGACGAGGCGTTCGCTTCGGGGCGGGTGCTGCTGGCCGAAGAGCTCGTCGACTTCCGCCGGGAGCTGTCGGCGCTGGTGGCCCGTTCCCCGTCCGGCGAGATCCGGTCATATCCCGTCGTGGAGTCCCGCCAGGCCGACGGCGTGTGTGCCGAGGTCATCGCCCCCGCGCCGGATCTCGATCCCTCGCTGGCCGCCGAGGCGCGCGCGCTGGCCGAGCGGATCGCCGCCGAGCTCGACGTCACCGGCATCCTGGCCGTGGAGCTCTTCGAGACCGTCGACGGCCGTCTGCTTGTCAACGAGCTCGCGATGCGTCCGCACAACACGGGCCACTGGTCGATCGACGGCGCTGTCACGAGCCAGTTCGAGAATCACCTGCGTGCCGTGCTCGATCTGCCGCTCGGCGGTACCGAGCCGCGCCAGCCCTGGACCGTCATGGTCAACATCCTGGGCGGGAAGGTCGACGATCTCGTGGCACAGCGCGCCGTCGTCCTCGCCGCTGAACCCGACGTCAAGATCCATCTGTACGGCAAGTCGGTCAAGGCAGGGCGCAAGGTCGGTCATGTCACGGCATTCGGCGACAACCTCGACGACGTGCTCGCCCGGGCCAGGCGTGCGGGAGCCCTCTTCACTGACGGAACGCTGTCCTGACCCCAGCAGAGGCCAATCGGGTCCACCGCCGCTCGTGTGCGGCCTTCGTCGGCTGGACGGGGCTGTGTGTTCTGCTCGGTGCGATCGGAGCGACGGTCGGACTGCGGGGCCTGCTGGGCGACAGCGAGATCCCGCCAGAGGCAATCGTGATGATGCCTGCCGTGGGCTGGTTCGCGGTCTGGGTGTGGCTGTGCGCGTGGGTCGTGTGGACGTACCGGCGGCAAGTCCCCGATCTGGCGGCTTCGGACGACGACTACCTGCAATCGCTCGCGTCACAGCACGCACACGTGCGTGGGATGTACACGCTGCGAAATTTGTCCGGTGTCGACCTGGCCGGCCTCCGCTCGACTCGAACCGCGCGGTTCGTCAACGGCCAATGGCCGCTCGTGGGTCACGCGGCCGCGATAGGTCTGCTGATCATCGGAGCGTCGTTTTGAACCATCGTCATCTTGCCGGAATGGGCCGCCGGGCGATGGCGGGCTACCTGCTGTTCGCTGTGCCGTTCTCAGCGGCGATCATCGCCTTGGGAGTGTTCTTGCCGCTCAATGCCATGGGCGGCCCCGAAGAGACACGAGGGGTCTGGACTGGGCTCTGGCTGTTCGGGCTGATGCTCGTGCTGGCCGGACTCACAGTTCTGCTGCCGGCCACGGTCTCCTGGTGGTACCGCACAACGGCCAGTGCGGCGTATCGCCGCGATCCCGCTGCTGGACTGGCCGCAGCCGAGCAGGCTGACAAGCTTGAGCTGCGCTTCGTTTCCAGCACACCGGTCGGCATGCGGACCGGACCGGGCGTCCCGGCGGTTGCGCGCCGGGTCAATCGTCTCCTCGCCTGGATGTGGGGGCTCGGCGTCATGGTTGCCGTGGTGGCGATCATCTGGGCGTCGATAGGCTGATTCCCATGACTGCACAGGCGCGCGTGGGAATCGTGATGGGCTCGGACTCCGATTGGCCGACGATGGAGGCCGCCGGCAAAGCGCTGGCCGAGTTCGACATCGCCTACGAGGCTGACGTCGTGTCGGCGCACCGTATGCCCGACGAGATGCTCGCCTACGGTCGGGAGGCGCACGGTCGCGGCATCGAGGTCATCATCGCCGGCGCGGGGGGCGCAGCGCACCTGCCGGGCATGCTGGCCGCTGTGACGCCGCTTCCGGTCATCGGCGTGCCGGTGCCGCTGAAGTACCTCGACGGGATGGACTCGCTGCTGTCGATCGTCCAGATGCCGGCCGGGGTCCCGGTCGCGACGGTGTCGATCGGCAACGCCCGCAACGCGGGGCTTCTGGCAGCGCGGATCCTCGCCACGGGTGATACCGATCTGACCCAGAAGATGCTGGCCTTCCAGGAGGAACTGGCCAACGTCGCACGAGCCAAGGGCGAGAAGATCCGCAATCCCGCCGGCAGTACCGGCTTCCGCTAACCACCTCGTCGGTTTACCACGGTCCCGCGGCAACCCGACCCGACAGTTCGGCTTCCCGCAGCAAGCATCGTCCCCCCGTGGAAAGCTTCCCGCGGGGGGACGACCTTTACCACGGGACCGTGGTAAACCGTCAGGCCTCGTCGGCGTTCTCGGGGGCCAGGCCCAGGGTCTTGTCGGTCCAGCGACGCAGATCGCGCAGGAGCGACGGGTCGGCTGCGAGGTCGACGCCGTACGACGGCAGCATCTCCTTGAGCTTGGGTCGCCAGGCGTCGATGCGGTCGGCGAAGCACGTCTCCAGGACGTCGACCATTGCGGCGACGGCCGTCGACGCTCCGGGCGAGGCGCCCAACAGGCCGGCGATCGTGCCGTCGGCCTTGTTGACGACGCACGTGCCGAACTCCAAGGTGCCGCCGATGCCATTGCGCCGGATCGTCTGGACGCGCTGGCCGGCCGTGATGAGCTCGAAGTCGGCTCCCTCGATCGCCGGGGCGAACTCGCGCAACGTCTCGATGCGCTTGTCCTGGTTCTTCAGCAGTTCCTTGATGAGGTACATCGTCAGCGGCATCGAGTTGACGCCGACTCCCAGCATCGAGAACAGGTTCCCGGGCCGGATGGAACGAGGCAGATCGGTCACGCTGCCCTGTTGCAGGAAGCGCGGCGACCAGCCGGCGTACGGGCCGAACATCAGGCTCCGCTCGCCGTCGACGACGCGGGTGTCGAGGTGCGGCACCGACATCGGCGGGGCGCCGACAGGAGGCTTGCCGTAGACCTTCGCGTGGTGGTTCGCGACGACGTCGGGGTTGGTCGTGCGCAGGAACTGACCGCTGACCGGGAATCCGGCGAATCCGCGGATCTCGGGGATGCGCGACTTCTGCAGCAGGTGCAGTGCACCGCCGCCGGCACCGACGAACACGAAGCGTGCGTTGACCTGGGTCTTCTGGCCAGTCTGGGTGTCCTTGACGACGACGGTCCAGGTGCTGTCGGGGTTCTGGCGCAGTTTGCGGACATCGTGGTGGTAGTTGATGTCGGCACCGTGATCGGCCAGATTTCGCAGGAGTTGCTTGGTCAGCGAGCCGAAGTCGACGTCCGTCCCGCCGTCGCTCCAGTTGAGCGCCAACGTCTCGTCGTCACCGCGTGCAGCGGCCATGAGCGGTAGGCGGGCAGCGATAGTGTCGCGGTCGTCGATGTACTCGATGCCCTCGAACAACGGATTGTCCACGAGCGCCTGGTGACGCGCCTTGAGATAGGCCGCATCGGCAGCACCTTGAACGAAGCTGACATGCGGTACGGCGTTGATGAACGACTCGGGTGAGTCGAGCAGCCCGTTCTCGACACCGTGCGCCCAGAACTGACGCGAGAGCTGGAACTGCTGGTTGACCGTGATGGCCTTGCTGACGTCGACCGTGCCGTCGGGACGTTGTGGCGTGTAGTTCAACTCGCAGAGAGCCGAGTGGCCCGTCCCAGCGTTGTTCCACGGCCCGGAGCTCTCCAGGGCCGGGCCGTCCAGACGCTCATAGACGCTGATGGACCAGTCGGGCTCGATCGAGGAGATCAGGGAGCCGAGCGTGGCGCTCATGACTCCGGCTCCTACGAGGAGGACGTCGGTATGGACGACGGCGGGACGCTGCTGCTGGCGGACAGAGAGCGAGGACGAGCTGGTTGACACGCGTAAATCACCCGGATGCGAGGAGAGGAGTTGTGAGTCGGTGGATCTTGTGAACCCATGCACAAGCCTTCACCCTCACGCCCGGTTACACCTCATTCACGGCGTGTGATCTTCGTCGCGGGGAGCGTGATTTAGGTCTCAGGGGCTGCTGTGATACAAGCCCTCGCTGTAGGCGCGTCCGTAGTACTCCTCGAGCTCTTCGATCGTGTCGTCCGGACGTTCGAGACTCTTGGCGATCTGCGCTCGGCTCGCAACGGCGTCGGGGTCCCAGCTCTCGGGCCGCCACAGTCCCGAACGCAGGAACGCCTTGGCGCAATGGAAGAAGATCTGCTCGACCGCGACCTCGAGGATTATCGCCGGACGGTTGCCTTTGACGATCATCTGGTCGGCGTACGGCGCATCGGACAGCAAAGTCGCCCGCCCGTTGATGCGCAGGGTGTCACCGCGGCCCGGCACCAGGAAGATCAGCCCGACCCGCGGGTTCTGCAAGATGTTGACGAATCCGTCGGCGCGACGATTTCCGGGCCGCTCGGGGATCGCGATCGTCGTGTCGTCCAATACGAGGGCGAAACCTGCCGGATCGCCCTTGGGGGAGACGTCGAGTCTGCCGGCACCGTCCGACGTCGCGACCAGGCAGAACGGTGAGGCGGCGAGCCAGGCGCGGTGTTCTGCCGCGAGCATCTGACGATCTTTGTCGAGCACGCGCTGCAGTGGGGCACCGAGCACGTCCCGTAGTGCCGATTCCGTCGTGATCTCTGACCTCATGCGGGTCAGGGTACGGCAGGCTGGAGGCATGGCCCTTCTGCCGTTCGATCTGCCACCTGCCTTTCTCGCCCACGCCGACCGAGGCGATGACTGGTCGCAATGGATCCGCGGCGTCCCTCGACTCGTGCGGGATCTGCTCGACGAGTGGGAACTCGTGCCGGACGGTCAACCGATGTACGGGCACACGGCCCTGGTCGTGCCCGTGGACGCCGACGGGCAGCCGACCGTCCTGAAGATCGTCTTCCCGCACGACGAGGGCAGACATGAGGCGCTGGCGCTTCGTCATTGGGGCGGTCGCGGTGCCGTCAGGCTGATCCGGGCCGATCCGACACGCGGGGGGATGCTGCTCGAACGGTTGCGGCCGACCGACCTGAGCCAGGTGCCTGTCCTGACTGCGTGTTCGGTCGTCGCCGGACTCTATCGCCGATTGCACGTGCCGGCTCCCGCACAGCTGGTGCCGTTGACGAAGTATGTAGCGGAGTGGACCGACGAGCTCTCCAGGCTGCCGCGCGAGGCGCCGTTGCCGCGCCGCGTGGTCGAGCAGGCGGTGCACCTCGGACGTTCCTTGGTGGCCGACGTGGCGAGCGTGGGCCGGCTGATTCACGGCGACCTGCACTACGAGAACGTTCTCGACGGCGACCGTGCGCCGTGGTTGGCGATCGACCCGAAGCCGGTTTCGGGCGATCCGCACTACGAACTGGCGCCGCTGTTGTGGAACCGGTGGGACGAGGCCGTGGCGACCGGTGATGTCCGCAAGGCCGTCCGCAGGCGCTTCCACACGGTGATCGACGAGGCCGGTCTGGACGAGGAGCGAGCGCGCGACTGGATCATCGTCCGGGAGGCTCACAACGCGATGTGGGCGATCGAGGACGGGCAGGAGGACCGGGTCACGACGGCGATCGCGATCATCAAGGCAGTCCAGGACTGAGGAGCTAAGGCTCCTGGACGTACGAGGTCAATGCCGTAAGTGCCGGCCGGGCCGGGGCCGATGCGAAGCCGAAACGGACCGGCGGCGACACCGGCGCCAGCTCTCCGAGCTCCTCGCCCTCCCAGGTGGCGCGCGCGGATGACAGGGTGCGGACTCCGGTGGCCGCGTACCACTCCCGACGTCCGCCGCCGGCAGAACCGTACGTCTGCACGCCGGGAAGCAGCAGTCCGGCTGCCGGATTGCAGGCCTTGGCCCACAGCGCCGTGCGTCGCAGGGCAGCGGGCACGAGCGCCAGAGGGGCACTGACCCAGAGCCGTCGTCCGGGCGTGAAGCGCACCTGCAGCGATCGGGTGTGCAGCGACCATTCCGGGCCTTGTTTGATCGAGACGGGTTCGATCCGGACATCGTCGAACGAGTAGGTCGACGCGATGAAATCGGCGATCTCGGCGCGCGGCGCGATGAGTGTGCGGCGTCCCGCCGCGTCCTCGACCATGGCGTCGGCGAAAGTGCCGAACGGGCTCTCGTGCCAGGCGCCGATGACGATCCGGGTGCCCGACGTCGTGCCGAGTCCCGCGATGTGGCCTTCGAAGGAACGCGTCATGGGTCAAGTCTGTCCGACGCGTCCACACTGTGACGCAGATCTCGCAACTGTCCGCGACCGCGGTTACCGTGGCGATATGCCGCTCGTGACTTTCAAAGACTTGTGCATCGACGCCAATGACATCCCTGCGATGCAGGGTTTCTGGGCCGGGGCCCTGGGCCTCGAGGGGGAGTTCTTCGCCGATGACGGCTCGGCCGTGTTGCGGGGCAGCCAGAAGTCTCAGACGGTGTGGCTCAATCCGGTTCCGGAGGCACGTGAGGTCAAAAACCGTGTCCATCTCGACCTGATGGCTCCCTCTCTCGACTATTTCGCCGGCTGCCGGCAGATCTCGACCACGGGTGAATTCGCCTGGACCGTCTTCGCCGACCCCGAAGACAATGAGTTCTGCGTGTTCCTGCGACCCGATCGCACGGCGGGTCTCAAGGACGTCGTGGTCGATTCGGTCGATCACGAGCAGATCGGCGCCTGGTGGGCAGATGTGTGGGGTGGAACCTTGGGCCACGGAGAGGGCTACACCTACCTCGATGACATTCCGGGCGCTCCGGTCGAGTCATTCGACTTCGTTCCGGTGCCGGAACCCAAGACGGTCAAGAACCGGCTGCACTGGGATGTCACCCTCGCGCCCGGAGTCGCGGTCGACGACCTCGTCGCGGTGGGCGCGACGGTCCTGGCCGAGCCGAACGACGATGCTCGCTGGACCGTCATGGCCGATCCCGAGGGCAATGAGTTCTGCGTCTTCGAACGGCGGTGATTGGCCCGGCACGGGGCGTGGCAAAGTGATCTCCGTGGCCACCATCGACTTGAACACCGACATCGTCAGCCTGACCGCCGCCATCATCGACATCGCCTCGGAGAGCTTGGCCGAACAGGAGATCGCCGATGCGGTCGAACACGCTCTGCGTGCCTGCAGCCACCTCGAGGTCATCAGGGACGGCCACACGATCGTGGCCCGTACCTCCCTCGGGCGAGCCGAGCGAGTTGTCATCGCGGGACACCTCGACACCGTCCCGGCCAACGGGAACTTCCCGTCCAGACTCGAAGGCGATGTGCTGCACGGGCTGGGATCGTGCGATATGAAGGGCGGTGTCGCAGTCGCCCTGCGGTTGGCGGCCTCGATTCCCGAACCGGTCCGCGATGTCACCTACGTGTTCTACGACGCCGAGGAGATCGCGGCGGAGTTCAACGGTCTGGGGCGTCTGGCCCGCGAACGCCCCGATCTGCTGGTCGGCGATTTCGCGATCCTGATGGAGCCGTCCGACGCCGGTGTCGAGGCCGGTTGCCAGGGCACGATGCGAGTCGACATCCGCACGACGGGTGAAAGATCCCACTCGGCGCGTTCGTGGATGGGCAGCAATGCGATCCATGCTCTCGCGCCGGTCCTCGAGAGGCTCAACTCCTATGTCCCGCGCGAGGTCGAAATCGACGAGATGGTGTACCGCGAAGGCCTCAATGCCGTGGGGATCAGCGGCGGGGTGGCTGGAAATGTCATCCCCGATGAGGGGATCGTCTCGGTCAACTACCGGTTCGCGCCAGACCGGTCCGAAGCAGAGGCACATCAGCATCTGCAGGAGACCTTCGAGGGATTCGGGCTGACGGTCACCGATTCTGCGCCGGGCGCCCTGCCCGGCTTGCAGCAACCTGCCGCCGCGGCGTTCATCGCTGCGGTCGGCGCGAAGCCACGACCGAAGTTCGGCTGGACCGACGTCGCCCAGTTCACCCAGCTGGGTGTTCCGGCCGTCAACTACGGGCCGGGCGACCCGATCTTCGCCCACAAGGCCGATGAACAGGTGCCGGTCGAGCACCTGCATCGCGTGCTCGCAACTCTCACAGATTGGTTGACCGCATGACCTCTCGTCCCATCCACCGTCGTGGGCCGATCCGGCTCAAGGGTGATCAGCTGCCTGACAGCACAACCGATCAGCGACTGCTCGACTCGCGGGGACCCAGCGACTGGGTCCACACCGATCCGTGGCGGGTCATGCGCATCCAGTCCGAGTTCGTCGAGGGATTCGGCGCCTTGGCCGAGCTCGGACCGGCCGTCAGCGTGTTCGGTTCGGCGCGCACCAAACCCGACGATCCGATGTACGAGTCGGCGCGACAGATCGCCAGCAAGCTGTGTGCTGAGGGCTATGCGGTCATCACCGGCGGCGGTCCCGGCGCGATGGAGGCGGCCAACCGCGGCGCCAGCGAATGTGGGGGAGTCTCGGTCGGGCTCGGCATCGAGTTGCCGCACGAACAGGGCATGAACGACTGGGTCGACCTGGGCGTCAACTTCCGCTACTTCTTCGTGCGCAAGACGATGTTCGTCAAGTACGCGCAGGGATATGTCGTGCTGCCCGGCGGCTTCGGCACGATGGACGAGCTGTTCGAGGCGCTGACGTTGGTACAGACCGGAAAGGTCACCTCGTTTCCGATCGTGCTGTTCGGCAGCGCCTATTGGGGCGGTCTGGTCGATTGGCTGCGCGAGACGATGCTGATAGACGGCAAGATCGCGCAGGCCGACGTCGACATGATCCATGTGACCGACGACATCGATGAAGCAGTCGCCTATTTCGTCCACAAAGACCGGGGCTGACGTGGACGTCGTGATCCGCTGTTCGTGGGCCGACAACGACGCCCACATCGCCTACCACGACGCCGAGTGGGGGCGAGAGGTACGCGGCGACCAACTGCTGTTCGAACGGATGTCTTTGGAGGCATTCCAGTCGGGCCTGTCTTGGGCTGTCATCTTGGGTAAGCGGGACCGGTTCCGTGAGGTGTTCGCCGGCTTCGATCCGCAGATCGTTGCGGCCTTCGGCGAGTCCGATGTCACCCGGCTGTTGGAAGACGCCGGGATCGTTCGCAATCGGATGAAAATCGAAGCGACGATCAGCAACGCCCGGACGCTGCTTGACCTCGATGAGTCGTTCACCGACGTTTTGTGGTCATTCGCGCCGCCTCCCTCGCCAGCACCGACGACGCTCGAAGATGTGCCCGCAACAACACCAGAATCAGTCGCGATGGCCAAGGCGTTGAAGAAGAAGGGCTTCCGATTCGTCGGGCCGACCACGGCCTACGCACTGATGCAGGCGACCGGGATGGTCAATGACCACGTGGCCGATTGCATCGCCCGCAACGGACCGGTTCGCGCCTGAGCGTGGCTACCAGGAACGAGCAGGCATGTGGCTTACGATCCGAACATGTCGAACCGGAGAATTCCCCGCTCCCGTAGAGCTCTCGGCGCAGCCGTGCTGCTCGCCACCGCCGTCGCCGTTGCCGTTGTCGGCCTCGTCGTGGCAACCGTGCCTGTCCTGATCGTCGCGGCGTCGTACGCCTCGATCGTCGGTGTTGTTGCGGGCCGCTTGCTGTCCAATGAGATCGCGCACGTGCGTCGCGATTGGGCACGCGACCGGGCCAAGTTGGCCGACGAGAATCGCAAGGCCGCCGTCGTCAAGTCGCGCGAGCACATCGCCTTCGCCGACCAGATGAGCCAGCGGGTGAGCCTGCGTGATTCTCAGATTGCGACCTTGCGCGATGCGATCGTGACGGCCGAGATCGAAATGGCTCAAGCGCGTGAGCGCCTGTCGGCCGAACGGGCCCGAAGCGCCGCGTTGCAGGCCGATGCCAATACGGCGCAGTCCGATCTGGAATCTGCTCGGATAGATCTGCTGCACGCGAGCGATGCGCTTGCAGCCAGCGAGTCGGCCGAACTCCAGGTGCGCGCAGAGCTCCTGGCCTGGCAGGAACGCAAGCTGGCCTAACGGCCCTCGTACACGGGCTTTTCCTTCGCGAGGAATGCCTTGACCGCCGACGCGTGATCCTTCGATGCGCCGGTCAGCGCCATCTTCTGCCCTTCGTGCTCCAGCGATGCCGGCAGATCGTGGCTGGCCGAGAACGCAAGGGCTCGCTTGATGGCCCCATAGGCCAGCGTCGGTCCTTGAGCGAGTTCCTGTGCCAGAGCCGCCACAGCCGCGTCGAACTCGTCGTCGTCGACGACGCTCGTGGCCAGACCGAGATCGAATGCCTCGGCGGCCGAGAGGGTCCTCGGGCGCAGCAGCAGGTCCGTGGCTCGGGCATGGCCGATCAGGCGCGGCAGCGTCCAGGAGGCTCCGGTGTCACACGAGAAGGCGATCGCGGCGAATGCGGTGTTGAATCCGGCCGAGCGCTTAAGGATGCGAAAGTCCGCCGCGAACGCCATCGACGATCCGGCGCCGGCCGCGATCCCGTTGACCGCCGCGATGACGGGTTTGGGCATCGTCGCGATCGCCGTCACGATCGGGTTGTAGTGGTCGACGACCGTCGTCGAGGGACCTTCCGCGGCCATGGACGACACGTGTTCGTTGAGGTCCTGGCCGACACAGAAGGAGCGTCCGGACCCGGTCAGCACGACGCAACGCACCGCGCTGTCGGCGGCGGCATCGTGCAGCGAATCGCGCAATGCGACCTTCGCATCCAGTGTCAGGCTGTTCATCTGCGTGGACCGATTGAGCGTTACCGTGCCCACTCCATCCTGCACGTCATATGTGACCGGAGTTGCTGCGGGAACGTTCATAAGTGTCTCCTATGGGGACTGCGGTCGAATCCGGTCTCGGTATAGGCGATAATGGCAGACACGCTTCGCCCGTTGGGTGGAAGATCCAGACGAGAGGGGAACTGATGGCCGCCATGAAGCCACGGACCGGAGACGGCCCGATGGAGGTCACCAAAGAAGGACGCTGCATCGTCATGCGTGTCCCGCTCGAAGGTGGAGGACGACTGGTCGTTGAACTCAACAATGAGGAAGCTGCGACGCTGGGCGATCAGCTCAAAGCCGTCTGATGTACGGATTGACGGTGCGCTGGTCATTGGCCGACGCACCGAAGGGAACTCTCAAGGCCCTGCGCTCCTATGTGGAGGATGAGTCTTACGCCAAGTTCGCGGGCCTCGACGGCCTGCGGGTCAAGACCTGGCGTGCCCGTAAGGGCGAGTGGTTCGAGGGAAGTTATGTGTTCGTCTCCGACGAGTCACGAGCGGCGTTCCAAAAGTCGTTCGAGTCCATCGCTGCCGAATCGGCGGGGTCGAAGCTGATCGGCTCGGCCCCGATTCTGATCGAGGCATGTGAGATCGTCGCGGTGGTCCGGGGACCGTCAGGTTTCCGCTCCAGCAGCCACTTCGAGCACGGCTCCAAAGACGACTAGCGGTGCCGCAGGGCCTGGTCGAGGTACTCGCCGTACTCGACCTTGTCGCCGTCGAGGAACACCAGGTCGTAGCCGGCGTCGGTCAGTCGGGGCATGACGTCGAGGCCCGACCCGGCGATGAGCCGGAATCGCTGCGGGGCGAATCCGGCCTCGGTGAACGTGTCACGGGCAAGGCGCTGATGCTCTGCCTCGAGATCGACCGACGTCAGGACGCCGTCGGGCTGCATTCCGCGCAGCAGCCACAGTCCGGAGACACCCGTCCCGGTGCCGATTTCGGCGACGGACTTGGCCTGGACGGCCGAGGCGAGGAACGACAGGGCTGTGCCGGCACCAGGGCCCACAGGAACGACCCCGACTTCGTCGGCGCGGCGTCGCGCAGCGGCGAGATGTTCGTCCTCGCTTCGATGGTCCTCGGCAAAGGCCAGGCTTGCGGCGGTGGTAATGGTCGGCTCCTAGGTAGTTGTTGATCCCACACTATCGGCGTGTCTGCCCAAGAGCCGGGAGGCTCCGGCAAGACTCTGACAAGGAACGTGGGGAACAGTCAGCTGGTTCTGTGCGTTCTCTCAGGTAGACCGACAACGATCTATACATGAAGGTTGATGACGTGGCAACGGCAACGCTGGACCAGGCTCCCCCCGACTGGGAGACGATCGTGGCTGAGCACTCAGCGCGGGTCTACCGCCTCGCGTACCGATTGACCGGCAACCGGCAGGACGCCGAGGACCTGACCCAGGATGTGTTCATCCGGGTCTTCCGTTCACTCGACACCTATGAGCCGGGCAACTTCCCCGGCTGGTTGCATCGCATCACGACGAATCTGTTCCTCGACCGGGTCCGGCGCAAGTCACGGGTCCGGATGGACGGCTTCGGCGAAGGTGCCGAGGAGCGTCTGTTGAGCGCCGAGGTGCTGCCCGAGTCCGCAGTGCATGATGCCAACTTCGATCCCGATATCGAGATCGCGCTGTCCTCGTTGTCCGATGAGTTCCGAGTCGCGGTCGTGCTGTGCGATGTCGAAGGACTTTCGTACGAGGAGATCTCCGACGTGCTGGGCATCAAGCTCGGCACGGTCCGGTCCAGAATCCACCGTGGACGTACTCAGCTGCGTGAGGCCCTCGCGCACCGGGCGCCGACCAAGGGACGTACCCGGTTCGTGGGTCCGGTCGGAGCCTGACAGTGCATCTGGGAGACGACGTCGCCGCATTCGTGGACGGACAGCTGTCCGGTCCTGCGATGCACGACGCCGCGACCCATCTGGAGTCCTGTGACGCCTGTGAGCGCGCCGTGAGGCAGCAACGGCTCCTGAAGTCACGGATGTCCACCGTCGAGGCTCCCGAGCCGCCTGCTGCGCTCCTGGCGTCCCTGGCCGGCCTCGCGTCGGCACCCCCGCCGCGCGAACGGTGGTTGGAACGGGTCGGTCGTCTGGTCCCGGTCCGCTTGGGCGTCATTCTGGTCGGAGCATCGCTTGCGGTCGTCGCGGCGGCCTATGTCGTCGGTGGGACCGAGACGCGCGTGGGCGATGAGGTGGCACCGTCGTACGACGGCTATGTCGCTGACTTCGTCGGGGCGACGACGGTGCAGGCGGGTGCGACGATCAGCGAGTCCGATCTGCACGAGCTCAATGCCTCGGGCTGGCCGTGCCACGAGACCCTCGCGGGTGATCTGCACCGGACGTCGGGGGCCTATGCCGATGAGGGCCGGGCCGTGGTGCTGTCGTACACCGATGGTCAGTCGCGGCTGACCTTGATCGAGCAGAACGGCGCATTGGAGCCCGAAAGCCTCGAGGACTTCGCCACGACGACGATGGCCGGTGCCCGGGTATGGATCCGTCAGGGCAATCCGTTCGTCGTGACATGGGACGACCAGGGAACCGTCTACACGATCGTGACGGATGTCGATCGTGCACGACTCGAGCGTGTCGTCAGTGAGCTGCCAACCGCTCGGCCGTCGTCGGGTCCGATCGGACGCGTGGGAGACGGGCTCGACCGGATGACGTCCTGGATGGGCGCGGCCTGAATCAGGTCGATTCCGGATCGTACGGCGGAACTTCGCCCGGACGGAGAATCCGGATCTCCTTGGTGGCCGCAGGCGTTGTGTCGTCATCGTCGTCGAGGAAGCTGCGGCGGACGATCTCGCGCGGGTCGAGGTCCTTGAGGTTCAGATCGGACAGGTCCTGCCCCATCTCGCGCCCGAGGTCCTCTTTGGCGTTGTCGGCCATCTGCTTGAGCGAGCGCACGAACCCGCCGGCTTGGCGGGCTATCTCGGGAAGCCGTTCAGGTCCGAAGACCAATAGGGCGACCACCATGATGACTGCGATCTCGGGGACGCCCATGCCGAACATGGTCAGACCTTACAGGCGACCAGCGGGGGCCAGCCCCAGCTGCATGCCAGCCAAGCCACGTGAGCGTCCGCTGAGCTCGTCGGCGATGCCCTGCAGAACCTGCGCGGACTCCGAACCGGGCTCGGATTCGACGATCGGATCGCCGGCGTCTCCGCCTTCGCGCAGAGTCTGATCGAGCGGGATCTGACCCAGCAGGGGTACGTCGTAGCCGAAACGTGCGCTGAGGGTCTCAGCGACCTTGGCCGCGCCGCCTGATCCGAAGATCTCCATGCGCTCTCCACCGGGCAGTTGCAGGTACGACATGTTCTCGACCACGCCGACGACGCGCTGATGCATCATCGAGGCCATCGTGCCGGCCCGTTCGGCCACATCGGCCGCGGCGGGCTGCGGGGTGGTCACGACGACAACCTCCGCATTGGGCAGATGTTGGCCCAGGCTGATCGCCATGTCGCCGGTTCCGGGCGGCAGATCGAGCAGGAGGACGTCGAGGTCGCCCCAGAACACATCGCTCAGCATCTGCACGAGCGCCCGGTCGAGCATCGGTCCGCGCCAGGCGACAACCTGGTCCTTGCGGGGCTTGAGCATGCCGATGCTGATGACTTTGAGTCCCTTGACCGGGACGGGCATGATCATCTCTTCGACCTGGGTGGGTCGGATGTCGCCGACACCGAGCATGTCGGGGATCGAGTGGCCGTAGATGTCGGCGTCGACGATGCCGACCTTGAGACCCCGCTTGGCCATCGCGAGCGCGAGATTGACCGTGACGGTCGATTTGCCGACACCGCCCTTGCCCGAAGCGATCGCGTAGACCTTGGTCAGCGAACCGGGCTGAGCGAATGGCACCTCACGGTCGGCGCGGCCGCCGCGGAGCATCGTCTGCATGTTCTTGCGCTGCTCGTCGGACATCACGCCCATGTCGACGACGACGGCTGCCGATGGCGCCACCTTGCCGACGGCTTCGGTGATATCGCGGTTCAGCGTGTCCTTGAGCGGACATCCCGAAACAGTCAGAAGCAGTTTGACCGTGATCTGCGTGTCCTCGATCACGACGCCGTCGACCATGCCGAGCTCGGTGATGGGGCGTTTGATCTCAGGATCGATCACGGTGCTGAGTGCTTCGAGAATGACTTCTTCGGTGACAACTGCCATACGTCCAATGGTACGGGCGTCGCAATGATCTATTCAGTCAGTGTGACCTTCCTAGCCTGTCCTGCGAGGATGGGGACGTGGGACACCTCGAACTCAACATGATCAACTACGCGCTGTCCGACGGACGTCCGCTGTTGAACGATGTGAGTCTGCGTGTCGGCGAGGGAGTCAAGGTCGCGCTGATCGGACCCAACGGCACCGGCAAGACCACGCTGACCCGGATCGCGACCGGGGACCTCGATCCGCACTCGGGCGCAGTGACGGTGACCGGCGGCCTCGGCGTCATGCGCCAGTTCATCGGGTCGGTTCGCGATGAGACGACCGTGCGGGACTTACTCGTGTCTGTGGCTCCTACAGCCGTCCGTCAGGCCGCCGAAGAGGTCGACCGGACCGAACTGCTCATGATCGAGCGCGACGAAGAACGCGATCAGATGGCCTACGCCCAATCGATCGTCGACTGGGGGGATGCCGGCGGCTACGAACATGAAGCGATGTGGGATGTCTGCACGATGGCGGCGCTGGGTATCCCGTTCCAGCAGGCGCAGTACCGGCAGGTCTCGACATTGTCCGGTGGCGAGCAGAAGCGCCTCGTCCTGGAAGCGCTGCTTCGCGGCCCCGAGCAGGTGCTGCTGCTCGACGAGCCTGACAACTATCTCGACGTCCCGGCGAAGCGCTGGTTGGAGGAGCAGTTGGTCGAGTCGCCCAAGACCGTCCTGTTCGTCAGCCACGACCGCGAGCTGATCGAGCGGGTCGCGCAGCGCATCGCGACGCTCGAACCCGGTGTCGCGGGCAGCACTCTGTGGGTGCATCCGGGCCGGTTCTCCACCTACCTGCAAGCCCGGATCGATCGGAACGCCAAACTGGAAGAGCGGCGCCTGCGCTGGGACGAGGAGCGGGCCAAGCTCAAGGCGCTCGTCATCATGTACCGGCAGAAGTCGACCTTCAACTCCGATATGGCCTCGCGCCTGCAGGCGGCCGAGACCAGGCTCGAGCGTTTCGAACGAGAAGGCCCGCCAGAGGCCGTCCCGATCGCGCAGAATCTGCGTATGCGACTGGAGGGCGGACGGACGGCCAAGCGCGCCGTCACCGCCGAACAGGTCGAGCTGACGGGGTTGATGAAGCCCTTCGACCTGGAGATCTGGTTCGGCGAACGTGTCGCGGTGCTCGGTAGCAATGGCTCGGGCAAGTCGCACTTCCTGCGGCTGCTGGCCGCAGGAGGTTCGCGACCCGATCTCGAACACGAACCGGTCGGCGATGTCGTCCCGCCGTCGGTCGATCACACCGGCATGGCCCGGCTGGGCTCGCGGGTGCGTCCCGGATGGTTCGCACAGACGCACGAGCACCCCTCGCTCATGGGCCGTACCCTGCTCGACATCCTGCATCACGGCGACGGGCACCGGCAGGGGATGGGCCAGGAAGGGTCGGCCAAGGCCTTGGATCGCTACGGTCTGGCCAAGTCGGGCGATCAGCGTTTCGACCAACTCTCGGGCGGTCAGCAGGCACGGTTCCAGATCCTGCTGCTCGAACTCGCGCACGCGACCTTGCTTCTCCTGGATGAGCCGACCGACAACCTCGACCTGGAGTCGGCCGAAGCGCTGGAGGCGGCCTTGGGTACTTTCGAGGGCACCGTGGTCGCGGTGACCCACGATCGTTGGTTCGCGCGGGGCTTCGACCGCTTCTTGGTCTTCGGTGCCGACGGGAACCTGTACGAGTCAGATGAACCGGTGTGGGACGAAGGCCGAGTGAAGGACAGATCGATGGGCAGGCAAGTCTGATGAGCCAGGACGTTTTCAGCGAAGGTTTCTGGGATGAGCGCTATGGCTCCGAAGATCGCATCTGGAGCGGCAAGCCCAATCCGCAACTGGTCGACCGAGTGTCGTCCCTGACGCCGGGGACAGCCCTGGACGTCGGTTGTGGGGAGGGCGCCGATGCGGTCTGGCTCGCCCGACAGTGTTGGCAGGTCACCGGGATCGACGTGTCGCAGGTCGCCCTCCACAAGGCCTCAGCTCATGCCGCCGAGGCCGGCGTCGACGTGGCGTGGCGCCGGGTCGATCTCGACGGTTGGGTGGGGGAGCCAGGCGCGTATGACCTGGTGTCGGCACAGTTCATGTATCTCGACCAGCCGGCGTTGACAGCGTTGTTCCGGGCTTTGGGCGATTCGGTCGCGCCGGGTGGCACCTTGCTGCTGGTCGGACATCATCCGATGGATCCGCGACACGGCGATCATGACTTTCCAGACGTCAGGTGGACGCCGGAAGAGGTTGAGGACTGGCTCGATCCGTCGGACTGGACGTCGATCGAGCTGGCCACGATCGAGCGGGAGGGACACCTGGGCACGATGCACGACGGGATCGTGCAGGCAGTCCGGGTGGCCAGGTAATGGGGCTCGGGGCAGTCGAGGTCGGGATCATTTTGGTCCCGCTCGTGGTTCTGGTTCTGGTGTTGGTCCCTCGTGGTTGGTCGTACGACGTCGCGGACGAGGCAATCGTGCACGGAGTCTCGTTCGAGACGGCAGATCAGGTGTTGTTCCGTGAGCTCAGCGACGTTCGCGGACTTCCGCTCCTGGAGGCACATGCCGGCAGTTACACGCTGACCCGCAACTCGCGAGCGGGGTGGACGATTCTCGCAGCTGTGCTGCTGTTTCCGTTCGGGCTGGTGTTCCTGCTCTTCACCCGGGAGGATCGCCTGCAGGTCAGTCTGTCCGAACATTCGTCGGGCTGCCGGCTCCGTGTTGTCGGTACCGCGAGGCGGCGAGACATCGACAACGTCGCTGCCTCGATCCGCCGAGTGCTGCCGGTGCCGGACTCCATCACACGGTGACCTCAGCCTGTTGAGCTCAGGCCGCGTACTCCATGAGCACCGGCTCACTGAACAACTCGATGACGACCGGTGGTGTCGGCGGTCGAGGTGGGCTGGTCGACCAGTGCAGAAGGCCGTGTCCTTTGTGGCTGTGATGTCTTCGACAGAACGGGCCGAGGTTGTCGGCGCTGGTCGGGCCTTCGGGATGGGGTACCCGGTGGTCGATATCGCACCGGTTGGCGGGGACCATGCATCCGGGCGCTTGGCAGACACTGTGGAGAAAACGCAGGGCGATGTTGAGAGTGTCGGGGCAGAACCGGCCGACGTATTCGTGGGACAGGACATCGCCGGTCACCGGCTCGGTGACGATCCGGTGCCAGAACGTGTTCCCGGTCTTGACGACCTCTGCGATCCAGCCTGCGGGGACCGCCCAGCTGCCGTCGGCTGATGCGGCGAATCCGGCGACGGCTCCGGCGAGGACGTCGGCGTCGATCGTGACGGCGATGTTGGCGTCGATGGCTGCGGTGACAGCGTCCGAATCGGTGCACCAGGCGACCAGCAGGTCTGCCTCCCGTTGTGCGACGGTTCGATCATCGTCATCGTCGATCGCGTGCCGTGCTTCCTTGCGTAGCCTCGCCTCGATCGCAGCCGCCTCGTGGGATGGCAGGTAGGCGTAGAGGGCTGACATGGAGTCATCGCCGTGCTTGATGGACACGTGTCGTCTGGTCCGTTCGTCCTCAGCGCGCTCGATGGCGAGGTCGGCCTCGACTCGCAGCACGAATCGACGTAGCCATCCTCGCAGTTCAGCGGTGGTGTGGCCGGCCGCATAGTTCAGGACGTTCTGGTCGAGTAGGTGGACGGAATCGGCTCGTTTGAGCTGTTTGACGGTGTGGGCGATCTCGCGCGCACGGCCCAGATCGATCCGACCGTCCAGGAACGCGTCCCACGTGGTCGGCGACTGGTCACGCAGCGTGTCTGCGACCGACAATCGATGCTGGACCTGCCCCTCGGACAGCCCCATGGCCTCACCGATCGTCAACGCGATCGCGGAGCGTTCGACCAGACGGCGCATCGGCGGTTCAACGTGTGCGGTCCGGGCCATTTCGGCGTCGCGGTAGCCCAGCATCGCCAGGGTTTCGACGGCCTCGGCCCGCGCCCGCGCACGCGCAGCGTCGGTCAGGATGCTGGTAGCGGTCGAGGTGGCCATATATCCAAGCTAGACGCCACCACTGACACTCGGTTTTCGTTGAAATTGCAGCCGCTGGGAGGCGCTCAGTCCTTCTCGGAGTCCTCAGACTCGTTGCGTTCCTCGAGATCTGCGAGGAGGTTCTTCAGCTCCCCGCGGATGAAGTCACGAGTCGCGACCTCGCCGATGCCCAGGCGCAGACTCGCGACTTCGCGGGCCAAGAACTCCATATCGGCGCTGGCTTGTGCGGTCGCCTCGCGTTCCTGCTCTTGCGTGACGCGGTCGCGGGCTTCCTGCCGGTTCTGCGCCAGCAGGATCAACGGTGCGGCATAGGACGCCTGCAACGACAGGATCAGCGTCAAGAAGATGAACGGGTACTCGTCCCAGCGCGGACGATCAGGTCCTTGAGGAACGTTCCAGATGATCCAGATCGCGATGAAGACCGTCATCCAGGCGATGAACTTGGCGGTGCCGAGGAATCGGGCCGCCGACTCGGCGAAACGTCCGAAGCGTTCGGGGTCGACCTCGCCGCGGCGGGGCCGGAAGCCGCGCCGGACTTCCTTGGGCTGGTCGAGTCGTGCGCGTTCAGCCACGTTCGACCACCTCAGCGTTGTCGGGATCACTCTCTCGCCAGCCTTCGGGCAGCAGATGGTCGAGAACGTCGTCGATGGTCACCGCCCCGAGCAGATGCGAATTCTCGTCGACGACCGGCAGCGCCACCATGTTGTAGGCGGCCAGCAGATTGGCGACGTGTTCGAGCGACGCCCCGGGGCGGGGCCAGTCGATTCCGTTGTCGACGATCGCGCCTACGAGTGTCGACGGCGGCTCACGCAGCAGCGCCTGGAAGTGCACGACGCCGAGGAACTTTCCGGTCGGCGTCTCCAAGGGGGAGCGGCACACATAGGCCATCGAGGCGAGTGCCGGGATGAGATCGGGATTGCGGATGCGCGCGAGCGCCTCGGCGATCGTGGCGTCGGCGGGTAGCACGACCGGTTCGGTCGTCATCATGCCGCCGGCAGTGCGCTCCTCGTACGACAGCAGGCGGCGCACGTCGTCGGCGTCCTCCGGCTCCATCTGTGCCAGGAGCTGTTCGGCGGTCGCGACGGGCAGCTCACCGAGGAGATCGGCCGCGTCGTCGGGATCCATCTCGGTCAGGACGTCGACCGCGCGGCCCGGATCGAGCACGCCGAGGATCTCGACCTGGAATTTCTCGGGCAGTTCCTCAAGGACGTCGGCAAGGCGCTCGTCGTCGAGTTCTGTGACGACTTCGACGCGCCGTTTCGGCGTCAGATCGCGTAGGGCGTTCGCGAGATCGGCGGCCCGCATCTCGTCCATCATCGCGAGCAGGTGGGTCGCGCCCTGGCCCGTCTCATCGCTCGTGACTCCGCTGACCTCGTCCCACTCGAAGACGTGCTGGGGCCCGCGACGTCCGAAGCGCTTGCCGGCCTCCTGCACCGCCAGATCGCTGATGTACCAGTCGCGACGGGGGTCTTGCACCATCGCCAGGTCGTAGATCGTGCCCAGGCTCCCGTCGGGGAGGGTCACGGTGCGGTCGAGGAGTTCGTGGATCGCGAGGGTCTCGGTGCGACGCTGTTCGAACTTGCGCACATTGAGCACGCCGGTCGTGATGATCTGACCAGAATCCAGTGAGGTCACCCGGGTGATGGGCAGGAACACACGACGACGCCCGAGGACCTCGACGACGATCCCGAGGACTCGCGGTCGCTGTTTGGCCGATCGGACCGCGACCACGACATCGCGCAGTTTCCCGACCTGATCGCCGGCGGGGTCGAAGACTGCCTGCCCGACGATGCGGGACAAGAAGATACGACCGGCCGTTGCGCTCACGGGTAAACCCTACCTGCGCGTCGGCCGGGGGCGCCGGAGCGGCTTGGCGTGCGGTCCATGACATCCAGGCCTACGTTAAGAACTGCGTCACACATCCTGGGGGAACCATGTCGCTCACACTTCTGGATCGTCGGCACACCGTCGCCAAGCCCGGCTTCAACCGCTGGCTCATCCCGACGGCCGCGCTCGCAGTGCACCTGTGCATCGGGCAGGTGTACGCCACCAGCGTCTACAAGGCGTCGCTCGTCGCGCACTTCGACTCCAGCCTGACCAAGATCGGCGTGATCTTCTCGATCGCGATCGTCATGCTCGGGCTGTCCGCGGCGGTGTTCGGCACGTGGGTCGACACCGGGGGACCCCGCCGGGCGATGTTCGCCGCCGCGCTGTTCTGGTCAGGCGGATTCATGATCGGCTCGCTGGGCATCGCGACCGATCAGCTGTGGCTCGTCTATCTGGGCTACGGCTTCATAGGCGGCATCGGTCTGGGCATCGGGTACATCTCGCCGGTCTCGACGCTGATCAAATGGTTCCCCGATCGTCCCGGACTCGCGACCGGCATGGCGATCATGGGCTTCGGCGGCGGCGCGATGATCGCGAGCCCGCTGTCGTCCAAGCTGCTGGGCCTGTTCGACGACTCGTACGACACCGCGACCGGCGTGGCCTCGGGGTCGGCGGTCGCGAAGCTGTTCGTGACGCTCGGTCTGATCTACCTGGTGCTGATGATGTTCGGGGCCTGGCTCATCCGGGTACCGGCGGAGGGCTGGAAGCCGCAGGGGTTCGACCCGTCGACGGTCAAGGCCAAGGCTTTGGTGACGACCGACAACGTCTCGGCCAATAACGCGATCAAGACACCGCAGTTCTGGCTGCTGTGGGTCGTCTTGTTCTGTAATGTCACTGCAGGCATCGGCATCCTGGAGCAGGCCGCACCGATGATCCAGGACTTCTTCCGTGACGGATCGACGTCGTCGGTCACCGCCGCAGCGGCGGGCGGCTTCGTCGGTTTGCTGTCGCTGTTCAATCTGGCCGGCCGGTTCATCTGGTCGTCGACCTCGGACGTCGTGGGCCGCAAGAACATCTACGTGGTCTACCTGGGCGTCGGGCTCGTCCTCTACGCATTGCTGGCCACCCAGGGCTCGAGCAGCACGACGCTGTTCGCCCTGCTCGCCGGCGTGATCCTCAGCTTCTACGGCGGCGGATTCGCGACGGCTCCGGCCTATCTGCGCGATCTGTTCGGGACCTTCCAGGTGGGCGCGATCCACGGCCGGTTACTGACGGCGTGGGCGGCTGCCGGAGTGGCGGGCCCATTGATCGTGAACGGCATCCTCGACACGCAAGGAGAGCCGGGTCAGCTCAACGCAGGTGACTACCGCCCGGCGTTGCTGACGATGGTCGCGATCCTGGCCGTCGGGTTCTGCGCCAATCTGTTGATCAGGCCGGTGGCCTCCCGGTTCCACGAACCGGCCACGCAGGATCGTCGTGAAGACCCCGAGGCAGCCGCCGTCGCAGCCGAGCACGACGTCCCGGTGTCGTCGGCCGGACCGCTGATCGTCATCGCCTGGATCGTCGTGGCGGTGCCGTTGGTCTACGGCATCTACGAGACGGTCGCCAAGGCCGCAGACTTGTTCTGAGGCTTCAGCTCAGGTGCTTGGGCTGGCGGTTGGACTTGTGTCCGTCGTCGGCGCCCACACCGTCCTGACCGTCGGACGGCACAGTCTGCCGGCGGCCGGTGCCGGCCGGCACGAGCCGGACGATCACGGACTTGGATGTCGGCTGGTTGCTGCCCGACGCGGTCGAGTCCAACGGCACCAGGGGGTTGGTCTCCGGGTAGTAGGCGGCCGCGGATCCTCGGGGTGTGTCGTACTCCACGATGCGGAAGCGTTCGGCCACGCGGACGACATCGTCGTCGGCCCAGTGCGCCACGATGTCGACCAGGTCGCGGTCTGCGAACCCCTGGTCGCGGATGTCGTCGGGGTGCAGGAAGATCACCCGGCGGCCGTTCTCGATACCGCGGTAGCGGTCGCTCAGGCCGTAGATCACGGTGTTGAACTGATCGTGGCTGCGCAGGGTCTGCAGCACTAGATGGCCTTCGGCGACCTGCAGCACCTCCAACGGCGACGGCACGAACTCGGCCTTGCCCGACGCGGTTTCGAACGTGCGGGAGTCGCGCGGCGGATGCGGCAGCACGAAGCCCCCAGGACGGTCGACGTTGTGGGTGTACTCCTCGCAGCCGGGCACGACGTGCGAGATGTGCCGGCGGATGAGGTCGTAGTCGTCGGCCATCGCCGCCCAGTCGATGCCGTGCCGGTCGCCGATCGTCGCCTGGGCGATGCCGGCGATGATCGCGATCTCGGAGCGCACGTGGTTGCTGACCGGATCGACGACCCCGCGCGATGCGTGCACCGCGGACATCGAGTCCTCGACCGAGATGAACTGCTCCTCGCCGGTCGACGACAGATTGCGCTCGGTGCGTCCCATCGTGGGCAGGATGAGAGCAGTCTCGCCGCAGTCGAGGTGTGACCGGTTGAGCTTGGTCGAGACCTGAACGGTCATGCCGGCTCGGCGCAGGGCCGCAGCGGTGACCTCGGTGTCGGGAGCGGCCTTGACGAAGTTGCCGCCGAGCCCCATGAAGAAGGTGACCTTGCCGTCGCGCATGCCGCGGATCGTGTCGACGGTGTCGAGGCCGTGCTCGCGAGGCGGGTCGAAGCCGAACTCGTCCTGAAGAGCGTCCAGGAAGTGCTGGGGCGCCCTCTCCCAAATGCCCATCGTGCGATCGCCCTGCACGTTGGAGTGCCCGCGTACCGGGCAGAGTCCGGCGCCGCGCTTGCCGATGTCGCCACGTGCCAGTGCCAGGTTGCAGACCTCGCGGATCGTGGCGACCGAGTTGCGGTGCTGCGTCAGACCCATGGCCCAGCAGTAGATCGTCGCGTCGGAGGCCCGGATCAGCTCCGCGGCCTCGGTGATCTGCGCTCGGCTCAGACCGGTGACTTCCTCGATCTGCTGCCAGTCGGCGGCCAGGACGTGCGCGCTCCACTCGTCGAATCCCTGTGAGTGCTTGCGGATGAACTCGTGGTCGAGGGCATCCCACTCGACCAGCAGGCGGCCGATGCCCTGGAACAGCGCGAGATCGCCGTTGAGGCGCACCGGCAGGTGGAGATCGGCGATGTCGGTGCCCTTGCCGACGACCCCGCGGGGCACCTGCGGATTGCGGAAGTTGGTGAGCCCGGCCTCGCGCAGCGGATTGATCGCGATGATCTTGGCGCCGCGACGCTTGGCGATCTCGAGTGCCGACAGCATTCGGGGATGGTTGGTACCAGGGTTCTGCCCGGCGATCACGATGCACTCGGCGTCGTAGATGTCGCGCAGACTCACGCTGCCCTTGCCGATGCCGATCGACTCCGTCAGAGCCGTGCCGCTCGACTCGTGACACATGTTGGAGCAGTCCGGCAGGTTGTTGGTGCCGTAGGCGCGGACGAACAGCTGGTACAGGAACGCAGCCTCGTTGGACGCTCGTCCGCTGGTGTAGAACGTGGCCTGGTCGGGATCGATCGAGGAGAGGTGTTCGGCGATCAGCGCATAGGCGGCGTCCCACTCGATGGGCTCGTAGTGCGTCCCGCCGGGACGCTTGACGACCGGGTGAGTGATGCGGCCCTGCTCGTTGAGCCAGTAGTCGTCGCGGGCTCGCAGCTCGTCGAGACTGTGGTTGGCGAAGAACTGCGGCGTCACCCGGTCGCTCGTGGCCTCGTCGGCGACGGCCTTCGCACCGTTCTCGCAGAACTCGGCCGTGTGACGGTTCTCCGGATCCGGATCGGGCCACGCGCAACTCATGCAGTCGAAGCCGTCGGCCTGGTTGAGCTTGAGCAGCGTCTTGGCGGTGGTCTTCACGCCCATGCGCGACAGCGAGCGCTTCATCGCGACGGCCACTCCGGTCACCCCGGCGGCGGCGTCTTTTTGGTCGTGGACCTCGAGATCGTTCTCATCGATGCTGTGTTTCGTCATGTTCGCCTCCGGTCCCATTGTCACGCCGACACGTGACGCCCGCACCTTCTCCGACGGCTAGTGAGTGAGGCGTGGAGCGGTGTGTCCGATGCCGGTGGGCAGCTCGCCGGAGACCGTGGCGACGCCGGTCGGCACGAGGCGGATGACGACTGACTCGTGGGCCCAGCGCTCGATCGCGTTGGCGCTGTCGTGCAGGTTGAGGCGGCCGGTTTTGAGAGCTGTGGTGACGGCCTCCCAATGAGGAGAATCCGGCGCCACGACCTCGACGTGCGCGGGCGCCTCGGCTACCAGTGCGCGCGTTGACTTGCTGCGCAGGAGCAGTGTCACGGTCTGCTGATCGGCGATTCCGGGCAGTTGCTGTTCGGTTCCGCCGGTGACGAGGCACACCGCATCGCCGACCCACTCGTGCCAGATCGCGTGGGTGCCACCGCCGTACGAGACCCAGACGAGTCCTGACTTCTTGGCCAGGTCGGCGATGAGATTCGAGACGGTCACCTGATCAGCGTACGGCCGCGACGCGTTCTGTCTCAGGCATGCTGACCTGCGTCGCTTGCGGAACGGGCAGCTCGCGTTCGGCCAGATCGCGGACGAATGCGCCGATCTCGTCGATCGCGAGCCGTGCCTCGGGGACCCAGGATGCGGCTGCCTGGAACACGTGGACCTGCTTCTCCCAGACCTGGAGATCACACGGCACGCCGGCCGCCACGAGCCGATTGGCCATCAGCTCGGCATCGGCCATCAGCACCTCTCGCGACCCGACGTGGATCAAAGTCGGCGGCATATCGGCCAGGGACATGTTGACCGGATCGATGCGCTGACCTGCGACGCCGCGGCGCTCTTCCATGCGTTCGACCACATGGGTCAGCCTTTCGACGGCGCGAGCCGGGAACGTCTGGCAGCGATTGGCATTGCGATGTACCTGCTTGCCGGAAGGACTGAAGTCGAGCAGTGGCGAGATCGCCACGACGCCGGCGGGCCGGTCATGACCCTTGTCGATCACGGCCCGGGCGACGCTGAACGCGAGGTAGCCGCCGGCCGAGTCGCCGGCGATCGTGATGTTCTCGGCCCGGTAGCCCTGCTCGAGCAGCCACGCGAAAGCGTCGACTCCGTCGGAGATCGATTCGGCGATCGTCGCGAGCGGCATTTGCCGGTAGCCGACGCTCAGCACGGGTTGCTGCGCGGCGTAGGAGATGCGCGAGACGAGTCGGCGGTGCGTGTTGATCCCGCACGTCAAGAAGGCGCCGCCATGGAAGTACAAGATCGCATTGTCGTTGCCACCGTGGATATCGCTCACGCCCTTGGCCTGCAGCCATTCACTGCGTGACGTCGCGTGGTCGACCGAGCGCCACATGGTGCCCGGATGGACGGGCAGCAGTTTCGCGGCGTGCTCGACGACGTTGGGAGGGAACAGCTCGAACGGCAGATAGGCCCAGGCGTTGAGGACTGGCCGCACGGTGCGGCGCAGGCCGAATCCGAGGAGCTTGGATTGCACACTGGCTCCGCGGAAGTAGTGAGGCTCGGCGGCGATTGCGAGATGCACCATGTGATTCGTCCTCCCTGGGAACGATCCTTGTGCGACGCCCACAGTTCACGAGAACGTCACATACAGTGACTTGCGTCACAACAGATCGTTAGCCTACTGCGAGCCATCCCCATTTCGTCGGAGGACCTGCCATATGCCGTTCATGCCGCCCACTGACTCGATGTTCCTGCTGGTCGAGTCGCGGGAGCACCCGATGCACGTCGGGGGATTGCAGCTGTTCGTTCCGCCAGAAGATGCCGGGCCCGAGCATGTGCGCGAGATGGTCGAGGCGTTTCGCCACGCAGGCAATATCTCGCCGTTGTTCCGCAAGCGGCCCGCCGATCCTGTCGGCTCGGTCGGCAACACGTGGTGGACGGTCGACGAGACGATCGACTTCGACCATCATGTGAGGCATTCGGCCGTCCCGCAGCCCGGGCGGATTCGTGAATTGCTCCAGCTGACATCGCGCTGGCACGGCTCATTGCTCGACCGTCATCGCCCGTTGTGGGAAGCGCACGTGGTCGAAGGGCTGGCCGACGGACGCGTCGCGGTCTACAGCAAGATCCATCACTCGATGGTCGACGGTGTCTCGGCGCTGCGGCTCATGCAGCGGTCCTTGAGCGAGGATCCCGAGGCGCGGGACTGTCTCCCCCCGTGGGCGTTGACGCCACGCGGCGCGGGCGGATCCAAGCGGGGGATCGATCCCATGGGGCTGCTGCGGACGGGCGCCGGTGCTCTGGGCGATATCGCCGGCCTCGTGCCGGCGTCCTTGCGCATCGGCAACCAGATCGTCCGCGACGGCGACATCACTTTGCCGCGTGCGCCGAAGACGATCCTCAACGGGCCGGTGGGCGGGGCGCGCCGTTTCGCGGCTCAGTCGTGGGAGATCGAGCGCATCCAACGGGTTGCGAAGTCTTCGGCGACGACGCTGAACGATGTTGTGCTCGCGATGGTCTCCGGAGCGTTGCGGGAGTATCTGCTGGAACAGCATGCGCTGCCGGATGATCCGATGACGGCGATGGTCCCGGTGTCGCTGGCGTTGCGGGCCGAGTCTGCGGGAATGGACGACGGTGGAAATGCGGTGGGCGCGATCGTCGTCAACCTGGCAACCGACCGGGAGCAGGGTGCGACCCGGCTCGAAGAGATCGCCTACTCCTCGCGGCAGGCCAAGAAGATCATGGGAGATCTGTCGCCGACCCAGATCCTGGCCTTCTCGGCACTGCAGATGCTGCCGCTCGCGCTGACGCCGATCCCGGGATTCGTCAAGTACACGCATCCGCCGTTCAACGTGATCGTGTCGAATGTGCCGGGTCCTCGCAATCCGATGTACTTCAACGGCGCGAAGCTCGACGGTATGTACCCGGTCTCGATCGTTCTCGACGGGCAGGCGCTCAACATCACGCTGACGAGTCGAGACAAATACCTCGATTTCGGTCTGACCGGATGCCGCCGCTCGGTGCCTCATCTGCAGCGCCTGTTGACTCATCTGGAGTCGTCTCTCGCGGAACTCGAGAAGTCCTGGGGCTGATCGCCTCACCGTCGAGTTGAACATGTTCAGAAATTGGTCTACCGTCTGATTTGAACACGTTCAATTCAGGAGGAACTGTGAGAGATCTCAAGACTGCCGTCATCGCGGGGGCGTCGGGCTATATCGGCGGGTACTTGCGGGCGCACCTGGAATCGTCCGGGGTGCGGGTCCTGACCATCGGGCGCGGATCATCCGCAGATGGGGTGTGGGACGATCCGGCTTCTGTCGAGCGGTTGCTCGATGGGGCCGACCTGCTGGTCAACCTCGCCGGGCGGTCGGTCAGTTGCCGGTACTCCAAGCGCAATGCCGACGAGATCTTCCGGTCCCGCGTCGAGACGACTGCCGCGTTGGGGTCGGCTCTGAGCCGCGTCGAGACGCCGCCCCGTCTATGGGTCAACGCCAGCACCGGCACGATCTATCGCGACGCCCGAGACCGTCCGATGGGCGAGGCGACGGGTGAGATCGGATCCGGCTTCTCGGTCGAGGTCGCGCGTGCCTGGGAGCGGGAGTTGTGGGATGCCCCGACCGATGTGCGCAAGATCGCGCTGCGGATGACGATCGTGCTCGGCGCAGGCGGGGGAGCGGTCAACCCGTTCATCAACCTGGCACGGATCGGCTTCGGCGGTCGGATGGGCGATGGACGGCAACAGTTCAGCTGGGTGCACGTAGAGGATGTCGCACGGGCGATCGTGCACCTCCACGAACACGACGAGATCGCCGGCCCCGTCAACGTCGCCGCTCCTGACGTCGTCACCAATCGTGAGCTGATGAGCCAGGTTCGTCGATCCATGGGTCGACGTCGCGGGATCCCCGAGCCGCGGTGGTTGCTGGAGGCGGGGGCGAGGATCATCCGCACGGAGGCCGAACTGGTGCTCAAGAGCCGGTGGGTCGAGTCTCGGGTGCTGACCGAGTCGGGTTTCGAGTTCGCCTACCCGGCGTTGGCGGATGCGCTCGAACAGATCGCGGAGAACACGAGACGGGGCCTGCTGCCCGTCGCGCTCGGCTGACCAAGACCCCCCCCGGGGCGGTGCGCCAGCGTCCAAGATCAGAGCGGAAGTGGACGCCAGCGCACCGCCCAGGGGTGAGGGGCGGGGGCACGGCAGACTGGCCTGGTGAACTACTTCCTGATCGCGGTCGCCATCATCGGCGTCTCCGCATCGGGCCCGCTGATGGCCGGAGCCGTCGCACCGGCGCTCGCGATCGCATTCTGGCGCAATGCTCTCGGGACGATGGCGGTGCTCCCGTTCGCGGCGGTGCAAGGCAGCGGCGATCTTCGCACGCTCGGGCGAGATGGCTGGCGCACCCTGATCTTCGCGGGCCTGATGCTCGCGGCGCATTTCGCGACCTGGTGCACGGCGCTGAAGATGACGTCGGTCGCGGCGGCCACCGCGATGGTCAGCATGCAGGTCGTGTTCGTCGTGATCGTCGACCGCTTCCGGGGCGAGAGGTCGCCGGTGGCGGTTGTCGCCGGGATCGCGGTGGCCGTCGCGGGTGTCCTCGTCATCACCGGTGTGGACTTCTCGTTGTCGGCCCGGGCGCTCACCGGCGATCTGCTGGCGCTGGTCGGCGGATTGACCGCAGCGCTCTATCTCATCGCAGGCAGCAAAGTCCGCGAACAACTGTCGACCTCGGCCTACACGGCCACCTGTTACGGCATCTGCGCGGCGACCCTGGCGTTGGCCTGCCTCATCGGTCAGGTCGAGATGGTGAGCTTCTCGACCAACACCTGGCTCGCGATCATCGGCGTGACGATCTGCGCCCAACTACTCGGCCACTCGGTCATGAATCACTTGCTGGCCGTCATGAGTCCGGGTCTCATCTCCCTGCTACTGCTGCTGGAAGTGCCCGGTGCAGCGCTGCTCGCCGGGATATTCCTCGACCAGACACCGCCTTGGGGTGTCTACGTCGGGCTCGCCCTGATCCTGACGGGTCTCGTGGTCGTGGTGACCGGGCGACCGACGCCGGAGGCGCACGTCGCCGACTGACGCGTGGTACGCGTCACGTCGAGTTAAGGATCACTAACCGATACAGTCGGTAGGTCATCACCGCAGCAATCTTGAGGAGCCCCGCGATGGGTCGTCTTGTCAGCACTGAAGGTCTCACCGAAGAGCAGGTCGAGATCCTCAAGCTCGTTCGTCAGTTCGTGGAGAAGGAGATCATTCCTGTCGCGACCGATCTGGAGCACAAGGACGAGTACCCCACCGATATCGTGGAGGGTCTCAAGGAGCTGGGCATCTTCGGTCTGATGATCCCTGAGGAGTTCGGCGGTCTGGGCGAGTCGTTGTTGACGTACGCGCTGGTGGTTGAAGAGATCGCCCGTGGCTGGATGTCGGTCAGCGGTGTCATCAACACTCATTTCATTGTGGCGTACATGCTGATGCAGCACGGCACGGATGAGCAGAAGGCCAAGTATTTGCCCAAGATGGCGACCGGTGAGGTCCGTGGGGCGTTCTCGATGAGTGAGCCGTCGTTGGGTTCGGATGTCGCGGCGATCAGCACCAAGGCCACCAAGACAGATGATGGTGGTTATGAGATCACGGGTCAGAAGATGTGGCTGACCAACGGCGGATCGTCGACGCTGGTCGCGGTGTTGGTCAAGACCGACGAGGGCGAAGACAGCGTCTACAAGAACATGACGACGTTCCTGGTCGAGAAGGAGCCTGGTTTCGGTGAGACGGCCCAGGGTGTCACGATCCCGGGCAAGATCGACAAAATGGGTTACAAGGGCATCGACACCACCGAGATGATCTTGGACAAGCATAAGATCTCGGCCGATCAGATTCTCGGGGGTGTGCCCGGCAAGGGTTTCTACCAGATGATGGACGGTGTTGAGG
>NZ_JBFUME010000016.1:0-40344 GCF_054049535.1 Aeromicrobium sp. P5_D10
GACATTGCCGAAATCGGCTACCGACCCTCATCCAAGCTTCGCCGAGCTGTCGAGTTCCGCGACGGAACGTGCCAGTTCGCCACCTGTAGCCGTCCAGCAGTCGAGTGCGATCTCGACCATCAGATCCCCTGGCCCCACGGGCCCACCCACGCTGACAACCTCCAAGCACTCTGCCGGCGGCACCACCAGATGAAAACCCACCTCGGCATCAGCATCAGTGCAGGGGCGTCCATCGCCACCGCCTAGACTCGTCAGGTGAGAATCGTCTTTGCAGGAACCCCCGAGACGGCGCTCCCGTCGCTTGAGGCGCTGGTCGCCAGCCGCCACGATGTTGTCGCGGTGATCACCCGCCCTGACGCTCCGGCTGGTCGCGGCCGCACACTGACGGCGTCCCCGGTTGCTCAGGCGGCTGAGAAGCACGGCATCGAAGTGCTCAAACCGGCCAAACCTTCCGACCCAGATTTCATGGCCAGACTGCGTGAGATCGCGCCTGATTGCATCCCGATCGTCGCCTATGGTGCGCTGATCCGTCGCGAGGCGCTCGACATCCCCGAATGGGGCTGGATCAACCTGCACTTCTCGGTGCTCCCGTCATGGCGAGGTGCAGCACCCGTACAGCGCTCGATCATGGCCGGCGACGAAGTCACCGGAGCGACGGTGTTCAGCCTTGTGGAGGAACTCGACGCCGGACCAGTGCTGGGCACGATCACCGAGCTGATCCGCCCGGACGATACGTCCGAGGAACTACTGGCGCGCCTGGCCGACTGGGGCAGCAAGCTACTGGTCGACGTCATCGACCACATCGAGGACGGTGACATCGCGGCGGTCCCGCAGCCGGAAGACAATATCTCGTACGCCCCGAAGCTGAGCACGGAGGAGGGGCGCATCGAGTGGAACAGGCCCGCCTTCGCGATCGACCGGCACATTCGCGGCTGCACACCCGCGCCCGGCGCGTGGACGGTCCTCGGCGACGACCGGATCAAGATCGGGCCGGCGACGATCAGCGACGAACGTACTTTGCAGCCCGGCAAGATCGCGGTGGGCAAAAAGGAAGTCCGTGTCGGCACCGCGTCGACCGATCTCGTGCTCGGCGATGTGCAGGCGGTCGGCAAGAAGCGGATGCCTGCCGCCGACTGGGCCCGCGGTACCTCCTTTGGCGAAGATCCGAACTTTTCCTGGGAGCTGAGCTCATGACAGATCCGGTACGTTCAGTCGCCTTCCATGCATTGCGGGCCGTCGCCGAGCGAGATGCCTACATCAACCTGATCCTCCCCGCGATGCTCGACGAGCACCACATCGAGGGACGCGATGCGGCCTTCGCGACCGAGCTCGTCCACGGCACCGTCCGGCGTCAGGGCACGTACGACGCGATCATCGATCACGTCGCGAGCAAGGGGATCAAGTCGATTGACGGACCCGTTCTCGACGCTCTGAGATTGGGCGCGCATCAGCTGCTGAGCATGCGTGTTCCCTCCCACGCGGCGGTCTCCGAGACGGTCGACGTCGTCCGCCGCGAAATCGGGCACAAACCTGTGAGCTTCTCGAATGCGCTGTTGCGCAAGATCGGGCAGAAGGACCTCGACGGCTGGCTGGCGATCGTCACCGAGGGACTCGAAGGCGATGCTGCGAGAGCTGTCCGCACGTCGCACCCGCTGTGGATCGTCACGGCGCTGCGCGAGGCGCTTGGCGGACACGCCGCCCAGATTGACAAGCTGCTCGTGGCCGACAACGTGCCACCTCGGGTCACCTTGGTGGCTCGGCCGGGACTGTGCGATCCGGACGATCTTCCGGGCACTCCCGGAAAGCTCTCGCCGTACGCCAGGATCCTCGATGAGGGCGGCGATCCCGGTGAGATCACCCAGGTGCGCACCGGCCGAGCAGGCGTCCAGGACGAGGGATCGCAGCTTGTCGCGATCACCTTGGCCGACGCCGCAGTCGAAGGCAAGGACGATCTCTGGCTCGACGTGTGTGCTGGTCCCGGCGGTAAGGCGGCCCTGCTGGGTGCGCTCGCTGCTCAGCGCGGCGTCTCGCTCGTGGCCAATGAGATGCAGGAGCACCGGGCCGAGCTCGTGCGTCACGGCACCCGCCAGCTCAAGAACGTCGAAGTGACGGTGTTCGACGGACGCGAAGGCCCCTGGGAGGCCGGTTCCTTCGACCGCGTCCTCGTCGATGCGCCGTGCACGGGCCTGGGAGCGCTGCGACGCCGTCCCGAATCGCGCTGGCGCCGTAAGTCGTCCGATCTGCGAAAGCTGACCAGACTGCAGCAGCAGCTCCTGACGCGGGCACTTGAACTCGTCCGGCCCGGGGGAGTCGTGGCCTACGCGACCTGCTCGCCGCACGTACGCGAGACCACGGGCGTCATCGACGCCGTGACCGCCGAACGCGATGACGTCGATGTGGAGTCGACCCACCAGTGGTGGCCCCACATCGACGGCACCGACGCGATGTTCTGCGCGCTACTGCGCCGGCACTGAAACCGGGGCTTCAGCGCGGCGGGGTGAACGCATCACGACGGTCGCGATGAAGAACGCCACGAGGGCGAACGCCATCGCAGTGAGGAATGCGGCCTGGGCCCCGGGGACGACCTGGCCCGGCACGGAGCCTGAGGCGTAGACCGACACGATCACGGCGAGACCGACTGCGCCGCCCAGTTGCTGCATCGTCTGCAGCAGCCCCGACGCGGCTCCTGCGTGCTCGGACTCGACCCCGCTCAGGATCGCCACCGTGGTCGGCATGAACGCCAGTCCGGCCGATGCGCCGCTCAGGAGCATGGGGCCGAGGATCGCCGTGACGTAGTCGCTGGAGCTGCTGATCTGGCTGAGCCAGATGAAACTGACAGCCATGCCTAGCGTGCCGACCGCGATGAGACGCTGCGGGCCGTAGCGGGCCACCAGGGGCGCCGAGATCCGGGAGACCGCGAAGATCGCCAGCGTCAGGGGTAAGAAGGCGAAGCCGGATGCCAACGGCCCGAACCCCAGCACGGTCTGGTCGTACTGCACGAGCAGGAAGAACATCGGGAACTGTGATCCGACGAGCAGCGCCATCACGGCGAGTGCGCCGGCACGGCGACGGCTGCGCAGCAGCCCGAGGCGCAGCAACGGGTGGGGCACAACCCGTTCTGTACGGATGAACAGTGCGGCCAGGGCGGCGGCCAGGACAAAGCCGCCGATCGTGCCGATCGAGTCCCAGCCGTGGTCGGGCGCATTGATGAAGGCGTAGACCAGCGACACGGCGCCGAGGGTCGCGGCTGCTGCTCCGACGACGTCGAAGCGGCCGCTGCGGCGATCGGTCTCGTCGACGTAGCGACGTACGAGGGCGAGGACTGCGATGCCGATCGGGACGTTGATGAACAGGGTCCAGCGCCATGAGCCGAGATCGGTCAGCGCACCACCGAGGATGAGGCCCAGGGAACCGCCTGCTGACGAGACCGCGGTGAACAGTGCCAGCGCCCGGTTGCGAGAACCTTCGTCGGGCGTCGCGGTCATGAGCAGCGCAAGCACGCTGGGCGCGGCGATCGCGGCACCGACGCCCTGCACGATGCGGGCGGCCACGAGCAGCTCGGACGTCGGCGCGAGACCGCCTGCCAGCGATGCCACGGTGAAGAGGGCCAGACCAATCTGGAAGACCCGAAGTCGTCCGAAGACGTCACCGAGTCGTCCGCCCAGCAGCAGCAGGCCGCCGAACGCGAGGGTGTAGCCGTTGAGGACCCAGGAGAGGCCGGCTGTCGAGAAGCCGAGATCTTCTTTGATCGGAGGTAGTGCGACGTTCACGACGGTGGCGTCGAGGACGAGCATGAGCTGGGCGAGCAGAACGAGACTGATCCCGACGGTCGCGCGGCTGCGTGCGGGTCGCGCCGTGGAGACAGATGTCATGAGGAGCTTCCTGTGGTGGAGATGTGGAGTGGAGTAGAGTGGAGCGGAGAAGGACTCCGGTTCTTCGTGAGAAACAATACGGAGACTGTCTCCGTTTAGCAAGGGAGGACTCGCTGTGGCGTCCGTCACTGATCCCGCGACGACTGCTCCGGACCAGCAGACCAAGCCCTTGCGCGCTGATGCCCAGCGCAACTACGACAAGCTCGTGAGCGCTGCACGCGACGCTTTTCGTGCGCACGGTGCTGAGGCCTCCCTTGACGACATCGCGAAGCGGGCGGGCGTCGGACCGGGCACGCTCTACCGGCACTTCCCGACCCGCGACGATCTCATCGACGCCGTGATGCGTGACTGGACCCTGCAGGTCGACGCCGACAGCGAGGAGATTGTCCGATCGGGCCTTCCGGCAGACCAGGCGCTGATCGCCTGGTTCGGGAGGTTCGTCGAGAACGTCGGCATCTACAACGGTGCGGCCGCCAAGCTCACTGCTGCGATGGACGACGAGTCGTCCCCGATCTACCGCAAGTGCCAGACCCTCGTCGGCGCCAACGACAAGGTCCTCGCGCACGTAGCTTCCCTGGGAGCCCTGCGCGATGGCGTCGAATCGCGACAGGTCATGCGGCTCGTGAGCGGCGTCGCTAGCGTCGTCGACCAAGCCGGCCTCGATCCCCAGCAGTCCGGACCCATGCTGCGCATCGTCGTCGACGGCATCCTGCGCGACCCTGACGCCTCCTGAGGGGGACCGGCGGCGGCCACTACGCTGGGACCATGGGCATCCAGATCACCCCGAGCATGCTGTCGGCCGACTTCGCCAACCTCGAGGCTGAGGCGGCCCGCATCAGCGGCGCCGACTGGCTCCACATGGACGTCATGGACAACCACTTCGTCCCCAATCTGACGCTCGGGCTGCCCATCATCGAGGCCGTCGCCAAGGTTGCCAAGCAGCCGATCGACGCCCACCTGATGATCGCGGACCCTGACCGTTGGGCGCCGGCCTACGCCGAGGCAGGCGCTGGCAGCATCACGTTCCATGTCGAGGCCGCCGCGGCGCCGATCCGCCTGGCGAGGGAGATCAGGGCTCAGGGTGCCCGCGCGTCGATGGCGCTCAAGCCCGCGACGCCGATCGAGCCGTACGAAGACATGCTCCCTGAGCTCGACATGGTGCTGATCATGACCGTGGAGCCGGGTTTCGGAGGCCAGAAGTTCCTCGATGTATGCCTGCCGAAGATCAAGCGCGCCCGCCAGCTGATCGACAAGCACGGCGGCGACATCTGGTTGCAGGTCGACGGGGGAGTCTCGGTCGAGACGATCGAGCGCTGTGCCGAGGCCGGAGCGGATGTTTTCGTGGCCGGATCCGCCGTGTTCGGAGCCGACGATCCGGATGACATGGTCTCGCAGTTGCGTTCACGTGCTGGACGTCACTGTCACTGACTTCTCCGAGGGGGATATCATCGGTGCAACGAGCAATAGCTCGCGTGCTCCGGGGTCGGTGTAATTCCGAACCGGCGGTGATAGTCCGCGACCCGGGTCTTAGCTCTGTGAATTGAAAAGCGCAGTGATGAGATCCGGTTGAGCCGGTGAAATTCCGGCACCGACGGTGAAAGTCCGGATGGTAGGAGCATATTGCCGTGGGGGGGCCCGCCCCCGCCCGCTGCCGAACCCCAGGGTCGGCTGCGTGCTGCTGGCCCCGGACGGCTCCGAGATCGCGGTGGGCAAGCACCTGGGGGCCGGCCAGCCGCATGCTGAGGTCGATGCACTGACCCAAGCCGGGGAGCGGGCCCGCGGAGCGACTGCCGTCGTGACGCTCGAGCCCTGCAATCACACGGGCCGAACCGGCCCGTGCGCCCAAGCGCTGATCGAGGCGGGGGTGGCGCGTGTCGTGTTCGCGCAGATCGATCCCGACCGTACTGGTGCAGGCGGCGCCAAGACCCTCCGTGCAGCAGGCATAGAGGTCGAGGCCGGTGTCATGGCCGAAGAAGCGACCGACCTCAACGTCGAATGGACGTTCGCAGTCACCTCTGGTCGTCCGTTCGTGACCTGGAAGTACGCCGCGACGCTCGACGGACTCAGCGCAGCGCCTGACGGCACCAGCAAGTGGATCACGAGCGCCGAAGCGCGCCGCGATGTGCAGACATTCCGTGCCAGGACCGACGCGATCGTGGCTGGCACCGGCGCGGTGCTTGCCGATGACCCCCGCCTGACGGTCCGCGATGCCAATGACATGCCATTGCCGTACGACCAACAGCCCTTGCGGGTCGTGGTCGGCGAGACCAAGATCCCCAACTACTTCCGGGTTTTCGACCGGGTCGCACCGACGCTCATGATCCAGTCGCGTGACCCCGAAGTCGTGCTCAAGAAGCTCGTCGAGAACGATATCCGGCACATCTGGCTCGAGGGCGGTCCCCGCCTGGCCGGCGCGTTCTGGAATGCCGGCGTCATCGACCGGATCATCGGCTACATGGCCCCGGCGATGCTGGGCTCCGGCCGGGCGGCACTAGAGGGCGAAGCCACCACACTGGCCGACCTGCGACCGATCCACATCGAGGACCTGAAGATGGTGGGCCCCGACATCCGCATCATCGGCACCCCCGGCCGCATGCCACGAGAGGATTTCGACTGATGTTCACCGGACTCGTGGAAGAAAAGGGCGCGGTCATTGCGGTCGAGGACCTCGGTGATTCCGTGCGCCTGACGATCCGTGGGCCGATCGTCACGTCGGACGCCGGACACGGCGACTCGATCGCGGTGAACGGCTGCTGTCTGACCGTCATGACTCAGGATGCCGACACATTCGGCGCCGATGTCATGAAGGAGTCGCTCGACAAGACCTCATTGGGTGACCTGGCGGTCGGTGACGAGGTCAATCTCGAACGCGCTACTCAGGCGGGTGCCCGGCTCGGCGGTCACATCGTCCAAGGGCACGTCGACGGTACCGGGCACATCATCGACCGGACCCCCAGCGAGCACTGGGAGATCGTCCGAATCGCTCTGCCGTCCGAGCTGGCCAGATATCTCGTCGACAAGGGCTCGATCACGGTTGACGGCACCTCGTTGACAGTCGTTCAGGTCGTGGACGGCACCGACAAGCAGGAGTCCTGGTTCTCGGTCTCCCTGATCCCCACCACATTGGCCGATACGACACTCGGCACCAAAAGCCCAGGCGACCGGGTCAATCTCGAGGTCGACATCCTCGCCAAGTACGTCGAGCGCCTGCTGGGCGGCTCCGCATCTGGGCAGAACACCGAAGGAGCAACGTCATGAGTGAACACGAGAGCGTGCGGCTCGACAGCATCGAACGCGCGATCGCGGACTTCCGCGACGGCAAGGCCATCGTGGTCGTCGACGATGAAGGCCGCGAGAACGAAGGCGACATCATCTTCGCCGCGAGCAAGGCGACGCCCGAGCTCATGGCGTTCCTGGTGCGCTACTCCAGCGGACTGATCTGCGCCCCGATCACCGGTGAGATCCTCGACCGCCTCGCGATCCCGCTCATGACACCGCACAATCGCGAGAAGATGCGCACGGCTTACACGATCTCGATCGACGCCCGGGACGGCATCACGACCGGCATCTCGGCGGCCGACCGGGCCCGCACTTGCAGGGTGCTCGCCGACTCGGCGACCGAGCCATTCGAGCTCAACCAGCCGGGCCACATCATCCCGCTACGGGCCAAGCCCGGCGGAGTGCTGGAGCGTGACGGCCACACCGAGGCCGCGGTCGACTTCGCCAGGCTTGCGGGGCTCACCCCGGCCGGTGTGATCGGCGAGGTGTTGAACGACGATGGCACCTTGATGCGTGCCCCCGAGCTGCGGAAGTTCGCCGACGAGCACGGCATCGCCTTGGTCTCGATCGAGGACCTCCAGGTCTACCGCCGGTTGCACGAGTCGCAGGTCGACCGTCTGGCCACGACGCGCCTTCCCACCGAGTTCGGCGAGTTCACCGCCCATGGCTACCGCGACCGGATCGAAGGATCGGAGCACGTGGCCCTGGTGTTCGGCGACCCCGGCACCGAGGATGTCTTGGTCCGCATCCATTCCGAATGTCTGACCGGCGATGTGTTCGGCTCGCGCCGCTGTGACTGCGGCCCGCAGCTCGAACTCTCGATGACCGAGATCACCGCCGCCGGAGCCGGCATCGTGGTCTACCTGCGCGGACACGAAGGACGCGGAATCGGCCTGCTGCACAAGTTGCAGGCATATGCGCTGCAGGACGCCGGCAAGGACACAGTCGACGCGAACACCGAGCTCGGTTTCGGCGAGGACGAGCGTGACTACGCTGCTGGCGCGCAGATCCTGCGCGACCTGGGGGTCACCTCGGTTCGTCTGTTGACCAATAACCCCGACAAGACCACGGCGCTGGAGGCGTACGGCGTCAAGGTCAGCGAACGCCTGCCGCTGCTGATCGCGCCGACCGAAGACAGCCTGCGCTATCTGCAGACCAAGGCCGAACGTATGGGCCACGATCTGCCCGGACTGGGAGAAGAAGCATGAGTGGACGCGGAGCACCTGAGCTGGCGGTCGACGCTGCAGGCGCCAAAGTCGCGATCGTCGCGTCGAGCTGGCACACCGAGGTCATGGACGGACTCATCGTGGGTGCGCAGAACGCGCTGGCCGAGGCGCAGGTCACCGACGTGACGCTCGTCCGCGCCCCGGGCTCCTTCGAACTGCCGTTGATCTCGCAGGCCTACGCCAACAACGGCTACGACGCGGTGATCGCGCTCGGAGTCATCATCCGGGGCGGAACCCCGCACTTCGAGTACGTCTCGCAGGCCGCGACGGACGGACTCAACCGGGTCGCGCTCGACACCGGCGTGCCGATCGGCTTCGGTCTGCTGACGTGTGACAACGACGAGCAGGCGCTCGACCGGGCCGGACTGCCCGGCAGCCGTGAGGACAAAGGCCGCGAGGCTACCCAGGCGGCATTGCTGACGCTCAACGTCCTGCGTTCGGTCGCTGGAACCTCACCGATAGACTGACCCGCGATGAAGACCTTCGATGACCTCTTCGCCGAGCTGACCGACAAGGCAGCTCGCCGCCCCGAGGGCTCGCGCACCGTCGCCGAGCTCGATGCTGGCGTGCACTCGATCGGCAAGAAGCTCGTCGAGGAAGCTGCCGAATCCTGGATGGCCGCCGAACATGAGGGCGCTGAGCGCACTGCCGAGGAGATCAGCCAGCTGCTCTACCACGCGCAGGTCATGATGATCGCGTCCGGAATCTCGCTCGACGACGTTTACGCGCATCTGTGACGGATCGGCCGAAGCTCCTTGCCGGAGCAGACGCCCGTCCGTGCCTTCGACCTCCGTCACAGACCCCATAGAAACTTCGAGAAGAGAATTCCATGCTCAAGATCGCGGTACCCAACAAGGGTGCACTCGCTGAAGCTGCCGCCCAGATGCTGGCCGAGGCCGGTTATCGTCAGCGCCGCAACTCCAAGGACCTGGTCACCCTCGACCCCGACAACGATGTCGAATTCTTCTACCTCCGGCCGCGAGACATCGCGATCTACGTGGGCGAAGGAACGCTCGACGCAGGTATCACCGGCCGTGACCTGCTGCTCGACTCGCAGGCTCACGCCGCTGAGAACACGACGCTCGGCTTCGGCGCATCGACATTCCGGTTCGCCGCGCCGATCGGCGCGATGAGCAAGCTCGACGATCTGCAGGGCGCGCGCATCGCGACCTCGTACGAGGGAATCGTCGGCACGTACCTGGCTGAGCGCGGTATCACCGCCGAGGTCGTCCGGCTCGATGGTGCGGTCGAGTCGTCGATCCGCCTCGGTGTGGCCGATGCGATCGCCGACGTCGTCGAGACCGGAAGCACATTGAAGCAGGCTGACCTCGAAGTCTTCGGCGACCCCATCTTGTCGTCGGAGGCAGTGCTGATCACCCGTCAGGGCGCCGACGAGCCTGTGGGATTCGAGATCTTCAAGCGCCGTATCGACAGTGTTCTGGTCGCGCGGACCTACGTCATGATGGATTACGACATCCGGGTCGGCCAGGTCGACGCGGCCGTCGAGCTGACCCCCGGCATCGAGTCGCCGACCGTGTCGCCGCTTCATCGCGAAGGGTGGGTCGCCGTACGGTCGATGGTGCCCCGCGATTCAGCCCAGAAGGTCATGGACAAGCTGTACGGGCTGGGCGCCCGCGGCATTTTGGTGACGGACATTCTGGCGTGTCGGATCTGAAGACATTCCGCCCCGGCGGAGCACGCGTCGTCGCCTACGCGGTGGCGGTCATCATGCTCGCGCTGACCTTCGCGATCTCCTGGGCACTGCCTGACGAGATCTACTTCACGACGGCTGAGACGATCACATTGTGGCTCATCATCCTTGCGATGCTGGTGCTGCTGCACGGCGTGGGACGCAGCTACGTGCGGGTGACCGACGAGGGCGTCGAGGTGCTCAACGGGTACCGCCGGCACAGCGTCGCATGGTCCGACATCGAGGGATTCGCGATGAACACGGGTGCGCCCTGGCCGACACTGGTGACCAAGGACGACGAGCGGGTCAATCTGTTCGGCATCCAGGGCAGTGACGGGAAGTACGCGCGCGAGGCCGTGGCATATCTACGCGGCAGGCTGGAATCATGACGCACGGACACGACAGGTCCCTGGCCAGTCCCCAGTTCCCGGGCGATGACGGCACCGTGGCTCCCGAGTTGGCCGCGGCATTCGGTAACGATCTGGCCGTCTTGCAGGTCCTGCCAGAGGTTCGGGTCTTCGTGCCGATCGTGGCCCTGCTCGGGGAAGTCCCGGCCGAAGGTGACAAGAACGCCGATATGGCCGCTGTCCTGATGACCGGAGCCGACGGACGTCAGGCGCTGCTGGCGTTCAGCAGTGTGGCCACGATGGCGGTCTGGGATCCGCAGGCCCGTCCCGTGCCGATCCTCGGACGTGACGCCGCCCGGGCGACACTCGACGAAGGAGCCGCCGCGATCCTGCTCGACCTGGCCAACCCCAGCTTCACGGTTGTCGAGACCGATGACGTCGAACACTTGGCGGCCGGCCATCGGCTGGTGACTTCCGAGGCCGGCCCGGCCTGGCTGGTCTAGGGAGCGTGTGAGATCGGGCCTGCGCCAATCGAGTAGGCCGTCAGGGCATAGTCTCCGTTGACGTTGGACAGGTCACCGGTGAGTATCTCGCCGCCACATGTGCCCGAAGCTGGGACCCTTCCACCGGTACCGGAGTAGGCAGTCAGCTCCAGCGGGTACGCGGGGATGGAGTTGATCGTCAGGCGGGCATCCGGGCTGCCGACGCCCGGGTAGAGCGTGCCGTGCACTCCGACGCCGGTCGCGGCCTTCGCGAAGAACTCACAGTTCGGTCGGTAGAAGTACCAGGACATGTTCGTGATGGTCACGTCGATCGGATCCCCCGCATTCGCGGGAGTGTTCCTGACCTTGATGGTCCAAGCGCTGGTGCCCATCGAGATGTTTGTGGGCATGTTGAGCACGCCCGTCAGGCAGGTCGCCGTGATGTTGGTGACTTCACCGATCGTGGTTCCGGCGAGCACCGACGCGCCAGGAGTGACGGTGCCGCGGATGCCCGCGTTGGTGCAATTGATGTTGACGCCATAGTCCGTGACGAATGCGACCGAACTGGTCCCTAGGTCCTCGAAGTTGCGCGATGTTCCGGCCTTGCTGCCATTGACGGTGATGTAGGTCGTCGGGCCAGCGATGGCGGCTGTGCTCGCGAGCAGCACCATCGCTACTGCGGCAGCACTTGCCTTGGTCAGAGTCGTCGTGCGGATCATGTCATTGCCTCCATCGGATCGGTTGCCCACCAACCTGCCCTGCGGATGTGAGTGTGACCAGAAAATATGCAGGAATTGCAGCAAGCCGGGATGGACGCCCCACAATTAGGCGGTGACGAGCTCTGGTTCCCTCCACCGGATTTGGAGCCGAAGCGCCGTCGCTGATACCCTGGTGGACGAAGTGGAGGCCCACCTCCCACCTGCGTGGCTTACGGTTGCGGGGTACGAGTCGGTTCAGCACGAATCGCGACATTGCATCATGATGCCGCCGAACCGACCTGAGACGCGTTTTTGACGAGCGCGTCGCTTGGTGGCTTCCGTTTCGGACGGGGGCCATTTTCTTCGTAAAGAAGACTTTCCGTGGCCTCCCTTCAATCTCAGGAGGATTTATCACCACAGAGCTGCGCGTCAACGACCGAATCCGCGTTCCAGAAGTACGCCTTGTCGGTCCTGGCGGTGAACAGGTAGGCATCGTCCGTATCGAAGATGCCCTGCGACTGGCTGCTGAAGCCGATCTCGATCTCGTTGAGGTTGCTCCGACAGCTCGTCCGCCCGTCTGCCGTCTCATGGACTACGGCAAGTTCAAGTACGAGACTGCCCAGAAGGCCCGCGAGTCACGCCGCAATCAGACCAACACCATCATCAAAGAGATGAAGTTGCGTCCGAAGATCGATCAGCACGACTACGACACGAAAAAGGGTCACGTCGTCCGATTCCTCAAGGCCGGCGACAAAGTCAAGATCACGATCATGTTCCGCGGCCGCGAGCAGCACCGTCCCGAGCTGGGATACCGCCTGCTGCAGCGTCTTGCCGCCGACGTCGAGGATCTCGGCTTCATCGAGTCCAATGCGCGCCAAGACGGCCGCAATATGACGATGGTCCTCGGTCCGCACAAGAAGAAGTCCGAAGCCCAAGCGGAGGTCAAGGCCGAAAAGGCTGTGACGACTGCTGCGAAGGTCGCTGAGAAGGAAGCCGAAGAGGCTGAGGTCAAGGCGCATCGCGAGGCCGCCCAGGCGGTTGCAACACCCAAGAAGCCCCGTCGTCGTTCCGAGAACCTCGACCCAGACATGGAGGCATAAATGCCGAAGTTCAAGCCCCACTCGGGTATGAAGAAGCGCGTCAAGCTCACCGGCAGCGGCAAGCTGCGTCGTGAGCAGACCAACCGTCGCCACCTGCTCGAGGTCAAGTCCTCGTCGCGCAAGCGTCGCCTCGAAGGCACCACGGCAGTCTCCAAGAACGATGTGCCCCGCGTGAAGAAGATGCTCGGTCTCTGACCGCGCGTTCCACCCCATTCCACCTAAGAACTTGAAGGAGAACTGAGATGGCACGCGTCAAGCGCTCAGTCAACGCACAGAAGAAGCGCCGTCAGACACTTGAACGGGCCGCGGGCTACCGCGGTCAGCGTTCGCGTCTGTACCGCAAGGCCAAGGAGCAGGTCACTCACTCACTGGTCTACAGCTACCGTGACCGCAAGGCCAAGAAGGGCGACTTCCGTCGTCTCTGGATCCAGCGCATCAACGCTGCGGTCCGCGCCGAGGGCATGACCTACAACCGCTTCATTCAGGGCCTCAAAGCCGCTGAGGTCGAGGTCGACCGCAAGATCCTGGCCGAGCTGGCCGTCAACGAGCCGGCTGCCTTCTCGGCACTCGTGCAGGTCGCGAAGGACAACCTTCCGGCCGACGTCAACGCTCCGAAGACTGATTCGTCCAAGGATGGCGCCGCGGCCTGAGCCGTGGCACCCGACGCATAGTGGCGAGCACGACTGGTGAGTTCACCGTCCGATCAGGACGCGTGAAACACGCCAGGCGGCTCGCCACTCGTGCGTATCGGCTCTCGAATCGGGAGTTTTTGGCGGAGGGTCCCCAAGCGGTACGAGAAGCGCTTGAAACCTCTGGTGTGACGCAAGAAGTCTTCGCGACCGTCGACGCCACTGATCAGCACGCCGATTTGGTCGCCGCAGCCCGAGCGGGCGGGATTGACTGGCACATCGTCACCGACGATGTCGTCGAAGCGATCTGCGACACCGTGCAGCCACAGGGCGTCGTCGCCCGCTGCGCAATGCTCGACCGCCCCTTGGAGGCATTCCTCGATCGCGCGCCGTCCTTCGTGGTCGTCTGTGCCGATATTCGTGATCCGGGCAACGCCGGTGCCGTCATCCGGTGTGCCGACGCAGCAGGCGCGGACGGCGTCATCCTGGTCGGCGACAGCGTCGATCCGTACAACCCGAAGTCCGTGCGCGCGAGCGTCGGCAGCATCTTCCACCTGCCGCTGGTCATCGATCGCGACACCGAGACGGTGTTGGAGAGCCTCCAGACCAGCGGCTTCCAGGTACTGGCCGCCGACGGCGGGGGAGATGTCGATCTGTTCGACGAGGCACTCGACCTGTCGGCGCCGACAGCCTGGCTCATGGGCAATGAGGCGTGGGGCCTGCCCGAACAGACACGCACGTTGGCCGATCGCGTTGTCGCGGTGCCGATCTACGGGCGGGCCGAGAGCCTGAATCTGGCCACAGCGGCCGCGGTCTGCCTCTACACGACGGCACGCGCGCGTCTCACTGACTAAAACTTTGGCCCTACCGGTGCATGGGGATTAGTTCTTTAGTACTAGATTCTGTGGTCATGGACTACGACGACTATCCGGACGGCGTGCTGATCGCCGGACCTGATGGGACGGTCGAGTACGTCAATCCGCGGATCAAAATCATGGCCCGCGCCGTCGGAGACGAAATGCTCGGGATGCATATCTCCGAAGCAGTGCCGTTCGACGACCTGAACGGCAACTCCTGGTACGACTGCACCAGGCCATATGACGGCCTCAACATCCGCAGCCGGTTGTCCGAATCCTCGTGGTGGTCGCCGAAAGGCAGCGAATACCTGATCACCGCCTCCCTGATGCGGAACCGGCCGGCCGGACCCGTGCAGCGTGTTGTCGTCAGCGTCCGGAACGCCCGGATCCGGAACCAGGCCGACCGCGAACGTTCGGATCTGGTGGCGACAGTCGCCCATGAGCTTCGCTCGCCGTTGACCGGGATCAAGGGATTCAGTTCGACGCTGCTGACCAAATGGGAGAAGTTCTCCGAGGAACAACGCCAGCTCATGCTCGAAACGATCGACGCCGACGCCGACCGGTTGAGCCGGCTCATCACCGAGTTGCTCGACGCGGCTCGTATCGATGCAGGACGACTGACACTGCGACGCGGGCCGGTCAAGTTGCCAGAGGTCGTCCGGCACGTGCTGACGAATGCATCGGCCGGCAAAGGCGAGCCGTTCGAGATCAGCATCAAAGATGACGTCGATCTGATCTGGGGTGATAGCGACCGGATCCACCAAGTCGTCACGAACCTGGTCGAGAACGCGCTGCGCCACGGCTTCGGTCTTCGCGAAGTCGCCGTCCAGAACGCCGAGCATGGCCCGAAAGGCGCAGGGGTACTGCTGCAGGTGCATGACAACGGTCCGGGAATTCCGGTCGAGATGCGCCAACGGGTGTTCAGCAGATTCTGGCGCTCGGGTCCGGGGGCCGGCAGCGGACTGGGCATGTACATCGTCCGCGGCATCGTGGAGGAACACGGCGGAAACATCGAGATCAGTGACGCCGAAGGCGGCGGTGCGCAGATCCGGGTGTGGTTCCCGATCAACGAGCCAGACACGATGACCGACTGACGGCGAGCGTCACTAGACTCAGGGGGTGCCCCGGATCTTGCGGGCACGTCCCGATCGAAAGCCAGGTTTGCTGTGTCCGCGCCCAACTCGTCGTACGACCCGGTGGAAGTGACTCCGTTGCACGCAGATGAGATCGAGCGGATGCGCGTCGAGGCCTTGGCCGCGATCGATGCCGCCAGCTCGCTGGAGGAGCTGCTGCAGGTGCGGGCCGACCATGTCGGCGATCGTTCGCCCATCGCTTTGGCCAACCGCGAGATCGGTGCGCTGCCGCCTCAGGCGCGCAAGGAGGCCGGTCAGCGCATCGGCCAGGCGCGCGGCGCAATCAATCAGGCGCTGGCGGCCAAGACTGCCGAAGCCGAAGCGGCCGCCGAGGAGCAGGCGCTGGTCACCGAGACGGTCGACGTGACATTGCCGTGGGATGTCGCCCCGGTGGGAGCACGCCATCCGATCACGACATTGTCCGAGCACATCGCCGACATCTTCGTCTCGATGGGCTGGGAGATCGCCGAGGGTCCCGAGGTCGAGGCCGAGTGGCTCAACTTCGATGCGCTGAACCTCGGCCCGGACCATCCGGCACGCACGATGCAGGACACGTTCTGGGTCACTCCCGAAAAGGCCGCGATGGTGCTGCGCACCCACACGTCGCCGGTGCAGGCCCGGACGATGCTGACCCGCAAACCACCCATCTACATCGCGTGCCCCGGGCGCGTCTTTCGCACCGACGAGCTCGACGCGACGCATTCGCCGGTGTTCCACCAGGTTGAGGGGCTCGCGATCGACGAAGGACTGTCGATGGCGCACCTGAAAGGCACGCTCGACCATTTCGCGCAGGCGATCTACGGCGACGGTATGACGACCCGGTTCCGTCCGTCGTACTTCCCGTTCACCGAGCCGAGCGCCGAGATGGACCTGCTCTGCTACGTGTGCCACAACGAGCCCGACGCGGTCGCCGACTGCCGTACGTGCAAGGGCGAAGGCTGGGTCGAGTGGGGCGGCTGCGGCGTCGTCAACCCGCGCGTGCTGATCGCCTGCGGTGTCGACCCCGAACGGTACTCGGGCTTCGCATTCGGCATCGGCATCGATCGCACCATCACGTCCCGCTACGACATCGCCGATCTGCGCGATCTGTTCGATGGCGACATCCGTTTCACCGAGCCGTTCGGAGTTGAGCTGTAATGCGTGTTCCTGTCAGCTGGTTGCACGAGTACGTCGACCTGCCTGCGGGCCTGTCGACCGTCGACCTGGCTGCGCGTCTCACGGCGTTCGACCTCAAACTCGAAGAGATCGTCTCGTCCGGTATCAGTGGACCGCTGACCGTCGGTCGGGTGCTCAACCTGGTCAAGGAAGAGCAGAAGAACGGCAAGACGATCAACTGGTGCCGGGTCGACGTCGGTCCCGAGCACAATGACCCCTCAGTGCCCGACGCCCCCGGCGAAGACGTGCCGTCGCGCGGCATCATCTGCGGTGCGCACAACTTCGTCGAAGGCGATCTCGTCGTCGTCTCGCTACCTGGCACGGTGCTGCCGTCCTTGGCGCAGTACATCCCGGGGGGCGTGATCTCGGCGCGCAAGACCTACGGGCACGTGTCCGACGGCATGATCTGCTCGACCTCCGAGGTCGGACTGCCAGGTGACGCCAGCGGAATCATCGTCCTCGATCCCGACTCGGCCAAGCCCGGCGACGACGCGATCGAGCTGCTCGGACTCGGTGAGGAGGTCCTCGACCTCGAGGTCAACCCCGACCGGGCGTACGCGCTGTCGATGCGCGGTGTCGCCCGCGACGCGGCCATCGCCTTCGGTGTGCCGTTCCACGATCCGGCCGACATCCCGGTCGAGACGTCGGGCGAGTCGTATCCCGTCCGGGTCGACGACCCTGCGGCCTGTCCGGTGTTCACGATGCGTGAGGTCACCGGCTTTGACCCGAGCAGCCCTACGCCAGCGTGGATGTCGAGTCGGCTCGAGCTGGCAGGTATGCGATCGATCTCGCTCGCCGTCGACGTCAGCAACTACGTCATGCTCGAGCTGGGTCAGCCCTCGCACGCATATGACAAGGACAAGCTGCGCGGTGACATCGTGGTGCGACGTGCGCACGAGGGCGAGTCGATCAAGACCCTCGACGATGTCGTCCGTCCGTTGGACCCGGCCGATCTGCTGATCGCCGACGACAACGGCCCGGTGGGTCTGGCCGGCGTCATGGGTGCCGACTCGGTCGAGATCGACGACAACACGACCAATATCGTGATCGAGGCCGCCTACTTCGATCCGCCGACGGTCTTCCGGGCGGCCCGCCGTCACAAGCTGACGTCCGAAGCCGGTAAGCGCAATGAGCGCGGTATCGACACGACGTTGCAGGCGCGAGCCACGACGCGGGTGGCCGAACTGCTCGCCGAACTGGGTGGCGGAACTGTCTCACCGGGTCTGACGATTGTGGGCCAGGGGCCTGATCCGTCGCCGATAGTCGTGACGGCCGACCTGCCGTCCCGGATCACCGGCGTCGATATCGACGCGCCGACGGCGATCTCCGCGCTCGAGGTCAATGGCTGCGTTGTGGCGGTCGACGGTGACCAGCTCACGGTGACCCCGCCGACCTGGCGTCCCGATCTGACCGATCCCTATGACGTCGTCGAAGAGGTGCTGCGCGTCGTCGGATATGACAAGGTGCCCTCGATCGTGCCGACGGCTCCGGCAGGTCGCGGCCTGACGGCGTCGCAGAAGCTGCGTCGCCGCGCCGGCATGGTGCTGGCCGGAGCCGGACTGGTCGAGGTCAAGACGTTCCCGTTCGCCGGCCCTGGCGACTGGGACAAGCTCGGACTCGACGCCGACGATGCCCGCCGCCGTCAGGTGCTGCTGGAGAATCCGTTGTCGGCCGAAGAGCCCGGGCTGACGACGACCCTGCTGACCGGACTGCTGCGCAGCCTGGCGCTCAACGTCGGCCGGGGACACTCCGATGTCCACATCACCGAGACGGGACGGGTCTTCCTGCCCCAGGTCGGTGCGGGTGAGGCACCGATCTACGGTGTCGATCGACGTCCCTCCGATGAAGAGCTGGCCGCATTCGACGTTTCGCTGCCTCACCAGCCGTTCCACGTCGGGCTCGTGATGAGCGGTGAACGGATCCGGTCGGGCTGGGCCGGGCCCGGGCGTGCCGCAAGCTGGGCCGACGCGATCGCAGTGGTGCGTCAGCTGGCCTCCTCGATGTTCGTCGACGTCGAGGTGCGTCAAGCGCAGACCGCGCCGTGGCACCCCGGCCGTTGCGCCGAGATCGTGCTGGACGGCGAAGTCATCGGACATGCCGGTGAGCTGCACCCGCGCGTGCTCAAGGCGTACGGGCTGCCGGCCCGCGTGGCCGCCGCCGAGATCGATCTGGACGCGCTGATTGCCGCTTCGCCGGCAGTCGGTCCCCGCCCGGAGTTCTCGACGTTCCCGGTCGCCAAGGAGGATCTGGCTTTTGTCGTCGATGTTTCGGTTGCTGCCGGCGAGCTCGAGGCAGCGATCGCGGGATCGAGTGAGCTGATCGAATCGGCGCGCCTGTTCGACGTCTACAGCGGCAGTCAGGTCCCCGAGGGCAAGAAGTCCCTGGCCTTCGCCCTGCGTCTGCGGGCTCAAGACCACACCCTGACGGAAAAAGAGATCCGCGAAGTCAGGGAACACGCCGTGAGCGAAGCGAGCAGGCGAACCGGAGCAACCCTCCGCACCTAACGCTCATGAGTCACTGGGTTACCGTCCGCGAGTCGCTTAGTTACGGTTGATCCGTAACCGAGTGACTCACGACTCGTAATTCAGTGACTCATGAGCGTTAGAACTGGACGGGTGGGGGAGTTGTCTGGCCTTCTGGGGCCTTGTAGAAGTCTCTTGCCGTCACTTTCGCGACGCCGGCGAAGAACATCCACGGAATCGTCTTGACCAGGTTGTTGAGTGTTGCGACAGCGTCGTTGTAGTACTGGCGTGCGAACGAGATCTTGTTCTCGGTATCGGACAACTCAGCCTGCAGGTGCAGGAAGTTCTCCGATGCCTTGAGCTCGGGGTAGGCCTCGGCCACTGCGAGAACGTCGACGATGGCCTTGTCGAGCACCTGTTCGGCGGCGGCCTTCTCGGCGACGGTTCCGCCGTCCGCAGCCTTCTTGACGCCGGCGCGCGCCTCGGTCACCGCTTCGAAGACGCCCTTCTCATGCTGGGCATATCCCTTGACGGCGTTGACAAGGTTGGGGATGAGGTCGGCTCGACGGGTCAGCTGCACGTCGATTCCGCCGAGCGCCTCCTGGGCGCCGATATCGGCCTTGCGTAACTTGTTGAACGCTGTGACGCCGAACAGCACGAGTGCCACGACGATGACGGCGAGGATGATCCAGATCATGCGTTCTCCTAGGTGTTGAATACGTGCTGATTTTCTCGGGGACTACCAGGAACCACCGCCGCCTCCACCACCACCGCCGCCCCCGCCTCCACCTCCGCCAGAGGAAGACGAGGATTGGGTGGCCGCGTACGCGCTGATCGAGGAGGCCAAGGACGACTCGAATCCCGAGAACGAGTCATGGCCTCCGATGAAGCCGACCGATGTGCCGGTGGACGCTCCGCCGCCGTACCAGAGCGGAATGGGAGCGGGCGTGCCTGTTGCGATCTCGTATTTGCGCGCCCACCGGTCTGCGCAGTCGAAGGCGACGGCATAGGGGATGTAGGCGGTGTAGAGATCGTTCTTGCCGCTGAAGTCGAACCGGTCTTGGGCCGAATCGGTCGACAGCATGCGCTCGAAGCCCCCGGCTCGTGACCAGAGGTCACGTCCGAGCGGGGTACGGCGTTTGCCCACCCCGGCCGTGAACAGGCCCGCGCCGCCGATCGCGAGGCCCGCGAGCGGCAGCAGGTAAATCGATACCGGCGGATGCCAGAAGATCCCGATGCCGATCATGGCCAGGAGTGAGAGAGCCGTCAGAGCTCTGGCGAGATTCTCTGAGGTGGCGATCTTCTGCGCGCCGATATTGGACGCCCAGGTGCTGGTCTGGGCGGGAATCGCATTGCGTACCGCCTGCAGCTGCTGTCCCGACTCCACTGAACTGCCGCTCGACTCGAACACTGCTCCGGGCGTGGTGACGCCGAGCTGAGTCCCGACGAACCGCGTCACGTCATCGGTTTTTGCCCAGGCTTCCGCATCCCCGATCCCCGCGATGGTCCACGATTTGTCACCGTTGTCGGTCAGCGTCGTGAGCCCCTGTTCGGCCTGGTACAGCAGTGTCGCGACGAGGCCGCGTCCAGGCGCCGTCTCGGTCGTGAGGTACGCCGTTTGGACCGGGCCGAGCCCGTTCGGGGGCTCGAAGGTGACGGGATAGCCGGGCTTGTCCTCGCGGGAACGTCGGTCGAACCAGTAGCCGATCAGCGCGAGGCCGATCGTGATGACTACGACGATGACCAGGTTCACGACCGACGTACCGAGCGCGCGGTCGAACTGCGCTGGCCACGGCACGGTCACCCGGTCGGGGGTTTCAACCGGCAACCCCACCCGCACGGTCACGGGGGTGTTGGGCGCGAGCGGCCCTGCGGTGAGGGTGATCCGGTCGGTGTCGACTCCGTCGATCCGGCATTCGCCTTTCGTCCCGAGTCCGGTGCCTTCGAATCCGGTCGTGCACTGCACTTGTCCTGACGGAGTGGGCAAAGTGACATTGGTCGTCGCCTTGTCGATGTCCATCGACCACCCTTGGGCCACGACGTTCCAGTAGAAGACCGACTCGGTCGGCTGCTCATCGGTCCAGCTGGACGAACCGAAGGCTCCGGAGCCCACATCGCTGGGGGACAGGACGCCCTTGATGGTGTACCGAATCGTGTACGTGTGCGTGCCGGCGGGAACTACGGAATCGGCATCACCGATCTTGGCGACCCGAATCTTGCGGCCCTGCTGCCACAACAGGTTGAATGGCGCCTTGGCCCCGTCGAGTTCAACCGCGATGTTCTCCGGTTTGAGTCGGACGTGTGAATCTGATGGATCGGCCAGGTCCCAGTAGCGGAAGATGCCGTGGCGCCCGATCGGGAACTCGGTCGTGAGCGTCTCCTTGGCGACCAGGGTTCCGTCGGCGCTGATGGTGTAGTCGGCCCGGTAGTCGCTGATCCTCACCGGATCAGGCCCGCCGGCGGTTTCCTCGGACACCCATGACGCCAGCGTCGGCATGATCACGAATCCCGCCGCGATGATGAGCACGAGGATGCGCAGCAGGATCCGCTTCATGATCTGCATCCTAGGGCCAGCACCGCGTCATGGGACCGGATCTTCAAGACCCCCTGATGCAAGTACTTGCAGGACTGTGCAAGAATGTGAATATGTCAAAGGTTCTCACCAGTCTTCCATCCGGCGAACGCGTCGGCATCGCCTTCTCCGGAGGTCTCGACACCTCCGTCGCCGTTGCGTGGATGCGCGACAAGGGCGCGATTCCCTGCACCTACACCGCCGACATCGGTCAGTACGACGAACCGGACATCTCCGGCATTCCCGGACGGGCCATGGAGTACGGCGCCGAACTGGCGCGGTCGATCGACTGCAAGCGGCCGCTGGTCGACGAAGGTCTCGCCGCGCTGGCCTGCGGAGCGTTCCACATCCGCTCAGGTGGACGTACCTACTTCAACACGACGCCGCTGGGTCGCGCCGTCACCGGCACGCTGCTGGTGCGGGCCATGCACGAGGACGGCGTCGACATCTGGGGCGACGGTTCGACGTTCAAGGGCAATGACATCGAGCGGTTCTACCGCTACGGACTGCTGGCCAACCCGGCTCTGCGGATCTACAAGCCCTGGCTCGACGCGGCCTTCGTCGCCGAGCTTGGCGGACGCACCGAGATGAGCCAGTGGCTCACCGAGCGGAACCTGCCGTATCGCGACAGCCAGGAGAAGGCCTACTCGACCGACGCCAACATCTGGGGCGCGACACACGAGGCCAAGACCCTCGAGCACCTCGACACCTCGCTTGAGACCGTCGACCCGATCATGGGCGTCAAGTTCTGGGATCCGGCGGTCGAGATCACAACTGAGGACGTCACGATCTCATTCGAGGCGGGCCGTCCTGTGGCGATCAATGGACAGGCCTTTGGAGGCGATCCCGTCGCTCTCGTCCACGAAGCCAACACGATCGGCGGGCGCCACGGTCTCGGCATGTCCGACCAGATCGAGAACCGCATCATCGAGGCCAAGAGCCGCGGCATCTACGAGGCGCCGGGCATGGCTTTGCTGCACATCGCCTATGAACGCCTCGTCAATGCGATCCACAACGAGGACACGATCGCCAACTTCCACCAGCATGGTCGTCGTCTCGGCCGGCTGATGTACGAAGGACGCTGGCTCGATCCGCAGGCCATGATGCTGCGCGAGTCGGTGCAGCGCTGGATCGCCTCGGTTGTCACCGGCGAGGTCACGATCCGGCTGCGGCGGGGCGAGGACTACACGATCCTCGACACCCAGGGCCCCCACTTCTCCTACCATCCCGAGAAGCTCTCGATGGAGCGCACCGAGAACGCGGTGTTCGGCCCGACCGACCGTATCGGCCAGCTGACGATGCGCAATCTCGATATCGCGGACTCACGCGCGATGCTCGAGCTGTACGCGGCGCAGCCGCTCGACCAGGGACAGGTTCTCGTCGAGAACGGCACGCTGTTCGGTGAATTGCCGGCCGGCGGAGCCACTCGTATCGAGGCGAATCCTGCGATCGCCGGGGACGAAGAGCAAGCCCTCGACGCGGCAGCCATGGAGTTCGGCACCGACTGAGCTACGTCCCCAAGATTTCCTTGTCTGCAAAGGTGGAGAAATGACCACGATCACTGTCGCCGTGGCCGGCGCGAGCGGGTACGCCGGCGGCGAGGTGCTGCGGCTCCTGCTGTCACATCCGAATGTCGAGATAGGCGCGCTCACCGCGGCCTCCAGCGCCGGCACGGCCTTGGGAGCCCATCACCCGCACCTGGTTCCCTTGGCCGACCGCATCCTCCAGCCGACCACGACTGAGACTCTCTCAGGTCACGACGTCGTCTTCCTGGGCCTGCCGCACGGGGAGTCCGGGGCGGTCGCAGCTCAGCTGGGCGATGACGTCATGGTCATCGACCTGGGTGCTGACTTCAGGCTCGATTCGGCCGATGAATGGACCGAGTTCTACGGCGGGGAGCACGCCGGCACCTGGCCGTACGGCCTGCCGGAACTCATCGTCGGGACCGGACGCCAGCGCGACACGCTCGCGGGTGTCAATCGCATCGCGGTGCCCGGTTGCAATGTCACGGCGATAACTCTCGGGATCCAGCCAGCGGTCGCGGCGGGACTCGTCGAGCCGACGGATCTGGTGGCGGTGCTGGCCAATGGCTATTCGGGCGCCGGCAAAGCTCCCAAGGCGCACCTGATGGCATCTGAGGGCCTCGGGGCGGCCTCACCGTACGGGGTCGGCGGAACCCATCGTCACGTTCCCGAGATCATGCAGAATCTGCGCCTGGCCGGCGCCGACGAGGTCACGATCTCGTTCACCCCGACGTTGGTGCCGATGGCTCGCGGGATTCTGGCCACGACCACTGCCCGCATCAAGGACGGTGTCGATCTCGCTGCGGTGCGTGCCGCCTACCAGGCTGCCTACGACGATGAGCCGTTCATCCACCTGTTGCCCGAGGGACAGTGGCCCACGACGGCCGCGACTCTCGGCGCGAACACCGCGCAGCTGCAGGTCGCGATCGACGCCCGAGCGCGACGTCTGGTCGTCGTGTCGGCGATCGACAACCTCGTCAAGGGCACCGCCGGCGGTGCCATCCAGTCCATGAACCTTGCCCTGGGTCTCCCGGAGACCACGGGACTCACCACCATCGGAGTTTCTCCATGACCGTCACCGCAGCCAAGGGCTTCACCGCCGCAGGCGTTACCGCAGGACTCAAGACGTCCGGCGCGCCTGATCTGGCCGTCGTCGTCAACCAGGGCCCGTCCAAGGCCGCTGCTGCGGTCTATACGAGCAACCGTTGCAAGGCCAATCCGGTCTTGTGGAGTGAGCAGGCCATCAAGACCGGCACGGCCAGCGCGGTCGTCATCAACTCAGGCGGCGCCAACTGCTACACCGGCGCGGAGGGCTTCGCCACGACGCACCAGACGGCAGAACTGGCCGGCGAACTGCTGGGAGTCGGTGCGGTCGAGATCCAGGTGTGTTCGACGGGCCTGATCGGTCTGCTGAACGACCGTGAGCAGGTATTGTCGGGCGTTCGCGAGGCCGTCGCAGGGCTCAGCCCCGAGGGTGGTGCATCAGCGGCCACCGCGATCATGACGACAGACACCGTCGCCAAGGAGGCTGTCGCTCACGGCGAAGGCTGGACCGTCGGCGGAATGGCCAAGGGCGCGGGCATGCTGGCGCCCGCGTTGGCCACGATGCTCGTGGTCATCACAACCGACGCCGATGTCGACGCAGCGACCGCCGACGCGGCGCTCCGTGCGGCGACGGCGTTGACATTCGACCGGCTCGACTCCGACGGTTGCCAATCGACCAATGACACCGTCCTGCTGATGGCGTCGGGGGCAGCAGATGTGACGCCTGAGGCAGCCGAATTCACTGCGGCGGTCACCGCGGTGTGTCACGACCTGGCGATCCAGTTGCTGGCCGACGCCGAGGGTGCCGATCACGAGATCGCGATCGAGGTCGTCAATGCCGCCACGGTCGACGATGCGCTCGAGGTCGGACGGTCCGTGGCCCGCAGCAATCTGTTCAAGTGCGCGATCTACGGCAAAGACCCCAACTGGGGACGCATCCTGGCCTCGGTGGGCACGACGCAGGCAGCCTTCGATCCGGCCGATCTCGACGTCGCACTCAACGGCGTGTGGGTGTGCCGCAACAGCGGGCCGGGGGAGTCGCCCGACTCGATCAACCTCGATGAGCGCGCAGTCTCGGTGACCATCGACCTCAAGTCCGGCGATCAGTCGGGCACCATCTGGACCAACGACCTGACCCAGGCTTACGTCCACGAGAATTCGGCGTACTCCTCATGACAGAAGATCTGACCTCGGACCACGAATGGCATCCGGAAGACTGGAAGAAGGCCACTGACAAGGCCGCCACCCTCGCGGACGCCCTGCCCTGGCTGAAGAAGTACCACGGCAAAGTCCTCGTGGTGAAGTACGGCGGAAACGCCATGACCGATGACACCCTCAAGCGGGCGTTCGCCGAGGACATCGTGTTCTTGCGGCTGGCCGGCTTCAAACCCGTCGTCGTGCACGGCGGCGGACCCCAGATCAGTTCGATGCTCGACAAGCTCGGCATCGAGTCGGAGTTCCGCGGCGGTCTGCGCGTCACGACCCCAGAGACGATGGAAGTCGTCCGGATGGTGCTGACCGGTCAGGTCGGTCGCGAGCTGGTCGGCCTGCTCAACCAGCACGGTGACCTCGCCGTCGGGCTGTCGGGTGAGGACGGTGGATTGTTCACCGCCGAGAAGACCATGCCGATCATCGACGGGGTCGAAACCGATATCGGGCTGGTCGGCGAAGTTGTCGGAGTCCGTCCCGAGGCTGTCCTCGACCTGATCGATGCAGGGCGTATTCCGGTCGTCTCGACGGTCGCGCCCGACGTCCACGGCCAGGTCCACAACGTCAACGCCGACACGGCCGCAGCTGCGCTCGCCGTCGCGCTCGGTGCGGAGAAGCTGCTCGTCCTGACCGACGTTGAGGGGCTGTACGCCGACTGGCCCAACAGCAGCGATGTCATCGGCGAGATCAGTCCGGAGGCGCTCGCCGAGCTGATCCCCGGGCTGGCGACGGGCATGATCCCCAAGATGACCGCATGCCTCAAGGCCGTCGAGGAGGGGGTCAAGCGCGCGACCGTGATCGACGGCCGCGAACCCCACGCCGTACTGCTCGAGATCTTCACCGATGAGGGTGTGGGCACACAAGTTGTGCCCGGCGCCCAGACCCGCCTTCGTACCGCTTTGTACTCGACCAGTGTCAACAAGGACAAGACATGACCGCCGATTCGACCACACCCTGGCAGGAGCGCTACCAAGGCGCCGTCATGAACACATTCGGCACGCCCGCCCGGATGCTCGTACGTGGTGAGGGCGCCTATGTCTGGGACGCCGAGGGCACGAAGTACCTCGATCTGTTGGCCGGTATCGCGGTCAATGCCCTGGGGCACGCGCATCCGGCCGTCATCGGGGCCGTCACGGAGCAGTTGTCGACCCTCGGCCATACGTCCAACTTCTTCGCGACCGAGCCGCAGATCCGACTCGCCGAGAAGCTGATCCAGCTCGTCGGCCATGACGGCCGGGTCTTCTTCACCAACTCCGGCACCGAGGCCAATGAGGCGGCGTTCAAGGTGACCCGCCGCACCGGGCGGACCAAGATCGTCGTCGCCGAGGGATCGTTCCACGGCCGGACGATGGGCGCCTTGGCGCTGACCTCGAAGGAGGCGTACCGGGCTCCGTTCGAACCGCTTCCCGGCGATGTCACGTTCATTCCCTACGGCGATGTTGCCGCGCTGGAAGCCGCGATCGACGAGACGGTTGCCGCGTTCCTGGTCGAGCCGATCCAGGGCGAGGCCGGCGTCGTCGATCCGCCTGCCGGGTATTTGCAGGCAGCGCGTGAGATCACGGCCCGTCACGGTGCACTGTTGTGGCTCGATGAGATCCAGACCGGCGTGGGTCGGACCGGCGCGTGGTTCGCGCACACTGAGTCCGGCATCGTCCCCGACCTCATGACGCTGGCCAAGGGCCTGGGCGGTGGCATGCCGATCGGTGCGTGTATCGCGATCGGCGAAGCCGGAAGCCTCCTGCAGCCGGGCAATCACGGCACGACGTTCGGCGGCAATGCCGTCGCGACGGCTGCGGCGCTGGCCGTCATCGAGGTCATCGAGTCCGAAAACCTGCTGGAGCACGTCACGACGATCGGCGATCAGCTTCGCCGAGGTCTGCAAGACCATCCGCTCGTCGCCGAAGTGACCGGCCGCGGCCTGCTCGTCGGTGTCGTCCTGCGCGAACCCTTGTCGGCCGAGGTGCACAAGGCCGCGCTCGAGGCTGGATTGATCCTCAACAACCCGACGCCGGAGCGTCTGCGCCTGGCACCGCCGCTGATCCTCAGCGAGGACCAGGCAGCCGATGCCGTGACCGCGATTCGGGGCATCCTCGACCAGGTGTCGGTATGACTCGGCACTTTCTGCGCGATGACGATCTGACCCCTGCCGAGCAGGCCGAGGTGCTGGCGCTCGCGGCCCAGATCAAAGCCGATCCCTATGGCCGCAAGCCGCTGGCCGGACCGCAGACCGTCGCGGTCATCTTCGACAAGGCCTCGACCCGTACTCGGGTTTCGTTCGCGGTCGGCATCGCCGATCTCGGCGGTAGCCCGTTGATCCTCGACACCGGTTCGACCCAAGGCGGTCGAGGCGAGTCGCCGGCCGACACGGCCCGCGTGCTCGGCCGGATGACCAGCGCAATCGTGTGGCGGACCTATTCGCAGGCGGGCTTGGAGGAGATGGCGGCCCATGCGGGTGTTCCGGTCATCAATGCGCTGAGCGATGATTTCCATCCGTGTCAGATCCTGGCCGACTGGCAGACCGTCATCGAGCACAAAGGCAAGCTCGCGGGTCTGACCGTGGCCTATCTGGGTGACGGCGCCAACAACATGGGCCACTCGTATCTGCTGGGCGGTGCCACGGCCAGCATGCATGTGCGTATCGGCGCGCCGAAGGGCTATCAGCCTGATCCGAAGATCGTCAGCGATGCCGAGGCGATTGCCGTGACGACGGGTGGTTCGGTTGTCGTCACGGACGATCCGACCGCTGCCATCTCCGGTGCAGACGTCGTCATCACGGACACCTGGGTCTCGATGGGGCAGGAGGCCGAGAAGGACGCCCGACTCGCGCTGTTCGGCGACTACTCGATCACCGCGCAGACGCTCGCCCTCGCCGCGCCCGACGCGATCGTGCTGCACTGCCTGCCCGCCTACCGGGGCCTGGAGATCACTTCTGAGGTGCTCGACGGTCCGCAAAGCGTCGTGTGGGACGAAGCGGAGAACCGTCTGCACGCCCAGAAGGCCGTCATGGTCTATCTGCTGGAGAAGGCCGCCACATGAGCACCGCTGACACCAAGACGGCACGTCAACAGCTCATTGTCGAGCTGCTTGGTCGCCATGCGGTGAGATCCCAAGGCGACCTGGTGGATCTGCTCGAGGAACAAGGTGTCAACGCGACGCCTTCGACGGTCTCGCGTGACCTCGTCGAACTCGATGCGGTGCGCGTCCGGCACGGTGACAGTGGACTGGTCTATGCAGTCCCGGGGGAGGGCGGCGACAGGACGCCGCGCCCTGCCACCGGCAGTATCGCGGGGGAGGCACGACTCGCCCGGATCGCCCGCGAGTTGCTGGTGACCGCTGAGTCATCGGCCAATCTCGTCGTCCTGCGCACACCGCCAGGTGCCGCGCAATATCTCGCCTCCGCGATCGACCACTCCGCGCCGGGCGATGTGATCGGCACGATCGCCGGAGATGACACCGTCCTGCTGATCTGCAGTGATCCCGCCGGCGGCGCGGCCGTCGCCACCCGTTTCACGGATCTTGCCGGTCCGACCTCCAAGGAGAACTCATGACTGACAACAACTCACTCCCGGAATCTGGCGAGGGGACGGCCCTGTGGGGTGGGCGGTTCGCCTCGGGGCCGTCGCCCGAGCTCGTCGAGTTGTCCCGTTCGACGCACTTCGATTGGCGCCTTGCCCCCTATGACCTGGCAGGCTCGCGTGCCCACGCCTTCGTACTCCAGGCCGCTGGCCTGCTGAGCCGTGACGACCTCACGGCGCTGATCGCGGGTATCGACGCGCTCGCAGCCGATGTCGAGTCAGGCGCCTTCGCTGCCGAACCGGGTGACGAGGATGTGCACACGGCCCTCGAACGCGGCTTGCTGGAGCGACTCGGTCCGGATCTCGGCGGACGTCTGCGCGCCGGACGGTCGCGCAATGATCAGATCGCGACACTGTTCAAGATGTACCTGCGCGACCACGGTCGCCGGATCACGACGCTGGTGACCGAACTGGTCGAGGCGCTCGCGGCACAGGCCGACACTCATCTGGGGGTCGCGATGCCCGGACGGACGCATCTGCAGCACGCGCAGCCCGTGCTGCTCTCACACCATCTGCTGGCCCACGCCTGGCCATTGGTCCGTGATCTCGACCGGTTGGCCGACTGGGATGCGCGCGTCGCGGCCGATTCGCCGTACGGATCGGGCGCGCTCGCCGGCTCGTCGCTCGGGCTCGACCCGGAGAAGGTTGCTGCGGATCTCGGTTTCACCGGATCCACGGCCAACTCGATCGACGGCACCGCAGCACGTGACTTCGTGGCCGAGTTCGCCTTCGTGACGGCGCAGATCGGCGTCGACGTCTCCCGCCTCGCCGAAGAGATCATCATTTGGAACACCAAGGAATTCGACTTCGTTACATTGCACGACGGATACTCCACGGGGTCCAGCATCATGCCGCAGAAGAAGAACCCCGACATCGCCGAGCTCGCGCGCGGCAAGTCGGGGCGGTTGATCGGCAATCTCACCGGTCTGCTGGCCACCTTGAAAGGCCTGCCGCTGGCGTACAACCGCGATCTGCAAGAGGACAAGGAGCCGGTTTTCGACTCGATCGACACGCTCGAAGTCTTGTTGCCGGCGTTCACGGGCATGATCGGGACGCTCACGTTCAACACCGACCGCATGCAAGCCCTGGCGCCCCAAGGATTCGCACTGGCGACCGATATCGCCGAATGGCTTGTCCGCGAAGGAGTGCCGTTCCGGGTGGCACATGAGTTGTCGGGGGCCTGCGTCCAGGTGTGCGAGCAGCGCGGCATCGAGCTGTGGGACCTGTCGGACGATGACTTCGCCGCGATCTCGCCCGCCCTGACACCCGGTGTTCGTGACGTTTTGACCGTCGAGGGTTCGCTGGCCTCGCGGGATTCGCGTGGCGGCACGGCGCAGGTCCGGGTCACCGAACAGCTCGCCGAGCTGCGGGCCCGGCTGGCCTGAACCACCACCTCGCTAGGCTCCTGCCATGCGTATTCGTCTTTTCGCCGCCTCCGCCCTGCTGCTCGTGACAGGAGGACTCGCCGCGTGCGGCAGCTCGGAGTCCGATCCTGCGCCGGCCGCGAAGTCCAGCGATGCGCCGGCCGCGACGGCCGACGCCCCGGCCGCTTCGGGTGAATGCGTCTACAACAAGAGTGACGATGCGGCGAAGGACGCGAAGGTGCCGCCGGCCAAGCCCGAGAGCGCCAGTTCGTTGACGATCGCCACCAACCGAGGCGACATCGAGGCCACGCTCAAGCCCGACACGGCGCCGTGCACGGTCAACTCGTTCGTCTCCTTGGCCAAGCAGGGCTATTTCGACGACACGAAGTGCCACCGGCTCGTCCCCGGATTCGTGCTGCAGTGCGGCGATCCTTCCGCGACGGGCACCGGTGGTCCCGGATATGCGTATGCCGATGAGCTGAAGGGCGATGAGAAGTATCCGGCCGGAACTCTTGCGATGGCCAACTCTGGCCCCGACACGAACGGTTCGCAGTTCTTCATCGTGCTGGCCGATGCCGAGTTGGATCCCAAATTCACGGTCTTCGGTTCCGTCGACGACGCCGGGCTCAAGCTGGCCCAGAAGATCGCCGATGAGGGCAACGGTGCCGACGGAGTGGCACCGAAGAAGGATGTCGTCATCGAGTCGGTCAGTTGACCATCGGATCCGTGACTGATCCGGTCCAGCAGCGTGCTCGATCGCTCCTCGGCCGAGTGCTGCACGGCCACGGTGTCGCTGTCCGCATCACCGAGGTCGAGGCGTACGGCGGCATCGAGGACCCTGCATCGCACGCCTTCACCCGCACCGCACGAAGCGAGATCATGTACGGCCCGCCGTGGCGGTTGTACGTATACCGCTCATACGGGATGCATTTCTGCGCGAACGTCGTGACCGGCCCGACGGAGCAGGCCGCTGCGGTCCTGATTCGCGCAGGGGAGGTCGTCGACGGCTTTGAAGTGGCTCGCGAGCGGCGGACCGGCGTGCCGGACGTTCGTCTGGCCCGGGGCCCCGGCAACCTCGCACGCACCCTCGGGCTGACGCTGGAGGATCTCGGCACGGATCTGTTGGCGACAGAAGGCGTGCGCCTGGGACCCGCAGCCGATCCCGCGCCACCTGTGACCGCCGGTCCGCGAGTCGGGGTGTCGAAGGCCGCCGACGTCCCGTGGCGGTTCTGGATCACGGGTCATCCGACCGTGTCGGCCTACCGTCGCAGCCCGCGGGCGCCGACGTCAGGCTGACCGTAGTAGCGCATCACGGAAGCGAACGGTAGCGGCGTTCCGGCCGTCCGGCATTGCCGTAGTTGAGCCGAACGGCGGCCCGTCCTTGGTCGACGAAGAACTCCAGGTATCGGCGCGCGCTGACCCGCGACAATCCGACCTGCTTCCCGCACTCGGCCGCCGACAGCTCACCTGACGTGGACAGCGCCCGCGCCACCAGCTCGGCGGACTCGGGACTCAGGCCTTTGGGCAGGGTCGTGCTCGCGGTCGGAGGCGCACCGAAGGCCCGGTCGATAGCGGCCTGGTCGGGAGATCCGTCGGCCAGCATGTCGATGGCCTCCCGCACACGCTGCATGCGAGTGGCGAAGTCGGCGAACTCGAAAGGCTTGACCAGGTACTGCATCGCCCCGCCGTGCAAGGCACTGCGGACCGCTTCGGCATCACGCTCCGCGGTGACCATCACGACGCCGACGGTGCTGCCGCCTGCGCGGAGCCGTTGCAGCACGTCGAGACCGCTGATGTCGGGCAGATGCACGTCGAGCAGGACGAGATCGGGTTCGAGGTCTGCGCAGAGCTGAAGGGCCTCGGCTCCAGTGCGTGCCGTGCCGATCACCGCGAACCCCTCGGTGCGTTCGACGAACTTGGCATGGATGCCCGCGACCATGAAGTCGTCGTCGACGACCAGCACGCGGATCATGCGGAAACCTGTGGCAGCCGAACCATGAACTGCGCACCGTCCTCGCGGTGCACCGAGACGGAACCACCACGTTGCGTGCAGATGAGCCGCACGAGGGGCAGTCCTATCCCGCGACCGCCAGGGAGATCGGGCTTGGTCGAGAAACCGCGGATGAAGATCGTCTCGACCATGTCGTCGGGCACCCCGGGCCCGTTGTCGCTGACCAGAAGCCGGATCTCGTCTGCGGTCTCGCTGAGTTCCACCATGACATGCGGATCGGTGCTGGTCCGGCAGGCGTCCACGGCGTTGTCGACCAGATTGCCGACGATCGTGGTCAGATCGGCAGACATCGATCGCGGCAGTGCGGTGAGTCGCGAGTCGTCCGTCAACGTGAGGGTCACACCGGCCTCGGCGGCGACGCTGGATTTGGCGATCAGCAGCGCCGCGACTGCCGGATCGTCGACCCGCCGCGTGACGGCGTCGTTGAGTTCGGCGCGCCGCCGACTCAAAGTGCCGATGAGCTGGGTGACCTCCTCGTACTCGCCGAGCTGCACGAGACCCGAGATCGTGTGCAGTTGGTTCGCGAACTCGTGGGTCTGGGCGCGCAGCGTGTCGGTGATCGACAGATTCGAGCTGAGCTGGCTCTGCATCGAGACGAGATCGGTACGGTCGCGCATCGTGGTGACCGTGCCGATCCCTTCGCCGCGGCTCGATGCCGACCTCTGGTTGAACACCACGACCCGTTCGCCGACCAGCAGCACGACGTCCTGACTGTCGTCGCCGGCAGTCAGCACCGCGGCGACCTGTGGCGGAAGGTCGAGGTCGTCGATCTGGCTGCCCACGACCCTGTCGTCGAGACCCAGCAGATCGAGTGCTCCGTCATTGACCATCGTGACCCGGTTGTCGGGGTCGACGGCGATGACGCCTTCTCGGATGCTGTGCAACAGGGCTTCACGGTGATCGGCCAGCGTCGCGAACTCGTGCGGCTCCAGGCCGCGGGTCCGGCGTTTGACGAGACGGGCGAGCAGCCACGATCCGGCAACGCCCAGCAGCGCGCCCACGCCGAGGTACAGGGCGAGGTCGCCGGCGGCGTCGGTGAGGCGCGACCACACCGACGGATAGCGCTGTTCGGCGATCGCGAGTCCGACGAGCTGCCCGGAGTCGTCGATGATCGGGGCGTGACCAGCGACGTAACGCTGCCCTCGGGTCTCGACGTCACCGACCCAACCGCGTCCTTGCCGGACGCCTGATTCGCCCAGCGCCGCCTGTTCGCCGACCAGGCGCGGATCGGACGACGACAGGATCGTGCCGCCGGGATCGGCGATCGACACCTCGGTCGCGCCAGACAGGCCGACGGCGCGGTCGATCGGCGGGGCCAGACGGGTCGCGGGGACGGGTTCACCGATCTGGTCGCGGACGACCGAACCATTCGCGAGGTACTCGGCGACCGATCGCATCTGAGCGCCGCGGTCGGCACCGAACGACGATGTCGACTGACGCAGCGAGATCGCCCCCACGATCGTGAGCACGACAGCGACAACCACTAGCTGCAGGACCAGGAACTGTCCGGCAAGCGTCATACGTCTACGCCGCGGTGACCACAATGTCCACAACCTCCTTTGCCTCCGCAATAGTGACCCAGGCCACAGTCAGGGTCCATGCTCGGGGTCGACCACAGGAGGTTCCATGATGCCGACCAGGCGCACGCCACGGGTGCTCGCGGTGCTGATACTCGCTGCCGCTCTGCTGATCTCTGCTTGCGGTGTCACGCGTGGGGGAGACGGCCAGGCCAACCGTCGGATCAGCATGTACATCCCGAACAGCCCCGGAGGTGGCTACGACCTCACCGGACGGGCCGCGGCTCGGGTCCTGGAAGACGAGGAACTGTCGGGTCGGTTCGAGGTCACCAATGTCATCGGCGCAGGTGGCACCGTTGCGATGCAGCGATTGCTGAACGAACGCGGTGTCGAGGATCTCGTGATGGCCATGGGGCTCGGCGTGGTGGGTGCGACGTACACCAACGAGTCGAAGGCCAGGGTCTCCGATGCGACACCCATCGCCCGGCTCATCGAGGACCAAGAGGCGCTCATCGTGCCGAAAGACTCGCCCTACAAGACCGTGCAGGATCTGGTCGAGGCGTGGAAGTCCGATCCGAAGAGCGTCACGATCGGCGGAGGTTCGTCGCCCGGCGGACCCGACCATCTCTTCCCGATGCAGCTCGCCAAGACCGTCGGCGTCGATCCCAAGCAGGTCAAGTACATCGTCTACGACGGCGGCGGACCGCTCACGAGCGCGCTACTCGGCAAGAAGATCGATGTCGGCACGTCGGGTCCCAGCGAGTTCGAGGGACAGCTCAAAGACGGCTCATTGCGCATCCTCGCGGTCTCCGGTGAAGAGCGGCTCGAAAGCGTCGACGCACCGACGCTCAAGGAGTCGGGTATCGACATGACATTCGTGAACTGGCGCGGCATCCTTGCGCCGCCCGGCATCTCTGACGAGGCACGCGACGAACTCGTCGAGATGTTCACCGAAATGCATGGGACTCAGGGCTGGAAGGACGTCGTCGAACGCAATGGCTGGATCGACTCGTTCGCCACCGGTGACGAGTTCGCGACCTTCCTCAAGGAACAGGACGAGCGCGTCGAGACGACGCTGAAGGAGCTGGGGCTGACATGAGTACCGATGCGCAAGACCTCGAGCAGGCACAGCAACCCCAGCCGATCCGGGCGATCGACAAGGCCCAGTACGGATTGGCCGCGTTCCTGGCCATCGTCGGCGGCTATGTCGTATACGACGCGACGACCCTCGAGAACGGCTTTGCCGATCAACCCGTGCAGCCCTACGCCTTCCCGTATGTCGTGGGCGCGGTGCTCCTGTTGCTCGCGGTGATGCTCGCACTGGCCACGTCCCGCGGCGATCTTCCAGAATCGGAGGAGGGCGAGGACGTCGACTTGTCACAGCCCAGTGACTGGATGACGGTCGCCAAGCTCGTCGTCGTGTTCGCCGTCAATATTGCGCTCATCGATTGGCTGGGTTGGGCGATCACGGGTGCGCTGCTGTTCGTCGGCACCGCGCAGGTGCTGGGCAGCCGCACCCTGATCCGTGACATCGCAGTAGGCGTCGCGCTCTCGGTCGGCACCTGGTACGGCTTCTACTCCGGCCTGGGGCTCGCGATCCCCGCCGGCATCCTGGACGGGATCCTCTGATGGACTCACTCAATCTGTTGATGGACGGCTTCGCCTCGGCGCTGACCCTCCAGAACCTGTTCTACGCCGTAGTCGGCGTATTCCTCGGCACCGCGGTTGGCGTGCTGCCGGGTATCGGACCGGCCATGACGCTCGCGCTGCTCCTGCCGATCACGTACAGCGTCGGGCCCGACAGCGCGTTGATCATGTTCGCCGGCATCTACTACGGCGGCATGTACGGCGGTTCGACAACCTCGATCCTGCTCAACACGCCGGGGGAGTCGTCGTCGGTCGTGACCGCGATCGAGGGCAACAAGATGGCCAAGAAGGGCCGCGCCGCCCAAGCGCTCGCGACCGCGGCGATCGGCTCCTTCGTCGCCGGCACGATCGGCACGCTGCTGCTGGTGCTGTTCGCGCCATCGGTCGCCGGGCAGGTCGTCAAGCTCGGCAACCCGTCCAACTTCGCGCTGATCGTGCTGGCCCTCTTCGCGGTCACCGCGGTGCTCGGATCGTCGCGGCTGCGGGGATTCATCGGGCTGTTCCTCGGTCTGGCGATCGGCCTGGTGGGTGGTCAGACGGGTCAGCCGCGATTGACGTTCGGCAGCCCGCTGCTGGCCGACGGCATCGACATCGTGGTCGTCGCAGTCGGCATCTTCGCGATCGGCGAAGCACTGTGGGTGGCGGCGCACCTGCGTCGTCGTCCGCTCGACATCATCCCGGTCGGCCAGCCCTGGATGAGTCGCGAGGACTGGGGACGTTCGTGGGGGCCGTGGTTGCGCGGCACTGCCTTCGGCTTCCCGTTCGGGGCGCTGCCTGCCGGTGGCGCCGAGATCCCGACGTTCCTGTCGTACGTCACCGAGCGCAAGCTGTCCAAGCATCCTGAGGAGTTCGGCAAAGGGGCGATCGAGGGGGTTGCCGGCCCGGAGGCCGCCAATAACGCATCGGCCGCCGGCACGCTGGTGCCGCTGCTGGCGATCGGTCTGCCGACCACGGCGACCGCCGCGATCATGCTCCTGGCGATCCAGAGCTATGGCATCGAGACCGGTCCGCAGCTGTTCGAGACAGAGCCCGACCTGGTCTGGGCGCTGCTGGCGAGCCTGTTCATCGGCAACACGCTGTTGCTTCTGCTGAACCTGCCGTTGGCGCCGCTGTGGGCCAAACTGCTGCAGATTCCGCGTCCGTACCTGTACGCGGGAATCCTGTTCTTCGCCTCGCTCGGTGCGTACAGCGTGAGCTTCCAGCCCTTCGACCTGGCCATCTTGCTCGTGATCGGTCTGCTGGGACTAGCGATGCGGCGCTTCGGGATCCCGGTCCTGCCGTTGATCATCGGCGTCATCCTCGGTCCGAAGCTCGAGGAGCAGCTGACGACGTCGCTGCAGATCTCGTCCGGCGACATCAGCACGCTCTGGAGCGAGCCGGTCGCGGTGATCGTGTACGTCATCATCGCCGCAGCCTTGGTCTGGATCGTCGGATCGGGCCTGCGCAACAAGCGCACAGCAGCACCCAACGACAAGACGGAGGTAGCGGCATGAGCGAGCGCCAGCGAGTGAATCATGAGGCAGGTTTCATGCCGATGCCTTCGTATCGTGGGTCTTCTACGGAGGTAGCGGCATGAGCGAGCGCCAGCGAGTGAATCATGAGGCAGGTTTCATGCCGATGCCTTCGTATCGTGGGTCTTCTACGGAGGTAGCGGCATGACTGTGGTGGTGATGTACAGCCCGGATGAGTACGGCCGATCGGCGTTGTCCTACGGAGCTGGTGAGGCAGCGCGCCGCGGCGAAGAGCTGATCGTCGTCAATCCGACCCGCGGCGACTCGTACGTCGACCGCAAGTTCGTCGGGGACGACGACCTGGTCAGGCTTGAGCAAGTGCTCGACAGCTTGGAGATCACGACGCACATTCGTCACGAGGTCGTGCCAGACGTCGCCGAGGCCGTCCTCGACGCCGCGCGGGAGACCGACGCATCACTCATCGTCGTCGGTATCAGGCCCCGGACGCCGGTAGGAAAGCTCCTGCTCGGCAGCGTCGCCCAACGGCTGATCCTCGATGCGACCTGTCCGGTCCTTGCCGTGAAGGGGGATCGCGCCGAAGAGTTGCTGGCTTAGCTCTGCTCAGCTGGCTCGACTTCTTCGCCGGCGGGTACGGCGCACACGCCGTCCTCGCACAGGGGAGCTTCGACGCCGACGATCTGCAGGGGCCCGGTCATGATTCGGCCGATGCTTTCTGCAGGACGTCAAGGAATACCGCGGGGTCCTGAGCGCCGGAGACGCCGAACTTCTTGTCGATCACGAAGAACGGGACCCCGCTGATGCCGTAGGTCACCGCCTGTTGCTTGTCGGCCTGCACATCGGCCAGGTGGACCTCGTTCGTGAGTGCCTCGACGACTGCGGCGCGGTCGAGACCGATCTCGCCGGCCAGATCGGCGAGGTCTTCGATACGGCCGATATGGCGACCTTGCTCGAAGTAGGCCGAGAACAGCCGTTCGCTCATCTCGAGTTGCAGACCCTGCGTCTTCGCGAAGTGCAGCAGCTCGTGGGCTTTGACGGTGTTGGTGTGCTGGAGGGCGTCGAAGTCGTACGACAATCCCTCTGCGGCGGCGAGCTCGGTCATCTGCCCGAGCATCTGCTCGACCTGACTGGCCTGCATACCCTTGTGGGACACCAAGAAGTCGACCTCACTGCCGTCGAAGTCGACGGGAGTCTCGGGCGCCAGCTCGAAGGAGTGGAACTCGATTTCGACGTCTCCGCCGGTTGCCTCGAACTTCTCGAGGGCCGTTTCGAATCGGCGTTTGCCCACGAAGCACCACGGACATGCGATGTCTGACCAGATGTCGACCTTGACTGTTTTGCTCACAGTGTGACCAACAGCCCGAGACCGCACGGATATTCCACTTCCGCTGGGCCAGATCGCGGAGTAACGTCTATGTCATGACAATTGCCGTTGCTTATCGCCCGGACGAGTTCGGACGCGCAGCCCTCGACTGGGCCGTCGGCCAGTCGCAGCTCTCCGGGGATCGGATCGTGGTCGTCAACATCACCAAGGCAGATCCTCGACTCGATACCGGCTTCGCGAGGGGCAATCACGTCCAGTCGTTGAGTGACCGGCTCGACGATGACGGAGTCGAGTACGAGATTCGTCAGGTCATGGGAGAGAACATCGCCGACGCGGTGCTGTTCGAGGCCGAGCAGGCAGGTGCGACGTCGCTGGTTCTGGGTATTCGACGACGAAGTCCAGTCGGCAAGATCCTCATGGGCAGCGTCGCTCAGCAGATCCTGCTCGACGCGACTGTTCCGGTCGTCGCAGTCAAGCCGTAGGTCGTCGAGGTGCCGCGATAAAGTCGCGGTGATCCACCCTCATCTGGAAGGCAACACCTGTGACCCACGTTCTTGACGACCTCGACGCGCGCGGACTCATCGCGCACTCGACAGATCGCGATGCCCTCAAGGCAGCGTTGTCGGCCGGGTCGATCACGTACTACGTGGGCTTCGACCCCACGGCGCCGAGCCTGCACATCGGCAATCTTCTGCAGATACTGACCGCCCGGCGTCTCCAGCTCGCCGGCCACAAGCCTCTGCTGCTCGTCGGCGGATCGACGGGCCTGATCGGCGACCCCAAGGAAGCCGGCGAGCGGATCATGAATACCCGTGAGACGGTTGCCGACTGGGTGGGACGTATCGGCTCTCAGGTCTCACGTTTCGTGGACTTCGATGGTCCCAACGGTGCAACGCTGGTCAACAATCTCGACTGGACCGAGAACCTCAGCACGATCGATTTCCTGCGTGACATCGGCAAACACTTCCCGGTCAATCGGATGCTGGCGCGCGATGTCGTCAGCAGCCGACTCGAGAGCGGGATCAGCTACACCGAGTTCAGCTACGTCTTGCTGCAGTCGATGGACTACCTCGAGCTGTACCGGCGCCACGGTTGCGTCCTGCAGACCGGTGGCAGTGATCAATGGGGCAACATCACCGCGGGCGTCGAGTTGATCCGGCGCGCGGACGCCGGCAAGGTCCATGCGTTGGCGACGCCGCTGATCACCAAAGCCGATGGCACCAAGTTCGGCAAGACCGAGTCCGGCACCGTGTGGCTCGACCCGGCGTTGATGAGTCCTTACGCCTTCTACCAGTCGTGGATCCAGGCAGAGGACTCCAAGGTCATCGAGTACCTGCGGCAGTTCACCTTCTTGTCGCTGGACGAGATCAGCGAGATCGAAGCCGCGCACGTCGAGAAGGCCGGACTACGTGCCGCCCAGCGCCGCCTTGCCGCCGAGGTCACGACGTTGGTCCACGGTGCCGAGGAGACCGCAGCCGCCGAACTGGCGGCCAGCGCACTGTTCGGCAGGGGAGAGCTGACCGATCTGCCCGAAGCGACTCTTGCTGCGGCACTCCGGGAAGCCGGCGCGGTTGATCTGGCGGCGGTCGATCGACCGACGATGATCGATGCCTTGGTGGCTTCGGGGCTGACCGACAGCAAGTCGGCAGCCCGCCGCGCCATCACCGACGGGGGAGCGTACGTCAACAATGTGCGCGTGACCGACCCGGAGCAGGTGCTCGAAGGTGAGTTGCTTCTGCACGGTTCGTGGGTCGTATTGCGCAAGGGCAAACGCTCCATCTCGGGCGTATCCATCGGCTGACCCTGCGGTTGCAGGCTTGATGCTCGATGTGATGTGGACCATGGGGACCCGATTTGTCTTTGGTTGAGCGGGCCCGCTAGTGTTCTTCTTGTTGGACAGCGCAGCGAAAGACAAGCCGCAAGGCCGGTCGCGCAGCAGTTCGACCAGATGTTCATGGTGACCGACCCCGATGACTCGGGTGAAAACGAACCGTGTAGCTTTATCCAGCAGCCCCGTGCCTGATGTCCTTTGGGATTGATGGGTGGTGAGCGTCTGATTCTTGAGAACTCAACAGTGTGTCAAAAGTCGATGAGATTAATTGGTAGTACCCCGTCGGTTTTGATCGGCAGCCTTTTTGGTTGTTGTGATGATCGGTGGT
>NZ_JBFUME010000017.1:0-11696 GCF_054049535.1 Aeromicrobium sp. P5_D10
ACAAGTCGTGGGTCGTCAACGATATCGAGCCGGATATCGCGGACGCCATGTAGCACGGTTGCTCTCATGTGCATTTCTCCGATCAGAAAGGGGGCTTGACAGATTATCGAGAAGACTACACGCTGAGTGCATTCAGTTTATGTGAGCCATGTAAAGGCGAGAAGCCCGCGGCAATATGGCGGAATTGCTGGAGCGATCTGGCACTCCGTCGGCAAAGCGAGCCTTTCCGCATTCCACCGAGCTCACATGATTCAGAGTTCAAGCGACCGCCGCACGCATGCAATGGTCGAAGAGGAAAGGTAGGCACATGTCTCGCACGACTGGCTACGTCTGGCACGCGCAGTACGGATGGCATGACACCGGGACACACGCGGGCGTTGTGCCGGCCGGTGGTGCTGTCGAGCCGTATCACAACTTCGAAAGCCCTGAGAGCAAAGTCCGGATGGCCTCGCTCATCGAGGTATCCGGTCTACTTGACCGTCTTTACCGCATCGCACCACGACATGCGACGGTCGACGACCTTCTGCGAGTCCATACAAGCGAACACGTCAACCGCATCATGGAGGCGAGTGCGGCGGGTAGAGGCGATGCCGGCGACGGTTTCTCTCCGTTCGGGCGCGGTGGCTTCGACATCGCGACCTTGGCAGCCGGCGGCACGATGGCGGCTGTTGACGCCGTCCTGGAGGGTAGGGCAGATAATGCCTACGCCCTGGTTCGCCCGCCAGGGCACCATGCCCGACCTGAAACCGGGATGGGGTATTGCATGTTCCACAACGTCGCGGTAGCGATCGAGCATGCTCGTGCCATCCATGGCGTCGAGCGCATCGCCATCGTCGACTACGACGTGCACCACGGGAACGGGGCTCAGGCAATTTATGACACGGACCCCAATGTGCTTGCCATCTCACTCCACCAGGATCGGCTGTTTGGCAAAGAAAGCGGCTTGGTCTCGGAGGTAGGACACGGGGCCGGCGAAGGTACGAATATCAACGTCCCCCTACCCGCCGGTTCTGGCAACGGCGCCTACCTCCACGCGATCGACGAAGTCGTCATACCAGCGGTCGAACGATTCCAACCGGACCTGATCATGGTTTCAAGTGGGTTCGACGCAAGCGTTTATGATCCGCTCGGCCGGATGACCGTGACCGCAGACGGCTTCCGTGCCATCACTGGACGGCTCGTCGAACTCGCAGAGCGAACCTGCAATGGTCGGCTGGTCATGTCCCATGAAGGAGGCTACTCGCCGGTCTACGTTCCGTTTTGCGGGCTTGCCGTCCTTGAGGAGCTCTGCGGGGAGAGTACCGGCGTCGAGAATCCGTTTAAGTCGGTTGACGGGCTACCGTCTCATGAACTCACGACGGTGCAACGTGAGGTCGTGGCGCTATCGGCTGATCTGGCCCGCGCGCTCCAGCTGACGATGTGAGTACGTCTTACGGATATCGAAACTCTTGACTCTGGGAATCTTCGGACCCCGATGGTCGCGTGATCTGCCAATGGTGGCCTGCGCTGGTCGCGCCGCGCGAATGGGCTGAGTTGGTTGCAACCGCCCTGAGAGAAAGCCTCGCAGGAGGTCATTTCGATCCGCCTGGTCTGTACCGGCCGGGCACGAAGACGTCCGCGCAGGCCGCTCCGTGAGAGGTAGTTTTCGCGAGTTTCGTCGGGGGCTTGACAGATTGTCGAGAAGACTGCACTCTGAGTGTAGTCAGTTTGATGGGCCGCATACCTCAGGTGCGGTATCGCAGCTAGAGGGCACCGCTCATCCGAAGGACTCCTGCTCGCGAGTCCGGTGCCCACATTTGTGGGTGCAGTATCGCAGCACAGCGACCTGTGCTGATTCATCCGCTGAGCCCAGGCCGGACTTGGCACTATCCCATGAGAAGGGAATTCATCATGAACGCTCTCGATCGAATCTACTCCGATGACTTCGTCGCCCGGATGCGTGGCGGTGAGGTGCTCTTGGGCTCATTCCACGACTTTGTCGATCCGACATTGATTGAGGTGGTGGGAGCATGCGGTTTCGACTTCGTCGTTCTTGAGCTCGAGCACGGACTGCGAAGCATGAACGACATTCAGTCCTTGATTCGTGCGGCTGAGGTTGCGGGCACCAGCCCGCTCGTGCGACTCGGCGACGTGACGGAGAACCTCGTGGCTCGCCTACTGGACGGGGGAGCCACAGGCATCCTCGTGCCGAATGTCCGCACGGCCAAGGACGTGGAGACCGTTGTCAGGTGGTCGTACTACCCGCCTCTCGGAACTCGGGGGACTGCCTTTCGCCGTGGCCCGCTGAGGGTGGCAGGGGAGGCGGAGGTCCGCCGTCGTGAGGAACGGAACGACTCTGTCGCCGTGATCGCCATCATCGAAAATGAAGAGGCCGTCGACAACATCGAGTCGATCCTTGAGGTGGACGGGCTGGTTGGTGTGATGCCCGGTCCCGGTGACTACGCACTTTCCCTGGGAAATGTCACGTGGGATGACCCTCGGGTCAGCGCTGCCATGAACAAGATCCGCGAAGCAGTCGGCAAGACCGACAAGCTCCTGATCGAGTTTTGCGTGAACCCTGCCGACACTGCGAGGTTCGTCGCGGGCGGGGCGCATGGGGTCATGATCGGCCACGACGCTTTCTTGATCGGTGATCTCTACAAGCGGATGGCCAACGAGATGGAAGAAGGCCTACCGGCCGAAACTCGCAGCAAGCGAGGGCAGGCTTGATGCCCGCTTCGGTGAACGGTTCGGTCGGCTTGATCCAAACCTTGGTTGGAAGCGGCGTCGACACGTGCTTCATGAATCCGGGTACGTCGGAGATGCACTTCGTCGCCGCGCTGGACGATGTGCCGGAGATGCGCGGGATCCTGACCCTCTTCGAGGGGGTGGCCACCGGCGCAGCTGATGGCTATGCACGCATTCGGAAATCGCCCGCGAGCACTCTGGTTCATCTGGGACCAGGGCTGATGAACGGGATGGCCAATCTTCACAACGCGAGGCGTGCCTTTTCAAGCGTTGTCAACCTGATCGGTGATCACGCGACCTACCACAAAGAGTTTGACGCTCCCTTGGAGTCGGATGTTGAGTCCCTTGCGAAGACGGTCAGCAAGTGGGTCAGTTTCGCCGATTCCCCAAGTGACTTGGCGGCTAAGGGTGCCGAAGCTGTTGTTGAAGCGCTCGGTCCCGCGTCCGGTGTGGCTTCGCTGATTATCTCGGCTGATCACTCTTGGCTTCCGGGAGGATCGGTGGCCGCCCCACTCCCACGCTCCGAGCCGCAGCTGGTGCCTACTGAGATTACCGACGATGTCATCCGAGTTTTGACGTCGGGAGATGAAGTAGCAGTCATCGTCGGCGGCAGGTGCTGCGGCCCAGATGGCCTTCGGGCTGTCGCTAGCCTGCGGCGCCTCCCGGGTGTCCGGGTGTTCAGGGAGACGTTCCCTGCCCGGATGGCTCACGGCGCTGGCTTGCCCCACTTCGACAGGCTTGCATACATCGGGGAGCAAGCGGTCAAACAGTTGGCAGGCGTCGCCGCGGTTGTACTTTTCGACACCGAGGAACCTGTCTCGTTCTTCGCATACCCAGGGGAGTCCGGTCGATTCTCACCCGAAGGCGCCCGTGTTCTCCGCGTCGGGGAACGTCATGAAGACGTGCTGACAGCCCTGCTGGCAGTTTCTGATGAAATTGGCGGACACTCCTTAGACGCCGAGCAGTATGTATCCGAGCGCTGCACCGGGGATGTGCCGTTGGACGCCCAGACGGTTGCGTTGGTGATCGCTGACGAGTTGCCTGAGAACGCCATTATTTCGGACGAATCCGCGACATCTGGAGCGCCGCTAGGGGACGCGCTCCGCGGAGCGAAGCAGCACGATTGGTTGACGCTGACCGGTGGCGCCATCGGGCAGGGTATGCCAGTCGCGACTGGCGCTGCGGTGGCTGCGCCGGATAGAAGCGTGTACTCGCTCCAAGCAGATGGAGGGAGTCTGTACACGCTCCAATCGTTGTGGACCCAGGCTCGCGAGCAACTTGATGTCACGACGATTATCTACAACAACAGGAGTTACGCGATCCTCAGGCGCGAACTGGCCCGGGTCGGCGCTGACGGGTCCGGCCCCCGAGCGGAGGCCATGCTCGACCTGTCGAACCCTGACATGTCCTTCGTGGCTATGGCAAACGGTTTCGGCGTGCCTGCGACGCAGGTTCGTACGACTGGTGAGTTGCGTCGTGCTCTCGGCGTGGCGGCATCAGAAGACGGTCCACGACTTATCGAGGTTCTTCTGTGAGCCGGACCGAGACCAAAATTTCGACGAGATTCACCGAGGTCTTCGGGGTCGAGCATCCACTGGTGTGCGGTGGTATGACCGGCTTGGGCACAGCCGAACTAGTCTCGGCAGTCGCCAACGCCGGCGCATTGGGATTCTTGACCGCGCTGACGCAGCCGTCCCCCGAAGCTCTCGCCAAGGAGATCGCCAGGACCCGAGAACTCACGGACTCGCCATTCGGGGTGAATCTGACGATCTTGCCGACCCTAGATGCGGTTCCGTACGAGGACTATCGAGCGGCCATCATTGACTCCGGTATCTCCATTGTGGAGACTGCCGGCGCGAGTCCGGCGCCCCACATGCCGGATTTCCTCTCGGCAGGAGTCCGGGTGATCCACAAGGCGACGAGTGTGCGCCACGCGGTTTCAGCCGAACGATTGGGTGTAGCGGCCATCAGCATTGACGGTTATGAAGCTGCGGGCCACCCCGGTGAGGACGATGTGCCTGGTCTGGTCATTATCCCGGCGGTGGTGCGCTCGCTTTCCGTTCCCGTGATTGCGTCGGGTGGCCTTGCCACTGGGTCTGGACTGGCAGCGGCGTTGGCGCTGGGCGCATGCGCTGCCAACATGGGCACGCGGTTCATGGCCACGGATGAGGCACCGATCCATCCAAACGTTAAACGCCAAATCGTCCTCAATAGCGAGCGGGATACGGTCTTGGTTTTCCGTCGATTCCGCAACACTGCCCGAGTCGCAAGGAACGCGATCAGTGAGCGGATCCTTGAGATCGAGGCCGGTGACGATTCGAAGTTCGCAGATGTGGCGGAACTGGCGTCGGGGTCCCGCGGTAGAGAACGCGTGCTGCGGGACGGTGAGCTGGAAGACGGTATGTGGTGGGCCGGGCAATCTCAGGGCCTGATCTTTGAGATTGGAAGCGTCGGGGACGTGGTCTCGACCATCATCGATGATGCTCACCGACTGTTGAGTTCGACTTTGCCGAGTTACGCGTGTTAGCGAGGAATGACAAGTGAATCTCACGACGCTGAAGACGGAGGCGAAGCGGGGTATTTTGATCGTGACCCTGAACCGGCCCGAATCACTGAACGCGTTCACGGCGACGATGGCCGACGAGCTGGAGTTCGTCTTTCGTCAAGTCAATGACATGGATGACGTGCGCGCAGTCGTAGTGACCGGAGCTGGCAAGGCCTTTTGTGCTGGCATGGATCTGGGCGTCGATGGAAACGTCTTCGGGCTCGACGAGTCCCTCAGTCCACAACTGGATGCTATGGAAGACCTGCATAGTCCTGCGCTCTCGCGGGTGCGGGACACGGGCGGCCGAGTGACTCTGGCGATTTATGATTGTCGCAAGCCGGTGATTGCCGCCATCAATGGTGCCGCCGTGGGAATCGGGGCCACGATGACTTTGGCCATGGACGCAAGGATCGTCGCTGCCGGCGGGCGCATAGGTTTCGTGTTCGGCAAACTCGGAATCGTGCCGGAAGCGGCTTCCTCGTGGTTCCTGCCACGAATTGTCGGATTCGATACGGCATTGGATCTTGTGTACTCGGCGGCAATTATCAGCGCGGAACAAGCTCTGGACATCGGGCTGGTGCGATCGGTTGTTTCCGAGGACGCATTGATGGACGCGGCTTTGGAACTCGCGGATCGTTGGACCAACGGCCGCTCGCCCGTAGCCACGGCCCTAACCCGGCAACTGATTAATAGGAACTCTGCGGCGCGGCACCCTCTTGAAGCGCACAAGACGGATTCTCTGGCCATGTTTTACACCAGTGTCGCCGATGGTTCGGAGGGCGTCACCGCCTTTCGAGAGAAGCGAAACCCAGAATTTCGGGCGACCGCATCGAGCGATATGCCGCCGTTCTATGACGAGTGGGTGACCTCCACAGGTGAAGCCGGACATGTGCGGGAACCGTCCGCCGCGGACGGAATGCAGGAGTCGATGTGACTAATTTGTCCGCTCTGCTGGAAAGCTCAGCAGCGAAGTTTCCCGAGCGCACCGCGATCGTCTCCGGCGACAACAGGCTCACGTATGCGCAGGTCAACGATGCGGCCAACCAAGTTGCGAACCTGTTGGTCGCCCGTGGAGTGCGGCCCGGTGAAAAGGTTGCGCTGTCGTGCTTGAACCTGCCGTACTTCTCGATCGTCTACTACGGCATCCTCAAGGCTGGCGCGACCGTCGTGCCGCTAAACGTGATGCTCAAGCCGCGTGAGGTCGCCTACCATCTCGACGACTCCGACGCGGTGGCGTACTTCGCGTTCGAAGGAACCGCCGAGATGCCCATCGGGGAGTCCGCCCAAGCGGGCTTCCAGGCCACTGCGACCTGCAAGGACTTCTTCCTTATCGGACTCGACTCCGCGCCCTCGGGGTTGCTGGAAGGTGGGGAGTTCTACACGTCGCTGGTGGCCGAACAGCCGACGACGTTCACCACGATCGAGCGCGATGATGATGACACGGCCGTGATCTTGTACACCTCCGGCACAACGGGCCAGCCCAAGGGGGCCGAGCTGCGGCACCGCAACATGCGCGACAATGCTCTGTCCGGGGAGGTGCAGTACGCCGCGTCGCCTGACCGCCCTGACACTTACCTGTGTGTGTTGCCGTTGTTCCACTCGTTTGGTCAGACTGTGATTCAGAACGGCGCTTTCGCCTTCGGCGGAACCGTGGTGATGCTGCCGCGGTTCGAGCCGGGGCCTGCGATCGAACTGATGTTGCGCGAAAAGGTCACGTACTTCGCGGGCGTACCGACGATGTATTGGGGACTGCTGTCGGCGTTGACGGCCGACGTTCCTGTCGCCGCGATTGCTGTGAACCTCCGGGTAGCTGTGGCCGGCGGTTCGGCGCTGCCGGTCGAGGTGCACAAGAATTTCAAGGAGCGCTTCGGCGTGACGATTCTGGAGGGCTACGGCCTGTCGGAGACTTCGCCGGTCGCCTCATTCGCCACGTGGGGCCAGGAGCCGCGTGTTGGCTCGATCGGCAAGCCGATCCCGGGAGTGGAGATGAGGCTCATCAACGACGATTGGAGCGACGTCGCTGATGATCCCGAGGCCATCGGCGAGATCGCGATCAAGGGTCACAACGTCATGAAGGGCTACTACAACCGCCCCGAGGCCACCGCCGAAGCCATCCATGACGGCTGGTTCCGGTCCGGCGACCTGGCTCGCAAGGACGCTGACGGCTACTACTTCATCGTGGACCGATCCAAGGACATGATCTTGCGTGGCGGCTACAACGTGTATCCGCGCGAGCTCGAAGAAGTCCTGATGAGTCATCCGGCCGTCTCCCTCGTGGCGGTCATCGGCGTGCCGCATGAATCGCACGGCGAGGAGGTCAAGGCCGTTGTGGTGCGCGAGCCGGGCGTCGAAGTCACCGAAGACGAGCTTGTCGCGTGGGGCAAGGAGCAGTTCGCCGCCTACAAGTACCCGCGCATCGTGGAGTTTCGTGACGAGCTGCCGATGACGTCCACGGGCAAGATCCTCAAGCGCGAGTTGAGCTGATGACGGCCATGTCTCCCGAGATTTTTGGACTCTCCTACCACGGCGATCGTGTTGATGCGCTCGAACTCCATGGGCGTGAGCCCCTCGGGCTGGCTGTGACGTCCCGGTCGGTTGCGCCAGATTGCGGTAGTCGAACATCGCGCTGGCCATTTGGAAGCCCGGAGCAGAGCCATGGTAGCCGTCGATTCGCAAGGAGAGAAGACCGATGAGTCCGCAGCATCTGGAAGGTAAGTCCGTCATTGTCACTGGCGCGGGTCACGGCCTCGGCCGCGCCTACGCCCTCGAGGTGGCTCGTCAGGGTGGCGATGTCGTGGTTAACGATTTGGACGCGGATCTGGTCGGCGTCGTCCCCGACGAACTCGCTGCGCTCGGCGCTCGTGTGGAGGTCGTGACGGGATCGGTTGCGGACTGGTCGGTGGCAGAGAAGCTCGTCAGTGTGTGCGCCGAGACGTTCGGGTCGGTGGACGGTCTGGTCAACAATGCTGCGGTTCTGCACAACTCTCTCCCGTGGGAAGAGCAGCCGACATCTTTGAAGCGCATCGTCGAGGTGAATGTGCTCGGCTCGATGTACTGCGGGGTCAACGCCCTGCGTCACATGGTGGAGCAAGGTTCAGGTGCGATCGTCGCAATCACGTCCGGGGCGTTGAACGGCGCCACGGGGATCACCTCCTACGGAGTCACGAAGGCCGCGGTTGCCTCGATGGTCTACGGATGGGCGCTAGAGGCAGCGGGTACCGGTGTACGTGTCAACGGTGTGATGCCGATTGCAGGCACGGGAATGAGTAAGCACCGCTACGAGTGGTTCAAGTCGTCGGAGGCCAACGCGTCCTCAGTTGCTGAACAAAGCGTGCAGGGGCCAGAGAAGGTCGCTCCTGTGGTCGCATATCTGCTGAGCGACCTGTCTGCCTCCCTCAATGGGCAGATCGTGCGTCACGACGGTCAACGTATCGTCCTCGCCTCGCGCAGTAGTTGGGACGGCGCCGGCCACCAGCTCGGCGACAACGACAAACTCGACGTCAACGCCGTAGCTGAGATTGTCGCCAACCTAAGCACCCGTACTCAGGAGAGTGTCCGATGACTACTACGTCGCTTGTCACTTTGCGTTGCCCTAGGCGGAGAGGCGCTCGGACGGCACTGCCAACTGGCGGCCAGGTGTCGGTCCTCCGACTCGAGAGCATGTGCGTCGGCGGGGGGCAGGGCATAGCCATGGCCCTGGAGCGACTGTCGTGAGGTTCGCAGGCAAGACCGCTATCGTCACCGGCGCGAGCCGGGGCATCGGGCTGGGCATCGCTCAACGTCTGGTCGCCGAGGGCGCCAGAGTGGTTATCACCGCTCGACAAAAGGACGCCCTCGACGAGGCGGTCGATAGCCTCGGCGGTCCCGCGCACGCCCTCGGCGTTGCGGGCAAAGCCGACGATGCCGAGCACCAGGACGACGTGGTCCGGCAGGCGATCCAGACATTCGGCAGCATCGATTTCCTGGTCAACAACACCGGTATCAACCCGACGTACGGACCGCTCGTCGACATCGACCTCGGTGCAGCGCGCAAGATCGTCGAGGTCAACTGCATCGCCGCGGTCTCGTGGGTGCAGAAGGCGTACGCAGCCTGGATGCGCGAGCATGGCGGCGCCATCGTCAACGTGTCGTCGGTGTCGAGCATCCGCGCGGCCCCGAACATCGGCTTCTATGGGGCCACGAAGGCGATGCTGAACTCGCTCACCGAGCTACTGGCCGTCGAACTCGGGCCGAACATCCGCGTCAACGGCGTCGCCCCGGCAGTTGTGAAGACGAAGTTCGCCACCGCGCTCTACGAGGGACGCGAGGACGAGACCAGTCGGGTCTATCCGCTCAAGCGACTCGGCGAGCCACAGGACATTGGCGGGGGTGTTGCCTTCCTGCTGTCCGACGACGCCGCCTGGCTGACCGGTCAGACCGTCGTCATCGACGGCGGCGTGACGCTGACTGCCGGTGCAGAATGACGCCCACAACGACAGGAGCTCGTCCGTTCGACGTTGGAATCCGCACGCTCGGCTTCGCCGACGGACCGCACGAGGTGCACAACAACGCACTCGCGAATGCCGAGCTTCGTAAGCTAAGGAAGGCGCGATGAACCGCGATCAACTCCTCGACCACGTCCGAAGGTTCCTGGCCGACCACGACCCATCAACGACCGAGCGAACCGCATTCCTTCGCGCTCGTTTCGACGCCGGACTGGCCTGGGTGCATTACGGGGTCGGCTGTGGCGGACTCGGCCTCGACCAGGTACTCCAATCGGAGGTCGAACGGCTACTCGTGCAGGCTGGTGCTCCCGACAACGACCCGCGGGCCAACCGCATCGGCCTCGGCATGGCGGCCCCGACGATCGTCGCGTTCGGCACCGAGGAGCAGATCCAGCGCTTCCTGCGCCCGCTCTGGACGGGCGAGGAGATCTGGTGCCAGTTGTTCAGCGAGCCCGGTGCCGGATCCGACCTCGCCAACGTCTCCACGCGGGCAGTGCGTGACGGCGACGAATGGGTGATCAGCGGACAGAAGGTGTGGACTTCCGGAGCGCAGAACGCGCGCTTCGCGATCCTCATCGCACGCACGGACCCGAACCAGCCGAAGCACTTCGGACTCAGCTACTTCCTGTGCGACATGACGGATCCAGGCGTCGACGTCCGACCTCTGCGCCAGATCACCGGCGAGGCGGAGTTCAATGAGGTGTTCCTGGCCGATGTACGCATCCCTGACAGTCAGCGGCTCGGCGCGGTGGGCGAGGGGTGGAAAGTGGCCAACGCGACGCTCAACAACGAGCGTGTCTCGATCGGTCAGGGCGCCGGCCGCGAGGACGGCATGATCGGGGTCGTCGCGCAGACCTGGCGTGAGCGGCCCGAGCTGCGCACGTCCGAGCTGCACGACCGGTTGCTCAAGCTGTGGGTCGACGCCGAGGTTGCCCGTCTGGCCGGCGTACGGCTGCGCCAGAAGCTGGCCCATGGCCAGCCGGGCCCGGAGGGCTCGGCGATGAAGCTCAGCTTCGCCCGTATCGCCCAAGAGCTCTCCGGCCTTGAGATCGAGCTGCTGGGTGAGGAGGGGTTGGGGTACTCCGACTGGACCATGATCCGGCCCGAGTACGTCGACCTGACCGGCCGAGACGCGGGCTACCGCTACCTGCGCGCCAAGGGCAACTCCATCGAGGGCGGCACGTCGGAGATCTTGCGCAATATCGTCGCTGAGCGGGTGATGGGGTTACCAAGCGAGCACCGCGTCGACAAGGATATCCCCTGGAAGGAGACCGCGAAATGAGTGATCTCGATCTGCTCTACACCGAGATTGAGGAGGATCTGCGTGCGAGTGTGCGGGACCTCCTCAACGACCGGTGCGGCTCCGACGCCGTGACCCGGATGTACGACGGCGACCGGTCGCTCGTTGACGGGCTCTGGAAGTCGCTGGTCGGCCTCGGCCTCGCCGGTCTGCTGGTTCCGGAGGACCGCGCGGGCCAGGGGGCGACCGCACGCGAGGCTGCCGTGGTGCTGGAGGAACTCGGCCGCACGGTAGCGCCGGTGCCGTTTCTGACCAGCTCCGTCATCGCCACCACTGTCCTGCTTGAGAGCAGCTCGGCATTGCTGGATCAACTGGCGACAGGGGAGCGAACCGCAGCGCTCGTCGTACCGTGGTCGACTGCTCCGAACGGCGAGCTGTCGACCGTACGTATTGATGGCACTCAGCTGAATGGCCGGATCACCAGCGTGGCGGGAGCGATCGAGGCCGACGTCCTGCTGGTACTGGCGGGTGGCCACCTATATGCGGTCGACGCGACCAGCGCGACCTTGAGGCCGCACGTCTCACTCGACATGACCCGTCAGCTCGCTGACGTCACCCTCGACGGAGCCGAGGGCACGCTGGTGCTCGACGATGCTGAGCCCGCCGTACGTCGGGCGCTCGATGCCGGGGCTGCGCTGCT
>NZ_JBFUME010000018.1:0-8171 GCF_054049535.1 Aeromicrobium sp. P5_D10
TGATGGCGAGGATCCGTTTTGTCTGCTCCGATCTCGTTACCAAACGTCTCGACGAGGTCGTCGTGTAGGCGGCCGTAATGCTGACGCCGGGCATCAGTCAAGGCAGGAGAGAACGGCTCGGCAAGGAGCGCCGACGCTGCCGCTGGGGCTATGTCCTCGAGCCGCGCCCCGCGCCGATCACAGAACAGATAGATCCTCGTCTCCAACGGAAGGTCAGCTGGCACAGGATCCCAATTGCCGGCATCTCGGTCGAGCCAGTACTGCCCYGCCAACGCAAACAACGCTTCCATCTCAGGGAAGTGAAGCCAGAAAGTGCGAAGAGAGATCCCGGACCTCGTAGCGATTTCTTTGGCCGTGGGACGCAAGACTCCATCGATGACCAGCTGTGCGTGCGCGTCGATGATGGCCTGACGAGTCAGCTGCCGGCGATGGATCCGGCCATCGGGGTGAACGTTTCCCGACATTCATGCCTCCAATCAGTGAGGGATTGACAGATCATCGAGAAGATTACACGCTAAGTGCACTCAGCGAGACTAGTCCCACACTTCAGTCGCAGTCGCAGCCGAGGCTTAAAGCCCACCCGTTTCTTGAGAGAGGTCCAGCGCTCACACTCCAGAACTTTGCGAGGTCTAACTGACGACCCCTAAATCCTCGATATCGTGACGACCGCAGTCGAGTTTGCCGCCTGCGTCACTTTGTGCACGATCCTGATTACTCTGCCGATTGTCTGGGTCCATCGAACGCACCGATCTGCCGTCCAGTGATCTGAAGAGCCGGTACGTGAGTGGGCAGCTGGATACGGCTCCTCCACCGGGCTCGGTCGGATCGCTCAGCTTGAGGTGGCAACGCCATTACGTCTGCGGGGCTTCCATCCCGGTCGTGGGACGGCGGACAGCAGCTGCTGGGTGTACTCATTCTGCGGCGCTCGCAACACGTCGTCTGTTGTACCGCCCTCAACAACGCGCCCGTTCCTCATAACGATGACGGTATCCGACACCTGCTGAACGACGGCAAGATCGTGCGAAATGAACAAATAGGAGACACGGACTTCGCTTCGCAGATCGGCGAGTAGATTCAGCACCTGCCCCTGCACCGAAACATCAAGGCCCGAAACCGCTTCATCGAGCACCAGGAGTTCTGGTTCACACGCCAGCGCACGAGCAATGGCAACCCTCTGCCGCTGACCTCCCGAGAGAGAACTCGGGCGCCCCTCGGCATGCTTCTTGTCAAGGCCGACCTGTTCAAGAAGCATATTGCGGCGGGCGTCCAGGTCATGTCCGGTCAACGAGAAATGGAACCGCAAGACCTCGTCGAGTCCATCCCCGACGGTCTGTCTGGGGTCGAGCGACGCATAAGGATCCTGATAGACCATTTGAACCTGACGACCACGCTCCTTTCTCGCCGCTCGGCCGCGCGCGACCTTCGCTCTTGCCTTACCGGAGACGGCAATCTCCCCGCTGGTTGGACGCTCAAGACCGGCCACCATTCGTGCAACGGTGGACTTCCCCGAACCGGATTCGCCAACCAGCGCAAGCGACCCTCCCGCAGGCACGTCGAACGACACACCGTCAACCGCGACGAGATCTCGTGAACCGCCAGCGGCCAGGCGGATACGGAACACCTTTCGCAGATCTCGGGCCACAACGGAACCGGAGTCGGCTTGGTCCATCTGCTGGAGAGACGCGGTCTCGTTGGACTTCATGCTTCAATCACCTGATTCAGTTCCCCGCTCGCCCTGATGGACTCTGCAAAATGACACGCGACGCGGTTGTCACCTACCTCACGAAGCATGGGTCGCTCCTCCCGGCATCTGTCGACCGCGAATCGGCACCGCGGCGCGAATACGCATCCCGTATCCGCCTCATATGCGGGGACCGCCCTCCCCGGGATCGTTTGAATTCTCTTTCGCTCTCCGATGGTCGGACGGGAATCCAACAGACCCGCGGTGTAAGGATGTAGCCGAGACTTCTCCAAATCGGCGGAGGGCAGCACCTCCACGACCAAGCCTGCGTACATGACCGCGATCCGCTCAGTTATCGCCGCTGCCAAGTCCAGATCGTGGGTTACGAACAGAAGCGCTAGCGAACGACTGCGCCTCAGGTCGTCGAGGATCGCCACCACCTCCTCTTGAGTTGTCACATCAAGTGCTGTCGTCGCCTCGTCAGCTATCAGTAGTTTCGGATCCGTTGAGAGTGCGGCGGCGATCATGACGCGTTGGAGCAGGCCGCCCGACAGTTGGTCGGGGAATTCGCGCATGCGCTGCCGTCCGTCCGGTATTCCAACCGCCTCAAGCAGCGCAACGGCCTTCTGTTCAGCCTCCCTGCGCCCTACACCACACTCAGTCATTCCCTCTAAGAGGAAGTCGCCAATACTACGCAGGGGATTAATATGAGAGCGCGCATCCTGATAGATCATCGCCACGTCATGGCGTCGGCAGGCGCGCAACTCACTTTTGGTCATTCGGTAGACGTCCTTATCGCCGATCTGTACCCGCCCCTCGACGACAGCACGCGCCGGGTGCAGGCGAAAGACAGTACGCGCGGTCATCGACTTTCCAGAGCCGGACTCCCCGACAAGGCCAACCGCCTCCCCCGAGGACACGGTCAAGTTGACGCCTTGAAGGATCGTGCGATCGCCTCCGGAGGTCGGCATCCGTAACCAAACGTTATCGATATCGAGCAAGTGGTCAGGCGTCATAGTCTGTTGTCCCGTCCTTCAAATCTGCTTCCAAGGAAGATCGTGAGGATGACGACGCCGACAATCGCTAAGCCAGCGGAAAGCGACTCCATCGGGTACCCGCTGAGCAGGCTCGTCTTTCCGTCCGCGACCATTAGGCCCCACTCCGAGCTCGGCGGCTGAACCCCCAAGCCCAAGAACGACACGGATGCCAATGCGACGACCGCCTGCCCAAACGAGACAATGGCTTGCGAACGGATAAGAGGCATCACATTGGGTATCAAATGCCGCGTACAGATACGTAAGCCGCCGAATCCAACTAGCTGGCAGGCTTCGATGTAGGGGAGTTCGCGCTCCCGGGCGACCACCGACTGCACGACCTTCGCCGCATATGGCGCGAAGGCCAGCGAAAGCGCGACGACGGGAGCGACGATACCCGGTCCTACGAACGCGACAGCCAAGATTGCCACCAGGAGGGGCGGGACCGCGAAAAGCAGGTCCAGCAAACGGGACACCAGTAGCTGGTACCACCCTCGGAACCACACGGCGCTGACCGCTAGGCAAACGCCCAATACCGTCGAGCAAAAGACAATTATCGCCGGCGCGAATAGGCTAATTCGTGCACCAAAGAGCAGACGAGAGACTATATCGCGTCCAAGCGCATCCGTTCCCAACCAGTGAGCCGCAGTCGGACCGCTGTTCACCTCCAGGATGCTGGTCTGGTTCGGCGGATAAGGCGCCACCCATGGAGCCAGTATCGCCGCCAGCGCCAGAAGCAAAAGGACACAGCCAAAAGCTACGGTGAGCAGATCTCGTGGTCGGCGCGTGCGCAACCTTCCGTTCGCCGCATCTCCATCTCGTACGAATATAGTTGCGTCGGTCATCGTAGAGCCCCCGCTCGAACCCTGGGGTCAAGCACGAGTTGGGCGATATCGATCGTGATCGTCGCAATCACAAACGCGCAAGCGTAGATCATACTTGTTGCCATCACAACGTTATAGTCCTTGTTCAGCACCGCCGCGATAAGCAATGATCCGATGCCACCAAGCCCAAATATCTGTTCAACGATGATCGTATGCGCGATGAGTCCCGCTGCCGTAAGTGTGGATACCGAGAGGATTGGCATCGTTGCGTTTCGAACCACGTGCTTCCTGAAGACGCGCGATGGTCGCACACCACGTCCCGTGGCAGTTTCGACGTGATCGCGCTGCTCTTCCGTAAGCAGACTCGTTCGTGTTATCTGCGCGAGATATGCGCCCCAGCCAATCGCTAGTGCCAACGCAGGTAGCGTCAGATAGTGAATTCCACCAAGAAACCCTCGGCCCTGTCCGAGCGCTGGGAACCACCCGAGCCACAACGCAAATACCTGGATCAGTATGAGTGCGCTCACAAAGACAGGGACTGCCACACCGATCCCGGCAATTGCCGTCACTATCCAGTTCAGACGCCTGAAGAATATCGGCACCATTCCGAGACCAATGCCCATCACCAGCACTATCAAGAACGCATATGCGGCCAAGGATAGGCTGACGCCGAGCCTGCCTCCTATCAAAGATGAAACGCTATCTCTGTACTGGAAGGACGTGCCAAAATTCCCGGTTAGTGCGTCCCCCGCCCATGAGGCGTACCTCTCGACCAGCGGCTGGTCGAGATGAAGGTTGGACCGTATCTGAGCAATCTGCTCAGGTGTCGCCTTCTCCCCGGCCAAAACCGCAGCGGGGTCGCCGGGCGACGCGGCCAGGCCGCCGTAGATCACGACGCTTGCGACCAGTATTGTCGCGACCCCAGAGCCAAGCATACGCAGCAATGGGCGCACGTACCACACCACTAGTCTGCACCGCCCAGCATGGCAAGACTTGGCATGTAGGTGGCCGCAAAGGACGCTGGTGCGCCGCTCATTCTCTTGTTCATAAACATCGTATTGCTCAACGACACGATCGGGATCACGATATTTTGCTCGTCCTCCCAAATCTTCTGTGCCTCGACAATCAGCTTGGCCCGGTCGCGCGTGTCAAACGTGGCTCGAGCTTGCTGCAGGAGCCTGCCCACTTCGTCTTGCTTGTCGTATTCCACGTACTGAACCGAACCACCAAGGTGCTGTGGCAGGGCAAGGTAAAGGAGGCAATCCAGCGGATCGGTAGCGGAAAACGTATCGACCCAAAAGAAGTCGACGTCCGAACTTTCTCGATACGCGGAGCTTGTTGCCAACTTCGAGTTCTCCGCGAACGTGATCGCGCGCACCTTCACGTTCAGGCCGACGGCTTTCGCCTCTTCCTGAATGAGCGTGAGCCCGCGCAGCTGTGCCTCATTACCCTGGAGCGCGGCGATGACAATGGGCTTAGACGCGTTGGAGTTTCCGGCAATCACCTTTTTCGCGCCAGTTGGATCAGGTTTCCGCGGCACGGTCAACGCGTCATACGCATCCTTATAGATGTCCTTCGCCTCAGCCTGCCACCAGTTTGAGGTCATCAACGCGTAGCTTGGGCGAGCGGCGTTGAAGTAGATCTTCTCCGCGATGGCTTTCCTATCGACGATCATGCTGAGCGCTTTTCGAATCGCTGGGTCGGCCCCCGCCCCGCCCGTAGGAATCAAGACGGCGCTTCGAGCGCCTGCGCCGAGGTAGAGCTTGCCACTGGTCACGGATTTAAGCGACGGGACAAGGGTCGCCGAGAAGCCGTAAGCCCCGTCGATCTGTCCAGACTTGAATCCTTGCACTATTGTCCCTGAATCGGTGACGAATTTGATATGTGCCGTCTTGGCTTTAGGCCGCCTCGTCTCATCCCAATAGTCGTCGTTCGCCTTCAGGGTGATCTCCGACCCTGAACTCCATTTCTCGAATTTATACGGCCCGGTACACATCACGCCACGGCTGGGACTTCCATATCCATCCGGGTCTGCTTCGACATAGGCCTTTTGAGAGACCATGCCTGACACAATCGCCATCTCGTGATGAAAGAGTTCATCGGGCTTTTTGAAGCGGACAACGACGCGATCCGGTCCGTCAGCTTCGATACTTTCTACGTTCGTGAAGACTGTCCCATTTACTGACGCCAGTTTGGGGTCCAGGTGCTGCCCGAGGCTGTAGGCAACGTCAGCGGACGTCAGGGGTTGGCCGTCCCAGAACTTGACGCCGGAACGAAGCGTGTACGTCAACGTCAGGTGATCCTTCGAGTACTTCCAGGACGTAGCAAGTCCCGGCTCGACCTCATACTTGGCGTTGATCCGCACGAGCGGGTCGCAGGTGTTGGAAAGAATGAAGGTGTTGTTACTACTGGTCGACCGGGTCGGCGCAATCGAGCTCGGCTCCCCCGGAGGGAGATTCCACGTGACCTGCGAGAGGGTGCCCTTGCCCGCGGGGGTAGTCACAAGTTGATCGTTTTTCACGCCCTCATTCTGTGAAGGCGCCTCACTGGGCGATGAGCAGGCGCTCAGTGTTGCGAACGCTGCTACTGCCGCCACAGGTAGGAGCCGCGCCCGCGAAAAGCGCCGCGCGTTGTTTTCGCCACTCCAACCTCCACCAGACGAAAAGCGTCCAGGGCTGCCATCGTTTTCCTTCTCGGATCTACTTCGCATCGGTGCGTTCCTTTCCTATGGCTTGACGTAGACGGTCTTGCCAGCGAGAACAGTTTTAAGTACTGACGCCTTCAGGAGCTGCTCAGGCGGGCTATCAACGACATTGCGGTCGACCACGACAAAGTCCGCCGAAAGTCCCGGGCGTAGCTCACCGAATTCTTGTTCAGCTCTACAGGCCCACGCGGAGTCGTACGTCGCGTGCCGGACGGCTTCGCCGATAGACATTGTGTAGCTCGGAATATTCGCCTCCGTCATAGCCGGCTCGAGGATCGATCGCCGAGTAGCGGCTACGTATAGGTTGGGCAGAGGTGACAAGGACGTCACCGGGGCATCAGTGCCGAAGGCCAGCACCGCGCCGGCGTCGGTCACTTCCGTTGCAGGAAACGCACGGTCGATCCGCGCGTCGCCCAGCATTGCCTGCCACGTCGCGGCGATCGCGGGATCAGCATGCTCAGGCTGCATGCTGACAGTAATGCCCAGCGCGGCAATGCGGGCGATGTCCTCGCGCTTGGCATACTCAAGATGCTCAATACGGTGACGGCGAGCCTGCGGACCATTTTCGCGCATTGCATTCTCAATCGAGTCAATAGCGATACGAATCGCTTCATCTCCGATTGCGTGCATGGCCACCTGCAGACCGGCAGCGTCAGCAGCCGCAACTGCTGGGGCCAGCGTGTCGTAATCCCAAATTGCGTCGGCGAGAGTTCCATTCGAGTAGGGCTCACCCACTGCTGCAGTACAGCCGTCTATCGTGCCGTCCACGATGAACTTGACTCCGGTCACGCGCAGGAACGGCGAGGTGTACTGCTTGCTCAACTCGATCGCTCGGTCGATCTGAGCGAGATTGTCCTTCTCATCCTCACGAAGATAGATCCGGAAATATCCTACGATCCGAGACTTCAGCTCCCCGGCGGCCTCGGCCCGCGCCATCGCCGCCAGCCCGGACTCCGTCAGCATCATCTCGGTCATTGCTGTTACTCCGCAGGCAGCGGCGTGTTCGACGGCTCGTGCGAGGTGTTGATCGCGACCGGCCTCGTCCACCAAGCCCTCAAGGAATGGCCAAACGTACGCATGCTGAGCGGTTTCGTCCACGTAACCCGTCGGCTCGCCCGTCGTCGCGTCGCGCGAAATCGAGCCGCCCTGCGGGTCAGTCGTGCTCGCGTTGATTCCGACTTCTCTCAAAGCGGCACTATTCAGCCAAATGGAGTGGCCGTCGAATGATCTCGCATAAAATGGTGTATCCGGAAGGATGGTGTCCATCATTTGCCGAGTGGGCCGCCCGCCGGGAATCGAAGCGTGTTGCCATCCGTGAGCCTGAATCCTTGGATCGTCCGGATGCCGCTCGCGCCAATCCCGGACCAGTTTTTGGATTTCATCGAGGCTTCCCGTCGGCAGCAAATCCAACTGCCCCAACCATTCGCCGATCAACATAGGGTGTGCGTGCCCATCGACGAACCCTGGAAGCACGAGCGATCCTTCGAGATCGATCTCAACTGATTCCACACCGGCGATTCTGCGAGCGGTTGCGAGATCCCCGACATACGCAATCTTCGAGCCATCGATGAGCATCGCGTTCGCCCAAGTCGGCATTGTCGATGAGGCAGTGAATATATTTCCGTTTGCATAAAGCGTGCGATTCCCAGCCATGCCGTCTCTCCTATCCATCACCCTCGCTGCAACAGCGTCTGAGGTGCGGGGCTCGTCCAAACTGAATGCACTCAGCGTGTAGTCTTCTCGATGATCTGTCAAGCCCTCACTGATTGGAGACACGAATGTCGGGAAACGTTCACCCCGATGGCCGGATCCATCGCCGGCAGCTGACTCGTCAGGCCATCATCGACGCGCACACGCAAATGGTCGAGGAGGGAGTTTTGCGTCCGACGTCGAAAGCCATCGCTGAGAGGGTCGGGATCTCTCTTCGC
>NZ_JBFUME010000019.1:0-5343 GCF_054049535.1 Aeromicrobium sp. P5_D10
AGCAGCGCAGCCCCGGCATCGAGCGCCCGACGTACGGCGGGCTCAGCATCGTCGAGCACCAGCGTGCCCTCGGCTCCGTCGAGGGTGACGTCAGCGAGCTGACGGGTCATGTCGAGTGAGACGTGCGGCCTCAAGGTCGCGCTGGTCGCCGCTCAGCGACGATATTGCGCAGGATCTCCGACGTGCCGCCCTCGATGAAGTTGCCCTTGGCACGCAGGTAGCGATAGCCCGCGTCGCGGCCGATCAAGTCGACGTACCCGGGTCGAATCATGGTCCAGTCGGAGTACCCCAACCCCTCCTCACCCAGCAGCTCGATCTCGAGGTGCTCGCTGCCGAACTCAATGAGCGTGGACACCGGGTGATGACGTGCGACGTGGACACCCCCGACGACGCCGCAGTCCGGCGCGGACTCAGAACTAGGCTTCGGAGACGGCGTCGCGAAGGCCCTGTCCAGCTACGGGCTCGTCACCGAGACTTGGTTGGCGGACCCGGGATCGAGCTGCGGCACGGTGGTCAACATCGCGTCAATCGCCGGCAACCTCCAGGGCACAGGTGCGCAGCCGTGGTACTCGGCCGCCAAAGCCGGCATCGCCGGCTACACCCGCTGAGTGGCCACCAAACGCCCAAACGGGATCCGCGCCAACGCGGTGGTGCTGCCGGGCTCGACGTACACAGCGCGGACGGCCGCACGGCTCGACTCCGCCGACGGGGCCGCCCACATCGCAAGAATCCCAATGCGCCGGGCCGGACAGCCGCACGACGTCGCGCGGGCGGTCATGTTCCTGCTCGCACCGAAATGACTAACCACGGGTCGCTGCGCTGCGATACTGCCTCTACAAAGAGGGCACCATACTCCCGTTCAACTTTTCATCCACTTCCGCGTCGACAACAATGCAATTTTCCGCGGGAACGTTGACTGTGACGGTCGCATCTACTGGCATGAGCTTGTGCGAAAGCGTCTGCGCACGGATTTCCAGGGATTGGTCCGATAGGCGCACCGTGTAGTCGACCAAATTGCCCGAGAAACTGCGGCCAACTATGGTGCCATTCGCGCTGAGGTTCAGCGACGGGCCCAAACCAAGGGCGGTCTCAGAGATCTCGACGTGTTCCGGACGGACCATGATGTTTACCTCCCCGGACGGCAAGGCTCCCGTTCTCACCGCGGCGAAGGACGAACCATTCTCCAATGTCGCGCGGAAATGCCCGGCCTCAGCCGTGATCCCCTTGACCGAAAGGATGTTCGCAGCCCCAAGGAAACAAGCTGCGAAGTTGCTTTTTGGTCTCAAGTAGAGCTCCTCGGGGATGCCAGAATCTACGATTCGCCCGTCCTTGAAGAGGTAGACGCGGTCCGAGAGAGACATCGCCTCTTCTTGATCGTGAGTCACGTAAATACTTGTGGTTCCCACCTCGCGCTGAATACTTTTCAGTTCACTCCGCATCTGGATACGCAGTGCAGCGTCAAGATTCGAGAGAGGTTCGTCCAGGAGCAGCAGCGAAGACCGTTGAACAATTGCACGGGCCAAGGCGACTCGTTGCTGCTGACCTCCCGAAAGCTTGGTCGCAGGTCGTTGGGCAGCATGTGCCAGCCCGACCATTTCGAGTGCACGCTGGACGCGCTGCTCCATTTCCGACCGGGGGACCTTGGCCGCGCGAAGCGGGAACGCAACGTTCCGGAAAACAGTCATGTGCGGCCAGATCGCATACGACTGAAAGACCATCGAAAGCTTCCGCTGGCTCGCCTTGACGTCCACGTTTTGAGCGCTTGAGAAGACGGTCGATCCATCGATACGTATTTCACCCGAGCTCGGATGCTCCAGCCCCGCGATACACCGCAGGGTGGTCGTCTTGCCACACCCGCTTGGCCCCAAAAGGGTCACGATTTCGCCCGGCTCTGCAGAGAGACTCACGTCATCAAGCGCAAAGACCTCTTCCTTGTCCGATTTGAATGTCTTTCGGAGTCCTACGACTTCGAGCATGCTATTCCTTTTCCGTAATACCAAAACGTCCGCCGACGAGTTGCCAAATTGTCACTAGGAGCGCCAGAGAAGCCATCAGGCAGACAGCAATCGCGGCGGCGAGAGGCGCACGTCCGGTGTCCCAGTAGTTGAACAGCAAGGTTGATACGACCGCGTTGTCCCTTCCTTGGAGCATCATGGCCGCCGACAACTCCCTCATCGCATGAGTCGCCACCCATATGAAGACGCCGATAAGCGCAGGCGAGACGAGCGGGATGGTTACACTTCCGAAGGTCCGCGCCCACGAAGCGCCGCTCGTCTGAGCGGCTTCCTCAAGGTCCGGATGCAGTTGATGCATGACACCGTGTGTAACCCGCGTGCCGAACGCGAGGTAAATGGTGACGTACGCAATGACGATGATCCAGATCGTTCCGTACACAGGAATCGGCACGGCTAGATACAGCGTCGTAAGGGCCGCGCCGATCATGACCCCAACAAGCGCCAGTGGGGCGAACGAGAAAAAGTCGATCGCTCTACGGCCAGGAGCATCCGACTTGACCACGACCCAGGAAATTAGTGGCGCTAGCACGGTGACCGCCACCGCAGACACTAAGGCGATAACGAGCGTGTTCTGCACCGCATCGACGATTCGGGGATTGGTGAATACCTCGTGGTAGCTGTTGAGAGTCAGATTCGACACCATCTCGAGCGAGGGTCGACTCATGTATGGCGAAAGACTCGTCCACAGCAGGATGCCTAACGGCGCCACGACCGCCAGAGTGAAGTAACCCGTGATGACACCGACCGCTGCGTACTTCCAGCGACCGAGGGGAAGTCGTCGCGGACGATACCCCTTGCCTGTCAGAGTCGCGAACTTGGACGAATGTCTCGTCGCACGTCGATAGGACCATGCCAGAACTGCTAAGACGAGCAGGACCAACACCACAAGCGCGCCGATCTGCCCGTACAGCGGAAGCCCTGTCGGCGACCTTTTCGCCAGCCGGTAGATGTTCGTCGAGAGGACGTGTTCATTTCCCGGCAAGCCAAGGATTCCCGGCACGTCAAAGACGACAAAGCCTGCGATCATCAAGAACGTGGCCGCGGCTAAAATGGCTGGCATCGCTAGCGGGATGGTCACCCGGCGCAGGATCGTGCCTAGGTTTGCGCCACACATCTGCGCGGCCTCCTCCAAGGACGGATCTGTCGATCGCAGCGCGGGAGCGATTATCAAGAATGCCGTGGGTACCGAGGCCAACGCCTCGACGAAGATCATCCCCCATAGCGAATAGATGTTGAGGTTGATCCCTCCCGGGAGACTTCCAAGGAAATCGTTGAACACGCCCGTGGTTGGATTCAAAAGCATCGTCCAAGCGATCGCCAACAGCAGAGCTGGCGTGGCCATTGGAAGGATCACGAGTCCCCGGAACAGACCGCTGGCTGGCAAATCGGTACGTTCTATGAGCCAGGCAATCGGCAGTGCGATCAGGATCGTGCACAGGGTGCTGCCAGCAGCAAACACAACTGTGTTCGTCAGGATGCCGAGGAGCTCCGGATCACCATAGACTTCGCGAAAGTTTTGGAGCGTAAAGCCTGGGTCTCGCACGAAACCAGTTGGTTTGAAGGCTGTCCAAAGTATGACGAAGATTGGTGCCGCAACCAGCGCCGCCAGGATAGGGCCGATCGTCAGCGTGGGAATATACCGACGCATTTCGCGCGTCTTCATTCCACCTTCTTCCCGCGCTCAAGGGCGGCGGTGTACCGCGTGATGGCGTCGGCATCCTTGGGGAAGTCTGCGGGGTAGTTCCACTCGACGGTCTTCAAACCATCGACGAGCTTTGCCGATTCCGTATCGAGGTTGACGTTGCCGCGGTGAGTGACTTTCTCGTAAGCGCGGTTTCCTTCCGAGGTCAGTTGCCATGCGATGAAGAGTTGCGAGCTGTTTGGAACCTTGCTGTTCTTGGTGACGAAAGTCCAGTTGCTGGCCACGAACACAGGGTCGACCCAACTCGCCTTTAGCGGAGCCCCGGCGCTGATGAGACTAACCACTGGGTGATAGACAGCGGCGCCGACCTCCAGCTCGCCCGACGCGATTGCCTGAGCAAGTGGAGCGTTGCTCTCGAACACCCTGATGTCCTGGCTGAGCAAACCGTCAACGTACTTGTCGGTCGCTTCGCGGCCCCACTCGGATTCCATCTGAGATTCGTAGTTTCCTTGGACCCACGTTCCGATCTTGCCTTTCCACTTGGGATCCAAGAGGTCGTCCCATGACTTCGGGATGTCATCACCCTTAACCAAGTCCGTGTTGTACACGATCGTGAAGAGAGACTGAGACGTGATCGCCGCGTAATCCGTAGGCTTGAGCTGGTCTTCCTCGACACCCATGGCGGCAAAGTCGAGCGGCAGCAACAGGCCTCGATCGTCAAGCAGCGCCGCCTGCGCGGCTGCCGCATTCGCAACGTCCGCTGTGGGAGCTCCGGCGGCGGTTTCTTGTACTAGCCGCGAGGCGATGTCCACACCGCCGACCAACTGCTGGTACTCGATGGTGATATCGGGGAATACACGGTTGAACTCCTCAATCACCTGGTCCGCATCCTCCGGCCTCAAGCTGTCATACCAGACGACAGACCCGTCCTCGGCGGCCGCAGCTTTGGCGAGCGGCTTGAGAACCTCAGGAACTTCTGTTGAAGACTGGGTGTCAGCATCGTCAGAACCTGCGCCGCAGCCGGCGAGCACCAGAAGTGAGCTAGCGATGAGCGCCACCAATCTTGTGGTAGCTGAACGGTTACTAGGCCTTGGGTTGACCCGCATAATTACATCTCCTATGTAAACTAGATCCCCGATTTGTGTGGCGGACTGTCAGCAGAAACCGTTGGAATGAAAGGTGACTCGCGCTGCGATATCGGATCTAAGCCAAGTTCATCCAAACTGAGTGCACTTAGCGTGTAGTCTTCCTATCGATCTGTCAACCCTTTTTTGATCGGAGACGTAAAGTGTCGGGAAACGTTCACCCCGATGGCCGGATCCATCGCCGGCAGCTGACTCGTCAGGCCATCATCGACGCGCACACGCAAATGGTCGAGGAGGGAGTTTTGCGTCCGACGTCGAAAGCCATCGCTGAGAGGGTCGGGATCTCTCTTCGCCGAGATGCCGGGAACTGGGAACCCGTGCCAGCCGACCTTCCATTAGAGACGCGGATTGACCTGTTCTGTGATCGGCGCGGGGCGCGGCTCCAGGACCTGGCCCCAGCGGCAGCGTCGGCGCTCCTTGCCGAGCCGTTCTCTCCTGCCTTGACTGATGCCCGGCGTCAGCATTACGGCCGCCTACACGACGACCTCGTCGAGACGTTTGGTAACGAGATCGGAGCAGACAAAACGGATCCTCGCCATCA
>NZ_JBFUME010000020.1:0-5050 GCF_054049535.1 Aeromicrobium sp. P5_D10
GGTTCCCGGTTATATCTCGGGAACCTCACAGTGGACGCGGTGTGTGCTTTTGAGGGCACGGTCATCTTTGTAAGGGAACAAGCCCTCGGCCTATTAGTACCAGTCAGCTCCACGCATTGCTGCGCTTCTACTTCTGGCCTATCAACCCAGTGGTCTGCTGGGGGCCTTACCCGGTAAACCGGTGGGAAACCTCATCTTGAAACACGCTTCCCGCTTAGATGCTTTCAGCGGTTATCGCTTCCGAACGTAGCTAACCAGCGGTGCTCTTGGCAGAACAACTGGCACACCAGAGGTTCGTCCATCCCGGTCCTCTCGTACTAGGGACAGATTTTCTCAAGTTTCCTACGCGCGCGGCGGATAGGGACCGAACTGTCTCACGACGTTCTAAACCCAGCTCGCGTGCCGCTTTAATGGGCGAACAGCCCAACCCTTGGGACCTGCTACGGCCCCAGGATGCGACGAGCCGACATCGAGGTGCCAAACCATCCCGTCGATATGGACTCTTGGGGAAGATCAGCCTGTTATCCCCGGGGTACCTTTTATCCGTTGAGCGACGCCGCTTCCACTTGCCAGCGCCGGATCACTAGTTCCGACTTTCGTCCCTGCTCGAGCTGTCACTCTCACAGTCAAGCTCCCTTGTGCACTTACACTCGAAACCTGATTGCCAACCAGGCTGAGGGAACCTTTGAGCGCCTCCGTTACATTTTAGGAGGCAACCGCCCCAGTTAAACTACCCATCAGGCACTGTCCCTGATCCAGATAATGGACCTAGGTTAGATATCTAGTACAGCCAGAGTGGTATTTCAACGTTGACTCCACCTGAACTGGCGTCCAAGCTTCACAGTCTCCCACCTATCCTACACAAACTGAACCAAACACCAATACCAAACTATAGTAAAGGTCCCGGGGTCTTTCCGTCCTGCCGCGCGTAACGAGCATCTTTACTCGTAGTGCAATTTCGCCGAGTCCATGGTTGAGACAGCGCCCAAGTCGTTACTCCATTCGTGCAGGTCGGAACTTACCCGACAAGGAATTTCGCTACCTTAGGATGGTTATAGTTACCACCGCCGTTTACTGGGGCTTAAGTTCTGTGCTTCGCTTGCGCTGACACGTCCCCTTAACCTTCCAGCACCGGGCAGGAGTCAGTCCGTATACGGCGTCTTTCGACTTAGCACGGACCTGTGTTTTTAGTAAACAGTCGCTTGGGCCTGGTCTCTGCGGCCCTCAACGCTTCTCGCAGCAAGTGCGATAACGAATCGGGCCCCCCTTCTCCCGAAGTTACGGGGGCATTTTGCCGAGTTCCTTAACCATGGTTCACTCGATCACCTTAGTATTCTCTACCTGACCACCTGAGTCGGTTTGGGGTACGGGCGGCTTCAGATCTCGCTAGATGCTTTTCTCGGCAGCATAGGATCACTCACTTCGACAAAATTGTCTCCCCATCAGATCTCAGGCTATGTGAGTCACGGATTTGCCTATGACTCGCCCTACATCCTTAGCCCGGGACAACCATCGCCCGGGATGAGCTACCTTCCTGCGTCACACCATTGCTTGCTTACTACCAGATCGGGTCATGCGCAGCCACAGCATCGCTCCGAAGAGTCCCGCCGCTTTTGGGCACTTAGCATCACTGGGTTCTGCATGGGCGATCTAATGCCGGTACGGGAATATCAGCCCGTTGTCCATCGACTACGCCTGTCGGCCTCGCCTTAGGTCCCGACTTACCCAGGGAAGATTAGCTTGACCCTGGAACCCTTGGTCATTCGGTGGAGGAGTTTCTCACTCCTCATTCGCTACTCATGCCTGCATTCTCACTCGTGTAGCCTCCACGGCTGGATCACTCCGCCGCTTCACTGGCCACACGACGCTCCCCTACCGATCCATACGCCTGGACCACAAAGGCCTAGCACGTGTATGAATCCCATAGCTTCGGTGGATAACTTGAGCCCCGCTAAATTGTCGGCGCGGAATTACTTGACCAGTGAGCTATTACGCACTCTTTCAAGGGTGGCTGCTTCTAAGCCAACCTCCTGGTTGTCTTTGCGACTCCACATCCTTTTCCACTTAGTTATCGCTTTGGGACCTTAGCTGATGGTCTGGGCTGTTTCCCTCTCGACAATGGAGCTTATCCCCCACTGTCTCACTGCTGCGCTCTRACTTACCGGCATTCGGAGTTTGGCTGGGTTCAGTAAGCTTGTAGGCCCCCTAGCCCATCCAGTGCTCTACCTCCGGCAAGAAACACGCAACGCTGCACCTAAATGCATTTCGGGGAGAACCAGCTATCACGGAGTTTGATTGGCCTTTCACCCCTATCCACAGGTCATCCCCCCAGTTTTTAACCTAGGTGGGTTCGGTCCTCCACGCGGTCTTACCCGCGCTTCAACCTGCCCATGGATAGATCACTCCGCTTCGGGTCTAGATCCTGCAACTATGGACGCCCTATTCGGACTCGCTTTCGCTACGGCTACGGCTCACGCCTTAACCTCGCTACAGAACGCTAACTCGCAGGCTCATTCTTCAAAAGGCACGCTGTCACACATCACAAGGATGCGCTCCAACGGATTGTATGCACATGGTTTCAGGTACTATTTCACTCCCCTCCCGGGGTACTTTTCACCTTTCCCTCACGGTACTAGTCCGCTATCGGTCATCGAGGAGTATTTAGGCTTAACGGGTGGTCCCGCTAGATTCACACCGAATTTCAGGGGTTCGGTGTTACTTGGGATAACACAAAAGAGCCATGAGCTTACGTCTACGGGGCTATCACCCTCTCTGGCGCGACTTTCCAATCGGCTTTGACTTCACTCATGGTTTATGACTCTTCGTCTGTCCGGCAGAACAGACCATGTGGTCCCACAACACCCCAATGACAACGCCCGCCGGCTATCACATCACTAGGGTTTAGCCTGATCCAGTTTCGCTCGCCACTACTACCGGAATCACTTTTGTTTTCTCTTCCTGTGGGTACTGAGATGTTTCACTTCCCCACGTTCCCTCCACACGCCCTATGTGTTCAGGCGCAGGTACCCAGACTTTACTCTGAGTGGGTTTCCCCATTCGGACATCCCCGGATCACAGGTCGGTTGTCACCTTCCCGGGGCTTTTCGCAGACTCCAACGTCCTTCATCGGCTCTCGATGCCAAGGCATCCACCATGTGCACTTAGTAGCTTGTTACATACTACAAAGATGCTCGCGTCCACTGTGAAGTTCTCAAAATACAAACGGTCCCACATACAAAATCGGTGCCTACCAGATCCTCCTCACGGAGCAAACCTGACGGTTCAACGGGGTATGCGGTCCAAGGAAACCAGCAAAAGCTGATCCCTCAGGACCCAACAGTGTGCCTGAAATACTGCCTACCAACTGCACGCGTTCCACACTCTTACGAGTAGTACTAACCCACAACCAGCCTGACAGTAAGCCAAATAATCGATGATCCACTAGTGAGCTGAACCGCATCAACACATTCGGCTGATAAACGATCCAATGAACAACCACCACAAAGGATGACTGCTAAATGCTCCTTAGAAAGGAGGTGATCCAGCCGCACCTTCCGGTACGGCTACCTTGTTACGACTTCGTCCCAATCGCCAGCCCCACCTTCGACAGCTCCCCCCCGTAAACGGGTTAGGCCACTGGCTTCGGGTGTTGCCGACTTTCATGACGTGACGGGCGGTGTGTACAAGGCCCGGGAACGTATTCACCGCAGCGTTGCTGATCTGCGATTACTAGCGACTCCGACTTCATGGGGTCGAGTTGCAGACCCCAATCCGAACTGAGACCGGCTTTTTGGGATTCGCTCCACCTTACAGTTTCGCAGCCCTTTGTACCGGCCATTGTAGCATGCTTGAAGCCCTGGACATAAGGGGCATGAAGACTTGACGTCATCCCCACCTTCCTCCGAGTTGACCCCGGCAGTCTCCTATGAGTCCCCACCATTACGTGCTGGCAACATAGAACGAGGGTTGCGCTCGTTGCGGGACTTAACCCAACATCTCACGACACGAGCTGACGACAGCCATGCACCACCTGTAAACCGACCACAAGGGGGGCCGTATCTCTACGGCTTTCCGGCATATGTCAAACCCAGGTAAGGTTCTTCGCGTTGCATCGAATTAATCAGCATGCTCCGCCGCTTGTGCGGGCCCCCGTCAATTCCTTTGAGTTTTAGCCTTGCGGCCGTACTCCCCAGGCGGGGCGCTTAATGCGTTAGCTGCGGCACGGAAACCGTGGAAGGTCCCCACACCTAGCGCCCAACGTTTACGGCATGGACTACCAGGGTATCTAATCCTGTTCGCTCCCCATGCTTTCGCTCCTCAGCGTCAGGTAATTCCCAGAGAACCGCCTTCGCCACCGGTGTTCCTCCTGATATCTGCGCATTCCACCGCTACACCAGGAATTCCGTTCTCCCCTGAATACCTCTAGTCTGCCCGTATCAGAAGCACGCTCAGGGTTGAGCCCTGAGTTTTCACTCCCGACGCGACAAACCGCCTACGAGCCCTTTACGCCCAATAATTCCGGACAACGCTCGGACCCTACGTATTACCGCGGCTGCTGGCACGTAGTTGGCCGGTCCTTCTTCTGCAGGTACCGTCACTCTCGCTTCGTCCCTGCTGAAAGAGGTTTACAACCCGAAGGCCGTCATCCCTCACGCGGCGTTGCTGGATCAGGCTTTCGCCCATTGTCCAATATTCCCCACTGCTGCCTCCCGTAGGAGTCTGGGCCGTGTCTCAGTCCCAGTGTGGCCGGTCACCCTCTCAGGCCGGCTACCCGTCAATGCCTTGGTGAGCCATTACCTCACCAACAAGCTGATAGGCCGCGAGCTCATCCCTGACCGCCGGAGCTTTCCACCCCCCAACATGCGAAAGAGGGTCATATTCGGCATTAGCCATCGTTTCCAATGGTTATTCCAAAGTCAAGGGCAGATTGCTCACGTGTTACTCACCCGTTCGCCGCTCGTGTACCCCGAAGGGCCTTACCGCTCGACTTGCATGTGTTAAGCACGCCGCCAGCGTTCGTCCTGAGCCAGGATCAAACTCTCCATTGAAA
>NZ_JBFUME010000021.1:0-4370 GCF_054049535.1 Aeromicrobium sp. P5_D10
CTTGCCGAGCCGTTCTCTCCTGCCTTGACTGATGCCCGGCGTCAGCATTACGGCCGCCTACACGACGACCTCGTCGAGACGTTTGGTAACGAGATCGGAGCAGACAAAACGGATCCTCGCCATCAAGCACTCTTTGCCGCAGCCAATGCCATGACCTGGCTCTTGATGACGCAGGACGAGCGACTCGACACCAAGCAGGCCATAGCGGTCATGAGGACTACGTTCCGAGCCGTACTGCTCGGCGCCCAGCGAAGAGCCACCCAAGACTCCTGAACGACGCCCCCCCCTGCGGCACCACCAGCTGGCCTCGATCGGTGCGGCGTCGTCATGCGGGTCGCGCAGCTTTCGAGTTGCGTGCTCAGAACCTAGAGAGGACCATCCCATCAATGAATGGAGACCGAGTAAGCGCCTTCTCGGCTGACTGGCAGGTCGAGCCGCTGTCTCCCATCCCTGAGGTACGCGCTGCCGCTTTCTTGGCCGAGCGGTTCGGGGTTGTGGGGACCCTGGAGCAGCTGGGCAGCAACCACGACCGTAACTTCCGGGTCCGATCCCAACCGGCAGGGGACGGCCGAGGGGACTACGTGCTGAAGTTCTTCAACCCAGTAACTGACAGCGCCGCACTTGTGGCGCACTGTGCGGCGATCGAGCGGGTGGCGGCGGCCATGCCTGACGTCCGGCTACCCCATGGCCGGATGGGCCTGGACGGGCGGTTCCTCCAGACCTTCCACCATGACGACTTGGATCTGGACTGCCTGCTCCTGGACTTCGTCCCAGGAGAGCCCATCATGGACAGTCGGTACCTGGCGCCACGGGTCGTCGCCCGGTTGGGGGAGCTGGCCGCTGGGGTGACCGCTGCCCTCGAAGGGTTCGAGAAGCCCCCTGCGTCTCAGCCGTCGATGTGGGACCTGCGCAATGCACTCGACGTCGTGGAGTCCTTGGCCCCACAGCTGCCGGACTCGGTGGCGAAGGAGCAGGTTCTGGACTCGGCCAGACGGGCCGGGCGCCTGGTCGAGTCACACCAAGGGCTCCTTCCCATCCAGGTGATTCACGGTGATCTCGCCGACAACAACCTGGTGTGTGAGGTCGATGTAGACGGTCGGCCACTACCGGTGGGGATCATCGACTTCGGCGACCTGATGGTGAGCTGGGCCGTATCGGAACTGGCGGTCGCCTGCACGTCGGTCTTGCACCACCACGACGCCGCTGCTGAATCGATCCTGGCAGCCGTGGTGGCCTTTGATGAGGTTCGACGACTCACCGACGAGGAACTCGAGGTCCTGTGGCCGCTGGTCGTCCTGCGCGCAGCCGTCCTGGTAGTCGCCGGCCAGAACGTCGTGCTGCGAGATGCCGACAACTCCTATGCGTCCGATGCGTTGGATCGCGAGTGGCGGATGTTCCAGGTCAGCACCTCGGTGCCTGCCGAGGTGATGACCGCGCAGCTACGCAGTGCGCTGGGACGCGCGCGCGCCGACCGCCCGCTGTCGCCGGCCAGCGTCCCGCTCTTGCCAAGCCTTGCCGGGGATCTCACGATGCTCGACCTCTCGGTCACCAGCGACGACCTGCACTCCGACAGCTGGCAGAACGACTGGGCCGAAGCAACGCTGGTCGACAACGCGCTCGCTTCCGGCGCCGCGGCGGTGTTGACCCGCCACGGCGAACATCGACTCACCCGTACCCGCATCGGCGGTCCCGACGACCTCGGCGTCGGCACCGCCACCCTCGCGCTCGGCGTCGAGGTACATCTCCCCGAGACCGTGGCCGTGCAGGCGCCCCGCTCGGGCACGGTGACCCAGGACTCCGACGACGGTCTTACCCTGACCATTGAAGGACTGCGGTTGGTCCTGCGTGGGATCGACACCGGCCGACCCGCTGGAGCGCGGTGGGAGGCGGCGGCAGGGCACCCGTTGGGAACGGTGGCTTCCCGCGCGGGCCGACGCAAACTCCACGTGCAGTTGACCCACCTGCCGACTGACGAGACCCCTGCCTTCGTCTCCCCCGAGCTCGGCGACGGGTGGTTGGTGGTCTGTCCCGACCCCACCGCGCTGATCCTCGACCGTGATGTGGCGCCGAACCTGCTCAGCAAACCCTCGAGCGTTGACCTCCTGCAACGCCGGGACCGCTCGTTTGCCACCGTCCAGGAGCACTATTACGACACACCGCCCCAGATCGAGCGAGGCTGGCGTCAGCACCTGTTCGACACGCAAGGTCGCGGCTATCTCGACATGCTCAACAACGTCACGATTGTGGGCCATGGGCACCCGCGTCTGAGTGCAGCCGTGCACCGGCAGTGGCAGCGCCTCAATACCAACTCACGCTTTCATTATTCGGCCGTCGTCGAGCTCTCCGAGCGACTGAGCTCACTGCTGCCCGACGGCCTCGACACCGTCTTCCTCGTCAACAGCGGCTCTGAAGCCGTCGACCTGGCACTCCGGCTGGCCTGGGCCACGACCGGCCGCCAGGACGTCGTCGCGGTCGCCGAGGCCTACCACGGCTGGACCTACGCCAGCGACGCGATCTCCACATCCCTGGCCGACAATCCCCATGCCGTGGACTCACGACCCAGCTGGGTCCACACCGTCCCCGCGCCCAACTCCTACCGCGGCGCCCACCGCGGACCGGACGCGGCCCACTACGGCCCAGCGGCGGCGGCGATCATTGCCGACCTGGCCGACCGCGGCCGCCCGCCTGCGGCGTTCCTGGCCGAACCCTTCTACGGCAACGCCGGCGGCATGCCCCTTCCCGACGGGTACCTGGCCGAGGTGTACGCCGCGACCCGGGCGGCCGGGGGCCTCTGCATCGCGGACGAGATCCAGGTAGGCTACGGGCGGCTGGGCACACACTTCTGGGGTTTCGAGCAGCAACAAGTCGTCCCCGACATCGTGAGTGTGGCCAAAGCGATGGGCAATGGACATCCCCTGGGTGCCGTCATCACCAGGCGGGACATCGCCGACTCGTTTCGCTCGCAAGGGTACTTCTTCTCCTCGTCAGGCGGCAGCCCGGTCAGCGCTGTGGTGGGCCTTACGGTGCTCGACATCCTTCACGACGAGAAGCTCCAGGAGAACGCTTTGCTCGTCGGCACACACCTGAAGCGCCGCCTCCAAACGCTCCAGCAGAAGCATCCCCTGATCGGAGCTGTCCATGGGTCCGGCCTTTACCTCGGCGTCGAATTCGTCCGAGACCACGGCACACTCGAGCCGGCAGCCGAGGAGACAGCCGCGATCTGCGAACGCTTGCTCGAGCTCGGCGTCGTCCTTCAACCCACGTCCGAACGCATGTGTGTACTCAAGATCAAACCGCCATTGTGCCTGACCTTGGACGATGCGGATCGCTTCGTTGTGGCCCTCGATGAGGTACTGACACACGGATGGTGAGCAGCCGGGGAAGCCGACCGCTGACGCAGGCGGCACCAGGTCAAGGCCACAGACCGTCTTGCCGTCGATCGCGATCACTCGCCGCTGGCCGATCGCGTGGGTGCGTGTCCACGTCCACTCGGTGACGAACTAAGTCGAGCCTGGCCAGGTCCAGTCGCCGAACACGCGGCGGTTCCCCCGTTGAAGTGGTTCTCGTCGCATGCCGCCTCACAGGTCAGGGCCGCAGACGCACGATGCGACTGCCCGCACAGCGTCGCGGTCCACGAACGATGCTGGTCGTCATGCCGTCGAGCGGGATGTCGCTACGTCCGTGCAGCACACAGTTGTCTTACTTCTCCGATCAGAAAGGGGGCTTGACAGATTATCGAGAAGACTACACTCTGAGTGCATTCAGTTTGGATGAGCCGCGTACTCAAGTGCCGTATCGCAGCAAACGGGTTCATCCGGAGGGCTTCTGTTGATAGATCGTTGGGGGTTTGGCCACTCTGAGGCCTCCAGCGAACAGTGACTTGCGGCCAGACGGTCGACCATAGAAGGGAACCCCCATGCGAAGTAAATCTGTGAGAGAAAGTGATGGCCGTGCTGGACGGATGTGGTCCGGCGAAGGTTTGGCCCGCAAGAACAGGGCTCGCCGCTCGCCTCGGGCGCGGCTCCTACCTGTGGCGGCAGTAGTAGCGTTCGCAACGCTGAGCGCCTGCTCATCATCCAGTGAGGCGCCTTCACAGAATGGGGGCGTGGAGAACGACCAACTTGTGACTACCCCCGCGGGCAAGGGCACGCTCTCGGAGGTCACGTGGAATCTCCCAACCGGTGAGCCGAGCTCGATTGCGCCGACACAGTCGGCCAGCAACAACAACATCCCGATTGTTTCGAACGCCTGCGACGCGCTCTTGCGGATCAACGCCAAGTATGAGATCGAGCCGGGACTTGCTGAGTCCTGGAAGTACTCGAAGGATCATCTGACGTTGACGTACACGCTTCGTTCCGGCGTCAAGTTCT
>NZ_JBFUME010000022.1:0-4228 GCF_054049535.1 Aeromicrobium sp. P5_D10
ACAAGTCGTGGGTCGTCAACGATATCGAGCCGGATATCGCGGACGCCATGTAGCACGGTTGCTCTCATGTGCATTTCTCCGATCAGAAAGGGGGCTTGACAGATTATCGAGAAGACTACACGCTGAGTGCATTCAGTTTATGTGAGCCACGTCTCATGTACGGGTTCGCAGCACGAGTGCCCATCCGGAGGGCTTCTGCCGATGAGTCGTGCCCATACGTTTGCGGCGTACGGCGAACAGTGGCTTGGGGCCAGACGGTCGACCATAGAAGGGAACGCGCCGATGCGAAGTAAATCTGAGAACGAAAGTGATGGCCGTGCTGGACGGATGTGGTCCGGTGAAGGTTTGGCCCGCAAGAACAGGGCTCGCCGCTCGTCTCGGGCGCGACTCCTACCTGTGGCGGCAGTAGCAGCGTTCGCAACGCTGAGCGCCTGCTCATCACCCAGTGAGGCGCCTTCACAGAATGGGGGCGTGGAGAACGACCAACTTGTGACCACCCCCGCGGGCAAGGGCACTCTCTCGAAGGTCACGTGGAATCTCCCAACCGGCGAACCGAACTCGATTGCGCCGACACAGTCGACCAGCAACAACAACATCCCGATTGTTTCCAACACCTGCGACGCGCTCTTGCGGATCAACGCAAAGTATGAGATCGAGCCGGGACTTGCTGAGTCCTGGAAGTACTCGAAGGATCATCTGACGTTGACGTACACGCTTCGTTCCGGCGTCAAGTTCTGGGACGGTCAGCCCCTGACGTCCGCTGACGTCGCCTACAGCCTCGGGCAGAACCTCGACCCCAAAGTGGCGTCTTTGAATGGCACGATCTTCACAAACGTGAAAAGTGTTGAAGCTGATGGCCCGGAGCGTGTCGTTGTCCGCTTCAAAGCGCCCGATGAGCTCTTTCACCAAGAGATGGCCATTGTGCCGGGAATGATCTCTCAGAAGGCGTATGTCGAGGCAGACCCGGATGCATATGGAAGTCCCAGCCGTGGCCTGATGTGTAGCGGACCGTACAAACTCGAGAAATGGAACTCAGGATCAGAGATGATTCTGAAGGCGAACGACGACTATTGGGATAAGACGAAGCGGCCTAAGGTCGAGACGGTCCGTGTCAAATTCATCACCGACGTAGGGACTTTGACTCAAGGATTCAAGTCCGGTGAGATCGACGGCGCCTTTGGATTCTCACCGACCCTTGTTCCGTCACTCAAATCCGTGGCCAGAGGCAAGGTGTACCTCGGCAAGAGTCCTCGAATCGCCATTCTGCTCGCTACCGGTGGGCCGGGGGCCGATCCGGAAATTCGAAAAGCGCTCAGCATGATCATCGATAGGCAATCCATTGCCGAGAAGATCTACTTCAATGCTGCCCGCCCAAGCTACGCGTTGATGACGCCAGCATGGTGGCAAGCCGAGGCGAAGGACATATACGAGGATGCCTACAACGCGCTGATCCTGCCGAGGAAACCCGATCCGTCTGGTGCGAAAAAGGTGATCGGAGGAAACGCCAACGCGTCTAAACCCATTGTGATCGCAGCACTCCAAGGCAATGAGGCACATCTGCGTGCGCTCACACTGATTCAGGAAGACGCAAAAAAGATTGGACTAGACGTGGAGATACGCGCGGTCACGTCCTCGGTGTACTCAAAGTTGGCGTCGAGCCCCGCCTACCGAGAAAGCTCGGACGTCTCGTTCTTCTGGGCTGACACGATGTCCGCGACCGACCCGTTGGACAACCTTCTTTACACCGTTCTCCCACGTGCCCTTGGCGGCACGGGTCAGTACGTAGATTACGACGGGCAGGACGAAGTGGGCACGCTCTTGCAGCAAGCTCGAGCCACGTTCGACGCGCGGGAAAGGGCCAAGTTGATTGTGGAAGGTCAGAAGATTTGGGAGGACGAGCAGAACTTGGTGATACCCGTTGTGGCGTTGAGCAATACGCTGTTTATGAACAAGAGAATCAGCGGTGCACCAGCCGCGTACTCGGGTATCTACATGCCAAGCCTTGCAATGCTGGGCGGCACAGACTAACTCCCATCATTCATGCGGATCCGGGTGACGCTTGGCCCGGGTCCGCATGAATGCGCCCCCTGTCTGGGAGACTTCGGGTAGCCACAGTGCGACTTGAAACGCTCGTTCGGATTCCAGCCCTAGCTGCCTCCAGAATCGTCCTGACCCCGGCGAGTGGTGAAGCACTAGCCCGGCTTCCTGCATGCGGGCAACGCAGGGTTGGACACCGCTATCGACCAATTCACCTGTTGGACATGGCCCTCATCGTGCGGCTGCACGTGCGAGTCCTGTCTTCGAAGACGACACCGGGCGTTGGAGCGGTCAAAAAGTTGTTGGGTCGCTCGGACCCGTCCGGCACGACTCAAGTGTTCGCGACCGCGTGCGTGGAGCGTGACGTGAACTTCTTCTTGGGTTTCCTGGGTGCGCGGATCCAGCGCGCCGTCCACGCCATCCGACGAGAGTCGGCCTGCAGACCCCCGACGGGAGGGCGACGGCATCTGTGACAGCCCAGGACGATTTTGGTTGAGTATCAATCCGGTCGGACACCGCAATAACTCAGACACACCTCGGACGTGCCCGCGCCAGTGGCGGCATTATGCATCCCGTCGATGGAATCGTCCTTCCAGAACGTCAGCCCTCCTAGAACGTCAGCATCGTCTTGACTGCACGTCGCTCGTCCATCGCCCGGTAGCCCTCGGCGACCGCATCGAGCGGAAGTGTGAGGTCGAAGGCATCGCCGGGTGTGATGACACCGTCGAGCATCTCCTGCAGAAGGCCCGGCAAGTATGCGCATACGGACGCCAGGCCGCCTTTGCGGCCTAGGTTCCATTGAAGATCTCGCGGACGGCGGCCGCGCCCTCGTCGCCACGCTCGGCAATGACGTGGTCAGCTCCGAACCGCAGAGCCAGTTCCCGGTGCGGGTCGGCCCGTTGAACGGGTTCTCGCCGCGATACGGCCACAGGTCAGAGCCGCAGACACACGATGCGACTGCCCGCACCACAGCATCGGAATCGACGAAAAGTCGCGGGTCGTCAACAACGTCGAGCCGGATATCGCCGACGCCATGTAGCACGGTTGCTCTCATGTGCATTTTCTCCGATCAGAGAGGGGGCTTGACAGATTATCGAGAAGACTGCACTCTTAGTGCATCTTGTTTGGACAAGCCACATCTCAAGTGCGGCATCTCAGAAAGACGGCTCATATGAACGCCTTCTACTGATAAGCCTGCTGATGGCTCGTTTCATCAACTGAATCAGTCGCTCACCTGAAGACACGGATCGTGCGGTCAACGCTCGTTCCGCCAACCAGACCTCACAGAAGGAGGACACCGCACCGTGCGATCCCTCACCTACCTCATCGCCACGACCCTTGACGGCTTCATCGCCGGTCCGGACCGGGCCGATCCAACGCCGTTCTGGCCGATCGCGCCCGACTACGTCCAGCACGTCGTCGAAAACTTCCCCGAGACACTGCCCGGCCACTCACGTCAGCGACTGGGCATCTCGACCGCAGGGCGCGAGTTTGACACGGTGCTGGAGGGTCGGCGCACCTACGAAATCGGTCTGGCGGCAGGGGCCACCGACGCCTACCCGCACCTCCGACACCTTGTGTTCTCGACCACGCTCGACGAAATCGCCGACCCGGCCGTCGAACTGGTGACCGAGGATCCCGTGGCGCGGATTCGGCAACTCAAGCAGGAGGAAGGTGCGGGCATCTGGCTGGCCGGCGGAGGCACGCTGGCTCAGTCCCTCGTCGACGAGGTCGACCGTCTGGTACTCAAGGTCGCGCCGATGACCCTGGGCGCTGGAGTTCCGCTATGGGGCACGGGAGCAGCGGCCGAGCCGCGGAAATGGCGGCTTACCGACGAGCATGTCCTGCCGTCTGGCACCCGATTCCTCCACTACTGCCGATAGCTCCTCCCCCGCACCTTCGACGGCTCGTAAAAGAAGGCCCGAGCACACGCTCGTAAAGAGCCGGAATTGCACGTACATATGCCTCAGGCCCTGACCCGCACATTTGTGCTGGTCAGGGCCTGAAATTCCAGGGAAATCCCTGGCTGCGGCAGGTGCAGGGAGCGCGATGGCGTCCCGAGGTTCCGAGCGCGATCTGATCAGACTTCGCTCGCTTGAGGTAAAGGTGAGCCGGGTGCTCCCAGGTCATGCCGATGCCGGCGTGCAGCTGGATGGTCTCCTCCGCAGCCAGGACAGCCAAGTCCCCGCAG
>NZ_JBFUME010000023.1:0-3872 GCF_054049535.1 Aeromicrobium sp. P5_D10
CTGCGGGGACTCTGCGGGGACTTGGCTGTCCTGGCTGCGGAGGAGACCATCCAGCTGCACGCCGGCATCGGCATGACCTGGGAGCACCCGGCTCACCTTTACCTCAAGCGAGCGAAGTCTGATCAGATCGCGCTCGGAACCTCGGGACGCCATCGCGCTCGGCTTGCGGAACTCGTGGAGCTGCCGCGCTGATCAGAGTCCCGAAGGAGAGTCGCGGCGGCCAGACTCACGTGGCCGCTAGGCCATCTCCTCGCGGCATCGGGTTCTGGTGGGCAATGCGCGGGCAAGCCGCTTCCATCTAGGCATAGTTACAGGTCAGAGCCGTAATGGGATCTGACTGCAAAGCAGACGATGTATCGAAGCAGACACAACATTGCTGTGCAGGCCAATCCCGCAACTGGACTGCACGAAAACTACCTGGAAATTCCGTGAACGTCTGTGAAGGATCGTGTTCCTGAAACTTTCGAAATTACCGATATGGGGCCATGCTGGGGGCACGTACCAGCAAAAAACGGCGGCTGACGCTGGAAGACGTTGAAGACGTTTTCGCAGGTCAGCCACCGTTTTCGGCAACTACTGGCAAAGGGTGGAAACCCTCCGATCAGATGTCGTAGTACAACTCGAACTCGTGCGGATGCGGCCGCAGCTGCACGGGCAGGATCTCCTCGGAGCGCTTGTAGTCGATCCACGTCTCGATCAGGTCGGGCGTGAACACGTCACCGGCGGTGAGGAACTCGTGGTCCTCTTCGAGAGAGTCGAGCACCGCGTCGAGCGAGGTCGGAACCATGTCGATGGCTTCGTACTCCTCGGGCGGCAGCTCGTAAATGTTCTTGTCGATCGGAGCGGGCGGCTCGATCTTGTTCTTGATGCCGTCGAGGCCGGCCAGCAACAGCGCCGAGAAGGCGAGGTACGGGTTGGCCGACGGATCGGGGCAACGGAACTCGATGCGCTTGGCCTTGGCGTTGGATCCTGTGATCGGGATACGGACGCAAGCCGAACGGTTGCGGGCCGAGTAGACCAGCGCGATGGGGGCCTCGAAGCCCGGCACCAGACGACGGAACGAGTTCGTCGACGGGTTCGTGAACGCCAGCAGTGACGGGGCGTGCTTCAGGATGCCGCCGATGTAGTGGCGCGCGAGGTCCGACAGCCCGCCGTAGCCCGACTCGTCGTAGAACAACGGCTTGCCGTCATTCCAGATCGACTGGTGGACGTGCATGCCCGAGCCGTTGTCACCGAAGATCGGCTTCGGCATGAACGTGACAGTCTTGTCATTGGCCCAGGCCGTGTTGCGCACGATGTACTTGAACTTCATGACATCGTCGGCGGCCTTGAGCAACGTGTCGAACTTGTAGTTGATCTCGGCCTGACCCGCGGTGCCGACTTCGTGGTGACCGCGCTCGAGCGTCAGACCGACGTTCGTGAGGTTGGTCATCATGTCGTTGCGCAGGTCGGCGGTCTGGTCGGTCGGTGCGACGGGGAAGTAGCCGCCCTTGTAGCGGACCTGGTAACCGCGGTTGTCGTCGATCGAGTTGCTGGTCTGCCAAGCAGCCTCGCTCGACTGCAGCTCGTAGAACGACTTGTTGGCCGACGTCGAGAAGTTGACCCGGTCGAAGATGTAGAACTCGGCCTCGGGGGCGAAGAATGCCGTGTCGCCGATACCGGTCGTGGCGAGGTAGGCCTCGGCCTTCCGGGCGATGTTGCGGGGATCGCGCGAGTAGGCCTCGCCGGTGATCGGATCGTGGACGAAGAAGTCCATCGCCAGCGTCTTGGCCCGCTTGAACGGGTCGACGTAGGCGGTCTTGATGTCTGGGAACAGCACCATGTCGGACTGGTCGATCGTCTGGAAGCCGCGGATCGACGAGCCGTCGAATGCCACGCCGTTGGCGATCATGTCGGCATCGAAGGTGAAGGCCGGCAGCGTTACTTGCTGCTGGATGCCCGGCAGGTCCGTGAAGCGGACATCGATGTACTCGACCCCCTCATCCTTGATGAACTTGAACAGTTCGTCGGCATTGCCAAACATGTGGCCTCCTTGACCGCGTTGTGCGGCCTCGATGTGTCATACGGCAGGTAAGTGCGTCACTGCACCGTATCGCTGACGTTATGTGCGTGCAGTTTCCCGTTGGTCTCGGGATTGTTTCAGGCATGTTACAAAAGCCCGGACGATGAGGGGGCGGGTGGTGCTCGATAGGCTCAGGGGGTGGAGATCCCCTCGCTCGGACGTCGGTTGGCTGCTTTGATGATCGACTGGATCGTCGCGATGCTCAGTGCTGTGGCACTGGCCGGAGTGGATTTTCCGCCGGCATCATTGTCGGAGGACCCGAGCCAGACGTTCTTCGTGCTGGGCTTCTTCATCGTCGAGGTCGCGCTGCTCGACGGCCTGCTCGGACGCTCGATCGGTAAGCGTCTCCTGGGCCTGCGCCTGGAGAACCCTGCCGGCCGGCCGATCGGCGTCCCACGAGCATTGATCCGCATGTTGTTGCTGTGCCTGTTCCTGCCCGCCGTCGTCATGACCGACGACAAGCGCGGCTTGCACGATCTGGCCGCCGGGTCACGAGTCGTGCGCGACCCGGCCTGACCAAACCCTCGCGCCGGGATGGAGAATCAGCCGCGCATGGCTTTGCGTGAGCCCTTCATGCTGGTCGGCACCGGGCCGCGCGGCATGGGAGCTGCGGGACGGACCTTCTCCAGAGCCTTGAGCTTGTAGATGACATCGGTCATCTGGGCCGGCTTGATCTTCTTGGGCAGCTTCTGGACGTGCTTGACCAGCTTGGTCAGCGGCACCTGGCCCTCACCCTTGCCCACGACGACGCCTGTGACCGGGATTTCTTCGCCGGCGATGCGTACGTGATTCTTGATCTCTGCTGCCATGAGTCCACGGACGGCGTGCGGATTGCCTTCTCCGACCAAGATGATGCCGGGGCGTCCGACGACCCGGTGGACGACGTCCTGGTTCTTGTTGAACGCGATGGCGGGCTTGACCTCCCAGCCACGGCGCAGCATCTGCAGCGCACCGGCGGCGGCGCCGCGCTGGCCCTCGACCTGCGCGTAGGCGGCCTTCTCGGCGCGACGTCCGAAAACGATCAGGACTGCGAGCACGCCGGTCAGCAGTGCGAAGACGATCGAGATGATCAGGCCGATCACACCGCTACCGAAGATCAGGTAGCCCAGGGTGCCGAAGGCACCACCCACCACGAGGAACGTCAGCAACAGGATCAGACCGATGTTGCGGTCGCTGCGCTTGGTGATGGTGTACGCCTGGCGCATCTGGCCGAGACGACCCTTGGCGGGTGTGGGAACGGTGTTGGACATGATCACAGTCTACGGCTCCGTGCCGTATGTGGTGCAGCCCGTTCTAGAGTTCGCGGGTCAGACCCTTTGTGCCGCGTCCTGAGGCGATGGCTTGTTTGTAGAGGTTGCCGGCGCGGTAGGAGGAGCGGACCAGGGGTCCGGACATGACGCCGGCGAAGCCGATCTGTTCTGCTTCGGCGGCCAACTCGACGAACTCTTCGGGCTTGACCCACCGGTCGACCGGGTGATGCAGCTTGGAGGGTCGCAGGTACTGGGTGATCGTGATCAGATCACAACCGGCCCCATGCAAATCTTCCAGGGCTTGGGAGATCTCTTCACGCGTCTCGCCCATACCCAAGATCAGGTTCGACTTGGTGACCAACCCGAAGTCACGGGCCTGGGTGATGACATCCAACGACCGTTCATATGTGAACGCCGGACGAATCCGTTTGAAGATCCGGGGCACGGTCTCCACATTGTGCGCCAACACCTCAGGACGTGACTCGAACACCTGCGCCAACAACTCCGGCACACCGTTGAAGTCCGGAATCAGATTCTCCACACCCGTCTCCGGGTTGAAC
>NZ_JBFUME010000024.1:0-1703 GCF_054049535.1 Aeromicrobium sp. P5_D10
CCCCTGCCCGACCTCCTACAGGACGTGCTCGACGGCACCATCACACCCGGCGATGTCTTCGACCTCACACTTCCGCTCGATGCGGTCGCCGAGGGCTACCGGGCCATGGACGAGCGACGCGCAATCAAGACAATGCTCACGCTCTAACAGGACTCGGCAGGGCGGTCGTGGCGCTCTGGTGGAAGATGAGGACCGCCGGGCTGAGTAGAGGTGTCCAAACCATCCATTGGCACGGGAGGTCCTCAAGTCCCACACTCCGAATTTCCCCGACGCACATCAGCTGAGGTCGGGCAGCGGTCGTGCCGATGTGTCGAGATGAACGGCATGGCTATCGCAAGTCGAAGTTTCCCAAGCACGGCGGCACGTTTCATGCGGACCCGGGCCAAGCGTCACCCGGATCCGCATGAATGTTGGGAGTTAGTCTGTGCCGCCCAGCATTGCAAGGCTTGGCATGTAGATACCCGAGTACGCGGCTGGTGCACCGCTGATTCTCTTGTTCATGAACAGCGTATTGCTCAACGCCACAACGGGTATCACCAAGTTCTGCTCGTCCTCCCAGATCTTCTGACCTTCCACAATCAACTTGGCCCTTTCTCGCGGGTCGAACGTGGCTCGAGCTTGCTGCAAGAGCGTGCCCACTTCGTCCTGCCCGTCGTAATCTACGTACTGACCCGAACCGCCAAGGGCACGCGGGAGGACGGTGTAAAGGAGGTTGTCCAACGGGTCGGTCGCGGACATCGTGTCAGCCCAGAAGAACGAGACGTCCGACTTATCTCGGTAGGCGGGGCTCGACGCCAAGTTCCCCAACACTGAGGAGGTGATCGCGCGTATCTCCACGTCTAGTCCAATCTTTTTTGCGTCTTCCTGAATCAGTGTGAGCGCACGCAGATGTGCCTCATTGCCTTGGAGTGCTGCGATCACAATGGGTTTAGACGCGTTTGGGTTTCCTCCGATCACCTTTTTCGCACCAGACGGATCGGGTTTCCTCGGCAGGGTCAGCGCGTCGTAGGCATCCTCGTATATGTCCTTCGCCTCGGCTTGCCACCATGCTGGCGTCATCAGTGCGTAAGTCGGGCGGGCCGCATTGGAGTAGATCTTCTCGGCAATGGATTGCCTATCGATGATCATGCTGAGCGCTTTTCGAATTTCCGGATCCGCCCCCGGCCCACCGGTAGCGAGCAACACGCCGATTCGAGGACTCTGGCCGAGGTACACCTTGCCACTGGCCACGGATTTGAGTGACGGAACAAGGGTCGGTGAGAATCCAAAGGCGCCGTCGATCTGGCTGGACTTGAATCCTTGAGTCAAAGTCCCCACATCGGTGATGAATTTGACACGGACCGTCTCGACCTTAGGCCGCCTCGTCTCATCCCAATAGTCGTTGTTCGCCTTCAGAATCATCTCTGATCCTGAGTTCCATTTCTCGAGTTTGTAGGGTCCACTACACATCAGGCCACGGCTGGGACTTCCATATGCATCCGGGTCTGCCTCAACGTACGCCTTCTGAGAGATCATTCCCGGCACAATGGCCATCTCTTGGTGAAAGAGCTCATCGGGCGCTTTGAAGCGGACAACAACGCGGTCCGGGCCGTCAGCTTCAACACTTTTCACGTTTGTGAAGATCGTGCCATTCAAAGACGCCACTTTGGGGTCGAGGTTCTGCCCGAGGCTGTAGGCGACGTCAGCGGACGTCAGGGGCTGAC
>NZ_JBFUME010000025.1:0-991 GCF_054049535.1 Aeromicrobium sp. P5_D10
CCTGTTAGAGCGTGAGCATTGTCTTGATTGCGCGTCGCTCGTCCATGGCCCGGTAGCCCTCGGCGACCGCATCGAGCGGAAGTGTGAGGTCGAAGACATCGCCGGGTGTGATGGTGCCGTCGAGCACGTCCTGTAGGAGGTCGGGCAGGTAGGCGCGTACGGGTGCGAGGCCGCCTTTGAGGCCTAGGTTGTGGCCGAATAGTGCCCGGACGTCGAGCTGTACGCCGTGAGGGAGACCGACGTAGCCGATATTTCCTCCTGGCCGTGCCGAGCGCAGCGCCTGCTTCACGCTCTCGTTCGTGCCAACGCACTCCAGCACGCAGTCTGCGCCGATGCCATTGAAGATCTCGCGGGCGGCGGCCGCGCCCTCGTCGCCACGCTCGGCAATGACGTGGTCGGCTCCGAACCGCAGAGCCAGTTCCTGGCGCTCGGGATGGCGGGACATCGCAATGACGCGGTCGGCACCGAGCCGTTTGGCAGCCAGGACCGCGCATAGTCCGACTGCGCCGTCGCCTACGACAACGACAGTGCTTGCGGTGGTTACGCCTGCGCACATCGCGGCGTGGTGCCCCGTCGGGAAAACATCGGCCAACGCCAGCAGATGGGGTATCAGCGAGTCGTCCGGCATCGTCGGTGTCTTGACAAGAGTGCCGTCGGCGAACGGAACACGCACCAACTCACCTTGCAATCCGTCGACGAAGTGCCCATCAGAATCGGGTGCGCCCCAGTAACCGCCGTGTGGGCATCCTGTCTGGATGCCGAGCTGGCACACTGCACAGGTGTTGTCGGCGTAGACGAACGGCACGATGACGAAGTCGCCCGGCCGTACGGTCGAGACCGCGGAGCCGACCTGCTCGACAACACCGACCAGTTCGTGCCCGGTGCGAGTCGGCCCGTTGAACGGGTTCTCGCCGCGATACGGCCACAGATCAGAGCCGCAGACGCACGATGCGACTGCCCGCACCACAGCATCGGAATCGACAACAAGTCG
>NZ_JBFUME010000026.1:0-880 GCF_054049535.1 Aeromicrobium sp. P5_D10
GGTTTTGATATCTCCATAGAGTTACGGCGACCATAGCGAAAGGGAAACACCCGGCCACATTCCGAACCCGGAAGTTAAGCCTTTCAGCGCCGATGGTACTGCACTGGAGACGGTGTGGGAGAGTAGGACGTCGCCGAACAAACATTCCGTCGAGGCCGCCCCCCGACCCATTTCCATGCCCGTTTGTGGGATTGAGCCCATGCGACAGTGAACGTCATCGCTTGTTCGGTGTGGGAGAATCAGGGTGCTGCACCCGCATCACGGTGCCCACACTCTTTGTGCAAAATACATAGCGAAACATGGAAGGAACGACTCTCATGGCCGAGTCGCGTAACCCCCGTCAAGGCGGCGGACAATCCAGTGGCGGCCGATCCGGCGGGCGAAACGCCGGATCTGGTGCCCCCCGTGGTGGACGCGATCAACGCGGCACCGGCGCACCCCGCCCCAACACCCGCGACACCAAACCCGGCCGCGACGGTAAACCGGGCAAACCGCGTCGTGATGGCAAACCCTACGACGCACCCCGCAACCGCCGCCAAGAAGAGGGCGACCGGACCGCAGCGCAGAAGATCTACGACGGTCCGCCGATCCCCGATGACATCAGTGCAAAAGACCTCGACAAGCACGCCCGTCAGGCGCTGCAAGCGCTTCCGGAAAAGCTGGCCGACAAAGTCGCCCGCCACCTGGTGATGGCCGGTCTGCTGATGGCAGAAGATCCTGAAACCGCCCACAAGCATGCCCTGGCAGCTCGCGCGCGCGCCACGCGTACGGGACTCGTCCGCGAAGCCTGCGGTGAAACTGCCTACGCCGCCGGTAAATGGGCCGAGGCGCTCTCAGAATTCCGCACCGCCCGCCGCATGAACGGCAACACCGCCTACGC
>NZ_JBFUME010000027.1:0-812 GCF_054049535.1 Aeromicrobium sp. P5_D10
GGTGGGGTGACGCCGTTCTCGCGGCACCACGCGCCCGGCGCCCGCTGACCACGACGTTCACGACCATCAGAGGTCTCCAACTGCAACGGCACCGGCGGCAGAGCCGGCATCGCGATACCGGCCTCGGACGCCAACTCATCGGCATCCTTCTCCTCCGACATMCCGATCGGACCAACGGTCTGCGCGTTCAGGAACTGCGCCACGACCGGCTCATCAGAGGTCARCAGCATCTCGCGCGGACCGAACATCGCCAAATGCTTGTGATACAACAACCCGATATTGTCCGGCACCCGACGGGCCGTGTTGATGTCGTGAGTCACGATCAAGAACGTCGCATCGATCTGCGCATTCAGATCRATGAACAACTGGTTGATGTACGACGTRCGCACCGGATCCAAACCAGAGTCAGGCTCATCGATCAACAAGATCTCCGGATCCAACACCAAAGCCCGCGCCAGACCAGCACGYTTGCGCATCCCACCAGARATCTCACCCGGAAGCTTGCGYTCGGCACCGACCAGACCCGTCAACTCCATCTTGTCCATCACGATCGTGCGGATCTCGGACTCAGACTTACGCGTGTGCTCCCGCAACGGGAACGCCACATTGTCGAACAGATCCATCGACCCGAACATCGCACCGTCCTGGAACAGCACCCCGAACAGTTTGCGGATCTCGTAAAGCTCTTTCTCCTTGCAGTTCGCGATATCRACACCCTCGATGAAGACATGGCCCTCATTGGGCTTCAGCAACCCGATCAACGTCTTCAAGAACACCGACTTACCCGTGCCCGACGGACCCAACATCACCGA
>NZ_JBFUME010000028.1:0-742 GCF_054049535.1 Aeromicrobium sp. P5_D10
CCCTTAAGGGGGCGGCCTCGACCCATTTCCATGCCCTTTTGTGGGATTGAGCCCCATGCGACAGTGAACGTCATCGCTTGTTCGGTGTGGGAGAATCAGTGTGCTGCACCCGCATCACGGTGCCCACACTCTTTGTGCAAAATACATAGTGAAACATGGAAGGACGACTCATGGCCGAGTCGAGAAACCCCCGTCAAGGCGGCGGACAGTCCAGTGGCGGCCGATCCGGCGGGCGAGGCCCCAGCTCAGGTGCCCCCCGTGGTGGGCGCGACCAACGCGGCACCGGCGCACCCCGCCCCAACACCCGCGACACCAAACCCGGCCGCGACGGTAAACCTTCGCGCGACGGCAAGCCTCGCCGTGATGGCAAGTCGTATGACGCACCGAGGAATCGTCGTCAAGAAGAGGGCGACCGGACCGCAGCGCAGAAGATCTACGACGGTCCGCCGATCCCCGATGACATCAGCGCAAAAGATCTCGACAAACACGCCCGTCAGGCGCTGCAGGCGCTTCCGGAAAAGCTGGCCGACAAAGTGGCCCGCCACCTGGTGATGGCCGGTCTGCTGATGGCAGAAGATCCTGAAACCGCCCATAAGCATGCCCTGGCAGCTCGCGCGCGCGCCACGCGTACGGGACTCGTCCGCGAAGCCTGCGGTGAAACTGCCTACGCCGCCGGTAAATGGGCCGAGGCGCTCTCAGAATTCCGCACCGCCCGCCGCATGAACGGCAACACCGCCTACGC
>NZ_JBFUME010000029.1:0-555 GCF_054049535.1 Aeromicrobium sp. P5_D10
ATCCGTTTGAAGATCCGGGGCACGGTCTCCACATTGTGCGCCAACACCTCAGGACGTGACTCGAACACCTGCGCCAACAACTCCGGCACACCGTTGAAGTCCGGAATCAGATTCTCCACACCCGTCTCMGGGTTGAACTCATGGATCTTACGGACCGTCTCGGCGTACAACCAGGCACCACCATCGGGCTGGTCATCACGGGCSACMCCGGTGATCGTGGCGTACCGCAACTGCATCTTCTGCACCGACTCGGCCACCCGACGCGGCTCATCACGATCAATCGCAACCGGTTTACCGGTATCGATCAAACARAAATCACACCGCCGGGTGCACTGCTCACCRCCGATCAAGAACGTGGCTTCACGGTCTTCCCAGCACTCGAAGATATTGGGACAACCAGCCTCCTGACAGACCGTATGCAAACCCTCACCCTTRACGAGCTTCATCAACTCGTTGTACTCCGGCCCCATCTTGGCCCGAGTCTTGATCCACTCAGGCTTCTTCTCGATCGGAGTCTCAGCATTACGGGCCTCGATACGCAACAACTTGCGGCCC
>NZ_JBFUME010000030.1:0-529 GCF_054049535.1 Aeromicrobium sp. P5_D10
GCGACCAGCGCGACGCGACCAGCGCGACCTTGAGGCCGCACGTCTCACTCGACATGACCCGTCAGCTCGCTGACGTCACCCTCGACGGAGCCGAGGGCACGCTGGTGCTCGACGATGCTGAGCCCGCCGTACGTCGGGCGCTCGATGCCGGGGCTGCGCTGCTCGCTTCGGAGCAGGTCGGCCTTGCGCGGTGGTGCCTTGAGACCACGGTGGCCTATCTTCAGGTTCGCAAGCAGTTCGGCCGTCCGCTCGGGAGCTTCCAGGCACTGAAGCATCGCCTGGCCGACCTGTACACGTCGGTTGAGTCCGCTGCGGCCGCCGCGCGGTATGGTTCAGCGACGTTGGCTGAAGGCGACTCAGACGAGTCCGTGGCGGCATCGCTCGCGCAGGCGTACTGCGGGGACTTGGCTGTCCTGGCTGCGGAGGAGACCATCCAGCTGCACGCCGGCATCGGCATGACCTGGGAGCACCCGGCTCACCTTTACCTCAAGCGAGCGAAGTCTGATCAGATCGCGCTCGGAACCTCGGG
>NZ_JBFUME010000031.1:0-473 GCF_054049535.1 Aeromicrobium sp. P5_D10
CTTGCCGAGCCGTTCTCTCCTGCCTTGACTGATGCCCGGCGTCAGCATTACGGCCGCCTACACGACGACCTCGTCGAGACGTTTGGTAACGAGATCGGAGCAGACAAAACGGATCCTCGCCATCAAGCACTCTTTGCCGCAGCCAATGCGATGACCTGGCTCTTACTGACCCAAGACGAGGGACTCGACACCAAGCAGGCCATAGCGGTGATGAGGACKACGTTCCGAGCCGTAYTGCTCGGCGCCCAGCGAAGAGCCACCCAAGACTCCTGAACGACGGCGTCAGCATCGTGTTGATCGAGCCCGCCGCGTGGGCATTTCTGCCCTGTTAGAGCGTGAGCATTGTCTTGATTGCGCGTCGCTCGTCCATGGCCCGGTAGCCCTCGGCGACCGCATCGAGCGGAAGTGTGAGGTCGAAGACATCGCCGGGTGTGATGGTGCCGTCGAGCACGTCCTGTAGGAGGTCGGGCAGG
>NZ_JBFUME010000032.1:0-444 GCF_054049535.1 Aeromicrobium sp. P5_D10
GCATAAGATCTCGGCCGATCAGATTCTCGGGGGTGTGCCCGGCAAGGGTTTCTACCAGATGATGGACGGTGTTGAGGTCGGTCGTGTCAACGTTGGTGCGCGTGCCGTCGGTATCGCGAACCGTGCGTTTGAGCTGGGTGTGGCGTATGCGCAGCAGCGTGAGACGTTCGGTAAGCCGATCGCGCAGCATCAGGCGATCTTGTTCCGTATTGCTGAGATGGCGACCAAGGTCGAGACAGCACATGCGATGGTCGTCAAGGCTGCCCGGCTCAAGGATGCCGGTAAGCGCAATGACGTGGAGGCCGGTATGGCCAAGATGGTGGCAGCGGAGTACTGCAATGAGGTTGTGCAGGACTCGTTCCGTATCCATGGTGGTTACGGTTACTCCAAGGAGTACGAGATCGAGCGTCTCTACCGTGAGGCCGCGTTCATGCTGATCGGTGA
>NZ_JBFUME010000033.1:0-421 GCF_054049535.1 Aeromicrobium sp. P5_D10
ACAAAAGACCCGCACCAGCTTGGACGCTTTGATGTCACGGATCGCCGGAAGCGCCGAAGGCATGGGACTACCTGGCGATGATGGTGCCACCTCCACCACGGTGTGGTTGGCCAATCAGACCGGGATGCACAAGGGCGAAGCCGCGAAACTGGTGTCGATGGCACGTGTCACGACCGAGCACACTGAGGCCACCCGTACAGCATGGGCCACCGGCGGCCTGTCCACAGACAAAGCCCGGGTCATCATGAAAGCCATCGACCGTCTACCGGACTGGGTTGATGACGAACCCCGCGCTGATGCTGAAGCGCATTTGATCCGGTTGGCTGGCGAACACAACATCGACGACCTCAAGCGTTTGGCCAATCGGGTGCTCGAAGTCATCGATCCTGACGGGGCGGACGAAGAACTCGGCAAGAAGCTG
>NZ_JBFUME010000034.1:0-381 GCF_054049535.1 Aeromicrobium sp. P5_D10
TGGGTTGATAGGCCAGAAGTAGAAGCGCAGCAATGCGTGGAGCTGACTGGTACTAATAGGCCGAGGGCTTGTTCCCTTACAAAGATGACCGTGCCCTCAAAAGCACACACCGCGTCCACTGTGAGGTTCCCGAGATATAACCGGGAACCTGTTCGCAAACACACCGTGTTTGCTCCCAGGCTCAAGAAGCCATGGCCCCTCACCGGGCCCATGACATCTTGGGCACTGGCAAGGTTTTGATATCTCCATAGAGTTACGGCGACCATAGCGAAAGGGAAACACCCGGCCACATTCCGAACCCGGAAGTTAAGCCTTTCAGCGCCGATGGTACTGCACTGGAGACGGTGTGGGAGAGTAGGACGTCGCCGAACAAACATTCCG
>NZ_JBFUME010000035.1:0-366 GCF_054049535.1 Aeromicrobium sp. P5_D10
TGTGGGTTGATAGGCCAGAAGTAGAAGCGCAGCAATGCGTGGAGCTGACTGGTACTAATAGGCCGAGGGCTTGTTCCCTTACAAAGATGACCGTGCCCTCAAAAGCACACACCGCGTCCACTGTGAGGTTCCCGAGATATAACCGGGAACCACCAAACACCACCACAACCACCCCCCCCAAACACTGGGTAAGGCACAGGTTACGGGTGGCTGTTCAATGGTTTTGATATCTCCATAGAGTTACGGCGACCATAGCGAAAGGGAAACACCCGGCCACATTCCGAACCCGGAAGTTAAGCCTTTCAGCGCCGATGGTACTGCACTGGAGACGGTGTGGGAGAGTAGGACGTCGCCGAACAAACATTC